>CP116226.1:609640-1219281 GCA_038182865.1 Microbacterium enclense | reverse complement strand
GCGGCCACGGCGATCGTCCTCGCGGGAGGCCTCGCGAGCTGCGCCACGACCAAGGAGGAATTCATGAGGCCGCAAGAGGCTCAGCAGCAGGCCGTTGAGATTCTGGAAGGCACCATGCTCGCATCCGGTGCGACCAATTGGGTGCCCGACCGCAAAGGACTGACGATCCCTCAGGAATGCGTCCTAAATGGCCAGAGTGGCGTGACCTTCGGGCACGGCGCCTACACGACGACCTTGGGCCCCGATCCCTTGGCAGACGCGCAACGCGTCGCCGACTATTGGGGAACTCTGGGGATCAAGTCCCGCATCGTCACCGACCCGGTACCCCGAGTCTTCGGAGAGGGCGGACCGGTGAACGCGATCTCGTTCAGCACCGCCCCGACATATGCGATCAGCGTCGGCGGTCCTTGCGTTCCAGGGAACCCATATGACTTCTACGATCAGACCCCGACACCGCGGCCGTGGCCGTAACTCCAGCGCGAACGACGACTACCGCGCCCCATCACCCACGCCGTAGCCCCCCCGAAGACCCGTCGGTCCCCGAATCCGAACGAATCCGAACAGCTACCGACCACGTCGGCACGCCGGCATCCCATTGGATGAAACGGTGGACATTGAACTACTCGACTTCGCGTTCGGCGTCGTCACGACCCTCGCGCTGGGCCTCCTGACCGTCTTCCAATTCGTCGGTGACCACCGTCGTCGGCGATTCGAAGACACGCAGATCGCGCTCGACATCCAGGCCTCCCTCACGACGCGGGAGATCATCGAACTCCTCGCGAAGCCCGCGCTCTCGGCATCCGACCGCGACTTCCTCACCTACGTCCACGGCGTCGCACTCGACCGGCAGAACGCGATGACGGCGTTCAACGACCTGAAGCCCGAGGTCCGCGATGCGGTCTTGGCATCCATCAAACGCGTCTACTCGGTCGTCCAGTCGGATGAGGGTGCCCGCGCGCGGCAAGAGGCCGCCGACGCCACCTTCCACACCAACGTCGTCGACCGCACCAAGTTCACCTGGGGCGACGCCCCCGAGAAGCTCGGCAAGTGGGATGTGCTCGCTCTGGCGGGCGCGAAGTGGCTGCGCGAACACCCCGAGATCACGACCCGCGCCGCGTTCGACGACGCCTTCGGGAACGTGGTCCGACCGGTCATCGAGCCGCTCGCCGCGGGAGGCCAATTCAATCCGCGCCTCCTGCTGCAGCAGGTCGTCCACCCCGGTCAGAAGCCGGCAGAACGGCGCAAGGGCGAACGCTGGCTCGCGTCACACGGCGACGACGGAGTGATCACGCTCGAGGGAGAGAAGCTGCGCACCGGGTGGAGACTCGGTTTCGGCTCCACCAGCGGGGGAGCCGCCCACCTCGCGATGATCGACCACTTCCGCACCGTTCTCGGCTACGACATCCGGCCGGTGGCCTCATGAGCGCGATCGACGGCGGAGGCCCGACGGATGCCGAGAAGCTCGGCGTCACCCCCACGGTCGACGCCGAGCTCGAATGGCAGGCCCTCCGCCTGCAGAAGATCGTCCACAAGAAGTTCGAGGTGTGGGCGATCAGCCGCATCGTCCACGGTCTCGACGACCCCGAGATCGAGTGGGCGACGCAACAGCTCGTTCCGGACCCCGCGAAGGGTCGAATCGCGCTGCTCGACCTGTACTTCCCGCAGTTCCGCTACGCGATCGAGATCGATGAGCTCGGCCACATCGGTCAGGTCCCGGCAGATCGGCTCCGGGAACGCCGTGTGATCGACGACGCCAACGTCCGCTTCTGGCGGTGGGAGATGAAGCACATCAACACGCTCGACGATGCCCGGCGCCGCATCGATGAGCTGATCGAGGAACTCCGCGAGCTCAAGCAGCAACAGATCGACGCGGGCACGTTCGTGCCGTTCCGGTTCGGCCGCACCTACGACGTCGATCAGTGGATCGCGCGTGGGGGGATCGGCATCCGGGATGATGCGCGATTCCGCCGCCACATCGATGTCGGACGCCTCTTCGGTAAAGACCTTCGCGGGCACTACTCGGGAATGATGCGTCTGTCGAAGACCGTCCAGGTGTGGTTCCCGAAGCTGTATCCGAACAGCGACTGGTTCAACGCCCTCCTCGACGACGGCGAACTGATCGTCCAGCGGCCCCAGGCCGAGATGACACTCGGCAGAGTCCCCGCCCCTCTCCCCGAGGGGACCGGCTCGGGCGACACACGACTGGTGTTCGCGCACTACCGCGACGAGTTCGGGCAGATCTACTATCGCTTCGTCGGCGCATTCATCCATACCGGTCAGGTCGGTGACAGCGCCGATTTCCGCCGCGTCGCCACCGGTCTCACGTTCGACGGCGCGGGCACCTTCGACCTCGTCACCTCTTCGACGGAGCACGACGGTCGCCACCCATGACGAACGTCACCCCCACATCGTGACGGGAGTCTGAGGTCGGTCGGTCGCGTGCCCGCCAGCATGAAGACATGACCTCCTCTTCCGTTCCGAACCCCGCCGCGATCGACGCGCGGGGCGTCGTCAAGAGCTTCGGCTCGGTGCATGCCGTTCGCGGTATAGACCTTTCGATCCACCCCGGCGAGATCGTGGCGTTCCTCGGCCCGAACGGCGCCGGCAAGACCACGACGATCGACATGATCCTCGGCCTGACCACGCCCGATGCCGGATCCATCCAGGTCCTCGGCCACACGCCCCGCGGCGCGGTCGCGCGGGGACTCGTCTCCGCCGTCCTCCAGACAGGAGGCCTCTTGAAAGACCTCACCGTCCGCGAGACCGTCGAGCTCACGGCGAGCCTGTTCGCCGAGAAGCGTCCCGTCGACGAGGCGCTCGAGCGGGCCGGCATCCGGAATCTGGCGAGCCGCCGCGTCGGGCTCTGCTCCGGCGGTGAGCAGCAGAGGCTCCGCTTCGCGATGGCGCTCGTGAGCGACCCGGCCCTGCTGATCCTCGACGAGCCGACGACCGGCATGGACGTCGAGGCCCGCCGCTCGTTCTGGAACGCGATCCGGGCGGATGCCGCGCGCGGCCGCACGGTGATGTTCGCGACCCACTACCTCGACGAAGCCGACGAGTACGCGGACCGGATCGTCCTCATGCGCGGAGGAGAGATCGTCGCCGACGGCTCGACGGCCGAGATCAAGAACCTCGTGTCGGGACGCGTGGTGCACGCGACGCTTCCGGATGCCGACATCGCGGCGCTCGCGGCGCTCCCCGGCGTCGATTCCGTCGAGGCCGCGGGCGAGCGCGTCGCGATCCGCACGAGCGACTCCGATGCGCTGGCCCGCCACCTCCTCACCACGACTGACGCCCGCGACGTGGAGATCACGGCGCAGAACCTCGAGAGCGTCTTCCTCACCCTGACCGCCGATACCGACGCCCCCGCCCTGAACGGAGCAGTCCGATGACCGCCATCTCCCTCGACCGCCCCGTTCCCGCGTTCGGTGGCTTCACGCTGACCTACCTGCGCATCGAGCTGGTGCGCAAGCTCCGCAACCCGCGAAGCATCCTCTTCACCGTCGCCTTCCCGGTGCTGATGTTCTTCATCGTCGGGTTCCAGACGCTGGACGTCCCGCTGACCGATACCCCGCTGGCATCCGGTGGCGTGTCGGTGGCCGCGTACATCATGGTCTCGATGGCGATGTACGGAACCATGATGTCGGCGACCCAGACCGGGGCGTCGGTCGCCGTCGAGCGCGCGCAGGGCTGGAGTCGCCAGTTGCGTCTCACGCCGCTCAACCCCGTGGCGAACGTGGTCGTCAAGATGATGGCGGGCATGATGTTCGGCCTCCTCGCGGTCATCGCCACATATGCCGTCGCGGCTCTGGCCGGTGTCACCCTCGCCCCCGTGCAGTGGATCGTGACCGGTCTCGCGGCCTGGCTCCTGGCCAGCGCCGTGTTCACGACCCTCGGCCTCATGGTCGGCTACATGGTTCCCGGCGAGAACGCCGCGCAGATCACGAGCCTCGCGGTCGTGCTGCTGTCCTTCCTCGGCGGGCTGTTCTTCCCCCTGTCGTCGATGCCCGACTTCCTCCAGGTGCTGGGCAAGCTCACGCCCGTCTACGGCATCGGCGAACTCGCGCGGTCGCCGCTGACAGGGGATGCCTTCGACCTCGGCGCCCTCATCAACGCGGTGGTGTGGCTCGCGGTGTTCGTCGCGGGAACGGTGTTCTTCTTCCGTCGCGACACGCGACGTTCGTGAGCCGATCTAGGGTGAACGACATGACCGAAGGAACCGGCTCGCAGGGCACTGTCGCTGCGGGCCGGTCCCGGTTTCAGCGAGGGTGGCTTTTCGGATCCTCGCTGTCGCTGATCTGGACGTTCCCCACCCTCGTGACCCTCTGGGAAGAGCCGAGCCTCGCCGCCCACGTCACCGGCACGGCCATCGTGGTGGTCTTCTCGGCGGTGTTCCTGGCATCCGTTCCTTTCGTCCGTCGTCAGCCGTCGGTCATCGCCCGTCTCGCTCCCGCCGGCATCCTGCTCGTGCTCAGCCTGACGCTGCTGCCGTGGCTGGGCTCCGACGTCCGCTGGCTGTGGACCTTCGTCGGCGTCGCGGTCGCCGTCGCCCGTGTGGGTTATTACCGCATGATGACCGTCGTTCTCGGGCTGAGCGTGGCGTCGTTCGTCTTCGGCGAGATGAGCGGCGCCGACCCGTTCACGAGCGTCCTGAACTCCGCGGTGATCGTGTCGATCTCGATCATGATGTTCAGTTTCATCGAGAACATCTCGACGCTCGAACGTCTGCGTGCCGCGCAGGCGCAGATCGCCGACCTGGCCGCGGAGCGCGAGCGCAGCCGCGTGGCGCGGGATGTGCACGACATCCTCGGCCACTCGCTCACGGTGATCACCGTGAAGGCGGAGCTCGCGGGACGACTGATGGATGCCGGTTCCCCCGCCGCACGCGACGAGATCACGCAGATCGAGCAGCTGGCACGGGGCGCCCTCTCCGACGTCCGGACGACGGTCCACGGGTATCGCGGGGTGAGCATCAGCGGAGAGCTCGCGGCCGCTCGCGCGGCGCTGGAGAGCGCCGGCGTCTCCGCCGACCTCCCCGGAGCGACCGAGCAAGTGCCCGCCGATCGCCGTGAGCTCGCCGGCTGGGTGGTGCGCGAGGCCGTGACCAACGTGATCCGTCACGCGGGCGCGCAGTCCTGCCGTGTGCGTCTCGGCGCGCGCTCGGTGGAGGTGGCGGACGACGGCTGCGGCCCTTCGGCGGCGGCATCCACGGGTTCGGGTCTGACCGGGCTTCGCGAGCGCGTCGAGACCTCCGGTGCCCGGTTGCTCATGGGTCGGAGCGACCTCGGGGGGTTCAATGTGAAGGTGACATGGTGATCCGCTTACTGATTGCCGACGATCAGGCGCTCGTGCGCGGCGCCCTGGCCGCCCTGCTCGGTCTCGAGCACGACATCGACGTCGTGGCCCAGGTCGGCCGCGGCGACGAAGTGGTCGAGGCCGCCCGCGCCTCCCAGGCCGACGTCGCCCTGCTCGACATCGAGATGCCCGGCATCGACGGCATCGCCGCGGCCCTGCTGCGCTCCGAGGTTCCCGGATGCCGCGCCCTCATGGTCACGACCTTCGGACGCCCCGGCTACCTGGCCCGTGCCATGCAGGCCGGTGCCTCGGGGTTCGTCGTGAAGGACACCCCCGCGGCGGAGCTGGCGGATGCGGTGCGGCGGGTATCTCAGGGTCTCCGAGTCGTGGATCCGGCGCTCGCGGTCGAGTCGCTCGCCCAGGGTGACTCCCCTTTGACGGAGAGGGAGACCGACGTGCTCGCGGCAGCGCGCGACGGCGGCTCGATCGCCGACATCGCGCGCACGGTCCACCTCTCGGAGGGCACGGTGAAGAATCATCTGTCGAGCGCGATCGGCAAGACCGGCGGGCGGAATCGGGCGGATGCCGTGCGGGTGGCGGTGGAGCGGGGGTGGCTGTAGCGCTAGGCGCGCACCCCGAACGCCACGCCCTCCTCCTCGGTCAGCATCCGCGACCGGATGAGGAACCGCATCCCCGTCGGACCCTCGACCGAGAAGCCCGCACCACGACCAGGCACGACGTCGATCGTCAAGTGCGTGAACTTCCAATACTCGAACTGCGACTCCGACATGTAGACCTCGATCGGGTCATCCAGCCCGATGTCGATGGTGCCCAACAACACGTCGCTCGGGCCGGTGAGGAACATCCCCACGGGGTAGCACATCGGCGAACTGCCGTCGCAGCAGCCGCCGGACTGGTGGAACATCAGCGGCCCGTGCTTCGCCGTCAGGTCACGCAGCAGCGCGGCCGCGGCATCCGTCACGTCCACGCGTGAGAGTTCTGGCATCCGTTCTCTCCTTCGACACAGGGGAAGGCCCCCGGGAGCACCCGGGGGCCAGGTCGGGACTCAGAAGAAGCCCATCGCCCCCTCGGCGTACGACACCAGGAGGTTCTTCGTCTGCTGGTAGTGGTCGAGCATCTTGAGGTGGTTCTCGCGGCCGATCCCGGACTGCTTGTAGCCACCGAACGCCGCGTGCGCGGGGTACTGGTGGTACGTGTTCGTCCAGACGCGACCCGCCTCGATCGCCCGGCCCGCGCGGTACGCGGTGTCGCCGCTGCGGCTCCAGACGCCCGCACCGAGGCCATAGAGCGTGTCATTGGCGATCGAGATGGCATCGTCGAAGTCGTCGAACGACGTCACCGACAGCACGGGACCGAAGATCTCCTCCTGGAAGATGCGCATGTCGTTCGTGCCCTCGAACACCGTCGGCGCGACGTAGTACCCGCCCGAGAGATCTCCGCCGAGGTCGACCCGCTCGCCTCCCGTGAGCAGCTTCGCGCCGCCCTGCTTGCCGATGTCGATGTACGACAGGATCTTCTCGAGCTGGTCGTTCGAGGCCTGTGCGCCGATCATCGTCTCGGGGTCGAGCGGGTTGCCCTGACGCACCTTCTTCACGCGCTCGAGCCCGTCGCCGAGGAACTGGTCGTAGATCGACCGCTGGATCAGCGAGCGCGAGGGACACGTGCACACCTCGCCCTGGTTGAGCGCGAACATCGTGAAGCCCTCGAGAGCCTTGTCGTAGTACGCGTCGTCGCTGCGGAGGGCCACGTCCTCGAAGAAGACGTTCGGGCTCTTGCCGCCGAGCTCGAGGGTCACGGGGATGAGGTTCTGCGAGGCGTACTGCATGATCAGGCGCCCGGTTGTGGTCTCACCGGTGAAGGCGATCTTGCGGATGCGCTTGTGCTGCGCGAGGGGCGCCCCCGCCTCGATGCCGAAGCCGTTCACGATGTTCACGACGCCGGCCGGCAGCAGGTCGCCGATGATGTCGAACAGGAACAGCAGCGATGCCGGGGTCTGCTCGGCCGGCTTGATCACGACACAGTTTCCCGCGGCGAGGGCCGGGGCGAGCTTCCATGCCGCCATGAGAATGGGGAAGTTCCACGGGATGATCTGTCCCACCACCCCGAGCGGCTCGTTGAAGTGGTACGCCACGGTGTTCTCATCGAGCTGGCTGAGCGAACCCTCCTGCGCCCGCAGCACCCCGGCGAAGTAACGGAAGTGGTCGACGGTGAGGGGGATGTCGGCCGCGAGCGTCTCACGCACGGGCTTGCCGTTCTCCCACGTCTCGGCGACGGCGATCTTCTCGAGGTTCTCCTCGATGCGGTCGGCGATTCTGTTCAGGATGACGCTGCGCTCGGCGGGCGTGGTCTTCTTCCAGCTCGCGAACGCCTTCCACGCGGCATCCACTGCTCTGTCGATGTCGTGCGCGTCACCTCGGCCGACCTCGCAGAAGGGCTTGCCGGTGACGGGAGTGATGTTCTCGAAGTACTCGCCACTGTGGGGTTCGACCCACTCGCCACCGATGTAGTGGCCGTACCGCGAACGGTACTCGGCGACGGATCCTCGGGTGCCGGGGGCGGCGTAGACGCTCGAGACGCCTTCTTCGACGATGGTCATGCGTGTCTCCTTCGACGGTCATGAGTCGCCGCGTCGGCTTCGGGCGGCGATGCGCCGACGGTACGCCGGGGGAGGTTGCATCGGGTTGCACGCGGCCCGAGCGGGCGGCGAGGAAGCACTCATTCGCCGAGACCGCATGAGATTGGGACCGAACGGGTGCGTCCTCGGCAAACGAGTACGTCCTCGGCCGACGGGCGTCCGGGCGCGGCCCACCCGCGCCCCACCGGCACCCGCGCGGCCCACCGACGCCCTACCGGCACGCGCGCAGCAACGACGGATGCCACGACCTCAAGGCCGTGGCATCCGTTCTGCGTCGCGAGCGACTACACGTCGGCGTCAGCCAGCACCGACCGCAGCGGCGGGACGTTCACCTCGTGCAGGTCGACGTCGTCGAGGCGCTCGATGCTGATGACCCGCGGGGCGATCGTGCGGTCGTCGGCGACGATCCAGCTGCCGACGAGGAGGAACCGGTCGTTGCCCGCTGTGATCGGACCCGTGAGCGCGAACGTGTGGTTCGTCGGAGTCGCGAACGTCACGCGGACAGGCGTGCCGTGGGGGAGGGTCGAGGGGTCGACGACGTCGGCCGTGAGGGCGGGCTCGGGAGGCTCGATGCCCACGTCGATCCGCTGGATCTCGGAGCTCGTGCCCAGGATGATGTCGCCGACGAGGGGCTGCCCACCGACGCCGATCCGCACCGTGCCCTCGATCGCGTACAGACCGTAACGGGGAGAGCGGACGATCACCCGGGCGACGTCGCCGGCCTTGACCTCGGCGAGTGCCTCGCGGATGCGCCCCACGTCGCGACGGGCGCGAGCTGCCGAGAAGATGTCGAGCGCTTTTTCGTCCATCTGTTCAGCGTAACGAGGGCCTCCGACATCGGGCACCCCGCGGCGCGTCGCCCTTCCCGCTCAGTCTCGCTCGAGCCGCTCCAGCCGTGCCACCAGACCCGCGCGCTTCGGCGATCGAGCCGGGAGCATTCCCAGGCACAGCCGGAGAACCTCCTCGTCATCGCGCCCGTCCGCCGTGTCCGCGTAGGCGAGCAGCACGTCGACGCCGGCCTCGGCGATCAGTGCTTCGCGTAGCGCCGACCGCACTGACTCTCTGACCTCGGCGACCCCCGGCGCATCCGATTCCGGCAGCACCGGACCCGGATAGGCCGCGAGCGCCACCCGATGTGCTCCGCGATCGAGGAGCGACAGCACGTGCTGCGCGTCGGTCTCGAGGTCTTCGGGAAGTCGATACGGGCGGGATGCCGGAACCAGGCGCGGCGCGACAGGAACGAGCGCCCGGCGCAGACGCACCATCTCCGGTCGCAACGTCTCGACGGCGGCATGACCGTAGACGGCCTCGCTCAACGCCTCGGCGGACATCCCCTCTCGGTGCACGGCGAGCAGGAGCAGGATCTCGGCGTGACGCGCGCTGAGCTCCACCGTCGAGCCACCCGCCCCGAGGAGCGCCCGGTCACGACCGAGAATCCTCAGCAGCGCGCGCGACGATGCCGACCGCTTCGACGGCGGCGCCTGCTGCGCACGGAGCCGCGCGACGAGGATCTCGCTCTCGATCGCCCGCGCCGTGGCATCCACGAGCAGCTGCGCCTGCGGGGTGACGGCCTCGGGACCTCCCGTGACGTCGATCACGCCCAACAGCCGTCGCGACTCGGGGTCGTGGACGGGCGCCGCGGTGCACGACCACGGCTGCACGAGCCGGTTGAAGTGCTCCGCGCCGCGGATCTGCACCGAGCGATCCAAGGTCAGGGCTGTTCCCGGGGCCGAGGTGCCCACGGCATCCTCCGCCCAGTTGGCCCCCGCGACGAACCCCATGTCACCGGTCAGGCTGCGGATGTGACGGTCGCCCTCGACCCACAGCAAGCGCCCCGCCGCGTCGCCGACCGCCACGACGACTCCCGACTCCTCGGCCGTCCCGGGCAACAGGAGCGCGCGGACCATGTCCATGACCCCGGCCAGCGGGTGCGCGCGGCGATACGCCTCGAGTTCGTCGCTGGCGAGGTCGAGCGAGGGGAGCCCCTCCGGTCCGACGAACGAGGCGAGTGATCGCCGCCAGGACTCCTTCACGAGCGGGCGCACGTCGTCCAGCCGCCGGTCCTCGTTGCCGGCGATCAGTTCTTCGTGGGCGCGCGCGATCAGCAACCCCGAGGATTCGGGGGAGATCGGCGGTCGCGACCACGGAGACGGCACGGCACTCCCATCGGCGGTGACGGAGGAGGGTCCCAGTGTAGGTCGGGCGGCGTTCCGACGGGAGGGGTGTACCGTCACGCGGACTTCCCGCGCGACGCGCCGTCACGAGGCCCTGTCGCCGCCGCGGGTGTGCCCGAGGTCCGCGCGACGGCAGCGCCGGACGACATCATCGAAGCGACACGACTCATTACGCACCCCACACTACTACGCAGTGCGTGGTACTGTCCGAGGCAGAGAAGCGAAGGGGGCGCGTATGGATACGACGCAGTTATTGAAGGGTGTGCTGGATGCCGCGGTCCTCGCGGTCGTCCAGCATGACGACGGATACGGGTACGACATCGTTCGGCGACTGCGCGAGGCAGGGCTCGGCGAGGTCGGGGACGCATCGGTGTACGGCACGCTGCGGCGACTCTATTCCGCGGGAGCCCTGTCGAGCTACGTCGTGCCGAGCGATGGGGGACCGCACCGCAAGTACTACGCGATCAACCCTCAAGGCCGGGAACTCCTCGACGCGCAGCGCGCCAGCTGGGCCCAGTTCTCCTCCGCCATGACGACCCTCCTCGATGACAAGACCACGACCACCAAGCTGCGCACGATCGGAGATGCCCGATGATCACCACGCCCGTTCGCGACGACATCCGCGCCTTCGCCGCCGCGGTCCGCACGCACCTCGATGACCTGCCCGTCGACGAGGTCGACGACCTCCTCGATGGGCTCGAGGCCGACCTCTCCGACCAGGCCGCCGAGGCCGGAGACGCCTTCGCGATCCCGGATGCCACGACCTACGCCGCCGAGCTGCGCGCGGCCGCGGGACTCCCGGAGCGCGGCGACATCACCACGGCGACGCGCAAGCCGATCCGCCAGCGCCTCGCTGATCTGCGGACGTCCGTCGACGCGCAGATCCGACGTAACCCGGCCGGGGAGTGGCTGCTCGACCTGGCGGCCTCCCTCCGTCCGATCTGGTGGATCCTCCGCGCCGTGGTGCTGTACCTCTTCATCGCGCCGCTCTTCTGGTCGGGCTACGGCTCCACGTCCGGCGCCGTCGCCTACCTGATCGGTGCGGTGCAGTTCCCCGGAATCGTGCTCCTGGCGGCTCTGCTGTTGCTGAGCGTGCAGTGGGGCCGCGGGCGATGGGCGCCCAACGCGATCGTGCGCGGCATCCGCACCGCGGTCACCGTCGTGACGCTGGTGCTCACCCCCTTCACGCTCGCGGCGATCGGTAGCAGCCTGCAGTCCCTGGTGTGGGATCAATCGAGCTCCGGCATGGCCGCGCCCTACATGTCGGGGCTCTCCCTCGACGGCGAGCGCGTCCGCAACATCTATGCGTTCGACGCCGACGGCAATGCGATCCCGACGGTGCAGCTGTTCGATCAGAACGGCACCGCGCTCACGACCGTCGGCAACGCGAACGGCGAGGCCCCCTTCGACAACTACTTCTACGGCGGGGGAGGTCCCGTGCCCGTGCCCTACACAGCACCCGGTGCCGCCGACGCCTGGAACATCTACCCGCTGCGCGAGATCCCAGCGGGCGTCATGAGCTGGGATTCGGCGGACGACGTCGCGAAGGCCACGGCGCCGACGTTCCCCTTCCTGCGCGTTCAGCCTGTTCCGACCGGCGCGATCCCCACCTCGGCTCCGACCACCGAGGCGACTCCGGGGGCCGCGCCGCCGACGCCGAGCCCGACCGAGACGGCGGTGACCCCGTGACCGAGCAGCCACGCATCGTGAGCATCGACCTCACCCATCTGGTGGTCGCCGCCCTGGAGCAGGCTCGCGACGACGAGGACTAGGCATCCACAACTCGGGGCGTGATTCGGCGGATGGGGGCCGCTCGGATCACGCCCCGTTCGCCGTTCCTGGCGCTCGCCTCCCGCCGTCGAGCGGAGTTCAGCCTCGACACGCCGAGCCGAGCGCCGCGAGAACGGCGAGTCCCTCAGGAACTCCGCACGACGGTCCGCTGCCCCGACCCGCTCCGCGCCTCTGCCAGGCTCAGCTGCGAGCGGCCCACCACTCCCGCAGTCGCCGCTCGGCCTCTTCTTCACCGACGACGCCCTCGTCGAGCCGCAGGTCGAGCAGGAAGCGGTACGCCTCACCGACCTCTCGTCCCGGCTTCACCCCCAGCACCTCCTGGATGCGGTTGCCGTCGAGCTCGGGACGGATCGCGTCGATCTCCTCCTGCTCACGCAGCGAGGCGATACGGGATTCGATGTCGTCGTAGGCGGATGCCAGGCGCTGAGCCTTGCGCTTGTTGCGGGTGGTCACATCGGCCCGCGTGAGGATGTGCAGACGCTCGAGCTCGTCGCCGGCATCGCGGACGTAGCGCCGCACTGCGGCATCCGTCCACGCGCCCTCGGCATAGCCGAAGAACCGCAGGTGCAGCTCGATCAGACGGGCGACGACGGTCGTGGTCGCCGCGTCGAAGCGGAGGGCCTGCAGGCGCTTACGCGCCATCCGCGCGCCCTTGATGTCGTGGTGGTGGAAGGTGACGCCGCCACCGGGTTCGAGACGCCGGGTCGCGGGCTTGCCGATGTCGTGCAGCAGCGCCGCCAAACGGAGGGGCACGTCGGGGGCGGCATCCGGATTCCGCTGCTTCTCGAGCGCGATCGCCTGCCGCAGCACCGTGAGGGAGTGCTCGTAGACGTCTTTATGGTGGTGGTGCTCATCGACCTCGAGCCGCAGCGCGGGAACCTCGGGGAGGAACTCGTCGATCAGGCGCGTCTCGACGATGACCCGGATGCCACGCACCGGGTCATCGGTCTGCAGCAGCCGCACGAGCTCGCTCTGGATCCGCTCTGGGCTGACGATCTGCAGGGTTTCGCGGAGCGCGGCCATCGCGTCGAGCGTGTCGGGATCGATCCCGAACTCGAGCTGCGACGAGAACCGCGCTCCGCGGAGCATCCGCAGCGGGTCGTCGCCGAAACTCACGGCCGGGTCGATCGGGGTGCGCAGGCGACCTGCGATGAGATCTTCGACACCGCCGGTGGGGTCGACGAGGGTACGTGCGGGGACGCGAAGGGCCATGGCGTTGACGGTGAAGTCGCGTCGCGTGAGATCGGCCTCGAGGGTGTCGCCGAACTCCACGCTGGGCTTGCGCGTGACGCCGTCGTAGCTGTCGGCACGATACGTCGTGATCTCGACCTGTTCGCCCTTCACCCGCGCACCGATGGTGCCGAACGCGCGGCCGACATCCCATTGCACAGACGACACGGGCTTCACGAGCGCCAGGATCTCGTCGGGGCGGGCATCGGTGGTGAAGTCGAAGTCGTGGGTGAGGCGCCCGAGCAGCGCATCGCGCACCGGGCCGCCCACGATCGCCAGATCGCGGCCCGCATCGGCGAACACGCGGGCCAGAGTGGCGACCACGGGATGCGCGGCGAGCTCTTCGAGGCGCGCGAGACCCTCGGCCATGTTCAGCATGGGATCGAGCCTATCCGGGGCCGCCGACAGGCCCCTTGCGTTCAGCCGTCGACGAAGTGGAGGAAGCCCGTCACGATGAGCTCACGCACGCGGGGCAGAAGATCCGCGCGCAACTCGTCGGCATCCACGTCCAAGAGCTGAGCGACCGCCCCGACGAGGGGACCCACGGCGAGGTCGCCGTCGCACGCCCCGACGAGGGCCGCGAGAGCCGGGTCGACCTCGATGGTGCGGGCGAATCCGCCGCCCTGACGCAGTTCGATCACGGACGGGGATTCCTCGCCCGGGCGGTGGTGGCGCGCCTCCGTGACATCGGGAGCGACGCGGAGCGTGGCCGCGGCCACCCCGTCGTCGTCGAGCAGAGCCGCACGATCGTGCTCCTCGAGGCACGAGGCAAGGTGCGGACCGAAAGCGTCTTCGCCTCCGCCCGCGATCCGCTCGTAGCGCGCGAGAGTGGGCGCTCCGGCCAGCGGACGGCGGAGGAGGACGTAGCCGAAACCGACCGCGGTGACCCCGCGCTGCGCGAAGTCGTCGAGCCATGCGTCGATCAAACGGGCGTACGCCGGTGTTCCGGGCAGCGTTCCCCCGTCGCGCACCCACAGCTCGGCGTAGGCGAGGGGATCGAGCACCTCCCGTTCGATCACCCAGGCATCGAGGGCGGAGTCCACCCACCCCTTCACGCGATCGAGTCCGCTCTCGCCCTCCCGGTACTCCCAGTTCCCGAGCGACTGCGCCACGCCACCCGGCTCCAGGTGATCTCCGACACCGGAGATGACCGAGGCCACCAGCGCGTCGCCCTCGAGACCGCCGTCGCGGTACTCGTACGCCGGAACCCCGGCGATCCGCGGCGTGATCACGAACGGCGGATTGGATGCCACCCGGTCGAACGTCTCCCCGGCGACGGGCTCGAAGAGCGAACCGAGCCGCGTCTCGATCCCGTCGACACCGTTCACCAGCGCGTTCAAGCGGGTGAACCGCAACGCGCGCTCCGAGATGTCGGTCGCGACGACGCGCGGAACGAGCCTCCGCAGGCGAAGAGCCTGGATGCCACACCCCGTGCCGATGTCGAGAGCCGTACCCGCCCTCCAGGTGAGCTGGAGACGGGCGAGGGTCTGCGATGCCCCGCCGACACCGAGCACGTGATCCTCGGGGAGCGGACCGCCCAGGGCCGCCTCGTCGAGATCGCTGGCGATCCACCATTCGTCGTCGCCGTCGGGATCGGCGATCGCCTGCGGCCGCACGAGAACAGTCGGCGTCACGGTGTCACCGGCCTCGACCGCCAACCCGAGGGCGACGGCGCCCGCGACTCCCGTGGACGGCAACGCCTCCGCGAGCGCGTCGCTCGACACGGGTCGACCGAGACCCCACAACCGGCCGAGCACCGCGAGCGGATCCCGGCGGTCGCCGAGCGCGCGCAGCGCCGGTTCGAGAAGACCGCGCGCGATGGCGTCGTCGGCCTGCGCTCCCCATGCGGTGCGGAGAGCGGCGCTGCCGTACTCCGCGGCCCGCAGATCGTCGGCGAGAAGGCGGCACAGCGTCGGATCGGGTTCGGGGAGCACCGGTCCATTCAACCGTCTCCGCGAGGCTATCGGGGGGCTCCGAGGTGTGCGGCTCTAGACTCGTCGCGGTGCGAGGCCCCCTCGTTCCACTGACGCTCGTATGACCACGACCTCCCAGCCTCCAGGCTCACCCGTGCCGCGGCGCCCCCTCACGCGCCGGCTGCTGGCGACCCTCGCGGCAACCATGCTGGCCGTCGGGCTCGCCGCCCCCGCTGCGGCCCTCGCCGCCCCGACCCCGACTCCGTCGTCCACACCTGCCCCCGCGACCCCGGTCCTGTCCGCCGCGCCCGCGGCCAACGGCATCCTGCGTCCCGGAGAGGCCCTCACGGCCACCGCGACACGGGCGAACCCGGGCAGCACGTCGGCTTCGTCCGCCGGCGCGACCCTGTCGATCGGTGCCCAACCCCTCGCCGACGACGCGGCGCTCACCCGCTGGCTCGACAACGATGCATCGGGAGTCACGCTCCAGCAGATCGCGAACGGCACCCTGGATGCCACGCCCGCGGGCTCCCAATCGACGGTCACGTTCAGCGTGCCCGCGACCGACGCCGCACTGGCCGGGCGTGCCGCCGGTGTGTACCCCCTCCTCGCACGCACGGACGACGGACTCTCCGCCCCCAGCGTCGTCGTCGTCATCGCCGACGGCGCGGCGCCCACCCCCCTCGCGCTCGTCGTGCCGATCACCGCGGCACCACTGACCCGAGGGCTGCTGTCGGCGAACGAACTCGCCGACCTCACCGCGGTCGACGGTCCGCTCTCGGCTCAGCTCGACGCCGTGGACGGGACGCGAGCGACACTCGCCGTCGATCCCGCGATCCCGGCGGCCATCCGTGTGCTCGGCTCATCGGCGCCCCCCACCGCGGTGGCGTGGCTGCAGAGGCTGCTGGCGCTTCCGAACGACCGGTTCGCGCTGCAGTTCGGTGACGCCGATCTGGCTTCGCAGCTTCGTGTCGGCCTGACGAACCCGCTGACCCCGACGTCTCTTCAGTCGTACATGACCGCGAGCGACTTCACCCAGCCTCCCGCCGTCGCAAGCCCCACACCCGATCCTTCCGCCTCGCCGGGTCAGCCCGCCCTTCCCGATCTCACGAGCCTTCTCGACATCGGTGCCACGACGTCGTCGGTCTTCTGGCCCGCCACCGGCTCGGCAGGAGCCGACACGGTCGCCACGCTCGGCGCACTCGGCACACCGGACGCTCCGGCACACGTCCTTCTGCCGTCCAGCAGCGTGGCGGGCGCGGGTGGGTCCGTACCGGCCACCGCGAGCGTCGGGGGAGTGTCGACCCCGGTCTACGACGCGGAGGTCTCCCTCGCCCTCACACGCGCGGCGGGCGAGAACGACATCACCCGTCGGGGCTCCGACCTCGCCGCCGCCCTCGGCTACCTCAGCTTCGCGCGCGCCGCGAGCGCCGACCGTCCGGTCCTCGTCGTCCTCGATCGCGGCACCGACCGCTCGCGCGGGAGCCTCCGGGCCACGATGAGCGCCCTCACCGGCGCCCCCGGATTCACGAGCACGACGCTCGCATCGATCACCGACCAATCGACATCCGAGATTTCCCTCGTCGACCCCCAGGTCGATGGGAGCCGCCTCGACGATGTCACGAACCTCATCGCCGACGAACAGATCATCGACCGCTTCGCCTCGATCCTCGAGGAGCCCGAGCTGCTGACCGGTCGCGAACGCGCTGAGGTGCTCCAGGTCTTGAACGTCTCCTGGACCGGGGATGCCGCCCGCACGGCCGTCTCCGACCACCGGGCGGCGACGCAGACCACCCTCGACGCGGTCGGGATCCTGTCGTCGGACTTCCGACTCGTCAGCTCGAGCGCCCCGCTGCGGCCCTGGGTGCGCAATGACCTCCCCTGGCCGATCTCCGTGGTGCTCGCCGTCCGCCCCGACGATGCGCGCCTGCGCGTGCAGGATCGGACCCCCGTCGAAGCGCAGGCCTCGGCCAACACCCGCGTCGAGGTCCCCGTCGAGGCACGACTCGCCAACGGCGAGGTCAGCGTGGGCCTGCAGCTCTACAGCCCCACGGGCGAGCCCGTGGGCGCTCCTCAGGTGGTCGACGTGGAGGTGCGCGCCGAGTGGGAGAGCATCGGTCTCATCGTCGTCATCGCTCTGGTGGTCGTCTTCCTGAGTATCGGTGTCGTCCGCACCCTCGCCCGTCGCCGGAGGATGGCCGCCGGCGACGCAGACCCGGCCGGCACGCAACCACCGGATGCAGATGAACCGGCCGACGGGCGTGCGCCCGCCGACCCCGATGCCGTCGACCCCGATGCCGTCGATCTGCCCTCCGACGAACAGCCCGCCCCCGAGGAGTCCCGCCCGTGAGCAGTATCGGTCGCGCCAGCGTCCTCATCGGGGCCGGAACCGTCGTCTCCCGACTCAGCGGTCTGCTGCGTCAGGTCGTGCTCGTCGCGATCGTCGGATCCGTCCAGAGCTACGCGGGTGATGCGTTCGGCTTGGCCAACTCGCTCCCGAACAACATCTACGCGGTCATCTCCACGGGTGTCCTGACCGCGGTGATCGTGCCCCAGATCGTCAAGGCCGCGACGCATTCCGACGGGGGTCGCGCCTTCATCTCGAAGTTGTTCACCCTCGGCACGGTGATCCTCTTGATCGCCACAGCCGTGGCCATGATCGCCGCCCCCTGGATCGTGTCGCTGTACACGCCCGCGACGGCCGCCCCCGACCAGATCGCGCTCGCCACGGCCTTCGCCTACTGGTGCCTCCCGCAGATCTTCTTCTACGGTCTATACGCCCTGCTCGGTGAGATCCTCAACGCGCGGAAGGTCTTCGGACCGTACACCTGGGCTCCGATCGTCAACAACGTCGTCTCCCTGGTCGGGTTCGGCGTCTTCCTGCTGATCTTCGGCGGCCCGAACACCGCGGTCTCGCAGTGGACGCCGGCGATGATCGGCCTGCTCGGCGGTGTCGCCACGGGCGGCATCGTGCTGCAGACGGTCGTTCTGCTCGTCTTCTGGCGCCGCGCCGGCCTGCAGCTGCGCCCCGACTTCCAGTGGCGCGGCGTGGGCCTGCGCCACATCGGTCGCCTCGCGGGATGGACCTTCCTCATGGTGATCGTCGGCCAGCTCGCCGGCATCGTGCAGAGCCGTGTGCTGTTCGAGGCATCCGGGAACGGCCCCGCCGTCCTCGCCTCCCAGAACGCCTGGCTCGTGTTCATGCTGCCCTACTCACTGATCGTGCTGTCGATCGGGACGCCGTACTTCACACAGCTCAGCGAGCATGCGACGGCGGGACGTGACGATCTCGTGCGTGACGACATCGTGCGCAGTATCCGCGTGCTCGGGCTCTTCATCGTCGCCGCCACCGCCGCGCTCGTCGCCGCTTCCGTCCCGGCGTCGCGGATCTTCACCAACGACGCCGACGAAGCGGTGTCCGCGGCACCCGTTCTCCTCTGCTTCCTCGTGTGTCTGCTCCCCCTGGCGGTGCTGTTCGTCATCCAGCGGACCTTCTACGCCTACAACGACACCCGCACTCCGTTCTTCTTCACGCTCGTGCAGGGCGTCCTCGTCGTGCTCACCGCGCTCGGGGCCGCGTGGGCGCTGGGTGCCGGACTCCTCCCCATCACGCAGCTCACTGCCGCGGTCGCCCTGGGCCAATCGCTCTCGAGCATCGTGCAGGTCATCATCGCGACCGCGATCCTGAACCGCCGGTTGGGTGGGATCGGCATCCGCTCCTGGCTCGTCCCGCTCGTCCGGTTCGCGCTCGCCGGGATCCCCGCGGGAGCGGCGGGATGGGGCGTCGTCCTGCTGTGCGGAGGACCGGAAGGGTGGCTGTCCACCGACCGATTGACCGGCGTTCTCGGGTCCGCACTCGTCGGCGGCGTCGTGCTCGCGGTGTATCTCGGCATCCTCGCCCTGTTCCGAACCCCCGAACTCGTTCCGGCGCTCGCGCTCGGTCGACGGTTCCTCCCCAAGCGCTAGCCCTGTGGCCGCGGAATACCGCGCGGCTAGCATGGGTTTCATCCGACGGAATCAACGAGAGGAAGGCGCAATCGTGCGTCACGTCATCATCATCGGGTCGGGCCCTGCCGGCTACACCGCCGCCATCTACGCCGCCCGAGCCAACCTCGAGCCCCTCGTCGTCGCGAGCTCCGTCGAAGCAGGCGGCGACCTCATGAACACGACCGAGGTCGAGAACTTCCCCGGGTTCCCGGAGGGCATCCAGGGCCCCGATCTCATGGCCAAAATGCAGGCCCAGGCCGAACGGTTCGGTGCCGAGGTGCTCTACGACGACGTCGTATCGCTCGAGCTCGACGGACCCGTGAAGAAGATCACTCTCGGGAGCGGAAAGGTCGAGGAGGCCGTTTCGGTCATCTACGCGACCGGCTCGGCGTACCGCAAGCTCGGGCTCGAAGGCGAGGATCGCCTGTCGGGCCGCGGGGTCTCGTGGTGCGCGACCTGCGACGGATTCTTCTTCCGCGACCGCACCATCGCCGTCGTCGGCGGTGGCGACTCCGCGATGGAGGAGGCGAACTTCCTCACCAAGTTCGCGTCGAAGGTCTACATCATCCACCGCAAGGACACGCTTCGCGCCTCGAAGATCATGCAGGAGCGCGCTTTCGCGAACCCGAAGATCGAGTTCATCTGGAACAGCGCGGTCGACGACATCCTCGGTGACGAAGCCGTCAGCGGCGTACGCCTGCGTTCGACCGTGGATGACACCACGCGTGAGCTCCCGCTCGACGGTCTGTTCGTCGCGATCGGCAACGACCCCCGTACCCACCTCGTGCACGACAAGCTGCAGCTGACCGACCAGGGCACCATCTGGGTCGACGGTCGTTCCTCGCGGACATCGGTCGACGGTGTCTTCGCCGCCGGCGACGTGATCGACCCGACCTACCGCCAGGCCATCACCGCTGCGGGCAGCGGCACGGTCGCCGCCCTCGACGTCGAGCACTTCCTCGCCGCGCGTGGTGAGGCCGGCGAACCCGCCGTCGCCGACAGCCTCATCGAAGGACTGCCCGACGCGGCCGTGGTCTGAGGAACAAACACACGCCTGACGGCGTTATCACTCACTGACGCTCTCATTAAGGAGAAAACCAAATGACCGCCAAGGCGACGACCTCCGCGACCTTCGAGCAGGACGTCCTGCAGGCTGACGGACCCGTTCTCGTGGACTTCTGGGCCGAGTGGTGTGGACCGTGTCGCATGGTCGCCCCCGTGCTCGACGAGATCCAGTCCGAGAACTCGGACAAGATCACCGTCCTCAAGCTCAACGTCGACGAGAACCCCGACCTCGCGATGAAGTACCAGATCACCTCGATCCCCGCGATGAAGGTGTTCCAGGGTGGTGAGGTCAAGACGACCATCATCGGAGCCAAGCCGAAGTACGCCCTCGAGAAGGACCTCGCGCCGTTCATCGGCTGAGATCCCCTCATCACGACGAAACCCCGGCGCCTCAGCGCCGGGGTTTCGTCGTACGTCGCGGCAGGTGCGGAGCGGGATGCCAGCCGCAGCGCCGTGAGCGGGCTCAGGACGCGTCGAGTCGGACGCTGGCATCCCAGCGCCGGTGAGGCTCTTCTTCTCCCAGGATGCGCCACACAGCTCGTGTGAGTGGGGGATAATCGAGGGCGATCTGTCGAAGCACGCGATAGTTGCGCGCACGGTTCGGGCGCTGCCCGCCGTTCTCGGCGATGTTGTCGGCGCGAAGGGTCAGCACGACGAGCTCGTCGACGCTGGGCAGGTCTTCCATGAAGTCCCACGGATCTTCGCCGCCGCGCAGGCGTTCGTGGATGAGAACAGCCAGTTCGTCGGATGCCTCGGCCCGCAGCAATTCCAGACTGGCCCGCCGATGCGGGCTCTGATCGTTCGCGGTCACCTATCCAGGGTACGCGGCACAGGTGGGCATCGGGCCCCTCACGGTCAGCCTGTGTAGCTCTCTTCGCCGAGAGCGGACAGGATGCGATTGAGATCCTGAATGCTTGCAAAATCGATGCTGATCTGGCCTTTCTTTGCCGTCAGCGAGACGCGGACCTTGGTGTCCAGCCGATCACCGAGGCGCTCGGCGACGTCGTCGAGACCCGATCGTCGTGAACCGGCCTTCGGCTTCTGACGCACGGGGGAGACCCCCGGCATCTTGGCCGCTGCCTCCGCCGCGCGAACGGACAGATCCTCGTTCACGATCTTGTCGGCGAGCTTCTGCATCTCTTTCGGGTCATCGAGCGAGAGGATCGCGCGCGCGTGCCCCGCGCTCAACACGCCGGCAGCGACCCGCTGCTGCACGGGGACCGGAAGCTTGAGCAGACGGATGGTGTTGCTGATCTGCGGCCGTGAACGCCCGATCCGGGTTGCGAGCTCCTCCTGCGTGATGCCGAAGTCCTCCAACAACTGCTGGTAGGCGGACGCCTCTTCGAGGGGGTTCAGCTGCGAACGGTGGAGGTTCTCCAGGAGGGCATCTCGGAGCAGGTACTCATCCTCGGTTTCGCGGACGACCGCCGGAATGGAGTCGAGTCCCGCCTCGCGCGAGGCGCGTGTGCGGCGCTCTCCCATGATGAGCTCGTACGTGCCATCGCCTTTGTCACGGACGACGACCGGCTGGAGGACACCGAATTCCCGCACGGAGTGCACGAGCTCGGCGAGGTCTTCGGAGTCGAAATGCGTGCGCGGCTGACGGGGATTCGGAACGATGGAGGCGGGGTCGATGTGGACGAGTCGAGCACCCGGCACCGAGACGAGATCATCCACCGGAGCGGTGGCATCCGTGCCCGCTTCCGCCGTGGCGTCCGTCTTCGTCGACGCACCCGGGAAGAACACATCGACCGGTCGTGCCTCCGAAGGCTCCGCCGTGGGAATGAGGGCGCCGATGCCGCGCCCGAGTCCGGTCCTCTTAGCCATCAGGAACCCTTCGTCGTGGTGTCGCGGTTGACGATCTCGACCGCCGCTTCGCGGTAGGCGATGGCGCCCGCTGACTGGCCATCGTACGCGATCACGGTCTGTCCGAAGCTCGGTGCCTCCGAGACGCGCACCGATCGGGGGATGACCGTGTCGAGGACTTCATCCGTAAAGTGCGATCGAACCTCATCAGCGACCTGTTGCGCCAAGCGCGTGCGGCCGTCGTACATCGTGAGCAGGATCGTCGAAACATGCAGAGCCGGATTCAGGTGCTTCTGGATCATCTGCACACTGCCGAGGAGCTGGCTGAGCCCCTCGAGCGCGTAGTACTCGCACTGGATCGGAATGAGAACCTCATCCGCCGCGGTGAAGGCGTTGATCGTCAGAAGACCCAGCGACGGGGGACAGTCGATGATGACGAAATCGAGATGGTTACCGTCGATCGCCAGGTACTCACGCAGAGCCCCGCGCAGACGGTGCTCGCGAGCGACCTGCGACACGAGTTCGATCTCCGCGCCCGCAAGGTGGATGGTGCTCGGAGCGCAAAGCAGGTTCGGAGACTCCGGGCTGGTCTGGACGATATCAGCGAGAGGCACCTCGTTGATGAGCACGTCATAGATGCTCGCGGTTTCCGCGTTATGGGCGACACCCAGAGCGGTGGACGCGTTGCCTTGCGGATCAAGGTCGACGACGAGGACTCGCGCCCCCACCGAAACGAGAGCGGCGGCGACATTCACTGCGGTCGTGGTCTTCCCGACGCCACCCTTCTGGTTCGACACCGTGAAGACACGAGTGCGTCCCGACAGTTCGACGCTTGCACTCTCCAATGCGCGGCGTCGAGCCGAAAGGTCGGCGATCTCGCGAGCGATAGGGGAGTCGTCGAACGAGGATGACGATGACGTCTCGCCGGACTGTTTCACGTGAAACGTTCTCCCTTGCCGTCGCCGAACTCGCCCAGTCTACCCGCGGCATGCTCGCCACAACCTCTCTCGGGAGTGTTGCGACCCGCTGTCTCGGGTTGCGTTCGCTCGTCAGCAGCATCGTTCCGCCTCCGCGCACTCACACACAGGCCCAGCTGGCGTTGCGATGGGGGAGCGACGCCCACCCGCGTTCTGCACCGTGCCCTCAGGTCGAGAGTCAGTCCCGTGCCCTCAGTGGAGCACGAGCACGGTAGGCGTTGGATGGACGGGAAGTTATTGCGCAACGCCTCCGTCAGGGCCCGACGTCCACATCGGGAGTGTCGACGACCCCGAACGAGCATGAGTCGCACTGTCGGTCACCCTGCCTCACTCCTGCCCGCTTGGGTCCCGAATCGGCATTGTCGACGCAGGCGTCGCATCGCTCCACGGTTAACTTAAAGAGCCGCCACGATGGTCACTTCTCCCAGGTGGGATGTGTTTCACGTGAAACGTGGAACGCGCCCACGCCCTTCGCCTGCACCGCACACCGGCCGGCTGCGTCCATCGGCGTCCTGACCGCGCGCCTACGACTTTTCGGTGGTGGCGACGCACCGAGGCGTCTGTCGCAGCCGCGGTGCCCCGCTCTTGCGAGAGAGGAGCGCGGGGGAGACTGTTCACGTGATGCGTGTCGCGGCTCGGGGTGTCCGCCGGCCGGTCGTTCCGTGCTTCGGCCTTCGTCTTCCCCTGAGCGCTTCCGAATGCCACCTCCCCACACCATGCCGCTCGCTGCCTCGTTCTCTCGGCGATCTCCACGCCACCCTCCACACCTGTCGAATAGCCACGATGATGGATGGTCGCACGCATCTTTCGTCAGCTGTCTGGGCGGAGGTAAGCCGAGCTGACCATGCGGACGACGTTGCATCCGGCCGTGGTTGCAGCGTGAATTGTTGCGCGGGCACTAAACGTGACCAGAGTGCCGATTCGCTGTGAGACCCCGTCGGATCCACAGTCCTCATCCTTGCCAGCGGCGGCGCAGGAGGCAGGTCCGGCTCTCGCGGGGTCAGGGTCGAGCGGTGAGCGGACGCACACGGTGGCACGAAGCACGCGGGTCGCCGAGTGCGCGGGGTCTCGAAGCACACGCAGTCACGAAGCACACGCATTCACGAAGCGCACGGGTCACGACCAACCACGCGGGTCGTCACTCGCGGGTCGGCGATTGCGGGTCGGCGATAGCGGGTCGTCGCTCGCGGGGGGTCACTCGCCGGGTCATCACTCGCCGGGTCATCACTCTCGGGGGTCACTCGACGGGGGGTCAACAAGCCCGGAGTCGCCAAGCCCGGAGTCATTAAGCCCGGCGTCACCAAGCATGCGGTCACGTGCCGCGCGGAGTCACCGAGCGCGAGGGGTTACCCAGCACGCTGCGCCACAACGCACACGGCGCCACAACGCTCACGGGGTCCCAGAGCTCACGGGTCACAGGGCACACGGTCACAGGGCACACGGGGTCATTGACCACGCGGTCGCAAAGCACACGGCGTCACCACTCTCGCCGGGTCACGGGCACACAGGGTGATCACGCACACGAGGTCACACCGAGCCACACACATCACCAAGCGCGGACCATCACCGAGCGCGCGGCGGCTCCGAGCACGCAGCGTCGTCAGCACGCGGCACTACTAGGCACATGCACCCGGCAGGTCGTCGCACGACAGCGCAACACCCGCCTCTACCGCGCTGCCGGATCCACTGGACCCCGACTCCATCGCCCGACACGTCCTCGCCCGAGCCTGTCCGCGCCACTGCAGCACTCCCCACCATTCGCTCCCACCCCCACGCCCACTTCGTCCTGTGCTCTCGGCCCGTCTCGCCCCGACTCTGCGTCCGGTCCCACCTCTGCGTTGTGACAGAGCGCGACCGCGCAGGCTGTGCGCCCGCTCTCAGTGTCCTAGGTCAACGCCTGCGCGGTCATCTCGTGGCGGCGGAACGAGGATCAAACATCGCCTGCCGAGGCGGGCGTCGATGCCCACATGCCGTACGCGTGGCGCAATGGGTCGTTAGCGAGGGGCACGTTCGGGCTCACATCATCGTGTTCCTGTGCCCGCCGGGGACGTTTCACGTGAAACATCCCTTACCCGGGGCGAACGCACATGTGTGACCCACGGGCCAACCGTGGTGCGCTAGGCGCACCCCAGGCACCTCTTGGACAATGTCGGGAACCTCCGCGTCGATCGCTCGTTGCGCTCATGACCGCGAGGTTGCAATACGCCTCCGCGTCCCCCTTCCGCTGCATCGCATCGAGGGGTGAAGGTCGCCAATCTGCCCACCGGGTCGCGTCACGCGAGAACACCTCGTCCGCCGCCAGAGTCAGAGGCAATCGACTGACGACCCCATCTCTCCGGCAGGTGCCCGGCTGCCGTCACGACATGATGGCACTGCCCGTGCGGCCGGTGACGAGAAGTTCCCCCCGAGCCCATTCACTCGCCCGTTCTGAGCGTCATCCGTTCATGCGCGCGTCGAGCAAACTGTTTCACGTGAAACATCGACCGATGTCTCCGGGGAGCGCAGCAAGGGCGAGCGGGCCGCCACGATCGTAGACGCAGCTCACAGTCCGATGAGATCCATCCACGAACGCACCTCCGCTGAGGCTGTCGGGGCCACACGGGCATCTGTCCGCGCACACCGGCTGGGCAGTGCGCCAGAAAGATCACCAGATTCTCCAGTCCAGCGACCGCAGTTTCGTCTGCGCGCAAGGGAACGGTGATCGAGGTGAGGTACTAGCCGCTGCCGCACAAGGATGGACGGAGCGCTGCTCGATGAGACCTCGCCATCCCCCTACGGCCACCCCGCGTGCTCAACGTGGGGCTGGGAGCCAGGGGGAGTGAACCTAAGGCGCCACCGAATCGCGAACCCGAGCCCGCGTGGACCCGTCGAGGACCACAATCGGTGCGTGCTGAACGGGCGTGCAACGTGAAGGGTGGACCCATCCGCCGAGGAGCGATTCGTCGCGCCCGGCGCGCGTGTAACACGTCGGCTTAGTGACATGTGCCGGCAGCATGTGGGGGAGGGGAGTACACCCCGCCATGACGATGAACACGGTGTGTGCACGCAGAGTCCCACCGCACGGCGCCCTGCGCGTGGACACCGCGGCCGTGGGCTTCAGCCTGTACATGTGGGCCACGAGAGTGGAGACCGTCGGTTCATCGTCGCAGCGACCGATGCGCCTCGAGATAGGGCAACATCGACAGCCATGTTTCACGTGAAACGCGCCAGCCCCACATGACGGCGAGGACCGCGGCATCCCGGGCATCTGCCACCAAAGACCAATCGGGCGACCCGACGCGTGAGCGCCCTGCCCCACTGTTTCGCTCGTCGACGACGTCTCCGGAAGCATCGAGTTGTTGGTGTCGGCCGTGCAGGTATCAACTTGACGACAACGCCCCGAGGGTGGCTTCGCGTCATTCTTGCGAGAGCGGCTCAGATCGTACGCGAGCGGTACGACGTCGGCCGCGACTGGATCGCTGCACCCCTGGAATCACCGCACGGACGAGGACTCCCATCGCGATCAGCGTCCACGCAAGCGACGATGCTCGACAGCTTCATGGATCCAGAAGCGAACTCGCACCGCATCGACGCGCGACCCGAACTCGGAGTGCGAGACTTCTCGTCACCGATCCTGACAATGAGCCCATCGGCTTCCCGGCCTCCATCGGCCGTCGATGTCCGTGCGCGGGAGGCGACACGCTCCCCGCTCCCCAGGTGCAGGCCGCGTCGAGCAGGCGCGCCCGGCGCGGACCGGATCAATGGGATGCACCGAACTCCCAGAGACCGCCCGACGGCAGCGGCGATCAGTCGGACCGACGGTCATCGTCACGACGGTGATGACTGCTGGCACCGACCGGCCCTCCACTGACACTCACTCTTCGTCCCCCCGTCCCGACGGGGTGAGGGGGCTGTTCATACGCGGAGAAAGGTGCGCCACCCTGCACGCAGCTAGTGCCTCCGTGAGTTGCCACATTCTTTCGCGCGCACTTCAGTCGCGGGCCGGTGGGTCGGAGGCCCGTCGCTCTGGGCCGCTCCCACATCACGTCCAACCGTGCGCGACAGCGGCGAGAGTCATCGTCGCCAGAACACTCCGCGCGAGACGGTCGACGACAACTATGTCGTCGCCCCTCTTCAGTGTGCGGAGCATGGGCGAGGGGACCCCCTCACCTCGTCCAGACGAGGCGAGACCCTTCACCGACCGGCCGCTCACTTCCGGTGCCGGGCGCGATCGCACGGAGGGTCACGCTTCTCTGCGAGGGTGTTCTTCGCTGTGGGCCGATCGCATATCGCCATCAGATCGCGCCCCCTTCCTACCCCGACCCTCCGACTTCGTACATCGGGGCCCGACGTTCCCCAGGTGCGTAGCGCCGCGACATCTGACCTCATGGCCACGTGACTTCAGATGAGAACATACGTGCAGAACGTCCACACCGTACCCCTTGCTGCTTCTCGCCCGTCGTGGTCTGACGAACAACAAGCCACACGCGAGGACCTCTCACCGGGCGTTCCCCACGCTGCGCACCTGCGGCGGACATGTCGTTTAGAGCGCCGTAGCCTGGCATGCGCTCATGTTCCTCGTCGACGGTCAGCAGCACATCGTCAAGACAGTCAGCATTGGAGCAATGATCATCGTCGTGGTCGTCGCTGTACGCGTCGCGACACCCCTCGGCACGCGCACCATCGAGCCGTGCCCGGTAGGCGGAGTGACGAGAGAGTCACAGGGGCCCACAAGCCGTGCGTGCCACACCGGATGCGAACGGAGCCGAACCGCCTTGTGTTTCACGTGAAACGCCGGGTGCGCCCAGCGAGTGAAACACTGGCGCACAACCGGGTACTCCTCACATCCAGCACGCAGCACTGTCCGTTCCCTGAGGACGTCCGCGAGACGCGACGCCAGGGGCGAGCCAGGCCACGGACGCGCCGCACAGCTCGACGCCGGATCCCGCGATCGCCGCCGAATCTCGCCGACCCACGGAGCACGATCGCGTCACCGATCGTCGAAGGCTCTCGGTGGGGGAGATCACCCCAGCGAGCTCACCCACACGGGCGGCCACGCGACGACATCAGCACCATCGCCACGTCGGTCTACAACCGTTTCACCCGCGAATATTCATTCCGGAGAACATGTTTACATGTCACCGTGACACGGTGGCGACGAAGACGCGCGTCGGTTCGTCGAGCTGTCCCTCGCCGACGATCTCCACGCGAACATCCGTCAGACCGTAACGTCGCACCTGCTTCGCGGCGGCGTCGATCTCCGCGCCGACGTTCGCGCCCTTCAGAAGGACGAGCCTTCCACCCGGCTTCACCAAAGGCGCAGTGAAGGGCAACAATGTCCGGAGAGCGCTGACAGCACGCGCCGTCACCACATCGAACGAACGTCCCTCCGCCCATTCCTCGCCGCGCATTCTCGCCACGGTGACGTTCGTCAGGCCGAGTGCGTCCGCTTGTTCAGTGAGCCACGCGGTGCGGCGCTCCATCGGTTCGATGAGCGTCCACTCCACGTCAGGTCGAGCGATGGCAAGGACGAGTCCGGGGAGACCGGCCCCGGATCCGATGTCAGCTGCTCGCCCTTCGAAGAAGGGGGCCGCAACCGCGCTGTTCAGAACATGCCGCGTCCAGAGACGCGGAACTTCGAGAGGCCCGATCAGCCCGCGCTCTTCACCATGCTCGGCGAGGGAGTGCGCGAACCGCCGCGCCAACTCGAGGCGATCACCGAAGATCTCCGCCGCGACAGCCGGCTCGCGCTCGAGCCCGGTCGGCATCCGGCGACCTCAGCTTCGACGCAGAACGGTGTGTCGATCCGCGCCCTCACCGAACGATTCCGACACGTAGCCACGATCTGCCGCGATGTCGTGCACCAGCTTGCGCTCATAGCTCGACATCGCGGGCAGCGATGCCTGAGATGCACCCTCGTCGAGACGCTCGATGGCGCGGTCGACGAGCGTCTCCAGCTGGCGCTGCCGAGCATCACGCGAACCGCCGACGTCGAGAATGAGACGTGAGAACCGCCCGGTCGCGTTCTGCACGGCCAAGCGTGTCAGCTCCTGAAGGGCCTGCACGGTGTCGGAATGCGACAGCGTGGACAGAGCGTCGGCGTCGTCGGCCTCGACCGAGACGTACGCGCGTCCTGCCCGCACGTCGAGAGCCAAATCACCCTCGATGTCGGCGATATCCAGCAGCCCCTCGAGGAAGTCGGCGGCGATGTCACCTTCCTGCTCGAGCTGCTCTTCGGTGGCGGCGTTCTGGTCGGTCGAGATCTGCTCGGACGTCGTCATGATGGTCTCCGGGTCGTCAGGAGGAGGATTCGGAACCGGCGGTGCCGGGTGCAGGACGGGCTGCAGAGGTTCCGCCCTTCGTGGACTGCTGCTTCTTCGCGCGCTGCTTGCCCACCGGCTGCTGACGCTTGGGCTGTGCCGCGCGGGCCCGCTCGGTCTCTTCGAGGAGGCGCTGCTGCTCCGCGCGGTACTTCTCGATGGGTACGACCTTGCCGCTGGAGTCGATCGCCTTTCCCTTGCGGGCCAAACGCTCTTCGCGAGCCTTCGCGGCATCCGAGCCCGGGGTGGGCATCTCACGGATCACGACGAACTGCTGAACCATGGTCCACAGGTTGCTGACGAACCAGTAGATGACGACACCCAGCGGGAAGAACACACCGGAGAAGATGAAGGCCAGCGGAAGGATGTAGAGCATCACCTTCTGCATCTGGTAGGCCTGACCGGTCTTGGCCTCGGGGGAGAGGTTCTTCGAGATGATCTGCAGCTGGGTGAAGAACTGCGACGCGATCATGAGCACGACGAGCGTCAGCAGGATCGCCACGGTCACCTGACCGTCGGACTGGCCCCATGCCGTCACGAGGTTGACGTGCATGGATGCCACGTCGAAGAGCCGCGCGTCGTAGAACTCGGTCGTGAGCTCGGGGGTCAGGAGACCGACACCACCCTGACCGACGGCTGCATGCTTGGACACGTCGTTCAGCACGCTGAACAGCGCGAAGAAGATGGGCATCTGGACAAGCAGCGGCAGGCAGCTCGACACCGGCGTCGTGCCGTGCTTCTTGTACAGGGCCATGGTCTCGCGACTCATCGCCTCGCGCGACAGCTGGTCGCGCTTGCCCTTGTACTTCTCCTGGACCTTCCGCAGTTCCGGAGCGATCTCCATCATCTTGCGCTGGCTCTTGATCTGCTTCACGAACAGAGGGATCAGGGCCGCGCGGACGATGAGCACCAGACCGACGATGGACAGCACCCAGGTGATGCCGGCGGCCGGCGCCATGCCGAGAGCCGTGAACAGTGCGTGCCAGCCCACGAGCACGAGCTCGACCGCCCATTTCAGCGGCCAGAGGATGGTCCCAATGAGATCGAATTGCACGATCAGTCCTTCCGGGAGGGCACGACGAAACCGTGCGGAGTGAGTTCGTGGCGAAAGGCGCGGTGCGGACGAACGTCGTCAATGCCTCCCTGTGCCCAGGGATGACAGCGTGCGAGACGGGCCGCGGTCAATGCGACGCCCTTGACGAGTCCGTGCTGCTGCACGGCGCCCACCGAGTAGGCCGAACATGAGGGGTAGTACTTGCAGACGTCGCCATAGACGTGCGAGATCGTCGCGCGGTACGCGTGCAACAGGGCCAATCCTGCATTACGGGGGAGGAGCGGGACGGATGCCGCGACCGCCGACCACTCGAAGTGAGCGGTTCCGGTCGCGGACGTGGGGAGAGTCGACGAGCTCATGCGGACGCTTTCCGCTCGAGGCACCGAAGGACATCGGACCGAAGCGAGGCGTAGTCGGCGGTGGCCGCGGAGGGGAGAGCACGAATGACGACGGAGGCGCCCCCGCGAACAGACGGGAGCGCCTCCGCGCACACCGCCTTGAGGCGGCGACGGACGGTGTTGCGGGTGACCGCGGAACCGACCTGCTTACTCACGATGAAACCGAAACGGGCGGGGCCCTCTTCGCCGGCTCCGCCGACGTACGTCACGGAATGCGTTCCGGCGCAACGGGATCCCCGACGGACTGTGGCTTTATAGTCCGATCCGCGGGTGAGTCGGTTCGGCTTCGCGAGCACCGGGTCGATCAGGCCGAGAGTTCGGTACGGCCCTTGGCACGGCGTGCCGCGAGGATGCCGCGGCCGGCGCGCGTGCGCATGCGGGCGCGGAAGCCGTGCTTCTTGGCGCGACGGCGGTTGTTGGGCTGGAAGGTGCGCTTGCTCATGGGTCACTCCGGAGGTGGTGTCGCCCGATGCTCTTCTGCCGGGGACGTGTGGTCGGGACTGCCGTGTAGGCATAAGTCAACCGACTAAGGCTACGTCGCGCGCGCCGTTAACTCAAACCGAGAAACCGACCGCCCATTATCCCCAGCGGTTGTCCACAGGCGTGGCAAAGACACGCGACAGCGTTCTACAGTGGATTTTGCTCCGGATGAGCCGCGAACTAGCGTGGCCCCGGAAGTTATCCACAGGTTCGACACGACTCCGTCGGTCTGCCCGCGCGCCGAGATCCCGGAGGGGACATGTCATTGCACGAAGTACCGGATGTTCCCGTCTGGTCCGCCGTGCTCGATCAGCTCCTCACAGATGAGCGCGTCACCCCTCAGCTGCACGGGTTCCTCAATCTGGCCGTTCCGCAGGGCGTGATGGGCGGGACGCTCTACCTCGACGTCCCCAACGACCTCACCGCGGCGCAGATGAACAAGCGCATGAGGGCTCCCATCCTGGAGGCCCTCGCGCAGGTCCAGGGCTCCGACCCCGAGGTGAATGCTTTCCGGGTCGTGGTCAATCCCGATCTGATCGATTCGCCGCGCCCGGCCGCGAACGACGAGCGAACTCCCGCTCCGGCACCGAGTCACTCGCTGATGCCCGAGCAGGCGCCGGAGCCGATCGTTCCGGCATCGCGCAGCGACACCCGCTTGAACCCGAAGTACACCTTCGACAACTTCGTCATCGGCCAGTCCAACCGCTTCGCTCACGCCGCCGCGGTCGCCGTCGCCGAGGCTCCGGCGAAGGCCTACAACCCGCTCTTCATCTACGGCGACTCAGGCCTCGGCAAGACACACCTGCTTCATGCGATCGGCGACTACGCCGCGAGCATGTACGCCGGGATCCGTGTCCGATACGTCTCCAGCGAAGAATTCACGAACGACTTCATCAACTCGATCGCGAACAACCGCGGCTCGGCATTCCAGGCACGGTACCGCGACGTCGACATCCTTCTCATCGACGACATTCAGTTCCTGCAGGGTCGCGCCGAGACGCAAGAAGCGTTCTTCCACACCTTCAATACGCTGCACGACCACGACAAACAGGTGGTCATCACGAGCGACCTCCCTCCCAAGCAGCTCACCGGTTTCGAAGACCGCATGCGCAGCCGGTTCGAGTGGGGTCTCATCACCGACGTGCAGGCGCCCGACCTCGAGACGCGAATCGCCATTCTCCGTAAGAAGGCGCAGAGCGAACGACTCCTCATTCCCGACGATGTCCTCGAGTACATCGCCACGGTGGTGTCGTCGAACATCCGCGAACTCGAGGGTGCACTCATCCGCGTCTCGGCCTTCGCGAGCCTCAATCGTTCGACCCTCGACATGTCGCTCGCGCAGACGGTGCTCCGCGACATCATCGATCAGGACGACGCGAACGTCGTCTCGCCGACCGACATCATCACGGCGACCGCCCAATACTTCAAGCTGTCGGTCGACGACCTCTACGGCTCCAGCCGATCGCAAGCGGTCGCCACCGCCCGACAGATCGCGATGTACCTCTGCCGAGAGCGGACGAGTCTGTCGTTGCCGAAGATCGGTCAGCTCTTCGGCAACCGTGACCACACCACCGTCATGTACGCCTACAAGAAGATCAGCGACCTCATGAAGGAGCGACGCTCGATCTTCAATCAGGTCTCGGAGATCACCAGCCAACTCGGCCGCATGCGCTGAGCGTCTTTCTCCTTCGTCGGGTCCGTCCGCATTCCGCGGTCGGACCCGACGTCGTTTTCGGCTGTGAGCTGGCAATCTCGCGGGCCCCACGGGGATGTTTCGGGAGGTTCTACACAGTGTGGAAAACCTGTGGATAACTCCCCATCTCTGCGGATGAGCTGTGCACGATGCGCCTTAACCTGTGGACGAAGCCCCACCCGCATGACGACCTCGTCGTGTTAACTGCACGGACTGTCCGCAGGTCGTCCACAACTCGCAGCCGTGTCGTTCGCTGCTGTTGACAGGGATCGCGCGAGTTATCCACACTCTCCACAGCTGTTAACAAGATGAAAGATCCCTTTCGAGTTAACAGAGATTCGATGACCTTGTGGTGCGCTGCGGCGCGCATCGGGGCCAGCCGCGGTCGGGGACTAGCATGGGTAAGCCATACCCGCCGTCAAGGGAGCGCCCGTGAAGTTCCACGTCAATCGCGATGTGTTCAGCGAAGCTGTCTCGTTCGTGGTCAAGCTCCTGCCTCAGCGCAATCCGCAGCCGATCCTGGCCGGTGTGCTCATCGAGGCCGGCGAGCAGGGCCTTACGCTCGCCGCGTTCGACTACGAAGCTTCCGCCCGCACGACCATCGAAGCGACCGTTGACGAGCCGGGTACGATCCTCGTCCACGGTCGGCTCCTCAGCGACATCGCGAGCCGTCTGCCGAACGCCCCGATCCAGATCGCGGTCGACGACGACGGTGGCATCCTGCTCACCTGCGGCTCAGCGCGTTTCACGCTCGCCTCGATGCCTGTGCAGGAATACCCCGCGATCCCCGAGGTCACCGGCGAGTCCGGCCTCGTCCCGGCCGACGAGTTCGCCACCGCGATCGCGCAGGTCGCCTTCGCGGCGTCACGCGACGATGTGACCCCGGTTCTCACCGGCGTGCAGCTCGAAGTCACGGGAACACGCTTGAGCCTGGTCGCCACCGACCGTTATCGTGTCGCGCTCCGCGAGATCCCGTGGGACGGTGGCCAGGCCGCCTCCGACGAGACGACCTCGGCGCTCGTACCCGCCCGCACCCTGCAGGAGGTCGGCAAGACCTTCGCGCACGGCGGCGACATCTCCATCGCCTTCTCCGGCTCGGGCGACCGTGAGATCATCGCCTTCACCGCGGCGAACAAGACCGTGACCTCGCTCTTGATCAAGGGCAACTTCCCGCCTGTTCGCCGGCTCTTCCCCGAGCAGACCGAACACCACAGCGTCGTGAACACCGCAGAACTTGCCGAGGCCGTTCGCCGTGTCGCGCTGGTGCTCGACCGCTCGGCGCCGTTGCGGTTCACCTTCGGGGCCGACGGTGTCTCGATGGATGCCTCGGGCACGGAGCAGGCCCGCGCGACAGAGACCGTCGACGCCACGCTCGTGGGCGATGAGGTCACCCTGGGGCTCAACCCCCAGTACCTGCTCGAGTCCCTCGGCGCGGTGCGCAGCGAGTTCACGCGTATCACGTTCACCTCGAGTGACAACGCGAACAAGCTCAGCCCCGTCCTCGTCACGCCCCAGACGTCGGTCGACAAGGGCGGCGAGGGAACGTTCAAGTACCTCCTCCAGCCGAACCTGCTTCTGCGCTGATCTCGACCCCACGTCGATGTCGGAGCCGGCCGGTAGTCTGACTCGGTGATCGTGGAGCAGCTGGGACTGAGGGATTTCCGCAATTACGCGGAAGTCGACGTCTCGCTCTCCACCGGCGCCAACGTCTTCGTCGGGCGCAACGGTCAGGGCAAGACCAATCTGGTCGAGGCAGTGGCCTATCTGGCCACTCTGGGTTCGCACCGTGTCTCGAGCGATGCCCCCATGGTGCGCGACGGGGCGGATGCCGCGATCGTGCGGGCACGGCTCGGTCACGGGGACCGCGGGGTCCTTCTCGAGCTTCAACTGAACCGCCAGGGGTCCAATCGCGCCCGGGTCAACGGCGTGAACGTCCGCACCGCGGAGTTGCCGCGCTACGCCCAGGTGGTGTTGTTCGCCCCCGAAGACCTTCAGATCGTCCGCGGTGACCCGTCTGCTCGCCGTCGGTTCGCCGACCAGCTCATCGTTCAGCGCACACCGCGAATGGCGGCAGTCGTCGCCGATTACGACCGCGTCCTTCGTCAGCGCACCGCCCTGCTGAAGTCCGCGCGCGCCCGCGGAGTGCGCGGCGACGCTCTCGGCACCCTCGACGTGTGGGACGACAAGCTCGTGACCCTCGGTACCGAACTCATCGAGGCGCGGCTGGCCGTGGCATCCGATCTGTCCGAGCCGGTGTCCCGGGCCTACGCGGCCATCGCGGGAGCGGACCACGAGCCGCGCCTCGAGTGGGCGTTATCGGTCGGCGGGGGAGATCCCGAGGAGGGCGACGACGCCGCATCGGCGTCGACCGGTCCGCTCGCCGAGCAGTTCCGCGCGGCCTTGGCTGCCCGTCGTGCCGCGGAGCTCGAGCGCGGGCTCACGCTGGTCGGGCCCCATCGGGACGACCTCGTGCTCCGAGTGCGCGGCCTTCCCGTGAAGGGATACGCCTCGCACGGCGAGTCGTGGTCGGTGGCGCTCGCGCTTCGGTTGGCATCCGCCGAGATTCTGCGCGCGGAGTCGCGGCTGGGCGATCCTGTGTTGATCCTCGACGACGTGTTCGCCGAACTCGACGCGGGCAGACGCGCGCGTTTGGCTGAGCTCGTCAGCGGCTACGAGCAGGTCATCGTCACATCAGCCGTCGAAGAAGACGTTCCCGACGGTCTGCGGGCGCATGTCGTCCGTGTCGAGGCGGGACAGATCGTCGAGACCGATGATGAGTGACGACGACGCAGAACTGCCCGAGACTGTCGCGACCTATTTGCGCCTGCGGGGTCTCGAGCCCTCACCGTTCCGCAAGAAGAAGCGCCGCAGGCGATCCGACGACGGGGAGAACGCTCCGTTCACCCCGGGTCGCGATCCGCGAGGTCTCGGCGATGTGCTCGCGAACCTCACGAAGTCGGCCGGGTGGGAGCCGCAGCTCGCCCGGGAGGATCTCGTGCGCACCTGGCATGACGTCGCCGGCGCCGACACCGCCGCGCACACCCGTCCGGTGGCGCTGGATGCCGGGACCCTCACGGTCCAGGCCGACTCGACGGCGTGGGCGAAGCAGCTTCAGCTCATGCGTGCGCACATCCTGTCGGAGATCCTTCGGCGCTTCCCTGAAGCGGGCGTGGAAGCGATCCGCTTCGTAGGCCCGGACGTCCCCTCATGGAAATGGGGGCCCAGAGCCGTTCCAGGCCGTGGCCCGCGCGATACCTACGGCTAGGCCATGGTCGATCCCGCCCACGGGCGATTTATCGCCTCGTAGGGGCGTACACGCCATTTCCGGGGGTCGCGCGCGATAAGATGGAGGTTCCGAGAACCGATATGGAGCGCGCGTACCCATGACGTCCGAAAACCCCGACAGCGTTTCCGAGGAACCCGAAGCACCCTCCCGCAAGGTTCCCAACGAGTACGGGGCCGACGCCATCCAGGTGCTCGAAGGTCTCGAGGCCGTCCGCAAGCGTCCCGGTATGTACATCGGCTCCACGGGCGAGCGAGGTCTTCACCACCTCGTGCAGGAGATCGTCGACAACTCCGTCGACGAGGCCCTGGCCGGCTACTGCGACACCATTGAGGTCACGATCCTCAGCGACGGCGCCGTCCGCGTCGTCGACAACGGTCGTGGCATCCCGGTCGACATGCACCGCACCGAGGGCAAGTCGACCGTCGAGGTCGTCCTGACGGTCCTGCACGCCGGTGGAAAGTTCGGTGGTGGCGGCTACGCGGTCTCGGGTGGTCTGCACGGTGTCGGTTCGTCGGTCGTGAACGCGCTGTCGACCCGGCTCGAGGTCGAGGTCAAGCGCCAGGGCCACGTGTGGCGCCAGTCGTTCCGCGATGGCGGCGCTCCGCTCGCTCCGCTCGCACAGGGGGAAGAGAGCGACGAGACCGGGACGACGATCACGTTCTGGCCGGATGCCACGATCTTCGACACCATCGACTTCGATTACGACACTCTGCGTACGCGCTTCCAGCAGATGGCGTTCCTCAACAAGGGTCTGCGCATCAGCCTCCGCGACGAGCGTCCGGATGCGGTGGTCACCGAAGGCGAGCCCGGCGAAGAGGTCACGCAGGCCCGTCACGACTCCTTCCTCTATGAGCGCGGCCTGGTCGATTACGTCGAACACCTCAACCGCGTGCGCAAGGCCGACGTGGTCAACGACGAGATCATCGAGGTCGAGTCCGAGGACACCGAGCGCCACATCGCGCTCGAGCTGGCGATGCAGTGGACCACGGCCTACACCGAGAACGTGTTCACCTACGCCAACACCATCAACACGCACGAGGGCGGCACCCACGAAGAGGGTTTCCGCGCCGCGCTGACGACGCTGGTCAACCGCTACGCCCGCGCGAACAACCTCCTCAAAGAGAAGGACGACAATCTCACGGGTGATGACATCCGCGAGGGCCTCACCGCGGTCATCTCGGTGAAGCTGTCGGAGCCGCAGTTCGAGGGACAGACCAAGACGAAGCTCGGCAACACCGAGGCACGCGCGTTCGTGCAGAAGGTGGTCGGCGACAAGCTCGGCGACTGGTTCGACCGCAACCCGGGCCAGGCCAAGAACATCATCCGCAAGGCGATCGACGCGGCCACCGCACGCCTCGCCGCTCGCAAGGCCCGCGAGACCGCCCGGCGCAAGAGCGTCTTCGAGTCGGCGGCCATGCCCGACAAGCTCAAGGACTGCACCTCGAAGGATCCCTCGATCAGCGAGATCTTCCTCGTCGAGGGTGACTCCGCCGGCGGATCGGCGGTGCAGGGCCGCGACCCGCACACGCAGGCCATCCTCGCGCTGCGCGGCAAGATCCTGAACGTCGAGCGCGCGCGGCTCGACCGCGCCCTGGGCAACAAGGAAGTCCAGGCGATGATCCAGGCCTTCGGCACGGGCATCGGCGAAGACTTCGACATGGCCAAGGCGAGGTACCACAAGATCGTCCTGATGGCCGACGCCGACGTCGACGGCCAGCACATCACGACGCTGCTGCTCACGCTGCTCTTCCGCTACATGCGCGGACTCATCGAGGCCGGCTTCGTGTACCTCGCGCAGCCGCCGCTGTATCGCCTGAAGTGGTCGAACCACCCGCACGAGTACGCGTACAGCGACCGTGAGCGCGACGCGATGCTCGTCGACGGTCAGGCCTCGGGTCGACGCATCCCGAAGGACAACGGCATCCAGCGTTACAAGGGTCTCGGCGAGATGAACGACCACGAGCTGTGGGAGACCACGATGGACCCCGAGACCCGCACGCTGCGGCAGGTCACGATCGACGACGCGGCCGCCGCCGACGAGATCTTCTCTGTCCTCATGGGCGAAGACGTCGAGTCGCGCCGCAGCTTCATCCAGCGCAACGCCAAAGACGTCCGCTTCCTCGACATCTGATCTCGTCCCGCACGACGAACCGTACGACGACGAACGACACGCACGACGAAACTGAGAAGACATGGCTGACGACATCACGCCCGAGCCCGACGAGGTCCGGTCGGAACCCGCGCACAACCACGGCAAGATCGACCAGGTCGATCTTCAGCTCGAGATGCAGCGGAGCTACCTCGACTACGCGATGAGCGTCATCGTCGGTCGTGCGCTGCCGCGTGTCGAAGACGGTCTCAAGCCCGTGCACCGCCGGGTGATCTACGGGATGTACGACGGAGGTTTCCGTCCCGACAAGTCGTTCTCGAAGTGCGCCCGTGTCGTCGGCGAGGTCATGGGGCACTACCACCCCCACGGTGACGCCCCGATCTACGACGCCCTCGTGCGTCTCGTGCAGCCGTGGTCGCTGCGATACCCGCTCGCTCTCGGCCAGGGCAACTTCGGCTCCCCCGGCAACCAGGGCGCGGCCGCCCCGCGGTACACCGAGACGAAGATGTCGCAGCTCGCGCTCGAGATGGTGCGCGACATCGAAGAAGACACGGTCGACTTCGAGGACAACTACGACGGTCAGACGCAGGAGCCCGTCGTCCTGCCGGCGCGCTTCCCCAACCTCCTGGTGAACGGTTCCGTCGGTATCGCCGTCGGTATGGCCACCAACATCCCCCCGCACAACCTGCGCGAAGTCGCCGCCGGTGCCCTCTGGGCTCTGGAGAACCCGGATGCCACGCGCGAGGAGCTGCTCGAAGCGCTCATGGAGCGCATCCCCGGCCCCGACTTCCCGACCGCTGCGCAGATCCTCGGCACACGGGGCATCAAAGACGCCTACCGCACGGGGCGCGGCTCGATCACGATGCGCGCCGTGGTCAACATCGAGGAGATCCAGGGCCGCACGTGCCTGGTCATCACCGAGCTGCCGTATCAGGTCAATCCTGACAACGTCGCGGTCAAGATCGGTGACCTCGCCCGCGAGGGCAAGATCACGGGCATCGCCGACATCCGCGACGAGACCTCGGGCCGCACCGGTCAGCGGCTCGTCGTAGTGCTCAAGCGTGACGCCGTCGCCAAGGTCGTACTCAACAACCTGTACAAGCACACCCAGCTGCAGGAGAACTTCGGCGCGAACATGCTGGCGATCGTCGACGGCGTGCCGCGCACGCTCTCCCTCGACGGCTTCATCAGCCTGTGGATCGACCACCAGATCGACGTCATCGTCCGGCGCACCCGCTTCCGTCTGCGCAAGGCCGAAGAGCGTATGCACATCCTGCGCGGCTACCTGAAGGCTCTCGACGCCCTCGACGAGGTCATCGCGCTCATCCGTCGTTCGCCGACGGCCCAGGATGCCAATGAGGGCCTGCAGAAGCTCCTCGACATCGACGACATCCAGGCGCAGGCGATCCTCGACATGCAGCTGCGCCGTCTCGCAGCCCTCGAGCGTCAGAAGATCGTCGACGAGGCGACCGAGCTCGAGGCCCGCATCGCGGACTACAACGACATCCTCGCCACCCCCGCCCGTCAGCGCACGATCATCCGCGACGAGCTCACGGCGATCGTCGACCGCTTCGGTGACGACCGTCGCACCGAGATCCTGCACGGGTTCGACGGCGACGTGTCGATCGAAGACCTCATCGCCGAAGAAGAGATGGTCATCACCGTCACCCGTGACGGCTACATCAAGCGCACGCGCAGCGACAATTACCGCTCCCAGCACCGTGGCGGCAAGGGCGTGAAGGGCGCACAGCTTCGCGCCGACGACGTGGTGGAGCACTTCTTCGTCACGACCACCCATCACTGGCTGCTGTTCTTCACGAACAAGGGACGGGTGTACCGCTCCAAGGCCTACGAGGTGCCGGAAGCCGGACGGGATGCCAAGGGGCAGCACGTCGCGAACCTGCTCGCGCTGCAGCCCGACGAGGAGATCGCGCAGATCCTCGACATCCGCGACTACAACGTCGCCACCTACCTCGTCCTCGCCACTCGCGCGGGCCTGGTCAAGAAGACCCGGCTGACCGAGTACGACACGAACCGCCAGGGTGGTGTCATCGCCATCAAGCTCCGCGGTCAGGTGTCGGACGCCCCCGACGAGGGCGACGAGGCCGAACAGGGAGGAGCCGACGAGCTCGTCAGCGCGCTGCTCGTCGACGAGGGCGATGACATCCTCCTCATCAGCCGGCTGGGGATGTCACTGCGCTTCTCGGCGACCGACAGCGCTCTTCGCCCCATGGGTCGTTCGACCTCGGGCGTGAAGGGAATGGACTTCCGCGAGGGTGACAGTCTGCTGTCGGCATCCGTCGCCAAGGACGACGAGTTCGTGTTCGTCGTTACCGAGGGCGGCTACGCGAAGCGCACGGCGGTGACCGAATACCGCATGCAGAACCGCGGTGGTCTGGGCATCAAGGTGGCCCGATTGACCGATGATCGCGGGGTCCTCGCAGGCGGAATGATGGTGTCCGAGGGCGACGAGGTCCTTGTGGTTCTTGCCAGCGGCAAGGTGGTACGCTCTGCCGTGGCCGAGGTGCCCGCCAAGGGACGCGACACCATGGGTGTCGTGTTCGCCCGCGCCGGAGGCGACGACCGCATCATCGCGATCGCGCGAAACGCCGAACGCAACGTGGTGGAGACGACGGAGACGAACCCCGAGCCCGCCGCATCCCCTGCGGACGAGGCTGACGCCTCCGCTCCCGAGACCCCCGAGGAAAGTACTGACGCATGAGCACGGTAGCCGACAAGCTTGCGAAGAAGTCGACTCATAAGACCCCTGCCAAGCAGGTGCGCCTGCGCCTGGTCTACATCGACTTCTGGTCGGCGGTGAAGCTGTCGTTCCTGGCGGCGGTGGCGGTGGCCATCGTGACGGTGGTGTCGTACTTCCTGATCTACCTGGTCGTGAGTGCGACCGGCTTGATCACCAAGCTCGACGAGTTCTTCACGAGCTTCACCGATGGCGGGACCACCCTGTCGCAGTACATCGGACTGCCGCAGGTGATGGCGTTCGCAGCGATCGTGGCGATCCTCAACCTGGTCGTCATCACGGTGCTCGGTGCCGTCGTCGCGGGGATCTACAACCTCGCGGTCAAGGTGACGGGCGGGCTTCTGGTCGGGTTCACCTCGAACTGAGGCCGATTCGGAAAAACCTCGGGATTCCGGTAAAGTCTTCGAGGTTGACGACATCACGTCGTCACAACGGGGCTATAGCTCAGGCGGTTAGAGCGCTTCACTGATAATGAAGAGGTCCCAGGTTCAAGTCCTGGTAGCCCCACCCCATCCCCACGGGGCCTTAGCTCAGTTGGTAGAGCGCCTGCTTTGCAAGCAGGATGTCGGGAGTTCGAATCTCCCAGGCTCCACATCTTCTTCCTCGGCGCATCGCGCCGACCCTTCGCTCGAGACTCCTGTCACGACACCGGTCGAGTCCGCAGCAGAAGAACGGTGATTCCCATCAGGATCGCACCGGTCACGGCGAACGTCAGGTTCATCCCCCACTCCATGATGAGGAACGGGGGAAGGAACGCACCGCACCAGGCGATTCCGACGAGCACCCGAGACGGCGACCCGCCGAGGCGCCCGAGCGACTCGAACCGCGCCATCCCGAGGGACAGCACGCCCAGGACGCCCAGCACCAGGATGAAGAGGACGGGCCGTGTCCACCACCAGACAGGGCTCGCCGGCTGGGGTGCGGCTCCCGGGATGAGGAGGGCGATCCCCGAGAGGAGCAGGATCACGGGAAGGTGCCAGAGGTAGATCGTCATCAGGCGCGAGCCGAGGACGAAGACGACCCCTCGCATCACGCGCGTGCCCATGAGGGCGGTGAGGGCGGGACGGGTAAGCCGAAGTACGGCGGCCTGTGTGACACCGAGCACGACGAGGGGGAGCGTCGGAGGGTTGAGGTCGGCGAGGAGATTCGTCGAGTATGGTCCCCCCACCATCAGCGCGAGGAACACCGCGAAGCCACCGACTGCGATCGCCATCAACATCACCCGCCCGCGCCGATCGAACCACCCGTCGTGGTACCAGAATCCGATCTGCTGGATGAGAGGCCACACGAACAACAGGTTCACGAGGCCGATCTGCTCGACACCCGTCGTGTACCGGATGGCATCCACGACGAGCACACCGGCCATCAGGAGGAACACTGTCCGCCGCGGCGCGGTCGCGTGCCATCGCGCCATGATGGGGACGAGGAGCTGGCACAGCAGATAGGCGGCGAGGAACCAGAGCGGCATGCCCACGCCGATGGCGGCGGCATCCACCACTCCCGGTGCGATACCGATCGCGGTGGCTGCCCCCAGGAGCGCAGCGACCACAAGGAAGAACGGCAGAGCGGGCTGTGCGAGGCGCAGGGTACGCGTGCGGACGAAGCCGGTGGCATCCCCTCCCTTCGCGGTCCACGACGCCCAACCCGCGGCGGACGCGAAGCCACCGACGACGAAGAAGAGCGGCATGATCTGGCCGAACCAGGTGGCGACGTCGAACCACGGCTGCTCTTCCGCGGGACGACTGGTCACGATGCCGCCGTCGGGTCCGATGGCGACGCCCACCTGAAGGAGATGGACGACGACCACGATCAGCACCGCTGTCACGCGCGCGAGATCGAGGGTCAGGTCGCGTCGGGAGAGATCGACCTCGGATGCCGTGGAGGATGCCATGTGCACATCATGGTGTCTCGGCGGTGACTGGTCAGTGATCCCCCTGTCGAGCGCGCGGGTGCCCGTCACCGCTAAGGTGTCGCAATGGATATGCGAGTCGCCGCGTACGCCGTCATCACGGACTCCGACGACCGCCTCCTGCTCGCTCACTGGATCGAGGGACGCCGATCCGCCTGGACGCTCCCCGGCGGAGGGCTTGAAGCCGGCGAGGATCCCGAACACGCGGCGCGACGCGAGGTGCGAGAAGAGACCGGATACCGGGTCGTCGTCGACGAGCTCCTCGGCATCCATTCGCGGGTGATCCCGGCCTCGTCACGGCTGGCCACCGATGCTGCAGACCCGCTGCACACGCTGCGCATCGTCTACCGGGCTCACGTCGTCGGTGGGCGTCTGCGTCACGAGGTGGGCGGCTCGACGAACCGTGCCGAGTGGTTCGCATTCCCCGCGGTGCGAAAACTGCGTCGCGTACAGCTCGTCGACATCGCCCTGCGCATGGCGAAACTCTCGTCACGTCACGAGGACGCGTAGCCGGGCATCAGCTCGTCTTACTCTCGCTTCACCGAGATATCGGCCACCGTGGCGTCGTACGCGCGGATGAGGTCGTCGGCCTCGACGAACAGACTGTATCCGTGGGCGCCGGCACCCATCGCGATGCGCTGTCCGACGATGCTCTCGTCGGCGTACACGGGCCATGCGGTTGTGCTGCCGATCGGGACGATCGTGCCGCGCTCGTAACCCGTCGCGGCGAGGGCGAGCTTCGGCTCGGGCAGGCGAAGCTTGTTGACGCCGACGACAGCCCGCAGTTTCGGCCACGAGATGGCGCGATCCCCGGGGATGAGGGCGAACAAATAAGTGTCGTCGGATCGCTTGACGACCAGCGTCTTCACGATCGACGCCGCGGGGATGCCGAGCAGTTCGGCGGCCTCATCGAGACTCGACGCCGCAGGCCGCGGGCGCACATCGACAGAGAGGCCGCGCTCACGCGCGGCCTCTCGGACTCGATCGGTGGGGTCGCTCACGCGTCCGGCGCACGCAGCGGGTCGTCGGCAACCCACAATTCGTCGTCGGCGCGCAGGGTCTGCCACGCGGCGTATGCCACGCCGGCTGCGGCGACGACACCGAGGATGATGGCGATGACGCCACCGGCACCGATGCCGTCGTTCTGCTGGGGAAGCTTCTTGGCGAGGCGCTTGGAAGCCTTCTTGCCGTACTTCTCCGCGCGCTTGGCGTACTTGTGGGCGTCGAGGTCGAAACCCTGGCCCTTGGCGAGGCGGTCACGCGTGTCGCCCGCGGCATCCCACACCGACATGGCTCCGCCGACGACCGCGCCGGCAGCCGGGATGACCTTGTTGCTCAGGAAGCGGTTGCTGTACTTCACGCTCTTGTCGACGTACGGAGCGGCGTACTTGTTGTACCCGTCCTGCACGGCGGGGACCAGGTCTTCGCGGCTGAAGCGACCGAGCTGGTGGCCGGCTTCGCGAGCCACCTTTCCGCTCTCGCCCAGCAGCACCTGCTGCGACTCCCACACCTTCGCGGCGTGCTTCTGGAGCTTGCGCAGTTCCTTCTTGCTCTTGCGGCTGAGGCCCACGGCTCATCCTCCCTGTCGATGGGATGTACGTTGCTTCATCTTGCCAGACCGAGCGGTGCCCACCACGGACCCTTGCAGATAACTCTGAGAGAATGTACCCATGGCTTCTCACACCGCCGTCGCGACCTTGCACACCAACCACGGCGACATCGTGGTCAACCTGTTCGGCGACCACGCTCCTCGTACCGTCCGCAACTTCATCGGTCTGTCCGATGGAACCCAGGAATGGACCAACCCCGCCACCGGCGCCAAGGGTGAAGGTCCGCTCTATAAGGACGTGATCTTCCACCGCATCATCCCCAACTTCATGATCCAGGGCGGAGACCCCCTCGGTCAGGGCATCGGGGGTCCCGGCTACAACTTCAACGACGAGATCCACCCCGAACTCGACTTCAACGCCCCCTACAAGCTCGCCATGGCCAACGCGGGTCTGCGTCGCAACGCCATCACCGGCCAGCCGGAGGGCACGAACGGCTCGCAGTTCTTCATCACGACCGACCCGACCCCGTGGCTGCAGGGCAAGCACACGATCTTCGGCGAGGTAGCGGATGACGCGTCCAAGGCCGTCGTCGACGCCATCGCCGCGGTGCCCACCGGGGCCCAGGACCGCCCGAAGGCCGACGTCGTCCTGCACTCGGTCGACGTCGTCTCGGTCTGACCTCAGAGGCGGCGGCGGGTGTCCACCACCGACGAATTCCGTCGTAACAGCGACAATTTCTGTTACCGGCATCCGGATCGTCAGAGCTTCGTGCTCTGTCAGCGGTGCCTGCGCACGGTCTGTTCGGAGTGCCGCACCCCCGCCGCCGTCGGCGTGATCTGCCCCGAGTGCATGGCGCAGCAGCGCGCCTCCGAGACTCCCGCGCAGAAGAAGGCCGAACGCCGGTGGTCGTCATCCCGCCCGGCGGTCGTCGTGTCTTCGCGTCGACCCGTCGCGACGCTGGCGATCATCGCGGTGACGGGCCTGGCGTACATCATCGGCATCATCCCGGGTGTGGGGCCGATCCTCGACAATGCCCTGCCGTTCTACGGTCCGTATCTCGTGCCGCAGTTCGGTTCCTTCGAGCCCTGGCGCCTGCTCACCGTGTCGCTCGTGCACTCGGGGTTCTTCCACGTCGGGCTGAACATGCTCGCGCTGTGGTTCATCGGGCGCAACCTCGAGCCTCTGCTCGGACGATGGCGCTTCGTGGTGCTCTACGTGCTGGGCACCATCGGCGGATCCGTAGCGGTCGCTCTCCTGGCGCCCTTGACGCCCGTCGTCGGGGCATCGGGGGCGATCTTCGCCCTCTTCGGGGCGTTGCTCGTGATCGGTCGGCACATCGGGGCCGACATCCGGGTGATCGCCGTGCTGATCGGCATCAACTTCGCATGGCCGTTCGTCGTCGCGTTGATCTCCTCGATCGGCACCGGTGACTTCGTCGGCGCCCTCAACAACGTCGGCATCTCGTGGCAGGCGCACCTCGGCGGCCTCATCACGGGCGCGGTGGTCGGTCTCGTGTACGCGCGAACGCGACTGGCCCGACAGAAGCCGCTGCAGATCGGGCTGCTGACCGCGGTGACGGTCGCACTTCTGGCCCTGCTCGTCGTGCCTGTGGTCGTGTACTACTGAAAGTTATCCACAGCTTCATCCACAGATGGGGATGAATTACACGTGTGTAACTCGGCGGCTGGTCAGCGCCAGCGCGTGGTCATCAAGAAGCCCACGAACGCGATGCCGAACCCGATGACGAGGTTCCACGGGCCGATGCCCGGAATGGGGAACTGCGAGTTGCTCAGGTAGAACACCAGAACCCACACCAGGCCGATGAGCATCAGGCCGATCATGATGGGCAGGAACCACACGGGGTTCGGTGCCGATGCGCCTTCGTTGCGCTCCGCGATCGGGTCGTCGCCGTTACCAGTTCGAGCCATGCGGCCAGTCTAATGCTCAGGTGCCTGACGACCCACGGAACTAGAATCGCCTGGTGCACACCACTTCCTCGCCGCCGACCCGACGCGACGCCCGTCGCCGTCGTGCCCCGCGACGCGGGGCGTCGGTGATCGGTGTGATCGGTGACCTGCTCCTCACCGCGGGTGTGCTCGTCCTCCTCTTCGTCGCGTGGCAGCTCTGGATCGGTGACGCGATCATCGGCGCACAGTTCAAGAGCGAGGCCAATTCGCTCACCGAACAGTGGGCGTCGGAGCCGCCTCCGCCCCTGCCATCGCCGTCCCCGTCGTCGTCGGAGTCCACCGCTCCCACGGCACCCGCCACCGCCGATCCGCCCGCGCTCCCGCAGCCGGGGGACGGCGAGGTGTTCGGTGTGCTGCGCATCCCGCGTCTCGGTGCCGACTACCAGTTCATGCTGGCCGGCGGAGTGAGCTCGTCGGTCACCCTGGACCCCATCGGCATCGGTCACTACCCCGGCAACGCCATGCCGGGTCAGACGGGCAACTTCGCCATCGCCGGTCATCGCGGCAGCCACGGCGCGCCGTTCGCCGACCTTCCCTCGTTGCGCATCGGTGACGCCATCGTCGTCGAGACGCAGCAGGGCTGGTACACCTACCGTTACCGCAATCTCGAGTACGTGCGCCCTGACGGTGTCGGCGTGCTGTTGCCGGTGCCGCAAGCCTCCGAGGTCGAGGCCACCGATCGTCTGATCACCATGACGACGTGCAGCCCGCGCTACGGCTTCTCGGAGCGTGCCATCGGCTACGGCGTCTTCGAGTCGTTCACGCCGCGCGCCAACGGCGCCCCCGTCTCACTGACCTCTGGAGCCGCCTGATGTACGGAGCCCTCTGGCGTGTGCTTCCCGGACCCTGGTGGGTGCGGGTCCTCATCCTTCTCGTCCTCGCAGCTGCGGTGCTGTACGGACTCTTCTTCTACGTCTTCCCCTGGGTCAGCGACCTCGTCTATCCACAGGAGGTCACGGTCGAGTGAGTCGGTGGCGGGTGGTCGTCGTCGACAACCGCGACAGCTTCGTCCATACCCTCGTCGGATATCTCCGCGATCTCGGAGCGTCCGTGAAGACCGTCTCAGCCGATGATCCGGCGCTCGAGGATTCCCTGTCGAGCCGAGTGGATGCCATCGTGATCTCGCCCGGTCCGGGACATCCGGATGATGCGGGTCAGTCGATCGACGTGGTGCATACGGCGCACGAGGGCGGCATCCCGTTGCTGGGGGTGTGCCTCGGGCATCAGGCCATCGCCGTCGCGTTCGGTGCGCGGGTGGCGCACGCACCCGAGCTCCTTCACGGCATCACCAGCCGCATCCGCCATGACGGGCGCGGGGTGTTCGCCGACCTCCCCGACGGGTTCGAGGCGACGCGCTATCACTCGCTCGCCATCTCCGAAGAGACGCTGCCACCCGAACTCGAGGTCACCGCGCGCACCGACAGCGGCGTCATCATGGGCGTGCAGCATCGCTCGTCACCGATCGTGGGAGTGCAGTTCCATCCCGAGAGCGTCCTGACCGAGGGAGGTCATCTGCTCCTGGGCAGGTGGATGGAGGATGCCGGGTTCGAGGGCGCGGCCGCGCGCGGCGCCCTGCTTCACCCCCGCGGACTCAGGAGCCCGAGCAGAAGCTGAGGGTGATCTCGCTGTGGACCGGCACCTCACCGGGAGCCAGCGACTGCGTGTTCACCGTCGGAGTCGCCGAGGCGCGGCATCCGGGATCTTCCTGCGTCTTGACCGACAACTGGATCGCCTCGGACTCGAGCTCGCGCTTGGCCGCGTCGACGGTGTAGCCCGTGTAATCCACGATGACGACCTGCCCGCTCGCGACGACGAGGTTCACGGTCGTGTTCTTCGCAAGTTCAGAGCCGGGCTCGAGGTTCATGACGGCGCCGCCGGTCATCACATTCGCCGAGATCACGGTGCCGGCGGCCAGAGCGGGATCGTTCTGACGACGGATCGAGCCGACCGAGAGACCGGCTTGCTGCAGGGAGTTCCGAGCGGCTTCCTCGCCCATGCCCTCCAGTTCCGGAACCTGCGCCAGATCGGGGCCGGTCGAGACGTACAGCACGACCTCTTGGCCTTCGGCCACGGAGGTCTCGGCCGCCGGCGTCGTGCGGGTCACGTTCCCTGCGGCGATCTTCTCGCTCGGCTCGTCGACGCGCTTGGCGACGAGGTCCTGCTCCTGCAGCGTCTCGACGGCGCGGTCGTACGACATGTCGACGAGATTGGGAACCGCCCGCCCGGCGGTCGGGACGTCGTTCGACGGCTGGATCTGCATGACCCAGAACAGCACCGCCACGAGGAGTACCGCGAGAACCGTCACGCCGGCCCAGATCCAGGCGACCGGCGGACCGGGCTGGGTGCGCCGCATGGTCGTGTCGGTGCTCAACTGCCGCAACGAGCGTGCGGTCTCGGCCGCCTGACGCGGGTTCGGGCCGTACAGCTCGTTCGACAGCGCCGACATCTGCCGCTTGGTGGGACCCTTGCCGTCGATCGTGGCATCGAGCGACTCGCGGAAGCTCGCCGCGTCCTGGGGGCGCTGGAACGGGTCTTTCGCGAGAGCGCGGAGCACGATGGCATCCAGAGCCGTCGACACCGACTCGTTGACCTCACTCGGCGGGACGGGAGCCTCGCTCACGTGCTGATAGGCCACCGCAACCGGCGTCTCGCCTCGGAACGGCGGGCGCCCGGTGAGCAACTCGTAGAGCACGACGCCCGTGGAGTACAGGTCGGCGCGTGCGTCGACCGACTCGCCCTTGGCCTGCTCGGGGGAGAAGTAGGCGGCCGTCCCCACGATGGCGGTGGTCTCGGCCACCGTCGACGACGAGTCCGACACCGCACGGGCGATACCGAAGTCCATGACCTTCACGCCACCGGACTCGGTGATCATCACGTTGCCGGGCTTGATATCGCGGTGCACGACGCCGGCGCGGTGGGAGTACTCGAGAGCTTCCAGGATGCCGTCGATGTAGCGGAGCGCATCGTCGGTGGGCACGGGGCCCGCGGAGATGATGTCTTTGAGCAGTCGGCCGTGGACGAGCTCCATCACGATGTACGGGACCGGACGCTCCTGACCGTCCGGCCCGGTCTCGACGTCTTCACCCGCGTCGAACACGCGCACGATGGTCGGGTGGGCCATGCGCGACGCGGCTTGCGCCTCGAGACGGAACCGCGTGCGGAACGCGGCGTCTCCGGCGAGGTCGGCCTTGAGGATCTTGATGGCCACCGTCCGCCCGAGCGTCTGGTCGTAGCCGCGATAGACGCTCGCCATGCCGCCACGACCGATGAGGTCGTCAACGCGGTAGCGTCCGGACAGGACGCGCGTCTCAGTGGTCACGAAAGAACTCCAGGCGTGGTGCGTGTGCGAGCGGGATCAGTTGTTGCCGGTGGGTGTGGGCGTGGGCGTCTGACCACCGGTGATGGTCGCGGATGCCTCGCCCGAGGGGCCGGCGGAACGGTCGGTTCCCGAGCAGCTCACGGTGTAGGTCACCCGCAGGGTCGACCCGGGCGAGTTGCTCACCAGCAGTTCGGCGTTGCGCTCGTCGGGCGAGAACGACGCGGTCGACGACCCGTTGGTGGCGAAGGTGCCCCCCGTGGCGGTGAAGTCGTAGGAGGTGACGGTCCCGGTGCCCGCGGGGCAGGTGTAGGCCTGCCACGAGACCTGGATGGTGCTGCCCGCGGTGACGGTGGCGGGAAGGGTCGGCGTGCCGGGCGTGCTGAGAGGCGTCTCTTCGCCGTACGTGGTCACCGTGATGTTCGTCCCGGCGGGGTTCCGACCGGTCGGGTCGACGACGTAGACCTTGCCGACCTGGTCGGCGCTGGTCGCCGCGTTGCCCGTGGCGCAGGTCGCGGCCAGGTCGTTGTCACGCAGGATCTCGCGGGCCTCGTCGCAGGTACGGCCCATCAGACCGAGGGAGTCGACGTCGACCAGGTTCTGTGACGGAGACGTCGACGGCGTGTTCGACGGCTGCGAGGGGGACGGGGCCGCCGACGTCGGGGCCGAGCTGGTGGGCGCGGGTTCCGGGTCGTTCTGGTTGGTCAGAAGCGCGGCGAGCGTGCCGCCGAGCACCAGCACGAGCAGGACGATCAGTGCGATGAGCGGCCAGGTGAGGCGACTGCGCTTCTTCTTCTGCGGCACCACCTCTTCGGTGTGCTCCTCGGTCAGCAACGACGTGGCCGCGGGCGTCGGCATGAGACGCGTCGCGGCACCGGTCTGCCCGGACGACAGGAGCTGCGTCACATCGTCGGCGACGGCGGCACCCGCGGCGATCGCGGGGACGGCGGCCGCGGCGGCGGTGAGGTCTCCCCGGCGCAGCGCCGTGGCGGCCCGCGAGACGGCGGCGGCCGACGCCGGTCGGTCGTCGGGCTTCTTCGCGATCATCGCCATCACGAGGTTCTGCACCGGAACCGCCACCGTGGGCGGCAGGGGCGCGGGCTGCTCGTTGATCTGCGCCATCGCGATCGCGACCTGCGACTCGCCCGTGAACGGACGCTTGCCGGCGAGGCACTCGTACGCGACGATGCCGAGCGAGTAGATGTCGGTCGCCGGCGATGCGGGGTGGCCCGACGCCTGCTCGGGCGAGAGGTACTGCACGGTGCCCATGACCTGGCCGGTGGCCGTCAGGGGCACCTGGTCGGCGATGCGCGCGATGCCGAAGTCGGTGATCTTCACGCGACCGTCGGGGGTGATCAGCAGGTTGCCGGGCTTGATGTCGCGGTGCACGAGACCGGCCGCGTGCGCAGCCTGGAGTGCCGCAGCGGTCTGAGCGACGATGTCGAGCGTTTTGTCGGTCGACAGGGACCCCTCGCGCTCGAGGATGGTCGACAGGGCCTCGCCCGGGACGAGCTCCATCACGAGGAAGGCGCTGCCGTCTTCCTCGCCGTAGTCGAAGACGCTGGCGATGCCCTCGTGGTTCACCAGGGCCGCGTGACGGGCCTCGGCGCGGAACCGCTCGAGGAACCCGGGGTCGCCCATGTATTCGTCTTTGAGGATCTTGATGGCGACGGTGCGTCCGATGACGTGGTCGGTCGCCTCCCACACCTCGCCCATACCGCCGATCGCAATACGCGAATCGAGCTCGTACCGTCCTCCGAAGGTCACTCCCTGCGTCGGTCTCATTTACCCAGCACCGCCTCCATGACCTTCTTCGCTATCGGGGCGGCGATATCGTTACCGCTCCCGCTCTGCCCCTGGCCCCCACCGTTCTCGACCACCACGGCAACGGCGACCTTGGGGTCGTCGGCCGGAGCAAAACCCGTGAACCAGAGCGTGAACGGACGGGACGACCCGTTCTCCGCGGTGCCGGTCTTCCCGGCGACCGCGACCCCTTCTATTCTTGCATTCGACGCTGCGCCGTCCTGGACGTTCGCCGTCATCATCGAAACCATCTCCGCCGCCAGATTCGCGTCGAGCGCTCGACCGAACTCGCTGTCGGAACGCTCGTCGGTCACCGACAGGTCGCTCTCGATGACCCGGTCGATCATCCGCGGGTTCATGACCACCCCGCCGTTGGCGATTCCGGCCGACACCATCGCCATCTGCAGGGGCGTCGCGGTCACCTGGCCCTGCCCGAAGCCGCTGAGCGCGGTCTGCGGGGCGTCCAGAGTGGACGGGTAGCTCGAGGCGGTCGAGACGAGCGGCATCTCGAACTGCTTGTTGAAGCCGTACTTCTCCGCCTCCGCGCGAATCGCGTCGTCACCGAGTTCGACGGCGAGCTCGGCCATCGGGATGTTGCAGCTCAACCGCAGTGCGGTCGCGATGGTGACGGTGTCGCCGGGCCCGCACGCGCCGCCCCCCGCGTTCTGCACGACGCTGCTGGACTGCGGAAGCGTGTACTGACTGACATTCGGGAAGGTCGAATCAGGCGTGTACCTGCCGGATGCCAACGCCGCCGACGCCACGACGAGCTTGAACGTCGATCCGGGCGGGTTGAGGTTGCCCGCGATGGCGCGGTTGTCCATCGGCTGCGACGGATCCGCCATGAGCTGGTTGTACGTTCCGTCGACGGTGTCCGTGTCGTGCGAGGCGAGGGCGTTCGTGTCGTAGCTCGGGGTGGAGACCATCGCGAGGATGCGTCCCGTCGACGGCTCCATGGCCACGACCGCGCCCTGCAGGCCGCCGAGGGCGTCCCACGCCGCCTTCTGCACGTTCGCGTCGAGCGACAGTTCGACGTTGGCGCCGCGCGGCGCCTGGCCGGTGATGGCCCGGTTGATACGGGAGAAGAACTCGTTCTCGCCCGAACCGCTGAGCACGGTGTTCTCCGCCGCCTCGATCTGGGTGCGCGAGTCGAGCACGGGGTTCACGTAGCCGGTCACGGGCGCCCACATCTGGGCGTCGGCGTACTGGCGCTGCCAGCTGTAGACGTCGTCGGAGGGGACGGATTGGGCGATGGGGCTGCCACTGGCGATGATCGAGCCGCGCTGGATCTCGTACGAGTCGTACAGCGCGCGGGTGTTGCCCGGCGAATTGGTGAGGTTCCCCGCCTGGGCGACCTGGATGACGCTGGTCGAGGCGAACAGCGCGAGGAACATCGCCAGCATGACGACGCTGAGGCGTCGGAGCTCTTTGGTCACGGTGCCTCCTCCGGTCGGGGAGCGCTGAGGGGCGCGGTCGTGGTCGTCATCAACCGATCACCACCCGGGGGCGGCTGCGCACGGCATCCGAGATCCGGAGGAGGAACGCCACGATGATCCAGTTCGCCACGAGCGACGAACCGCCGGCGGCGAGGAACGGCGTGGTCAGGCCGGTCAGCGGGATCACCCGGGTCACTCCGCCGACCATGATGAACACCTGCAGGGCGATGGTGAACGAGAAGCCCGTGGCCAGGAGCTTGCCGAAGTCGTCCTGACCGGCCAGACCGATCCGGATGCCGCGGCTCGCGAACACCATGTACAGCGCGAGGATCGCGAACAGTCCGACCAGGCCCAGTTCTTCTCCGAGGCTCGGCACGATGTAGTCGCTCTGCGACAGGGGCGTGATGTACGGCCGGCCCTGCCCGAGTCCCGTGCCGAACAGTCCGCCGTGCGACAGGCCGAAGATGCCCTGCACGAGCTGGTAGCTCCCGCCGTCCCGGTTCACGATCTCGGGGTTGAAGGCGTCGAGCCAGTTGGCGAAGCGTCCGTTGACGTAGGGCAAGACACGGGATGCCAGGAAGGCGCCGGTCGCGGCGAGGATGACACCGATCAGTACCCAGCTCGTCTTGCCGGTGGCGACGTAGAGCATCGCGACGAACATGCCGAAGATGAGCAGGCCCGTGCCGAGGTCGCGCTGGAGCACGATGATGCCGAGGGACACGAGCCAGATGATCAGCAGCGGGCCGAGCTCGCGCGCACGCGGCCAGGTCATGAAGAGGAAGCGCGTTCCGGTCGAGGTGAGGCTCTCGCGGGTGCGCACCAGGTAGCCCGCGAAGAAGATCGCGAGGCAGATCTTCGCGAGCTCACCCGGCTGGAACGACACGAAGCCCAGCGACACCCACACGTCGGCGTTCTGCTCGGTCCCCAGACCCGGGACGAACGGCAGTAGGAGCAGCAGGATGCCGATGAGGCCCGACAGGTAGGTGTACCGGAAGAGCACGCGGTAGTTGCGCACGAAGAGGACGACGGCGAGGGCCGCGACCAGAGCGATGGCCGCCCACGCGATCTGGCGGTTGGAGGTGGCATCCCAGCCCTCCAGGCGTACCGCGAGGTCGATCCGGTAGATCATCGCGATCCCGATCCCCGTGAGCACCGTGGCGATCGGGAGGACGAAGGGGTCGGCGTCACGGGCGCGCAGACGCAGCACCACGTGCAGGATCAGCGCGAGGACCGCCGGGACGCTGGCGAGCGTGAGGAAGCCGGATTCGACCGTGCCGTTCACTCCCAGCTGGACGAGCACGAGAGCGGCGCCGTAGACGACGATCGCGAAGAGCAGGAGCCCGAGTTCGCGGTTGCGTTGCGTGGCGGGGACGCGGATCTTCTTCAGCGCGCGCATGACGGCCGTGTCGGTGGACACGGCGTTGTCGCGGGTCAGCTTCTGATCGGTCATCCGCCGGCCTCCTCGCTCGGGCGCAGTCGATCGACGATGAGCTCGGCGTCCGAGAGGGAGCGCGCGGAGATGGTGGCTTCCACCGTCTGCCGGTCGAAGTCGGAGAGGTCGGCGAGCACGATGTTCGTGTCTTCGTACACCGACGACAGCGAGATCGGCCCGATCGACTGCTGGATGCCGCGATAGATGACGACGGAGTTCTCGTCGGCGCCGACGTAGTACCGGGTCTGCGTCCAGTTGTAGCCGGCGAAGAGGGCCAGGCCGATGCCGGCGAGCACCAGTACCAGCGCCGCCAGCCAGCCGAGGCGTCGACGGCGGGCTCGCCGGCGGTCTTCTTCGATCAGCTCCTCGAGGAACTCGGCCGCGGGTTCGAAGTGCGTGGGCTCGTTCGCCGCCTGACGCACCGGGTGCAGCCAGTTGGAGCGTGCCGGGCGGCCGGCGGGGACCACCACACCGCTCGGGTTGAGGGCCGAGCCCACGATGGTCGGGGTGCCGATGAACACGGGATGCTGACCACCGACGTCGACGATCACGACGGTGACGTTGTCGGGTGCCCCTCCGTCGAGCGCTTGCTTCAGGAGGGCGTCGGCGGTGCGGGCGGGCGGCATCCCGAGCGCGAGCGTGCGGTCGGTGTGCGTGTCGTCGACGACGCCGGAGAGCCCGTCCGAGCACAGCAGCCATCGATCGCCGTCCTGCGTCGGCATGATGAACGTGTCGATCTCGGGATCGGGATCCATGTCGCCGAGCACGCGCATGAGCACCGAGCGTCGCGGGTGGTACCGCGCCTCTTCGGGGGTGATGCGTCCGGAGTCGACCAGGCGCTGCACGAACGTGTGGTCGGTGGTGATCTGGGTGAGCTCGCCGTCGCGGTAGAGGTAGATGCGCGAGTCGCCGATGTGCCCGATGACGGCGTAGTCGTCGACCATGATCAGCGCGCTGACCGTCGTGCCCATACCGGCGAGCTCGGGGCGGCGGGCGACGGTGTCGATGAGCTCCGCCGCGGTGTCGGAGAGCGCGTCGCGGAGGGCCTGCTCGGCCTCTGCGGGGGTCGAGAACGGCTGGTCCAGCTCGGTCATGCGGTGGATCGCGAGGCTCGACGCGACATCACCGCCCGCGTGACCGCCCATGCCGTCGGCGACCACGAAGAGATTCGAGCCGGAGTAGCCCGAATCCTGATTGTTGGAGCGCACCTTGCCCGTGTGGGAGATGGCGGCGCTCGAGCCCTGAAAGACCATGGAGGAGGGTTACTTCCTCAGCTCGAAGGTCGTCGCGCCCACCTTGATGGGGGCGCCGACCTTCACCTGCACCGGGGATGCCACGCGCACCCCGTCGTGCGTGGTGCCGTTGGTGGAGTCGAGGTCTTGCAGCATCCACTGGTTACCCCACAGCACGAGGCGCGCGTGGTGGCTGGAGGTGTAGTCGTCGCGGACGACGAGGCCCGACTCGCTCGATCGCCCGATCGTGAGGGGCTCCGTGCCGAGGGGGAGTTCGAGCCCCACCTTCGGCCCGCTCGTGATGACGATGCGCGACACCGTGTCGGTGGTCGCGAGACCACCGGCGGGCGCGGCTGCCGGAGCGGCCGGACGCTTGACCTGCGTCGTCACGGCGTCGGGCGAGGCGACCGGTGCGGGAGTGGCCGGAGCGGATGCCGCGGGCTCGGGCAACTTGCGCACCTTGACGCCGAACAGGTCGGCGCGCAGGGAGTAGACCACCCCGAAGACGAAGAACCACAGGAGGACGAGGAAGCCGCCCTGCAGAAGCAGAAGAGTCAACGGACTCATGACAGGGGCCCCCGCTCCCGAACGTCGAAGATGCGCGTGGCGTCGGATGCCGCCGCTCGTCGCGCCGGCTGCGCCGTGGCCACCACACGGAACACGATCGTGGTGCGACCGATGGAGATGGTCGAATCGGGCGGTAGGGCGGCTTCTGACACCTTACGGCCGTTGAGTGTCGTGCCGTTGGTCGAGCCGAGGTCGCGGACCATGGCGCGCTCGCCGTCCCAGAGGATCTCGACGTGCTTGCGGCTGGTGCCGGCGTCGGGGATCGTGATGTCGGCGTCGCTGCCGCGCCCGATGACCGTGCGGGCACGGGTGAGTTCGTGCCGCGTGCCGTCGATGTCGACGACCCCGCGCCACGAGACCTGGCCTTCGCTGGTCTGCGAGTCGACGCGGAGGGTTCCGGTCGACAGGGAGTCGTCGCGTTCGATCGAGATGACGAGGGGGCCCGCGAACGAGTAGCCCTGCGTGCTCGCGTGCTTCTTCACGAGCGTGGTGAGCTCGGTCACGAGGGTCGACCCCAGGGCGCTCATCTTCTCGTCGTCGGCGGGCGAGAGGCGCACCGCGAACGTGTTGGGCGCGAGGATGCGGTCGCGGGTGACCACGACGGCCTTCTTGTCGAGCTCGCTGCGCAGAGCCGACGCGATCTCCACCGGCTGGATGCCGCTGCGGAAGGTCTTCGCGAACGCACCATTGACGGCGCGTTCGAGACCCTTCTCGAAACTGTCGAGTAGTCCCACGAGACTCCTTCGGGCAGGCAGACCAGTAGCCACATCGTAGTCAGGGCGGCTGAGCAGGTCATGGATGCGGCTCTCGGGGGGCGCGTTTCGCCGGTCCGACGCCGCCGTGATATTCTCGGGAAGTTGGTCGCGTGGCATCTTGGATGCCGCGCACGCGCGAGTGGCGGAATAGGTAGACGCGCTGGCTTCAGGTGCCAGTGCCTTCACGGGCGTGGGGGTTCAAGTCCCCCCTCGCGCACACATGAGAAAGACCCCCGGGTTCATCCCGGGGGTCTTTCTCATGTGTGCGCGAGGGGGAGGGCTTGGAACTTGTCCGGGGTTGGGCCCACGCCGCCGGAGACTCCGCGCGCCGCGTCAGCCCGGAGGGGCCAGGAGGAACACGAACCAGGCCAGGAGCGTCGGGCCGAACGTCACGATCAGCGTCACGACGGCGATGAGGAAGCCGCCGAGGCCGAGCCACACACCGCGCAGCTGCGGGTCGGCTTTCAGAGCGCGGCGGGAAGCGAGGGCGACACTGATCGCGGCGACCGCGAGCACAGCCGCCGCCGGCCACCAGGACGACGTCAGTGCGGCCCCGACCCCCAGCATGAACGCCGCGATCGCCTTGCCGTCGATCGGCCGAGTGCGTGCCGTCGTGGCATCCATGATCCGCCTCCCCCTCAGCGTTTCACCCCGAGCGTAGCGACCGCCGCGTCAGACGCGCTTGCATCCAGACCACGAGCAGCACCACCGCGGCACCGGCCAGGGCGAGCAACAGGGTGGTGGCGACCTCTCCCGACGGGGCGACGGCGAGGCCGGCGTCGTCTTGCCAGGGCCAGAGCGCGCGGAGCGAACCGAGCATCAGCCCGGTCATCAGGGCGAGCATGCCCGCGTGGAATCGAGCCAGGAGGACGCGCAGCACATTGACGAAGAGGCTGAGCCCGATCACGGCGCCGATCGCGAACGCGAGGATGTACGGCACATCGCGTTCGTTCAGGGCGACCAGCGTGGTCTCGTACAGACCGAACACCAGGAGTAGGAACGCCCCTGACAGCCCCGGGAGCACGAGAGCACAGACGGCCACCGACGCCGCGAGCGCGACGACGACGAGCGACGGGTCGTCGACGGAACTCGACGGCAGACCCGTCACGACGAAGGCCGCCCCCGCGGCGACCGCGGCGACGAGGCCGAGTCGCCACGTCCACTCGCGCCCCAGCAGTCGGATCGGGATGAGGAGGGATGCCGCGATCATGCCGCCGAACACCGCGCGCGTCTCGCTCGGGAACTGCTGGACCAGGGGAGCGAGGATGCGCGCGCCGAGAACGACCGCGACGACCATCCCGATGAGCACGGGTGCCACCACCCGCCAGCGCACGGCGCGGAAGTGGCGGGTGCTGCGCGTCAGCCCGCGCCCGCGCACGAGGTCGGTCAGGGCGACCGTGCCGCGCACGACGTGGCTGGCCGCGTCGATGAGAGTGGCGTAGACGCCGACGATCAACGCGACCGTGCCGCCGCTCACCCCCGGGATGACTTCCACCGCCCCGATCAGCGCACCGCGCACCACATCGACAGCGGGGCGGAGGGGCGAACGTCGGTCGGCAAGGGTGTCGGCCATTCGATCCACGCTAAGCGACGGGCAGTCGGGCGACAAACCCGCGCCGTATGGCCGGGACCCGGTGAAGCGCGGCCGCGGATTCGTGTTCCGTCCCCGGGGTCGCTTATCGAGCCTTCCTGAACCAGACGAATGCCCGCTGCGCAACCCACCTGGCCGTCGGACATTCTGGGAGGAAGCTGAGTGTACGAGATACCGCGTTCGCGCGGTTTCGGTTCACACTCGCACGTAAGGACACGTCATGGGATTCTTCGGATTTCTTCTCCTCGGCCTCATCGCCGGCGCTATCGCCAAGCTGATCCTGCCCGGCAAGCAGGGTGGAGGCTGGCTCGTCACGCTCCTCCTCGGCGTCGTCGGTGCCCTGCTGGGCGGCTTCCTCGGCAGTGTCCTGTTCAACGCCCCGCTGGAGGACTTCTTCTCCATCCAGACGTGGCTGCTGGCCATCGGCGGCTCGATCATCGTGCTGCTGATCTACGGCTTCATCGTCGGTCGCCGCACCGCGCGCTGACCACACCCGAAGGCCCGGGGCGGGGGAACCGCGCCTCGGGCCTTCGTCGTGTACGCCCTTCACCGGGGCACCCTGTTTACTGGGACGGATGCCGACCCCTCGACGTGCCGCGTTCCCGATCACGCTCGTCGCGGGCGGTGCACTCGCCGTGCTCGCGGTCTGGCCGCAGGTCGTCGGTGCGCAGAGGCTGCAGGTCGTCGCCCAGCTGATCCCGTTCCGCGGCATCCTGGCTCTCGTGTTCGCCGCTCTGGCGGTGGTCGCGGTGGTCGTCGCCGTCCTGCGGCGTCGGTGGGGTGTCGCCGCCGGTCTCGCGATCGCGCTCGCCGCGGCATCGCTCGGCAACGGCGCGGTTCTTCTGGCGCGCGGGGGTGGCTCGCCGGCCGCGGAGGGTGATCTCGTCGTGGTGGCCTGGAACGCCTACGGCGGTGGCGCGTCGTCCGAGAGCATCGCCCGACTCGTGCGGGAGACGGGTGCCGACGTCGTCAGCCTCCCCGAGACCGACGACGTCGCGGCCGCGGAGGTCGTCGGCATCCTCGCCCGGGAGGGGATCGACATGTCGGCGGCGACGCTCGATGCGGCGCCCGGCGACGATCCGGTGCCCACGACGCTCCTCACCGCGACCGCGTTGGGACCATACGTCCTCGACGCGTCGGCCGGCTCGACGCCCGGGGTGCCCAGCGGTGTCTTCCGGCCCCAGGACGGCAGCGGACCGACGATCGTCGCCGCGCACCCGCTGCCGCCGTTGCCGCTCATCATGTCGGAGTGGACCGAGGGGATGGACTGGGTGGCCGCGCAGTGCGCGAGTCCCGATGTCATCCTCGCGGGAGACCTCAACTCCACGCTCGACCACCTCGCGGGGCTCGGCCGGGGGGACGGGACGGTCGGGGAGTGCCGGGATGCCGCGGCAGAGGCGGGCGCGGCCGCGATCGGAACCTGGCCCGTCCGTCTGCCGACGGGGTTGGCCGCGCCGATCGATCACGTGCTCGTCGGGTCGGCCTGGGAGGTGCGCGGCTTCGAGGTGCGGACCGATTTCGACGGGGCGGGCAGCGACCACAGGCCGATCGTCGCCACCCTCTCGCGGCGCTGACCTTTACGCGGCCGTCGGCACCCGCTTAGGTTGGGCGTCATGTCGGAGAAGCGCAGAGAAGAAGAGGCGTACGCCCTCGCCGCCCAGCAGGCCGCCGCGGCGGAGGAGGACAGCACCACGGACGACACGTCGGTCGACGCTGACGAGACGCTCGAAGAGAGCGAAGAGCCGAACTAGGCGGCGCTGTCGACGCGGCGGTTGTGCCCGACCACGGAAGCGACGTACGGCAGGAACAGGAGCAGCGCGCCCCCGACGCCCGCGAACACGGAGGCCGCCCATGCCGGGAGAGCCAGCGCGGTCCACGGCACCAGGCCGATGCCGAGCACGAGGAGGCCCGCACCGAACGCGCGCGCCGCGACCGCGCGGCCCGGTGCCTTGCGCGGGTTCACCCAGAACGAGAAGCGCTCGCCGCGGTAGGCGCGAAGGGTCAGGACGATCGACCACCACCACAATCCACCGCCGGCGAGAACGAGAGCGACGGCCAGGACGATCCACGATGACGTCATCTCACCCATCCGAACACGGATGTCCAGATCGGTCAACGATCCAGGAGCGTCGTCACTCCAGGGTCGGAGGCAGCACGTAGACGATGTCGGCTTCGTCGCGTGTGTGCTCGACGAAGCCCAGGGCGGCGAGCACGGAATGGGAGGGATCGTCGTCGGCCGCGACGCAGGCGTAGAGCGGTCGCTCGGGTTCCAGCACGGTCAGAAGGCGGAGGGCTTCGGTCGCCACATCGTCGTCTGCACCGGGGGTGAGGGCGAGCAGGATCTCGCGGTCGCCGTCGACGTCGAGCGCGGCCGCCATGCCGACCACATCGTCATCGGCGAACACGGTGCGCGCCGTCACGCGGTCTTCGTCGACCCAGGCATCGAAGGCCGCGCGGTTGCCGAGCGCGGCACGGGGCCAGGAGGAGGCACTGTCACGGACGGCGGCGAAGACGGCATCCCTGTCATCGTCGTTCAGCTCGCGCAGGTCGATGTGGGCCATGGCGCCACGGTACTGCGCGGGACGGCGCGCGATCCTCAGCTTGCGCGGTCAGGCAAAACCGTGCAGGGCGAGGAAGGTCCACGTCGCACCGTTGGCGTCGCGCTCGCGGAGCTGGGTGCGGAGGTGGGTGAACAGGGGCGTCCGCGTGTCATCTGCGACGCTCTGCCACCCCTCGAGGTTGCGGCGCAGAACCAGATCGGTCTGCTCGAGGGTCCTCTGGAAGGCGACGTTGTGCGAGCACCGCACGGCGAGGGCGTACAACGCCAGGACGGCATCGACGTAGTCGCGAGACGACGCGGCGTCACGCATGGCATCCACATGGTGAAGAGCAGTGTCGAGCTCGTCGGGGGTGCAGCGCGGGAGGGCGACGCGCAGGGCGGACGCGATGTTGTGGGCGGCGTACTCGCGCATGTCGTGACGTGCACGGTCCGTCAGGGCGGAGACACGCGTGTAGCGATTGGCCGCGACCTCGACGAGACCGATGCGTTCGAGTTTCTGCAGGGCCTCTCGCACGGGGGTTCGCGAGATGCCCATGTGAGCCGCCAATTCGACGTCGCGGAGGCGATCTCCCGGCCTCAGACGCCCGTCGACGATCGCCTCGCCGAGGGCCGCATAGGCTTCGTCGACGAGGGCGAACCGGGACCGTGGAGCGCTCATCACGCGGAGTTTACGTCGCGCGAGTATCACAGACTCCGACTTTGCGTTACATATTCACAGCTTTCGTGTCGCGCAGAGGCCATCCGCGGCTGTAATGTCATCTCGTCACGCCTCGCGTGACATATCCGGGGGGATCCGTCGACGCCCGGGCTTCGAGCTCTGCTCAGCCCGGGCGTCGTATGGGCTTCAGGCGAATTGCCATTTCTTTCCCCGTCTTTCGGAACGTGCAACATTTGTGTCACGGGTTTGCGCCCCGTTCTTGCGAGGGCATTACTTTGGGGGCAAGTCCGGTGCGCTCGGCGCCGGCTCAAGCGGAAAACGGCATGTCGATGAGCACGCAGGGCACGGTCAAATGGTTCAACGCGGAGAAGGGCTTCGGCTTCATCGCCCCCGATGACGGCGGTCAGGACGTCTTCGCGCACTACAGCGCGATCCAGTCGGGCGGGTATCGCTCGCTCGAAGAGAACCAGCGCGTCGAGTTCGAGATCGCGCAGGGCCCGAAGGGCCTGCAGGCCGAGGACATCCGGCCCCTCTGACATCGGGTCCGCTTCGCCGGACTCACCCGGTCGGGCGGGACGACATCGGTTCCCGCCCGGTCACTCCTCGTGTCGGACGAGGTCGACGCCGGCGGCGGCGAACTGTCTGATGGTCGCGTGCGGCAGGAACGCGCGCGTAAGCGCCGTGCCGATCCGCGTGAGGTCGGCCTCGTCGCGATAGAGCAGGTACATCGTCTCGTAGCGCGGCTGGAACTTCTGCTTGAAGCGGTGCAGGGATGCGAAGCCGTACACGGGCTCGAGCATCGTGGCCATACGCTTCTGCAGATCGGCGATGGGGCCGGCATCCGGAGCGTACTCGTGGGCGAGCGGCGCGCCCGAAAGCGACATCACGTCGGCGCCTTCGGCGGAGAACTGCAGCGCCGACGACCCGATCAAGAACTCCATCACGGGACCGAAGCCGCCGTCGCGCCGTCGCATCAGGTCGAGGGTCCAGCCGCGCACGCGCCCCTCGCCGTAGACCGGAAGCCACGACAGGAAGCCGTCGACGTCACCGGCTGGTGAGATCGCGAGCGCCACACGCACCTCCGGATCAGCTGCCTCGTGCAGGGTGCCGAGGGTGAACCCCATCTCGGGCAGCCCTTTCTCGCCGACCCAGCTGTCGGAGATCGCGCGCAGCTGCTGGCGGACGCCCCAGGTCTCGTCGGCGAGGTGAGACAAGCGGAAGGTCATGCCCTCGCGCTCGGCGCGGTTCAGCGACGTGCGTACGGCGCCCCACGCTTTCCCGGTGAACTTCAGTCCGGGCAGGTCGACGATCGTGTCATCGGCGACGACGATGCTCCGCCAGTCGTCGGGAACGGCCGCGAGCGTCTGCGAACCTGCGCTGAAGAAGCAGGGCGCGAGCCCGGCCGCCTCGGCGCGGTCGATGAACGATCGCACGGTGTCGGCTCGAACGGACTCCGGACCGAGAGCGTCGCCGAGGGCGAGAGCGACGCCGGAGCGCCGTTGGAAGGCCACGATCCCGCGACCGAACCGTGCGTATGACATTCCCTCCCACGTGGTCATCCAGGAGAGGGTGCCGCCGCCCGATCGCCGCAGTTCGTCTTTGACGTCATCGACGCTCGGGGCGGGCGCGTCGCCCAGGGCTGCCTTCGGGCGAGCACGGAACGCGGCACGCACGAGCACGAGATAGACGAACGCGACTGTCCACAGCAGTGACGACGCGAGGGTGATCGTGAGGTCCGCGCCGAGGAACGCCTCGACGCCCGGGGCGCCGCTGAGCAGCACGAGCACGGCGAGGAGCAGCACGATGGCGGCGTTGAGCGCGGCGTAGGCGACGAGGATGACCCAGGCCCACCGGCGGCCTCGTCGGATGCCCGTGGCGACCACGAGCACGAGCACGGTGTTGACGGCGACGTCGACCCACGATCCCGACACCGGTTCGGACGTGCCGAAGGGGCCGGTCGTCGGACTCAGGTATGTGAGGATCTCGATCACGCCGAGCGCGCCCACGACGACGAAGGCGATGAGGCGCTGTTCCCGCACCGACACGCGCTGTGGACGCAGAGACCGATCGACCACCAGCACGAAGGCCACGGCGAACGCGTGCTCGAGGTCGGGCAGCGTTCCCCAATAGATCAGCGTCACCGACAGCGCTGCCACGAGCAGGGTCCACGCGCGCAGACGCCACGGCGAGGGGAGCAGGGAGATGGCCGCGGCGATGCACGCGACGACTCCGCCGGAGGGACCGACATCGAGAACATCCGCCTGCTGTTGCGCCCACGGCCAGGGCAGGAACGCCGCGGCCCAGAGGAACAGAGCCGAGGCGAGCACGGAGACGAGCTGACCGGCGGCGAAGTACCCCGCCGCCACGCGGGAGCAGCGACGCGTCTCGAGGTACGCCATGCCGGTGAGTCCGATGAGGATCGGCGCATACACCCAGGGCGCGTCGATGAAGAACGTGCCGGTGATCGGAGTCCACCACCGCCCCTCCTGCAGCGCCGGCAGACCGTACGCGACCGACGGGAAGATCTCCGAGGAAGAGAAGGGGGTCCAGAGACCCGCCGCGACGACACCGACCACGAGCAGGAGCCCCGCGACCGCGAGCGTGGCCGGCACGCGACGCATCACCTGGAGCACGTGACGGGCTGCGGTGTTCTCCCCCATGCCGCTCACGATAGGGCACCGGGGCCCGTGCCCGTCAGCGCTCGGAAGCTGCCCGCCACGCCGCGCGGGCGTTCGCGAGGGCCTGACCCGCATCGGTCGCCGTGCGGGCTGCGGCGAGCTCGCGGCGTGCGCCGTCGAGATGCAGGCGCGCGTCGATCGACGGATCGTCGTGGCGCGCATCCGCGGTGGCGAGAGCGGCCCGCGCGCATGCGAGTGTTCCCGGGAGCGCGGCGCGCGCGGCTTCGAGGCGTCGTCGCGGGCTGGGCGCATCGCCCAACACCTCGTCACGCACCTCACGGACGCGAGCCACCGTCTCGATCGCGGCGCGCGGCCGGCGGGCCGTCTCCGCCGCGGCCACCTCGAGGTCGGCGGCGGCGGCGCGCAGTCGCGCAGCGGCATCGGGAGCGCACTCGGTGGGGCGCGCGGCGGCCAGCTCGACGGCCGCGGCGAGCTCCTCGCGGGCGGCCGCGACCTCGCTTTCGGCGTTCTCGGCGGCCTGCAGGGCGACGCGGTGGGCGTCTTCCACCCCGCGAAGATGACGCGCGGTGCGGCGCACGGCATCCGTCGCGGTGTACACGAGACGGTCGACCTCGGTCGGGTCGGTGGCCGCGCGGGCCGCGTCGAGGGCGACATCGGCCTCGGTCAGCGCCTCATCGGCGGCCCGAGCGGCGTCAGCCGCCTCGCCCCAGTCGTCGTCGGCGAAGCGCTCTCGCAGGGCGGCGATCAGGGGAGCGGGGTCGCCCGCCGTACGGACGACCTCATCGCGTCGGGCGCGTGCCGCTTCCACCCGCTCGGCGGGCGTGCCGTGGGCGCGCGTCCACGCAACGAGATCGGCTCGCGTGACATCGATGCGCGCCCGGTGCTCGTCGAGTTGCGCGCGGAGGTTCTCGGCCTCGAGACGGCGTCGCGCGGGGATCTCCGTCGACGTCGTCAGTGCCGCGAGGTCCGCGAAGCCACGGTCGCGCGCACGGAGGGCCGCCGCGCGCGCCCGGCGCAGGCCGTTCGTCGACTCGGCGTCGATCTGGGCACCGGATGCCTCGAACGCGATGTCGAGCTCGGCGGCGGCGTCGTCGAGGCGCAGGAGTGCCTCCGCGGCGGCGACGCGGGCGGCCTCAGCGGCCGCGCGGGCGCGGGGAGACCGCCGACGGGCGCGGACGACGATCACGACGACCGCGATCACGAGGAGGGCTCCCACGATGGCCAGCACCGTGGGGACCGCCCACGTGACGTCAGACACCGGCGACGACGCTCTCGGTGCCGTCGGCGACGTCGTCCGCGACGAGCAGAAGGGCGCGCAACTGGTCGACGTCATCGACCGCGGCCTGTGCGCCGTCGGCCTCGTAGGGCCAACTGAACCCCCAGCGCACGAAGACCACCGGCACCTCGGCATCCTGTCCACCCTCGACGTCGTGATGCCGATCGCCGATGAGGACGGGACGAGAGGTGTCGACACCGGTGGCTTCGAGGCGGCGGAGCGCCTCGCGCACGATGTCGGACTTGGCGCTGAGGCTGCGTTCGTCGAGAGAGGCGCCCACGATGGCCTCGAGGTCTGGTGCGAGACCGAAGTGGTCCATCAGTGCCACGACCTGCACCTCGGGCTTCGAGCTCGCGGTGGACTGGGGGACCCCGGCGGCGTGGAGGTCGTGCACGAGGTCGGCGACGCCGGGATACAGCTTCGCGCTGACCGTGTAGCCCTCGCTCTTGTTCAAGCCCCGGTAGAACGCGACGGCTTCGGTCGACTGCTCGGCGGTCATGCCGACGTTGACCTGGAACGACTCGAACATCGGCGGACCGATCCAGCGCGAGAGCTCGCCGCGTGTCGGGGGAGTGCGCCCGAAGTGCTCGAGGGTGATGGTCAGCCGGCGGAGGATCCCTTCGGACGCGTCGACGAGCGTGCCGTCGACATCCCACAGGACACAGGAGAAGGGGGAGCGCACGGGCATACGTCCACGCTACCGGCGGGATCGGACGCGAGCGTCAGGGCGCGACCGTCACCCGCGGGAGCGAGGACGCGCTGAGCTGTCCGGTCAGGTCGCGCCGAAGCCGTCGAAAGACCACCGCGGCGCGCTCTCGGAGGGTGGGGGAGAGAACAACGCGGTGAATTCGTTGTTCACGCCGTCTTCCCAGAAGGTCAAGGCCACGCGCCCCGGTGAGACCGCGATCGCGGCGAGGTGAGAAGGAGGACGGGGCACGAGGTCGACGAGGCTGTCCAGATCGGCGAGTGCCTTCTCGGCGAGCGGCACGATCTCGGCGTCGATCGAGGCCCGATCGTGGCCGCTCACCCACACGCCCACCTCGCGATCCTCGCCGGGGAAGAGGTCGCAGCCGTACTCGACGATGCCGTCTGCTTCCCCCTCCCAGCGCAGGTCGCTGCGCCGGAACGCGGCGAGGTACTCACTCACGGGTCGTGGCCGTCAGAACAGGCGCGGAGCCCCGGAATCGATGCCCTTCATCTCGTCGTAGTCGAGGGTGAGGCACCGGATGCCGCGGTCTGTGGCGAGCACGCGGGCCTGGGGTTTGATCTCCTGGGCGGCGTACACGCCGATGACCGGCGCGAGCAGGGGGTCGCGGTTGAGCAGCTCGAGGTAGCGGGTGAGCTGCTCCACGCCGTCGATGTCGCCGCGGCGTTTGACCTCGATGGCGACCGTGCCGCCGTTGTCGTCGCGCAGCAGCAGGTCGACCGGACCGATCGCGGTGGGGTACTCGCGGCGGACGAGCGTCAGACCTTCACCGACGACCGACACCTGCTCCGCGAGCAGGCGCTGCAGGTCGGCTTCGACGCCGTCCTTGATGAGACCCGGATCGACACCCAGGTCATGGGCGGTGTCGTGGATCACCTCGTGGATGCGGACGAGAAGGGCATCGCCGGTCTTGGCGTGCGTGACCCGCCAGCGCTCGACGACGCCGTCTTCGACGTCGGCTTCGTCGGGATCCTCGAGGACGAGGCTGCAGGGCGGGCTCATCCAGTTCAGCGGCTTGTAAGAGCCGCCATCGGAATGCACGAGCAGCGAGCCGTCACCCTTGTGCACGAGCAGACGGGTGGCGAGGGGAAGATGCGCGTTGAGACGGCCGGTGTAATCGACGGAGCAACGGGCGATGACGAGACGCACCCGACGAGCCTAATCGCCCCGCGGTCGCGCCGCGGGGCTGTTCGGAATCGTTCGGAAATACCGTTCGGGCCGATTCCGAGCGGGCGGAATCTCTAGCGTGACGAGCACGTGGGCCCGATCCTGGGGCCTCGACTCCAAGGATGCCCATGTCGCTCTTCTCGGGACTCGCGCGCGCCGGCGCCGCGGTCGGCCTCGGCGTCACCGCCGTTCTCGTGGCAGGGATCGTCACCACCGCTCCCGCGACCGCCTCCGCCGAGACCCCGGCTCCCACGCCGGCGTCCAGCCCCGCGCCCACGGCTCTCGGCCCCACGCCGTCGGGGCCGACGGCATCCGTCCCTCCGGTGACGACCACCTCGCCCGCCCCGACACCGTCGGCCACGGCCTCCTCGGCGCCGGCTCCGCTCCCGACCCCGGTCGAGACGGCCCCGGTCCCGACATCACCGGTTGAGACGGGCGATTCGGCGGCGGCGAAGACCGTCACGATCAGCGGTCGGGTGATCTTCGACACGCGCACCACGGCCGCGCAGCGGTCGGCGGTCGTCGTCTCCGCGACTCCCGCCGGTGGCGTGCCCGTCCCGGATGCCAAGGTGCAGTACGACCCGAAGGCGGGAACGTTCCGCATTTCGAATGTCCCGGGCGCGAAGTACACGCTCTTCAGCCGGATGGAGCTGCCGGACGGATGGTTCGCCCCCACCCCGTACGAGATCGCCGTCGACGCGACGGCCAAGAGCGTCTCGGGCATCACGATCGATTACAGCGTGGCGCGCGGGGGCCTCGCGACCGAGCTGCTCATGTTCGATGAGACGGTCGACATGCGCCGTCTGCGTGTCGTGGCGACGGATGTCTCCACGAAGGCCGAGACGGACCTCTCCCTCATCGGGGGCGGACTCGGAGGGGTCTACAACGAGACCGTCCGTCCCGCGGGGACGAAGGTGACCGTACGCGCGCAGTACACCGACGGTCGGGTCGTCTACTACGACGGGACGGCGAAGGGGACGAGCGACCCCGCCCGCGCGGCAACCGTCTCCATCGGCGTGTGGTCGTTCACGCGTCTGACTTTCGATTGGGCCGCGGCCGCGGCCCCGAAGCTCGCCTCGTCGACGCCGACCATCTCGGGTACCGCCCGGGTCGGACGCGCGTTGACGGTCAAAACGGGGGCATGGGCGAGAGGCGCGACGCTGAGCTATCAGTGGTCCGCCGACGGCGCGGCGGTACGGGGGGCTACCGCCGCGTCGTTCACCCCGAGCGCTGCACTGAAGGGCAAGACCATCACCGTCACGGTGACGGGAAAGCTCGCGGGCTACACCTCGGTGTCCAGGACGTCGAAGCCCACGGCGGCGGTGGCCGTCGGCATCCTGACCTCTCCCGTTCCCACGATCCGTGGCACCGCCCGTATCGGCACGCCGCTCACGGCGATCCCCGGAACCTGGACGAACGGGTCGACCCTGAGGTATCAGTGGTTCGCGAACGGGACGAAGATCGGTGGGGCGACCTCGGCGTCGTTCACCCCGACCGCCGCTCAGCGCGGCGCGAAGATCACCGTCGCGGTCACGGGAGCGAAGACCGGGTACACGTCCAAGACCGTGACGTCGACGCCGACGGCCGCGGTGGTCCGTTAGCCGCGTGGCGCCTTCTCGGGCTCCGCGTCGGCCGTGACGAGCGGCTTCGCGGCCCCCGAGAAGAGCCCGGATGCCACGATCAACCCGACCACGATGAACAGCGTCGGCAGCAGACCGATGTGGTCGCCGATCCAGCCCAGGATCGGAGGACCGCACAGGAAGGCGACGTACCCGATCGTGGCCGCTGCGGCGACGCGGGACGCCGCCTTCGCAGGGTCGTCGGCCGCCGCCGACATGCCGATCGGGAAGCCGAGTGAGGCGCCGAGACCCCAGAGGGCCGCGCCGATGAAGACGAGCGGTCCGAACGGCGCGACGATGAAGAGCAGGAGTCCGGCCGCGGCCGTCGCTGCCAGCACACGCAGCACCACGACTCGACCGAGGCGATCGACCACCGGCCCTCCGGCGAGGCGACCGACCGTCATCGCCACGGAGAAGACGGCCAGCACCGCGGGCCCCGCCTCCTCGGGGGCACCGTGGCCGTACACGACGGCCGACGGAAGCCAGTCGTTCGCGCTGCCCTCGGCGAAGGCCATACCGAGCATGATGACGCCGAGCGTGTAGGTGCGCGGCTCCCGCCACGCCTGCAGCGAGGTGGCCAGACGCTCGCGCCAGTGCGCGCGCTCCTCGGCCGCGGGCGCGTCCATCGCGGCCTCGCGCGCGGGGAGGTTGGCGACGGAGACGAAGGCGACCACGAGGATCACGATGCCCATCGCGACGCAGTGCGCGAGAACGGGGATCCCCATGCTCACCGCGACGAATCCGAGGCCGGCTCCGATGACGGTGCCGAAGCTGAAGAACGCGTGCAGCAGGGGGAGGATCGTGCGGCCCGTCGTCTTCTCGAGGGCCGCTCCCTCGACGTTCATCATCACGTCGACCGCGCCGTTGCCGAAGCCGAACAGCGCGAGACCCACGAGGGCGACGCCGAACAGCTGCAGCCCGTCGGTGCCGAAGCCGATCACGGCGAGACCGATGCCGACCAACACGAGCGCGACCAGGATGCCGGTGCGGGCGCCGACGCGAGCGAGGACGGCGGGGGCCACGGAGAGACCGATGATGGATGCCACGCCCATACCGAGCAGCAGCAGGCCCACGCCGGAGTTCTCGATGCCGAGCGACTCGCGGATCGCCGGGACCCGCGATGCCCAGGTCGAGATGCTCAGGCCGCTCGCGAGGAAGATCGCACAGATCGCGATGTGCCAGCGCACGAGCTGCGAGCGCGTCAAGGTGGTGTCCATGTCTGCCACCCTAACGAATCGATTCGACGTGAATCGAATCGATTCGGAAACAGCGCGCGACGAGGGTACGATCACGACGTGAGCACGCGCCGCGCGACCATCAGCGACGTCGCCCGAGAGGCGGGCGTCTCCGCGTCGACCGCGTCGGTGGTGTTCAGTGGGAAGACGCCCACATCGCAGGCGACGCGCGCTCGCGTCATCGCCGCCGCCGAGCGTCTCGGCTACACCGGACCCGACCCGCGCGCCGCGTCGCTTCGGCGAGGTCGCTCGGGCATCGTCGGCGTCGTGTTCGATCAGCACCTCGGCACCGCGTTCCTCGACCCCGTCACCACCCACATGATGGATGGCCTCGCCGACGGCGTCTCCCGGCTGGGCGCCGCGCTGCTGCTCCTCCGCGACGACGGGGAGACGGTGAGCGAGCCCTCGCTGCACACCGCCCCCATCGACGCCGCCGTGCTGATCGGCTGCAGCCCGCGCATGCGCGAGTCGCTCGAGATCGTCCGCGCCCGCGGCATCCCGGTCGTCGTCATCGAGGGCGACGCGGGCGAGGGCATCCCCCGGGTGCTCCTCGACAACACCGAGGCGCAGCGCGAGGCGGCTCAGCACATCGCGGATCTCGGTCATCGCGACGTGGTGATCGTGACCCTGCCGACCGATACCGCGCGGCGCCGCGGATGGGTCACGGCCGACGCCGAGGTCCGCGTCGACGTCACAGCCGACCGGCTCGCCGGCGCGCGGCAGATCTTCCCCGACGCCCCGGCGCTCGCCGCCGCGACGAGCTCGATCGACGAGGGGATGATCGCGGGGCGCACGCTCTTCTCCGATGCCGCCCGCCGCCCGACGGCCGTGGTCGCGCAGAGCGACCTGCTCGCCGCGGGGGTCATCCGCGCCGCCGAGGAGGTGGGTCTGCGGGTGCCGCAGGACGTGAGCGTCACGGGCTTCGACGGGGTAGTGGTGGACGGTCTCGCCCCGCACGTGTTGACCACGCTCGTCCAGCCTGCGACCGCGAAAGGCCGGGCCGCCGGTGAGGCGGTCGCCGCCATGCTGGAGGACGATGTGCCCTCCGGTCTCGACCTCGCGTGCACGTTCCGCGAGGGGACCACGACGGCTCCACCGCGTAGCACATGAGCTTCGCGGTGCGCGGACACTCATGCTCCGCGTAGAATAAGAGGAGACACCCCGAGAGCCGAGGCCGAGCGCCCGTCGACCCCGAGGAGGCCCCCACCTTGTTGGCACTCCTCGGCGCGTTCACTCTGGTTCCCCTCCTGCTGCCTTGGCTGGTGAACCGCATCGGTGCACGGGCCTTCTATCTCGCGGCGATCCTCCCCGCCCTGGCCTTCGCGCAGGCGATCGTGGTGGCGCCCGCTGTCTTCTCCGATGACATTCCCTTCGAGGAATACCGCTGGATCCCCGCGCTCGGCGTCTCGCTCTCGATGCGCATGGACGTGCTGGGCTGGCTGCTCACGCTCGTCGTCACGGGCGTCGGCGCTCTCGTGATGCTCTACTGCCGCTGGTACTTCCGCGGCAAGACGCAGGGCGTAGGGCAGTTCTCGGCCGTGCTCCTCGCCTTCGCGGGTGCGATGTACGGACTCGTCCTCACCGACGACATCGTCGTGCTCATCATGCTGTGGGAGGTCACGAGCGTCCTGTCGTACCTGCTCATCGGGTACTACCACGGCCGCGCGGCCAGCCGTCGTGCGGCCCTCCAGGCGCTCCTCGTGACCACGCTGGGCGGGCTCGTCATGCTGATCGGCGTCGTGCTGATCGTGGTGCAGTCGGGCACGTCGAGCCTGTCGACGATCCTCGCCGACCCGCCGACCGGCACCGTCGTCGACATCGCCGTGCTCCTGCTGCTCGTCGGAGCCCTGAGCAAGTCGGCGATCTTCCCGTTCCACTTCTGGCTCCCGGGCGCGATGGCTGCCCCGACTCCGGTCAGTGCCTACCTCCACGCCGCGGCGATGGTGAAGGCCGGTATCTACCTCATCGCCCGCCTGTCACCGGCGTTCGCCGAAACGCCGTTCTGGCGGCCGACGCTGATCACGCTCGGTGTCTTCACGATGCTGCTCGGCGGCTTCCAGGCTCTGCGCGAACGCGACCTCAAGCGCATCCTCGCCTTCGGCACGGTGAGCCAGCTCGGATTCCTCACGGTCATGCTCGGCTACGGAACCCGGGATGCCGCTCTCGCCGGCGTCGCCCTGCTGCTGAGCCACGCGCTGTTCAAGTCGTGCCTCTTCCTCGTCGTCGGCGTGATCGACCGCCAGCTGAACACCCGAGACATCGGCGAGCTCTCCGGGCTCGGCCGGCAGGCGCCCGTCATGGCGACGGCGACGTTCATCGCGGTCTTCTCGATGGCCGGAGTCATCCCCACCCTCGGCTTCGTCGCCAAAGAGACGGCGCTCACCGCGCTGCTGCACGAGGCCGAGGCCGGAGCCGGATGGGGCATCGTCGCCCTGATCGGGATCGTGCTGGGCTCCGCGTTGACGGCGGCGTACGGCATCCGGTTCCTGTGGGGGGCGTACGGGTCCAAGCGCGACGTCGAGAAGACCGAGTGGCCCGACCCGCCCCTGGGCTTCCTCGCCGCCCCGGTGCTGCTGGCCACCGCGTCTCTAGCCCTCGGCGTGCTGTCGCCGATCGTCGATCACTGGCTCGCTCCGTACGCCGACGGTCTGCCCGAGGCGACCGCGGGAGTCCCCGCCCCCGCGTACCCGTACCACCTCGCGCTCTGGCACGGCCTCGAGCCGGCGCTGTTCATCTCGCTCGGCACGCTCGCCCTCGGCGCGGGGATCTTCTGGGTCGTCCGGAAGACACAGCTCCACAAGCGGCGCCGCGTGCTGCCGTTCACCGCGAACGACGCGTACAACGTCGCGCTGCGCGGCATCGACCACACGTCGGAATGGGTGACCGCCCGGTTCCAGCGCGGCTCGCTGCCGTTCTACGTCGGCACGATCTTCGTGGTGCTCGTGGTGGCCGAAGGCACCGCCCTACTCGCGTCCAGCGAGTGGCGCGCGCAGCTGGACGCGTGGCAGTCTCCGGCGCAGCTTCTCTCGGCTCCGCTCATGATCGCCGCGGGCATCCTGGCCGTGCGAGCCCGAAAGCGCTACACCGGCGTGGCGTTGGTGTCGGTGACCGGTCTCGGCATGGTGGTGCTGTTCGCCACCAGCGGGGCGCCCGACCTCGCCCTCACCCAGGTGCTCATCGAGACCGTGACGCTCGTGGTGTTCGCTCTCGTCCTGAGGCGTCTGCCGGCCCGCATGGGGGAGCAGAACGCCTCGGTGGCGCCGATCGCCCGGGCGATCCTCGGTGCCGGCGTCGGCCTCACCATGGCCCTCGTCGCGATCGTCGCGACGGGCGCGCGCCAAGACCTCCCCGTCTCGCTCGAGTGGCCGCCCCTGGCGTACGAGATCGGGCACGGGCGCAATGTCGTCAACGTCGCCCTGGTGGACCTGCGCGGATGGGACACGATGGGCGAGCTGTCGGTGCTCGTGCTCGCAGCGACGGGCGTGGCATCCCTCGTCTTCATCACCGACCGCAGTGACAACCTCTCACGGCGTTCGGGTACGGCTCGCAGCCGCACGGGCCTCGGGCGTCGCCGCCCCCTCGTCGAGACCGAGGACGGGGTGCGGGCGCAGCGCGTCGGTGAGAGCGGCGCTCCCCGGGCGTGGCTCGTGTCGGGCGCGAAGGTGCAGCCGGAGAACCGCTCGATCCTCCTCGAGATCATCATCCGGGTGCTGTTCCACTCGATCATGATCGTGTCGCTGTACCTGCTGTTCGCCGGTCACAACCTGCCGGGCGGCGGCTTCGCCGGCGGTCTCGTCGCGGGTATGGGCCTGGTCATGCGCTACATCGCGGGCGGGCGGTGGGAACTGGGCGCCGCCGCGCCCACCGACGCCGGTCGTCTGCTGGGCGCGGGTATGGCGATCGCGGTGCTCTGCGCGCTCGTGCCGATGTTCTTCGGCTTCGCGCCCCTGCAGAGCTTCACCTTCGAAGGCGAGCTGCCGCTCATCGGGCACTGGGAGTTCGTCACCAGCACGATCTTCGACGTGGGCGTCTATCTCGTGGTCATCGGTCTCGTGCTCGACGTGCTCCGCAGCCTCGGTGCCGAGGTCGACCGTCAGTCGCAGCACCCCGAGGACGCGGAGGTGGTGGCCTCGTGAGCATCTCTCTCGTCCTCGTCATCGTCATGGCGGTCCTCTTCGCGTGCGGCGTGTACGCCATGCTCGAGCGCAGCCTGACACGCGTGCTCATCGGCTTCCTCCTGCTCGGCAACGCGGCCAATCTGCTGCTGCTCGTCGTGATGGGGGTTCCGGGCAAGGCACCGTTCTACGACGGGGGGCAGACGGACTCCGCCGAGATGTCCGACGCCCTTCCGCAAGCCCTCACCCTGACCGCCATCGTCATCACCTTCGGGATCTCCGCGTTCCTGCTCGCTTTGATCTACCGCTCCTGGCAGCTGGGTCAGGCCGATACCGTCATCGACGACGCCGACGACATCGCGCTGCGCACGCGCACCGCGGACGAGCCCGAGGACGCCATGGACGAGGAGTCCCGCTCGGACGACGACGACGTCACGACCGACTTCGTGGGCGACGTCGCGTCGCCCATCCGTGTGTTGCACCAGGGCGACCTTTCGCAGCTCGTCGACGACGCCCCCGTCGATCGCGTGGCCGTGCGCCGCGACGACGAGAACGACACCCGCGATACCCAGGACGGTGATCGCCCGTGAGCGCACTCGTGCCCCTGCTCGTCGGCATCCCGCTCATCGGCGCCGCCATCAACCTCATCTTCGGTCGCCGCAAGAAGACGCAGATCGTGGTGTCGGTGGCGTCGCTCACCGCGGTGCTCGTGCTCGGTGCGGTGCTCCTCGTCGAGGTCGACACCCACGGTCCCCTGGCCGTCGCGATCGCCGGCTGGGACATCCCCTTCGGCATCGTGCTCTACGTCGACGTGCTCGCGGCCCTCCTGGTGGTGGTCACCAGCATCGTGCTCCTCGCGGTCCTGCTGTTCTCGATCGGTCAGGGCGCGGCCGACAACGACGAGGACACGCCGGTCTCGATCTTCTACCCGGCCTACCTGATCCTGGGCGCCGGCATCTTCAACGCCTTCATCGCGGGCGACCTGTTCAACCTCTATGTCGGCTTCGAGATCCTGCTCGTCGCCTCGTATGTGCTGATCACCCTCGGAGGCACCGAGTCGCGTATCCGCACGGGCGTCGTCTACATCGTCGTGTCGCTCGTGTCGTCGATCCTCTTCCTCGCCGCGATCGCCATGGTCTACGGTGCCCTCGGCACCGTGAACATGGTGCAGATCAGCGAGCGGATGGCTCAGCTGCCGCAGGACACCCAGACGATCCTTCACCTCATGCTGCTGCTCGCGTTCGCGATCAAGGCGGCCGTGTTCCCGCTGTCGTTCTGGCTGCCCGACTCGTACCCGACGGCTCCGGCCCCCGTCACGGCGGTGTTCGCGGGCCTGCTGACGAAAGTCGGCGTCTACGCGATCATCCGTACCGAGACCCAGCTGTTCGTGGCGAACGACCTGAACTTCCTGCTGATGATGGTCGCACTGTCGACGATGATCGTCGGCATCCTCGGCGCGGTCGCGCAGGCCGAGCTCAAGCGCATCCTGTCGTTCACGCTCGTCAGCCACATCGGCTACATGATCTTCGGGCTGGCGATCAACACGCCGCTCGCGGTCGGCGCGACGATCTACTACATCGTCCACCACATCATCGTGCAGACGACCCTGTTCCTCGCCGTCGGTCTCATCGAGCGCCGCGCGGGCAGCACCTCGATCCTCAAGGTGAAGGGGCTCATGCGGGCGGCTCCCCTTCTCGCCGTGCTCTACTTCATCCCCGCCATCAACCTGGGCGGACTCCCGCCGTTCTCGGGCTTCATCGGCAAGTACGCGCTGTTCGACGCGGCAGCCCAGGTGGGCACGCCCGTGATGATGGTGCTCATCGTCGGCGGCATCGCGACCTCGATCCTCACGCTGTACGCCCTGATGCGCGCGTGGAACCTCTCGTTCTGGCGCGAGAACGACGACTCCACCGAGACGCTCGAGCGCATCGCCTACCTCGGCAATGCGCCCGCGGCGACGATCTCGACCGAGCGGCGCACCATCCCCCGGATCATGACGCTGGCGACGGTGGGGATGGTGGCCGTGACCGTGTCGCTGACCGTGTTCGCCGGCCCTCTCCTCGACATGTGTCTGCGGGCGGGCGTCACCATCACCGACGGCGTCAGCCTCGTGCAGGTGCAGGAACAGGCGGGTCAGCAATGAGCCCGTCGCGTCGATCGCAGGTGTCGCTCTTCCTGCACCAGCTGCCCTTCCTGGTGTGGCTCGTCGCCCTGTGGATGATGCTGTGGGGCCAGTTCACCTGGCTCGCCTTCCTCACGGGCCTCGCCGCCGCCGTCTTCGTCACGCGCGTCTTCCGCCTCCCGCCCGTGGAGCTGTCGGGGCGCATCAACCTCTGGTACGGCCTCGTCTTCGTCGTCACGTTCCTCGGAGCCGTGATTCGCGGGTCGCTGATCGTGGCGTGGCAGGTCCTCGACGTCCGACGCCAGCCGGGGGCGGCCATCCTCGCGGTCCCGCTCCGTGTCGACGACGACGTGATCATGGCGCACACCGCGGTCACGGCATCCCTCATCCCGGGGTCGCTCATCGTCGACGTCGACCGCGAGAACCGTACCCTCTATCTGCACACGATCGGGGTGCGAAGCGACGCGGATGCCGAGCACCAGCGCCGCGTCGTGCTCGGATGGGAGGCGCGCATCACGCGGGCCGTCGGCTCCAAGGAGGAGCTGCAGGAACTCCGCGCGAAGATCGCCGAGTCCGAGGCCGACGCCCACCACGGCACCGCATCGCCGAGAGAGGGGAGGACCCCCCTGTGACCACCGTCCTCGTGGCCGTCATCCTCGTCGTCTTCGCCGCGGCCGCCGTCCTCGCGCTCATCCGCCTGGTCATCGGTCCGTCGATCCTCGACCGTGCCGTGGCCGCCGACGTCCTGCTGACCGAGGTGGTGTGCATCCTCGGAGCCGACATGGTGATCAACCACCACACCCGGTCGCTGCCGGCGATGCTCATCATCGCCGCGGTGGGCGTGTTCGGGTCGATCGCCGTCGCCCGTTTCGTCGCGCGGAGGGAGAACCCGCGATGACCCTCGAATCGATCCTCGACACGGCCGCGCTCGTGCTGGTGCTCATCGGCGCCATCCTCTGTCTGACGGCGACCATCGGCCTCCTGCGGTGGCGCGACGTTCCCACCCGTCTGCACGCGGCGACGAAGCCCCAGGTGCTGGGCGTGCTGTTGATCGTCGTCGCCGTCGAGCTGGCGTTGCGGTCGTGGGAGGCGCTCGCCTTCGGCATCCCGATCGTCCTCATCCAGTTCGCCACCGCGCCGCTCGCCGCGCACATGGTGGGCCGGGCGGCGTACCGCAACCGCACGACCGACGAGGCGAACCTCTACGTCGACGACCTGGACCACAGCACCGAGAACCCGGGGTCCACGCACGAGGAGTCCCGGCCCGAGAGCTGAACGGGCGGCCGGGTCAGAGCGCCGCGGCGATCGCGCGGCCGACCGTGCGCCCGGTGAAGAGACACCCGCCCAGGAACGTCCCCTCCAGCGCGTTGTACCCGTGGGCGCCTCCGCCGCCGAATCCCGCCGCCTCGCCCGCGGCGTAGAGGCCCTCGATCGGGCGGCCTTCGTCGTCGAGCGCGCGGCCCTGCAGATCGGTCTGGATGCCGCCGAGCGACTTGCGCGTGACGATCCACAGCCGCACCGCGATCAGCGGACCGTGGGCGGGATCGAGCAGGGCGTGCGGTTTCGCGGTGCGGAAGATCCGGTCGCCGAGGAACCGGCGGCTGTTGCGGATCCCCATCGCCTGCACATCCTTCGAGTACGGGTTCACCAGCTCGCGATCTCGCGCCTCGATCTGCTCCCGAACGGCCGTCTCGTCGAGGAGGTCGTCACCGGTGAGATCGTTCATGCCGCGCACGAGCTGGTCGAGGGTGTCGGCCACGACGAAGTCGGCGCCCCGCGTCTTGAAGGCCTCCACCGGGCCCGGTGCCGATCGCCCGAGCCTGCTCCGCAGAAGCAGCGGGCGGTCGCGGTTCGTGATGTCGGGGTTCTGCTCCGAGCCGGAGAGGGCGAACTCCTTCTTGATGATCGTCTGATCGAGCACGAACCATGAGTAGTCGTAGTCGGCGAGGTCGGGCGTCGTCCGCAGGAGCCGCAGGGTGCCGAGGGTGTCGTACCCCGGGAGGCCGGGTGCGGGGAGCCGGCGGCCGCGCGCGTCCAGCCACAGGGACGACGGTCCGGGGAGGATGCGGATCGCGTGCCCGGGCCACACCGGGTCCCAGTTCTGCACGCCCTCCGTGTAGTGCCACATGCGGTCGCGATTCACGAGCCGCACGCCCTGGGTCGCCGCGATGTCGAGCATGCGCCCGTCGACGTGCGCCGGCACCCCCGTCACCATCTTCTTCGGCGGGGTTCCCAAACGTTCCGGCCACCACGCGCGCACGCGGTCATGATCTCCGCCGATGCCGCCGGTGGCGATCACGACCGCCTGCGCCGACAGGTCGAACGTCGATACCTCGTCGCGCGACGACGAGACACCCCGCGGGGAGTCGTCCGGGGCGAGGACGGAACCATGGATGCCGGTGACCCGGCCGTCCGTGAACGTCAGGCCGTCGACGCGGTGACGGAAGCGGAAGACGATCCGCCCGGCATCGGCGGCCGCGCGAGCCCGGTCGGCGAAGGGCTCGGAGATCCCTGTGCCTGTTCCCCACGGCACGTGGAAGCGGGGGACGGAGTTGCCATGCCCGCCCGCCGACAGGGAGCCTCGCTCGGCCCAGCCGACGACCGGGGTGAAGCGCACGCCCTGCTCCTGGAGCCAGGAGCGCTTCTCGTCGGTGGCGAACTCGACATAGGCACGGCCCCACTTCTGCGCCCACTCGTCCTCGGGGTGCTCGCCGTCGAGACGGTCCCATCCGGCCGATCCCTGCCAGTCCTGCCAGGCGAGGTCGAAGGAGTCCCTCACCCCGAGCCGGCGTTGCATGGGGGAGTCGACGAGGAAGATCCCGCCGAACGACCAGTACGCCTGGCCGCCGAGGTTCGCCGCGTTCTCTTGGTCCACGATGAGCACGCTCTTGCCCGCACGGACGAGCTCGACGCTCGCGACGAGACCGGCCAGGCCCGCTCCGATGACGATGACGTCGGCATCCATGCGCTCCCCGTTCCGCGCCTCGGCGTCGACGCGCTCTCTGGAATTCTCTCCCCTCCGGCGGACGGCGGGTCAGATGCCGGCTTCGCGCACGTCTTCCTGCGCCTGAGGAGAGGGAGTCCCCTCTTCGGGGTCGGGCGTCTCGGTGCGATGGTCGAGCTCCCGTGCTTCCCGCTCCGCGCGCCGGCCCTCGGCGAGGAACGCGAGACGGTTGAGGCACTCGTGGTTACGGGCGACGAGCAGGGGCCTCCACAGCAGGGAGGGCAGCACCGAAGCCGCACCCGACACGGGCTCCTCGACGATCGTCACCGCGATCTTGTCGCCGTGCGGGCGCACGTCGATGCGGATGACTCCTCGACCCAGGATGCCGGCTTCGGGACGCAACCGTAGCCGCCTCGGCGGATCCCACTCGACGAGCTCGGTCTGGTCGTGGATCATCACGGGCCAGACGCCGAGGGAGTGGTGGATGCGGGAGCCCTCCTTCGGCCACTCCTCGTCCACGTCGCGCATGCGCGCGGCTCCCACGACCCAGACGGGGTAGAGCCACCCGTCGGAGAGGACCGCGAAGAGATCGTCGGGCGTGCAGTGCATGAGGCGGGTGTTGCGGGCGGCCATGGCATCCCTCCGGTCGACGTGGTTCGACTCTAGGGGCGCGGTGGGCGGGGTCGGCGGCCCTTGACGGGGTGCCGCGCGGGGCGTGACGGAGGGAGGGGGGACGAGCGGAGGGCGGATGCCTCGGGGTAGTCCTGCCCTTGTCCCCGGGCCTTCGCTCGTCAGGGGGGATCGCGCGATGTGACAGAGGGAGGGCGGGGCGTGCGGAGAGAGGTAGCCGGGGGCGCCGCCCTGGCCCTCCGCTCGTGACGAGGGCCGGGGCGTGCGGCCTCAGCCGCGCGTGATGTCGGTGATCCGACCGTTCGCGAGGCGCAGGCGGCGGCGTGCCCGTCGGGCGACCGCGGAATCGTGCGTCACGACGACGAGCGTCAGGCCCTCGGCGTTCAGCGTCTCGAGGACGTCGAGGATCTCGTCGCGCATGCGCTCGTCGAGGTTGCCCGTCGGCTCGTCGGCGAGCAGCACCCGCGGCTGCTTGGCGATCGCTCGCGCGATCGCGACGCGCTGCTGTTGACCGCCCGACAGCTCACCGGGGCGGTGATCGTGGCGATCGGACAGCCCGACCCGCACGAGGGCTTCCGCGATCCGGCGCAACCGCTCCGGCCGGTCCAGTCCCAGCGGCTCCAGGCCCATGTCGACGTTCTCGGCTGCCGTCAGGGTCGGGATGAGGTTGAACCCCTGGAACACGAAGCCGATCTCCGCCGCCCGGACGCGCCCCAGCTCCGCGTTCGACGCGCGCGCGACGTCGAGGTCGCCCAGCACGACCTCACCGGCGGTGGGGCGGTCCAGCGCGCCCAGCATCTGCAGCAGGGTGGACTTGCCACCGCCGGTGGGACCCTGGATGGTGACGAAGTCGCCCGCGGCGATCTCGAGGTCGATGCCCGCGAGGGCCTGCACGGTCCGCTCGCGTTGACGATAGGTGCGGGTCACGCCCGTCAGTCGGTAGGCGGTGCGGGTGTCTGTGGGGGTGATGAGGGTCATGGTGTCTCCTTCGAAGGGATGCCGGTCACGCGACCGAGCGGAGGGCGGCGGCGGGGCTGAGGCGGGCGGCGCGCCATCCGCCGAACGCTCCGGCGAGCACACCGCCGAGCACCGCGATGCCGACCGCGGCGATGACGACGACGGGGGTGATGGGCGCACTCAGCACGATGTCGGTGGCCTGCGCGGCGGCTTGGCCGAACCCGCCCATGCCTCGGCCGCCCATGCCGGGACCGCCCTGGCCGCCGGGTCCGCCCTGCGCGGTCGAGGACGACACCGAGATCGTGGGTCCGATGACGTTGACGAGCAGGATGCCGCCGAGCCCGAGGATCAGTCCGGCGGCGCCCCCGATGAGTCCCTGGGTGAGCGACTCGCCCGCGACCTGTCGCACGATGCGCCCGTTGGACCAGCCGATGGCCTTGAGCGTGCCGAACTCGCGCGTGCGTCGTGCGACACCCGAGATCGTGAAAAGGACGGCGAGGGCGAGCGCCACGAGGAGCACGACGATCGACAGCCATGTCCCGAGGTTCGAGATCATCGCCGATGCGCTCGAGAGCGACCCCGAGACGGTCGAGGCGAGCTCGGACTGCGAGCTGACGGTGGCGTCGGGGAGCGCGGCCGAGATCTCGCCCTGCACCGCGTCGATGGCATCCGCGGAATCTGCCTGCACGTAGACGGTCGACACGACGTCTCCCGCTCCGGCGAGGGTCTGTGCGACGTCGAGCGGGAGGTACACGTTGGCGGCGGTGTCGGCGTCGGCCGACGCCGATGAGACCATCCCGATGATCTGCATCGCGGTGCCGCCGACATCGACGGTGCCGCCCACGGAGAGTCCGGCGCTCGCGGCGTAGGTGGCGTCGACCACGGCGACATCGGTTCCCGCGTCGGACGCGGCCAGAGCGCGTCCGTCCGAGACCGTGACGGAGGAGAGCGGGCCGGCGGATGCCGACGGGTCGACGCCGAGGACGCTGAACGAGTCGATGCCGAAGGCGCTTCCGCCGTCGCCGTTCGGTCCTCCCGCCGGGGGCTGGCCCATCTGCGGGGCACCGTCGCTGCCGGACTGCGCGTCGAAGTCGGGGATCTCCCCCGAGAACGACGTGTTCGTCAGAGCGAGCGCCCCGGTCGCGGCCGAGACCCCGTCGAGTCCGGCCACCGTCGCGACGGCGGAGGCGTCGAGGGTGCCGCGCATCATGTCGGTCGTGAGGCGCGACTGGTTGAGTGTGGTCGTGCCGTCGGTGGTCGCTCCGTCGTCGGCTCCGAAGTCGAAGCGCGGTCCGCCGCCGCCCTCGCCGGGCTGGGTCTGTGCGCCCGTGACGGTCAGATCGGTGCCCACGCCGTAGACCGACGACAGCGCCTGCGACTGCGCGTCGCGCACGCCCGCCGCGAGGGCGTTGACGACGATGACGAGCGCGATGGCGATCGCGAGTCCGACCGCGACGATCACGGTCTGTTTGGTGCGGCCGGCGAGTTCGCGCCGCAGGTAGGTGCCGTACATGCTTCTCCTCTCGGACGCGGGGTGCGGCCGTTCAGCCGACGGTAGAAACGGCACCCTCACCGCTCCCTCACCGTTCCTATGAAGCGTGTATGTCCCGTGACGCGGGGGTGAGGGAGAGGGCATGCTGGCTCCTATGGCATCCCGCCCCGCACCCCTCACCCGTCCCGACGGCTCGCCGGTCCGCGTCCTCGTCGTGGACGACGAGGCCAACCTCAGCGACCTCTTGCGCATGGCCCTCGAGAACGAGGGGTGGGACGCGCGCACCGCCGCGAACGGACAGGAGGCGCTGGGCGTCATCCGCGAGTTCGCGCCCGACCTGCTCGTGCTCGACATCATGATGCCCGGCGTCGACGGGATGGAGCTGCTCACCCGCATCCGGACGGCCGGCAACGACGCTCCCGTGCTGTTCCTGACGGCGAAGGACGCGGTGGAGGACCGCATCGCCGGAATCTCGGCCGGGGCCGATGACTACGTCACGAAGCCGTTCAACCTCGAGGAGGTCGTCGTGCGGCTGCGGGGAATGGCACGCCGTCACGTCGCGGCCGTGGCCGACGCCGACCCGCGCCTGCGCGTCGGCGATCTCACGCTCGATGAGGAGTCGTACGAGGTCGAGCGCGGCGGCATCCCGATCAAGCTCACCGCGAAGGAGTTCGAGCTTCTCCGCTACCTCATGCAGAACCCGCGTCGCGTGCTCAGCAAGGCGCAGATCCTCGACCAGGTATGGAGCTACGACTTCGGCGGCAACGGCAGCGTGGTCGAGATCTACATCTCGTACCTGCGAAAGAAGATCGACACGCTCGGTGAGCCGCTGCTGCACACGGTGCGCGGCGTCGGTTACACGATCAAGACGCCATGACCCGCCGTCGGTGGACCCTCCGGCGCCGACTCGTGGTCGGCACGAGCGCGCTCGTCCTGCTGGCCTTCATCGTGATGAGCATCGCCACGATCCTCGCCCTGCGTTCGTTCACGCTCGACCGACTGGACCAGCAGGTGCGCGAGGGGTTGTCCTTCGCCATCGGTCGTGACGCCTTCAGCAACCACGGGAGCGACGATCGTCCCCCGGGGAGGGATGCCGGAAGCCCGGCGCCGCGCGTCGGGACCCTCCAGGCGATCATTCGCTCGGACGGGACGGTGGCGACTTCCGGGTACACGCGCGCCGACGGAACCCAGGTGACGCTGACCGACGAGCAGGTCGCCCTGTTGCGGTCGGCCGTGCCGACCGACCGCTCGCCGACCGGGGTGGATCTCGGCGGGGACCTGGGCGCGTTCCGGGTCGCGGCGGCGGTCGACGACGGCACGACCGTCTTCGCCGGGATCTCGCAGGCCGACGTGACCGCGACGACCTCCGCGCTGACGGCGATCCTCGTCGCCGTCTCGGCCGTCACGCTCGTCGTCGCGGTGCTCGGGCTGTCGCTCCTCGTGCGTCGGAGCCTTCGCCCCCTCGACCGTGTGGCCGACGTCGCGCAGCGCGTGTCGACGCTGTCCCTCAGCGCCGGAGCCGTCGACATCCCCGATCGTGTGGGGCCCACCGACACCGATGTCGACACCGAAGTGGGACGGGTGGGCGCCTCGCTCAACGATCTGCTCGGACACGTGCAGTCCTCCCTCGCCGCGCGGCATCACAGCGAAGAGCAGCTCCGGCGTTTCATCGCGGATGCCAGCCACGAGCTCCGCACGCCGTTGGCGAGCATCCGCGGGTACGCGCAGCTCTCGCTCGGCGAGGACGCGCCGATGACGCCCACCCAGGCCCGCTCCTTCGACCGGATCGAGTCGGAGGCGCGACGCATGGCATCGCTCGTCGATGATCTGCTCCTGCTCGCACGGCTGGATGCCGGGCAGCCGCTCCGCCGCGACGAGGTCGAGCTGACGCTGCTCGCCGTCGACGCGGTGAGCGATGCCCACGCGGCGGATGCCACGCACGAATGGCGCCTCGACGTCACCGACGACCTCATCTCGGTGACCGGCGACGAGAACCGCCTGCGACAGGTCGTCGCGAATCTGCTGCGCAACGCCCAGACGCACACACCGGCGGGGACGACGGTCACGCTGTCGCTCGCACGCGAGGGGGCCGACGCCGTCCTGCGCGTGAGCGACACCGGTCCGGGAATCGACCCGGCTGTGACCGAGCGGCTGTTCGACCGCTTCGCCCGCGGTGACGACTCGCGCAACCGGGATGCCGGGAGCACGGGGCTGGGACTGTCGATCGCGGAGGCGATCACCACGGCGCACGGCGGCTCGATCTCCGTCGAGAGCGTGCCGGGGCGGACGGTGTTCGAGGTCCGGCTGCCGGGCTGAGCGGGGTGGGTTCCGGTCCCTTCGAGGGGCTCAGGGACCGGGGTCGCGAGCGACCTGGCTCGGCGCGAGGCGGGCGCGGCGCGGGTGGCTGAGCCCGGCGAAGCCCCGGGAACCGTGACACATGTCATGCCGCGTCGTGACACCGCGACCCTGGCAGAGGACGGCACCGCCCCCGAGGCTGGAACCATGACACGACGACGACTGTTGACGGCCGTGGCGATGGCGGTGGCGCCGCTCCTCACGCTCGCGGTCGGCCTGCTGGCCATGCCGCGACCCCCGGCCCTCTCCGACCGGGTGACCGGAGACGCCACGCTCGCGGCGGCCGTGCGCGACGACCTCCTGGCCGCGGGGCAGCGGCACCACGCGGTCGTCGTGTCGATCGACGGCGATCGCACACGCTTCGCCGGGTTCGGGGTGGACGAGCACGCGCCGTTCGAGATCGGGTCGGCGACCAAGACCATGACGGGCCTGCTGTTCCAGGATGCCATCGAGCGCGGTGAGGTCTCCGCCGACGATCGGCTCGAGGTCTGCCTGCCCGAGCTCGCCGGCAGCGCGATCGGTGCGGTGCGGCTCGACGATCTCGCCACCCACCTGTCCGGTGTTCCTCGCCTGCTCAGCGACCCCGCGTTCCAGGGCGATACACTCGTGCGCACTCTGCGGGGGAAGAACCCCTACGTGATCACCGCCGACGAGATGATCGCCCTCGCCCGCACCGAGCAGGTCGGCGAACGCGGGGTCTTCGAGTACTCGAACCTGGGCACGGCGCTGCTCGGGCAGGCCGTCGCCCGCTGCGCCGGTATGGACTACCCGACGCTCCTCACGACGCGCTTGTTCGAACCGCTCGGGATGACCGAGTCGACCCTGCCGCTCACCGCCGACGAGCTGCGGCCGATCGACACCCGCGGCTACAGCGCCCGCGGCGTGGTGCAGGATCAGTGGGCGATCGGGGGCCACGCACCCGCGGGCGGCGTACGCTCGACGGCCCACGACATGACCCTCTTCCTGCGGGCGCTGCTGGAGGGGACCGCGCCGGGTGCGTCCGCGATGGACCCACGGCACGAGACGTCCTCGGGCCCGATCGGGTGGTTCTGGTTCACACTCGACGTCGACGGGACCCCGATCACCTTCCACAACGGCGCCACCGGGGGTTTCACCTCGGCGATGATGCTCGACCGCACGAACGGACGCGCGGGTCTCGTGCTCGACGACACAGCGGCCAATGTCGACGCGGTCGCGTACGCCGTGCTCACGAAGGGGGCTGCGCGATGATCGCCGTCATCCTCGCTGTCCTCCTCGTCGCCGTCACCGCTCTCTTCGCCGTGCGCGCGTGGCTCGGGGGACGATTCTCCCTCCGCGACCGCCTCATGATCCTGGCCGAGACCTTCGGGGTCGTGGTCGCGTTCGCCGCGGCCTCGCTGCTCGTCGACTGGACGCAGGCCTCTCCCGCTCTGTGGGGTGCGGCGGTCGTGCTCACGGCGGCGGGCACGGTCGGTGCTGCGCGGCGATTCGCGGTGGTGCCGTGGCGGCGCACCCGCCGTCGCGGAGCGCTCCGCGCGGTGCGACTCGTGCTCGGCGGCATCCTGGGAGGGGGAGTCGTGGCGCTGGCGATCGTCGTGGCGGGGTGAGCGGCCGGCCTCTCCGTATGGGGCCGGATGACCCGACGTCAACCACCCTGACACACAGCTTGTGCATAGCGACGATGAGGGCCCCGTTATGTACCCGCTATGAGGATCGGACGATGCCCCCGCCCCCCGATGCAGAAGTCATTGTCCTCACCAGCCGCTTGGCGCCGCACCGCGACGGCGGATACGCCGTCGCGGTCGCCTCGCGTCTTCGTCTGCTCCGTTCCATCGGTGTGTCCCGCCCCCTCCTGCTCACCTTCGACGTCGGTGACCCGGACGAGCGCGCGAGGAACCATCGACAGGCGTTCCGCGACGACCCGCAGGCGGACGTCGAGATCCGGAACCTCTTCGACGAGGTCCTCGCCGATCCGTCCTGGCTGTACGCGCAGGCGAAGGACGGAGGGGCGGACCCGGACACCGCCTACCGTCCGATCCGCGACGACGAGGGGAGGGAGATCATCTCCCTGCCGGTGATCCGCGACGACCCCCGCTGGCACCTCACGCAAGCTCCCGTCGTGGTCGGTGGACAGGGCGGCCCCCGGATCATGACCGGCTTCGGGGCCCTCTACATGGCGTGGCTGACGAGGGTGGTGGCGCAGCTGCGCACGCGGGCCGCCGATGACGAGCGGTGTGTCGTCGTGATCTGCGAGTCGAAGCAGATCGGCGAGTTGATCGCCGACTGGAGGGACGAGAACGTGCGCATCGTGCACACCGTCCACAACTCGCACCTCGCCGCCCCGTGCGAGCCCTCGTCACCGCTGCGAGACGACGGATGGCGCAGATGGCTCGACCTGCTCGACCGCTTCGACGCCGTCATCTGGCCCACCGCGACACAGGAAGACGACGTGGTCGAGCGCTTCGGTGCCCACGAGGGCTCCGTCGCCATCCCCACGCCGATCGCGCCCGCCGACACCCCTCCTGTTCGCCCGCGGGGAGCCGGTGACGTTCTGATGGTGAACAGGCTCGTCGACCAGAAGCGCGTGGATGCCGCCATCACCCTGTGGCCGGACGTGGTGGCGAGCGTCCCGGATGCGCACCTCCACATCTACGGCGACGGCCCTCTCCGAGATCCCCTGCAGGACCTGATCGACGAGCGTGGATTGTCGCGGAGCGTCCACCTCCACGGATACTCCGACCGCGTCCGCGACGCGATGGCGGTCTCCTCCGTCTTCCTGTGCACCAGCCTGTTCGAAGGACAGAATCTCGCGATCGGAGAAGCGCTGGCGAGCGGGCTGCCCGTCGTCGCCTTCGACGTCTGTTACGGGCCGCGCGACTACGTCGGCGCCGGAGGCGTCCTCGTCGCCCCCGGCGACACGGAGGGACTCGCGAAGGCACTGACCGCACTTCTCACCGACGACGGGGCACGCGACGAGATGTCGGAACGCGCACGGGAACAGTCGCTGCGACTGACCCCCGAGGCGGTGGGCGAGACGTTCGCACGTCTTCTCGAAGACGTCGTGGCGCGCCCTGCACGGCGGTGAACACACGCGAGCGGGCGGGTGCCGCGGGCGGGCGGGGCGTGCCCGCACCTCCCGCCCGCGTCAGCCGATCAGGCTCGGCTGCAGGTCGCGCAGGGTGCGGTGGTGCGTCATGCGCGTCACCCCGAGGGCCGCGAGCAGCACGCCGCCGGCCATCCACGTCCCCAGGACGAGCAGATCGGGCCCGACCCGCGAGAGGTCGCCGCCGTACATGACCTGCCGCATGGCATCCACCACGTACCCCATCGGCAGCACGTGATGCAGTGCCGCGAGAGGAGCGGGCAGCGTCTGCCAGGGGAAGGTGCCGCCGGCGGTCACGAGCTGCAGCACCATCAGCACCAGGCCGAGGAACTGCCCGACCGAACCGAGCCACACGTTCAACGCCAGCACGATCGCCGCGTACGTCGCCGAGGCGAAGAGCAGGATGCCGAGGGCTGCCGCGGGGTTCGCGAACGAGAACTGCAGCGCGATCGCGAGCACGGTGAAGAGCCCGACCATCTGCAGCGCACCGAGCCCGGCGGGCGTGAGCCAGCCCGCGAGGGTCACGCGCACGGGGGAGCGGAGCGCCGTGATCGCGCGCTTGGACACGGGCTTGACGATGAGGAACAGTGCGTAGATGCCGATCCAGCCGGCCAGGGCGGCGAAGAACGGGGCGAGACCCGCGCCGTAGTTCTGCGCCTTGGTCACCGAGCTCGTGCCCACGCTCACCGGGTCGGAGATGGCCGCGGCCTGCGCCTGACGCGTCGCGTCGTCGGAATCCGGGATCTGGTTCACGCCCGAGGCCAGACCGTCGCGCAACTGAGTGGCGCCGGTCGAGAGCTGGCCGATGCCCCCGTCGAGCCGGCTCGCGCCGTCACGGAGCTGGGCCGAGCCGTCGCGGATCTGAGCGGCTCCGGATGCCGCGGTCCCCGCGCCGTCGGCCAGGGCCGAGGCCCCGTCGGCAGCCGTGGCCGCACCCGAGGCGACCGAGGCGCTGCCGTCGGCGACCTGCCGCGCACCGTCGTCGAGCTGGTTGATCTGATCGACCGTGTCCTGCACGCGTCCGTTCGCGGCGGTGAGGCGCTCGGCGACCGGATCCAGACGCGAGAGGATCTCATCGATCTTCGCCTGGCTGAGTCCGGCGTCGGCGAGGGCCTTGGCGATGTCGGTGCGGGCCTCGGGCAGGCGTGCGGCGGCGTCTCCGGTGATCGACCCCACCTCGCGGGCGACCTCGTCGATGCGATCGACCCCACCCGCCACCTGGCGGGCGCCATCGGCCACGCGTGCGGAACCGTCGCGGAGCTGCGCCGTGCCGTCGCGGAGCTGGTCGGCCCCGGCGGAGAGTTGCGCGGTCCCGTCGGCGAGCTGCGACGACCCGTCGGCCAGGGTCGCCGAGCCACTGGCCAGTTGCGACGACCCGTCCTTCGCGGTCGCGAGACCGTCGACGAGTTGGGTCGCTCCGTTCGTGGCATCCACGAGGCTCACGCGGATCGTGTGAAGGGCATCGAGCAGACTGAGCCCCGCTTCGTCGACCACCTTCTTCGCCACGGATGCCTGGATCCGCGCGACCGCCTGCGTGCCGATGGTCGACGCGAGGTAGTTGTTGGCATCGTTCGTGCGCAGTTCGATGTCGGCCTGGCGGGGGCTGTCGCTCGAGAGCGAGGCCACGGCCTCGGTGAAGTCGGCGGGGAGGGTCACGATGAAGTCGAAGTCGCCCGCTGAGAGGCCGGCGTCGGCCGCGTCGGAGGAGACGCGGTGCCACTCGAAGGTGTCGCTGTCCAGCAGCTGCTCCGCCGCCTCGTCGCCGAGATTGCGCTGCTCGCCGTTGACCTGCGCGCCCTGATCGTCGACGACGAGCGCGACCGGGACGTTCGAGAGGTTGCCGTACGGATCCTGGTTCGCCCAGAGGTACAGCCCGCCGTACAGGATCGGCACCGCGAGCAGGGCCACGAGGGCGATCACCGACATCCGGGTCGAGGTGAGACGCCGGAGCTCGGCGGCGATCATCTGCGGGATCTTCATCGCGCCTCCTCCTCGGTCGGTGCGGTCGGCGTGGGGGCTGTGCTCGGGCCGATGGCGGTGTCGGCGTCGACGCGATCGATGACCTCGATCGCCGTCTGCGAGGCTTGGCCGGCGATGACGAGCACGGCGTACCCGCGCTCCGCGAACTCGCGGGCGATGCGCCACCACGCGGCCGGTTCGCCGCCGTGACGGTCGGGCGCGACGAGGACCAGACCCTCGACGTCTTTGCGCAGCGCGGCGAGCTCGAGCAGCAGTCGGACCCGCGCTGCGGGATCGACGTTGCCGATCGGCAGGCCGGCGAGCGTCTCGAGACCGATGCTCTCCAGCCACCGTGCGGCGGCGAAGGGTGTGGGTGCGCGGCCCGCGAACATCAGCTCCTCGGCGACGACGCCGGTGACGGTGATGTTGGGCTCCGGCTCCGACACGATGGGGGCGTCGACCAGGGCGACGCGGCGGCGGAGAGCCCTGGCATCCCGTCGCCCGTCGATCGTGACCTCGCCGCTGTCGATCTTCATGCGCCCGGACGCGACGAGTCCGAGGACGGTGGGTCGCTGCTCGGTCTCGGCGAGGGCCAGGGTGGCGTGCCCGGTCTCGAACGAGGTGGACGTCGGGGGAAGAGCGCGCTCGGCGCGGCCCTTCGCGACCTCGGACAGGACGATTCTCACTGCGCCTCCAGCTCGGGGTGCTCCGCGACGACAGCCTGAGCCTCGGTCCAGGAGAGACCGGCGATTCCGAGGACGGCGCGGACGGCGATGGCTCGGGCCGACGTCGACTCCGCGTCGACGCGGCTGACGACGGTGCGGCCCGTCTCTTCGAGCAGGCGCGAGAGCGTCGGGGCGGGGAGGTCGGTGCGCAGCTCGCCCGCTTCCTGCCCACGGCGCACGATCGCATCGATCCGACGCCGGAGCGGTGCCAGCGCGGCCGACGTCTCGGGCAGGTGCGCGTCGTCGAGGGCGAGGGCTGCTGCGGCCTGCACGTGGGCGGCTTCGGCCCAGAGCTCCGATGCCAGGCGGGCGAGCGCGACGCGCGAGTCGGCGTCGTCGACGCGGTCGGCGATGGCGTTGAAACGGAGAGCCCCGGCGGCGATGACCTCGCGGACGATCGCGTTGCGGTCGTCGAAGTGACCGTAGAGCGCGCGGCGCGAGAGACCGGCGCGGCGGGCGATCGCGTCGATCGAGGCGCGCGGGTCGTGACCGATGACCGCGGTGGCGGCATCGACGATGCCGGCGCGGTTCTCGACGGCATCACGGCGGGTGGGAGTACTCACGAGGGATCAGTGTACGCCGAAAGTGCACGGTCATGTGCAAGTTATTTCCCGGTGGCCACGCGGATTCCTCACGGCTGCGTCGGCTCGCGCGCTCCTGGTCGTGCGGATCGCGCGAGAACAGGGGATCGTTCGGCCACAGTTCGTCGCCTCGGCATCCCGCCCTGTCCTCGCGGGATCTCCTGTTCTCGGACGGTCCGGCGCGCTCGCGCGCCCCCGCGGCCCGCGCCCCCATCGGAGTCGAACGACGACGGAGCCGGTGGTCCGAGGACCACCGGCTCCGTCGAGGTCGTGTCGTCAGTCGGTGCCGGAGTCGAACGCGGCGCCCTCGCCCGCCTCGTCGGTGGCTTCTGCGAGGCGCTCGCCGTCGGCCGAGAGGGGCGCCGCGGGCTCGATGATCTCGCGGGCACCGCCCTTCGCCACGTCGCCGACGAGCTCGCCGGTCGGGCCGCCGAGCAGGCCGAGCGCGGCGTACTGCTCGAGACGGGCGCGCGAGTCGGCGATGTCGAGGTTGCGCATCGTGAGCTGGCCGATGCGGTCGACGGGACCGAAGGCGGCGTCGCCGACGCGCTCCATCGAGAGCTTCTCGGGCGAATACGACATCCCGGATGCCACGGTGTCGAGGATCGTGTAGTCCTCGCCGCGGCGCAGGCGCACGGTGACCGAGCCCGTGATGGTCGACCCGACCCACTTCTGGATCGACTCGCGCAGCATGAGCGACTGCGGCTCGAGCCAGCGGCCCTCGTACATCAGGCGACCGAGGCGGCGACCCTGCTCGTGGTAGGTCGCGAGGGTGTCTTCGTTCAGGATGCTGTTGACCAGGCGCTCGTAGGTGAGGAAGAGCAGGGCCATGCCGGGGGCCTCGTAGATGCCGCGCGACTTGGCCTCGATGATGCGGTTCTCGATCTGGTCGCTCATGCCGAGCCCGTGGCGGCCGCCGATGGTGTTGGCCTCGCGGACGAGCGCGACGGGGTCGTCGAAGCGCGTGCCGTTGATCGCGACGGGGCGACCCGCTTCGAAGGTGACGGTGACGTCTTCGGTCTCGATCTCGACCTCGGGGTCCCAGAACCGCACGCCCATGATGGGCTCGACGATCTCGAGTGAGACGTCGAGGTGCTCGAGCGTCTTGGCCTCGTGCGTGGCGCCCCAGATGTTGGCATCCGTCGAGTACGCCTTCTCGACGCTGTCACGGTAGGGGAAGTCGTGGGCGACGAGCCACTCGCTCATCTCTTTGCGTCCGCCGAGCTCGGTGACGAAGTCGGCGTCGAGCCACGGCTTGTAGATGCGCAGCGCGGGGTTGGCGAGCAGGCCGTAGCGGTAGAACCGCTCGATGTCGTTGCCCTTGTAGGTGGAGCCGTCGCCCCAGATGTCGACGCCGTCTTCTTTCATCGCGCGCACGAGCAGCGTGCCGGTGACGGCGCGGCCGAGCGGGGTGGTGTTGAAGTACGTGCGGCCGCCCGAGCGGATGTGGAAGGCGCCGCACGCCAGTGCAACGAAGCCCTCTTCGACGAGAGCGGTCTTGCAGTCGACCAGCCGCGAGACCTCCGCGCCGTACTGCGTGGCGCGGCCGGGGATCGAGGCGATGTCGTCTTCGTCGTACTGCCCGAGGTCGCCGGTGTAAGTGCAGGGGATGGCGCCCTTGTCGCGCATCCACGCGACGGCCACCGACGTGTCGAGACCACCCGAGAACGCGATGCCGACGCGCTCGCCGACGGGAAGGGACTGCAAGACCTTGGACATTCCTCGATTCTATCGGGGAGGGATGCCGCGCCCCGACCCGTGTGGAGGGCTTCCGCCCCGCCCGAGGGCTGGGCAGGAGGAGTGTCAGCCGACGGTCACCGCGGTGATCTCGACCGGGGTGGCGGGCGCACCGTCCGCGCCCCCGCCCTCGACGCCGGCCTGGCCGATCTTCTCGACCACGGCGAGGCCCTCGGGCGACAGCGTCCCGAAGACGGTGTAGCTCGGGGGCAGTGTCGAGTCGGCGTAGACGAGGAAGAACTGCGAGCCGTTCGTGCCGGGGCGGCCGGTGTTGGCCATCGCGACCGTCCCGGCGGGGTAGGTCTCGCTGCCGTCGAGTTCGTCGGCGAACGTGTAGCCGGGCCCGCCGCGACCCGACCCCGTGGGGTCGCCGCATTGCAACACGTAGATGTTCTGCGTCGTGAGGCGGTGACAGGTCGTGTCGGTGAAGTACTGCTGCTGGGCGAGCGAGACGAAGCTCTCGACGGTGCACGGGGTGCGCGCGCCCGTGAGCGTCATCGGGATCGCGCCGGCCGAGGTCTCGAGCGTCACGGCCACGTCGCCGGTGGGGCGCTCGGTGTCGGCGGTCGGGGGCGTCACGTCGGCGGCGGGCTGCCCCGAGGCGGGGTAGGCGCACGCGGCGGACGCGCTGTCGACGCCGCTGGAGATCGGGGCGTCGGATTCCGGGGTGGCCCCGGCGCACCCGGCGAGCAGGAGGAGAGCGGAGGCGGCCAGAGCCGCGGACATCAGTCGCGTACGCACTCCCCCAGGGTAGGCGTTCACCTCCCGGTGCACCCCGTCGTCACGTCGCCCGCAGCCGCACCAGCTCGAGTGCAGCCTTCTCGAACCAGCTCCCGGCAGCGGGGCCGCCGTTGCAGACTCCGTCACTCTCGCCGGGGCGCTTGATCCACAGCAGCGCGTCGAGTCCGCCCTTTCCGCTGACCGCGCGCGGTGTGGTGCCCAGACCGGTGCCCGCGGGGTTGCACCACTCGCCCGTCCAGCCTCGGCCGTTGCGCGAGGTGTCGATGACGTACCGGGCTTTCCCGCCCACCAGCGAACGCACCCGTTCGGCGTACTTCTGTTCCGCGGCGGTCGGGGAGAAGTTCGAGACGTTCGTGGCGAAGCCGCGCGCCTCGGACACGCCCGCGGCGCGCAGGCGTTCCGCCATGACCTCGGCGGGGACCCATCCCGAGTTCCCCGCGTCGATGTACGACGCGACCCCGGCGGCGGCGAGGTCGCGCACCGCCGCACGGATGAGCCCCGCGCGGTCGCCCTGACCGTCGCATTCCCCCAGCATGGCCAGCGCGTCGGGCTCGATGATCGCGACCGAGCGCGTCCCTCGCAGGGTCTGGGCGATCCGCTGCGTCCACTGCCGGTACGTGGTCGCATCGTAGCCGCCGCCGGAGTGGAGGCCGCAGTCGCGGGCGGGAATGCCGTAGAGCACGAACACCGCGGTCTTCTTCTGCCGGGCCGCGGCCTTCGTCTCGGCGACGAGGACCCGCGTCAGTGCGTCCGTGTCGTACCACTCGCCCAGCCAGGTGGCCGTGGGCTGCGAGGCGATCACGCCGATCTGCGTCGCCACGCTCGTGCGTCCGGCCGCGGCCGCGGCCTTCTGCGCTTCCGCGGCCGCGGAGTATGTGGGCAGGGCGGGTCCGGCCGCCAGGGGATTCGCGGTGGCCGTCGATCGAACCGCCTCGGCGCGGGACGCCGACGCGTGGGCGGTGGCGGGGGCGGCGAAGACGAGGGGCGCCGTGAGGGCGGCGAAAGCCGTGGCGGCGAGCCACCTTCTCCAGGCGCTTTCGGCGGGCGGGGCGACCGTCATGGAATCTTCTGTCGTCGGGAAGGAGTACCCGAGACCGACTCGCCCGGGCGAGCCTCATTATCACCGTGTCCTCGCCGGGGATCCGCCGGGACGAGACGCTGGCTGCACCCGAGCTACGGAATGCGCAAACGAACGCGGTGCCGACCGGTGCGGCCCCGCGGCCTTCGGCTCGCACGTCCGCGACGCCGCGCGCTCCCCACGTCAGGAGGATCGGATGCCGCGCGCCCGCCCGATCGCGACGACACCGAACGCGACGCCCACGATCACCGCGGCGATGACCACGATGTAGAGCGCGACGCTTCCCCAGCCGCCGTTCGCGGGGTTGAGGAAGGGGTAGGGGTACCAGAACGGGTCCCCCGTCGTGGGGTTGGTGATGAGCGGTGCGCGCACGAGCGTGTACGCGATCCACGCGAGAGGGAAGATCGCTGCGCCGAGGGCCGCGCTCCAGGGCAGTCGTCGACGGCACGGTCCGATCACGACGTCGAGCAGGAGGAAGAGCGGACCCCACACGTGCATGACCTCGTTCGACCAGCCGACGGTCTCGGGTTGCAGGGGCAGACCCCGGAGCAGGAGGTTGTAGACGACGCCCGTGACCACCATGTACGTCGACACCCAGGCGAGCACGGTGGCGAGCGCCGGGGGATCGGCGTCGAGACGGCGGCCCCGCGCGAAGAACCGGACACCGACGATCGCCAGCGCCACCATCGCCGAGACGTTGGAGAGGATCGTGAAGAAGCTGAAGAAGTTCGCCACGACCGTGGCGACGTCGCGTCCATTGGCCTGAGCGCCCGCGAGCGAGGACACGAACTGCGCCATGACGGCCGCCGCGATGACGGCCGCCACGGCGACCCGCGCGATGTTCCAGCCCGTCGCCCACGCCGCCGATCGCCCCATGGGGTCACCGTATCGAGGCCGCCGGTTCCGACGGGGGGCTTGCGGGGCGGTGTCGGACCCTCTCGATAGGATGGGGTGTACCGCCGGACAACATGCGAGGAGCACTCATGCCCGGAATCGTGATCGTCGGCGTCCAGTGGGGCGACGAGGGCAAGGGCAAGGCCACCGATCTGCTCGGTGAGCGCACCGACTGGGTGGTGAAGTTCAACGGCGGCAACAACGCCGGGCACACCGTCGTCATCGGCGACGAGAAGTACGCCCTGCACCTGCTGCCCAGTGGCATCCTCTCGCCCGGGGTGACCCCTGTCATCGGCAACGGTGTCGTCGTCGACCTCGAAGTGCTCTTCGCTGAGCTCGAGGCGCTCAACGCCCGCGGCCTCGACACCAGCCGGCTGAAGATCAGCGCCAACGCGCACATCATCACGCAGTACCACCGCACGCTCGACAAGGTCACCGAGCGCTTCCTCGGCAAGCGCCAGATCGGCACCACCGGGCGCGGCATCGGTCCCGCGTACGCCGACAAGATCAACCGTGTCGGCATCCGCGTGCAAGACCTCTTCGACGAGAACATCCTGCGCCAGAAGGTCGAGGGCGCCCTCGACCAGAAGAACCACCTGCTCGTGAAGGTCTTCAACCGCCGCTCGATCACGGTCGACGAGGTCGTCGAAGACCTGCTCGCCTACGCCGAGCGCGTGCGCCCCATGGTCGCCGACACCTCACTGCTGTTGAACGAGGCTCTGGATGCCGGCGACATCGTCGTCTTCGAGGGCGGCCAGGCCACCATGCTCGACGTCGACCACGGCACCTACCCCTTCGTCACGTCGTCGTCCGCGACGGCCGGCGGGGCGTCGACCGGCTCGGGCGTCGGCCCGAACCGCCTCGACCGCATCGTCGGCATCGTGAAGGCCTACACCACGCGTGTCGGCTCCGGCCCCTTCCCCACCGAGCTCTTCGACGAGAGCGGTGACTGGCTGCGCTCGCGCGGCTTCGAGTTCGGTACGACCACCGGTCGCCCGCGCCGCGTCGGCTGGTACGACGCGCCCATCACGCGCTACGCCACGCGCATCAACGGCATCACCGACCTCGTGCTGACCAAGCTCGACATCCTCGGTGGACTCGACGAGATCCCCGTGTGCGTCGCCTACGACGTCGACGGCGTCCGCTTCGACGATCTGCCCGTCAACCAGACCGACTTCCACCACGCGAAGCCGATCTACGAGACCTTCCCCGGCTGGAGCGAAGACATCTCCACGGCGCGCACCTTCGAGGATCTGCCGCAGACGGCCCAGGAGTACGTGCTCGCCCTCGAGAAGATGAGCGGCACGCGCATCTCGGTCATCGGCGTCGGCCCCGCGCGCGACCAGGTGATCGTGCGACACAACCTGATCGACTGACGTGCGGTTCTGGGTGGGGGCGTACGCGCCCGACGCAGGCTCGGCCGAGGGCATCGGCATCCTGCAGGCCGGAGACGCCGATTCGGTGTGGGCCTCGGGTCCGCTCGGCATGGTCGGCACCGCGGTGGCCGCTCCCGGTTCCGCGTCGTGGGTCGCCGCGCACCCCACGAACGACGTGCTGTATGCGGCTCTCGAGTCCGACGGAACCGTGCAAGCGTACCGCCGTACGGGCGAGACCCGGCTGGCGCCCCTGGGGCCCGCGCTCGACGCCGGCGAGGCCGTCTGTCACGTCGCCGTCTCCCCCGACGCCTCGTTCCTCGTCGCGAGCTGCTGGAGCGACGGCCGTGTCGTCCGTTTCGACCTGGATGCCGCCGGCCGCCCGTCGCGCCCGCGGATCGCCGTCGACGCCGTCGACCCCTGGGGTGCCGAGTCCGCCGGAGGCGCGGTGTCGACCGGGGCCCGGGTCTCGGGCGCGCCCGTCCCCGACCTCGCCGCCGCCGCTCGCGCGCTGCGCGAGGCTGCGGGCGACGACTACGGCCACCTCGTGCCCGACTACGACGCCGTTCCCGAGACCGACGCCGAGTCCGAGGAGGCCGCCGCGGGTGCCCGCGTCTCCCGCACGCATCAGGCGATCTTCCTCCCCGGCGGTCTCGTCGCGACCACCGACATGGGCTTCGACCTGGTGCGTCTCTGGCGTCCGGCAACCGACGGTCTGCGACTCGTGCAGCAGGTGGTGCTGCCGAAGGGCAGCGGACCACGGCACGGGGTGTGGCATCCGTCCGGCCACCTCTACGTCGTGACCGAGCTCAGCCGCGAGGTGTTCGTCTTGGCCCCGGATGCCGAGGCCCGCTGGCGCATCGTCTCGGGTCAGCCGCTCGTGGGCACCCTCGAGACCGACACCGCCGCCGAGCTGTGCGCGAGTCGCGACGGCACCATGCTCTACGCGGGAGTCCGTGGCAGCGACACGATCGGCGTGCTCGCCGTGCGTGGGGCGGGGGAGTCGTTGCAGCTCACGGCGCTCGCCGACGCCGGAACCCACTGGCCGCGGCATCACGTCGTGGTGAACGACACCCTGCTGGTGGCCGGGCAGCTGGCCGACGAGATCGTCTCGCTCCCGCTCGACCCGCGCACCGGGGTGCCGGGCCGCGTGCGCCACCGCACCGCGTCGCCCTCGCCGACGCGGTTGCTGCCGATGCGCTGAGCCCGGCGGGACCGCCCCGCGTGAGGCCGATGCGCAGGTCGGCTGAGCGGCCTCAGAACCCCTGTGCGGCCGGCTTGCGTTCCCAGGCCTCGCGGTACGCGTCGGCGAGGGTGAGGTCGCGTGCAGCGTCGTTGTCGGCCAGCACGGTGACGTGCGGGTGCAGCTGAATGGCGGAGCCCGGCAGGATCGCCGAGACGGGACCCTCCACGGCGCCGGCCAGGGCGGCACTCTTGTCGGGGCCGAAGGCCAGCAGGATGAGGTGCCGCGCCTCGCGGATCGTGCCGATGCCCTGGGTGATGCAGTGCACGGGCACCTCCGCGTCGTCGGCGAAGAAGCGCGCGTTCGCCTCTCGCGTCGAGGCGGCGAGCGTCTTGACGCGCGTGCGCGATCCGAGGGACGATCCGGGCTCGTTGAAGCCGATGTGGCCGTTGCGTCCGATGCCGAGGATCTGGATGTCGACGCCCCCGGTGAGGGCGATCGCGCGGTCGTAGTCCTCGGCGGCCGCGAAAGGATCGGCGGCGCCGCCGTCGGGCACGTGCACGTGAGCGGGGTCGAGACCCAGCGGCGTCGTGACGGTGCGCTCGATGACGGCCGCGTACGACTCGGGGTGGGCGGCGGGTAGTCCCACGTACTCGTCGAGTGCGAAGGCACGCACCCCCGACGTGTCGATGCCGTTCTCGACGACGCGGTGGGCGAGGTGGCGGTAGAACCGCTCGGGGGTGGAGCCGGTGGCCACCCCGAGCACGAGCTGCGGGTGCGCCGCGATCGCGCGGGCGACGTGGTCGGCGGCGAGGGCGGATGCCTCGTCGGCGGTGCGGGTGACGACGACCTCGGCCATCAGACCATCTCCGTTCGTTCGAGGCGGTGCGCCCCGCTCATCCGGGCCCCTGCGGTCAAGGCGGCGCCCCACGCGCCCGCCCACGATCCGAGCTGAGCGCGGACGATGGGGGGAACGGAGTGGAAGGTGGCCTGGCGGTGGGCCTTGTCGACCGCGGGGTCGATGATCCACGTCGGCGAGTTCGAGAGACCGCCGCCGATGACGATCACGCCGGGGTCGATCATGGCCATGAGGCTCAGCAGGCCGTTGGCGAGGGCGGTGGTCGCCTCGTCGAGGATCGTGCGGGCGGTTCCGTCGCCGCGCTCGGCGGCGAGGACGACATCGAGCGCGCTCGACTGCGCCTGCACGCCACGGGCACGATCCCAGCGCGCACCGAGGCGTGTGCCGCCGAGCACCGACTCGAGGCATCCCGATTGTCCACACGTGCACTTCTCGCCGCGTCCGGTGGCGATGTGGCCGATCTCTCCGGCACCCCCATGAGCGCCCTTGCGCACCGCCCCGTCGACGACGTGGGCGCCCGCGATGCCGGTGCCGAGTGCGAGCACGAACACGTCGTCGGCCCCGCGGCCGGCGCCGAGCACCGCTTCCGCGATCGCTGTCGCGACGCCGTCCTGTACGGCCTCGCCCGGGATGCCGATCCGCTCCGACAGCTCCCGCGCCGGGGCGAGACCCTCGAGCCAGCGCATGTTGGCGCTGGTGACGACCGCACCCGAGGCCTCGTCGAGGATGCCGGCCACGGTGATCCCGAACGCGTCGGCTCTGTCGTCGGCGAGGAAGGCGCGGGTGATCTCGGCCAGCTCGTCCATCGCGGCGGGGCCGCGCGGGGTCGGCGCGTCGTCGGTGCGCACGTGTTCGAGACGTCCGCCGGCGTCGCGCGCGAGCAGCAGCTTGACCCGCGTGCCGCCGTTGTCCACTCCCAGAAGAAGCGTCATCTCGCCTCCTCGGTCGAACGCAGGATGCCGATCAGGCGGCGCGCCTCGTCGGCATCGGCGGTCTCGTGTCCTCCACCATCCGGAGCGGCCGAACCCAGGCGAACGCCCCGACGCCCGGCCACGGCACGCTTCACGGAGGCGTGTACGGCGTCGACGCCGGTGGCGGCGATGCGCGCGACGTTGTCGGCGCGGACGCCGCTCCCCGCCATGATCTGGATGGCACGATCTGCGCGAGCCACCAGTCGCTCCAGCACGGGAAGCGCCTCGTCGGCCCGAGCCGCTCCGCCCGAGGTCAGCACCCGGGTGACGCCGAGGTCGACGAGTCGATCGAGGCCGGCATCCAGGTCGGACAGATTGTCGAACGCCCGGTGGAAGGTCACGGGCATGCCGTCGGCGGCGACGACGATGCGTGCGACGAGGTCCTCGTCGAGACGGCCGTCGCGGAGTCCGCCGCCGACGACCCCGGTGGCACCGTGGGCGCGAGCCCACAAGACGTCTTCGACGATCAGGCGCCGCTCCGCGTCGTCGTACTCGAAGTCTCCTGACCGCGGCCGGATCAGCACGTGAACCGGGATGCCGGAGGCGGAGGCCGCGGCGATGAGACCGGCCGACGGGGTCAGACCACCCAGCGACAGCGCCGAGCACAGTTCGATGCGATCCACCCCGAGGTCGGCCGCGACGCGGATGCCCGCGGCATCCTGTACCGCCAGCTCGAACGCGGTCATCGCAGGACCGTCGCCGTCAGGTCGGGGACCGTGTCGAACACGTCGAACGGGAACATCGGCCGCTCGATACGACGGTGTCCCAGACGGGCGAGGTCTTGATCGACCGGTCCCGGCGTCAACGCCAGGGTCCAGCCCGCGGCGACGTCGTACAGCGTGGGCTCGAGGTAGCCGATCTTCGTCACCACGATGTCGGTCTCGAGCGGATCGATGCCGACCGCGCGGAAGTCGTCGACGGCGTGGAACGCCGCGCGGCGCTCGGTGACGATCACGCGCAGGGCGCCGATGCCGATGACGACGGCGCGTCCGCCGACCGGGTGGTCGTGCCGACCCAGCAGGACGCCGGAGAGGCGGACGGGCCCGCTCACGCGGTCGTCGACGCGGGCGCCGGCGTCGATGTCGACGGGGGAGCCCACGGCCGTGTCAGCGAGCGAAGCGACGGCCGCCGGGTCGAAGATCGACGCGACCGCGACGCTCAGATCGTCGGCGGCGCCGGTGAGGCGCTCATCCGCGAGCAGATCGTGCAGGCTCCAGGTGACGTCGCCCGAGCCGCCCGCTCCCGGGTTGTCGCCCGAGTCGCTGACCAGGTACGGACGGGCCCCGCGGGCGGCGCGGTGCGCGAGGCCCGCGTCGATGGCCTCGGCGAGCGAGCCGGGCGGGCCGACGAACGAGAAATCGTCGCGCGCGTCCCAGAGTGCCCGCGCGAGGGCCTCGGCCTCGGCGGTGATCGCCGCCGGGTCGGAGCCGCTCACCAGCACGGTCGCGTGGCAGCGGGGTTCGTCGGCCCACGCGTAGCCGATCCAGATCGAGGCGTCGGTGATCCCCGGCATCCGTTCCACCTCGTCGAGGCGGCCGTAGAGGCTCTTCGCGGGCTCGACGCGGGTGGACGTCTTCTCGCCCGGGAGCAGGATCGGCACGCGTACCCAGGCGCGCACCGGCCGCTCGTCGCGGCCCACCCACTCGAGCAGGGTCCGCGCCGCCCGCTCACGGGTGTCGTCCGCGTCTTCGTGCGGGGCGAGGCGGAAGCATGTCGGCAGATCGACGGCGCGGGCGAAGCGCTCCGAGACATTGCCGTGCAGGTCCATGGGAGCGGCGATCAGGGGGCGCGGCCCGACGACCGCGCGCACGGCCTCGACGAGGTCGCCCTCGGCGTCGTCCATGCCCTCGACGCCCATTGCTCCGTGCACGTCGAGGTACACGGCATCCAGGCGTCCGAGGTCGGCGAGGCCCGTCGCGATGCGGGAGCGGAAGTCGTCGTACACCTCGGGGCGCACCTGCCCACCGGGGAGGGAGCGCGCGTAGAAGACGCCGATCCATTCGGCCGCGTCGCCGAGCGGCGTACCGGGTGCGAGGAACGGGTAGCGCGAGAGCACCTCCTCGCCGTGCAGCTGCACGAAATCGTCATAGCCGGCGCGGTGTGCCGCGTACGCGCTGGACTCGATGGCCATGCCGACGATGGCGATCCGGGGGAACTGCGCGGTCATCGCCCGCCCAGACCCGACGTCGCGATGCCTTTGACGAGGTGCTTCTGCAGGGCGATCACGAGGATGGTGGTGGGGATCATCGAGATGATCGTCGCCGCCATCTGCAGGTCCCAGCGCGTTCCGGACTGCGTCGCGAAGCTGGCCAGGCCGATGGGCAGGGTGCCGAGCGCGTTGTAGTCGTTGACGGTCACGAGGGGCCAGAGGTAGCTGTTCCAGTAGTTGAGGAAGGTGAAGACGGCCAGCACCGCGAGCGCGGACCCCGCCAGGGGCAGGATCACCTGCAGGAAGGTGCGCACGGGACCGGCGCCATCCACCCGCGCCGCCTCCTCGAGCTCGAACGGGATGCCGCGGAAGAACTGCCGCATGAGGAAGGTGCCGAAGGCCGTGAAGGCCCACGGGAAGATGAGCGACTGGTACGTGTCGACCCAGCCGAACCACTGCATGACGACGAACATCGGGATGACCAGCACCTCTTGCGGGACCATCAGGGTGCCGAGGAACAACACGAACACGATGTCGCGCCCGGGCCAGCGGAGGCGCCCGAAGGCGTAGCCGGCCGTGGCCGAGACCGCCAGGACGACGAGCACACCGGCGATCGACACGATGAACGAGTTCGCGATGTAGGTCGTGAAGGGCGCGAAGCTGAACACCTCGAGGAAGTTCTGCCAGCGCACCTCGCTGCCGATGAGCGTCGGCGGGGCGAGCAGCACCTCGTTCGAGGGCTTGAGGGCCGAGAAGAACGCGTACACCAGCGGCGCGGCGAAGATCACGGCCGCCACGATCACAGCGATGTACGCGCCGATCAGGCCGAGGCGCTCGCCGCGAGAGGTCGGCTGACCGCGGCGTCGGCCGCGTCGACCGCCGGGCGGGCCCTCGACGGCGGTCGCGGGCGACAGCGGTGCCGGGCGGTGGGTCTGTCGCAGGGTCTCAGTGCTCATAGTGCACCCACCTCTTCTGCGCCCGGAACTGCAGCGCCGTGATGCCGATGATGATGACGAACAGGATCCAGGCGCCCGCGGCGGCGAGGCCGAGATCTTGAAATTTGAAGCCGGTGTTGTAGATGAACATCACCAGCGGCACCGTCGAGGTGCCGGGGCCGCCGCCGGTGAGCAGCTGCGGCTGCGCGAAGACCTGCATCGAGGAGATGATCGTCATCACCGCCGCGAAGAAGATCGCGGGGGAGATCAGCGGGATGAGCACCTGGACGATGAGCCGGATGCCACGGGCCCCGTCGATCTGGGCGGCTTCGACGACCGAGGTGGGCACCTGCTCGAGAGCGGCGGTGAGGACGAGCATGTTGTAGCCCATCCCCGCCCACACGCTCATGGCGACCACGGCGATCATCGCCCAGTTCTGGTCGACGAGGAAGTTCGGCAGTTCCCAGCCGAAGAGCGACACGGTCACGCCGTTGAGCAGGCCGTCGGGCTGCAGCACGAGGCGCCAGATCAGCGCGCTCGCGACGATCGGCGTGACGACGGGGATGAAGAAGAGCACACGGAAGACCGCGCGGCCGCGGATCCGGGGGCCCAGGAGCAGCGACAGCCCGAGAGCCACCACGAGGTTCAGCGGGACGTACAAGAGGGTGAACACCGCGGAGTTGCGCAGCGCCGGCCAGAATTCCGGCGACGAGGTGAGCAGCGTCACGTAGTTGTCGAAGCCGACGAACGCGCGCTTGCCGAAGATCGGCCAGTCGAACAGGCTCATGACGATCGCGAGCCCCACCGGGAGCACGGTGAACACCGCGAGTCCCAGCACGGCGGGGGTGATGAAGCCGAGCGCCTGACGGCGCTCCCTCATCTCGATCGTGTTGCGCCGTCGCCGCGGGGCGATGGAGGACTCGGTGACCATCCGGTGGCCTTTCGTCATGAGGACGCTCGCAGGTACAGCTCGATCACGGGCAGCGCGACCGACGGCGGCTGCACGGGGAGCTTCAGCGTGAGGGTGCCGGGCTCGGGGGCCGCGGGCTGGAGGTTGAAGGCCTCTTGGTCGGCGGGGATGTTCTCGAAGAGCACCTCGGACCCGTCGTCGAGGAAACGGGCGAAGGCGACCCGGTCGGCGAGGTCGGGGAGGTGCAACAGGCCGAAGGGCCAGTCGAACAGGTGCGCGTACAGGCGGTCTCCGCGCTGGGTGTACACGACACCCGACGGAGGGGTGAACGACGACGCGGCGGCGCCGCGGATGGCATCCGCGTGCCGGGTCATCCACTCGCCCACCTCTGAGAGCAGGGCGGCGTCGCGCGGGGCGATCTCGCCGCGCCCGGTGGGCCCGACGTTCAGCAGCAGGTTGCCGCCCAGCGCCACCGAGCGGGCGAGCATGCGCACGAGCAGCGCCGCGCTCTTGCTGTCGTGGTTGTCGCGGTGGTACCCCCAGCTGCCGTTGATCGTCTGGCAGGCCTCCCACACGAGCGGCACGCCGTCGCGCTCGAAGGGGCGCACGGGCTGGTACTGCTCCGGGGTGACGAGATCGGCGGGGATTCCCAAGCGGTCGTTCACCACCATGTCGGGCTGCAACTCCCGGCAGAGGGCCAAGAGGGTCTCGGCATCCCAGTCCTCGGGTGCCTTGCCGGGCAGACCGTCTTCCTCGGCGGGCTCGGTGAAGTCGAAGAAGAGGTAGTCGAGCGGGCCGTAGCCGGTGAGCAGCTCGCGCACCTGGGCGTGCAGGTAGGCGCGGTAGACGGCCATGTCGCGCGCGGCGTTGCGCTCGGCGACGTCGGCGGCGCCGCGCTGGGGGTGGTGACGGTCGATCGTGTAGTGCGGGTGCGACCAGTCGAGCAGCGAGAAGTAGAGGCCGACGCGGAGCCCCTCGGCGCGCAGGGCGTCGACGTACTCGCGCACGAGGTCGCGGCCGCAGGAGGCGACGGCGTTGAAGGGCGTCGTCTGCGTGTTCCACAGGCAGAACCCCTCGTGGTGCTTGGCCGTCAGGACGACGTAGCGCGCACCGGCCTCGCGGGCCTGTCGGGCGAGGGCGGGGGCGTCGAAGAGGTCGGGGTCGAAGTACTCCGCGTAGCGGGCGTAGTCCTCCGCCTCGATGCGCTCATAGTTCTGCACCCACTCGTGGCGTGCGGCGACGCTGTAGAGCCCGAAGTGGACGAACATCCCGAAGCGGTCGTGGACGAACCAGGCGGTGCGGCTCGCGGTCATGGCGGTGCTCCTCGCAGGAGAAGGGGGAGGCGGCACCGAGCGGTGCCGCCTCCCCGTAGGGCTTACTTACCGAAACGCTGCTCGAGGCCGTCGAGCACCGACGACATGGTCGCCTGGCCGGTGTAGACGCTCACGAGTTCGTTCGGCATCGCGGTCGCCACCTGCGTCCACTGGTCGGTCACCCGCTGCGATACCGCGCCTTCGAAGGCGGCGGTGAAGGCCTGCGTGAGGTTGTCGCGCGTGGCATCCGGAAGCGAGGTGAAGAACTCCGGCTGGCTGGCGAGCTGCGCCGGGTAGCCGCCCTGCTGCGCGATGACCGACTGCACGTCGGGGCTCGACAGGGCGCCGAGCACCTTGAGCGCGGCGTCCTTGTTCTCGCAGTTCGCGGCGATGCCGTAGCCCGAGCCGAGGGCCACGCCGTAGGCGCCCTCACCGCCGCGCGGGATGCGCACCGCGCCGGCCGAGAAGCCGAGGTCGGGGCCCGTGAGCGTGGATGCCATCCAGGTTCCCTCGATGATCATCGCGGCCTTGCCGTTCTCGAACTGCGTGGTGGTCCAGGCGGAGTCCGAGGCGGAGGGGACGGCGTCGGACACGCCGAGCTTGGTCACGAGGTCGCCGTAGCGCGTGGCGGCCTCGACGAAGCTCGGGTTCGTCAGGTCGAGCGCGCCGGAGTCGTCGACCGGCTGCAGGCCCGTCTCGGCCATGGGGAGCGAGAGCCACTGGAACTCGTCGACCGAGACGGCGAAGCCCTTCGCGCCGGCCTTGGCGGTGATCTCGCTCGCGGCCTTCTCGAAGTCGTCGATGGTCCAGTCGTTGGTCGGAACGGGAGCGCCGGCCTTGGCGAACAGATCGGCGTTGTAGAAGAGCAGCATCGCCGCCGTGTCGTACGGCAGGCCGTACAGTTTCCCGCTGTTCTCCATGACGCTGAGGGCACCCGGGTTGTAGGCGTCGCGCGAGATCCCCATGGTCGCCAGGTCGTCGTCGGTCAGCTCGTCGAACACCTCGGTGTAGCCGGCGAGACGCTGACCGTTCATGCCGGTGACGCAGGCGACCTTGCCCGACGCCATGTTGGTGTTCAGCTTGGTGAAGTAGTCGGCCCACGGAGCGGTCTGCAGCTCGATGGTGATGTCGTCACCGACGAGCTTCTGCGCGACGGCCATCTGATCCTTGAGCTTCTGCTCGGACGCGGTGTCACCGGCCCACATGTTCCAGACGATGGTCGTCTTGCCGCCGTCGGCTGCGTTGCCGCCGGAGGCGCAGGCCGTGAAGCCCATCGCCGCGACGGCGACGAGGCCGGCGAAGGCGATCCGTTTCTTGTGCATGAGGTTTCCTCTCGGGTGCGGGCTGCGGAGGTCGGGTCCGGCGTATCAGCCCTGGAGACATCGGATGAATGGGTCTTGGGGAGAAGCTAACGGCGCGGGACCCGTCTGCTTCATTCCGTAACGGACCTGTTACACAGATCGGATGAAGTCGTTATTTTGACTTCAATTGGTGAAATAAGTCAGACGTGGGCGCGAGCGAGGGCGTCGATGGATGCCGCCGACAGCAACTCATCTCGCACGAGGAGCGCCGCGCCGCGCGCGCCGATGTCCCACCCTTCGGCCGACGCAGAGACGTCGAGCGACGACGTCGACAGCGGCAGGCAGAGGTCGTAGATGCTCGAGCGCACTCCCGCGACGAAAGCGTCGGTGGTGGCGATGACGCCCCCGAGCACGAGGCGCTCGGGATTGAAGAAGCCGACGATCGTCGCCAGCACACTGCCCGTTCTGAGCCCCGCCTCCCGGAGCAAGCGCGTCGCGAGCGGATGCCCGTCGCGAGCGAGATCCGCGAGCTGCGCCACGTCGTCGACGCGGATGCCGCCCGCGGTCATGGCCTCACCGATCGCGCGGCCGCCGGCGATCGCGTCGAGGCACCCGACACGCCCGCACACGCAGGCCACCGTCGACCCGGCCACCGCGATGTGCGTGATGTCGCCGGCCACGCCGGTCGCTCCGCGATACAGCGCCCCGTCCACGATGATGCCGACACCGATGCTCGAACCCGCCTTCACCACGAGCATGTTCGCCGAGCGCCGGCCGTCGGCGATGTGCTCGCCGAGCGCCATGGCGTTCGCGTCGTTCTCGCACCGCACGGGCACGCCGGCGATGCCGCCGAGGATGGCGGAGGCGTCGATGCCGTTCCACCCGGGCATCCGCGACGGGGAGATGATGCGGCCGTCGGGGACGCCGACCGGCCCGGGGACCGCGAGACCGATCCCCGCGAGGGTGACGGGGTCTGCGGCGGACTCCACGAGTGAGAGGACCTCGCGGTGGATGCCGCGCAGCACCACCTCCGGAGCCCGCGCGATGTCGAGACTCATCCGATGACGAGCCACGCGGGCGCCACGCAGGTCTTCCAGGATGATCGTGGCGTGAGTGGCGCCGAGGTCGATGCCCGCGATGACCCGCCCGTCGCGGGCGAGGGCGAGTTTGCGCGGACGCCGTCCCCCTCGGGACGCCGTCTCACCGGCCTCTTCGACGACGCCGAGGCCGAGCAGCTCGTCGACGCGGAGTGTGATCGTCGAGGGCGCGAGGCCTGTCAGCCGCGACAGGTCCGACCTCGAGCGGGCGAGGCCGTCACGGATGAGTGAGAACACGCCGCCCGTCGACGTGAGGTGGGGGTAGGGCGCGTTCATGCCGATGCTCCGATGGTGGGGTGCGGTGACGAGATCATTGCACGTGCGCGGCGGCCCGCTCACGTCTCGCCGGCCCCGGCGGTCGCGCGATACATCTGATCTCTGCAGTACCGTGGCGGCATGTCCACCTCGATCCCGGTGCCGTTCTTCGTCGATCTGCACTGTCACGGGGCCCTCGGCCACGGCTTCGACGACGCCGACCTCGAGGGCGTGAGCGCCGCGGTCGCGCACCACCGCGCGCACGGGACGGCGTCGATGCTCGTGAGCCTCGTGAGCGCGCCCCTCGATCGTGTGGAACGGCGGCTTGCGGCCCTGCGCGAGATGCTGCCCGAGCTACCCGGGGTCGCCGGGGTGCACCTGGAGGGGCCCTTCCTCGCCGAGGAGCGCCGCGGGGCGCATGATCCCGCCGCTCTGACGGTCCCCGCCCCGGAGGCCGTGGAGCGCCTCCTCGACGCGGGGCAGGGGATCGTCCGGCAGGTCACTCTGGCCCCCGAGCTGCCCGGAGCGATGGATGCCATCGACCGTCTCGTCGCGGCAGGCGTCGTCGTCGCCGTCGGGCACACCCAGGCCGACTACGCCCGCGCGGCCGAAGCGTTCGACCGCGGCGCGCGCCTGCTCACCCACGCGTTCAACGCCATGCCCGGTCTCGGCCATCGGGACCCCGGCCCCGTGGGGGCGGCGCTCGCGCGCGACCACGTCGTGGTCGAGGTCATCGCCGACGGGATCCACGTGCACCCGGTCGTGCTGCGCGCCCTGTTCGATGCGGCGTCCGGCCGCGTGGCGCTGGTCACCGACGCGATGTCGGCCACGGGGCTGGGCGACGGTCGCTACACGCTCGGCGGACTGCTCGTGGACGTGCGCGGCGACCGCCCGGTCGTGTCCGGGACCGACACGCTCGCGGGATCGACGCTCACGATGGATCGGGCCGTCGCCGTGACCATCGCGGCGGGCGTGCCGGAACCGGTCGCGCGGGCCGCCGCATCGACCGTTCCGGGCCGGGTGCTGCGCTGAGGCCTACTTCTTGGCATCCTGACGCGGGATGACGATCTGCTTGATGATCAGCAGGATCGACGCCGTGACGGGGATGGCCACGAGGGCGCCGGGAAGGCCCAGGAGCGTGCCGCCGACGAGGGCGCCGATCACGACGAGGGAGCCCGGGACCGAGATCGTCCGGTTCATCACGCGCGGCGTGAGCAGGTATGCCTCGATCTGCATATAGATCAGGTAGACGATCGCGAAGATGAGTCCGGCGGTCGGGTTGACGAGCAACGTGAACAGCGTGGCCGTCGCCCAGAACAGCACGGAGCCGACGAGGGGGATGAGCGTGATGCCGAACGCGAGGGCCGCGAGCAGGGCGGCGAAGGGCTGCTGCAGGATCGTCAGGACGATGAAGGCGAAGACCGCGTTGCAGAGGGCGAGCACGACCATTCCGGCGAGGTAGCCGCCGACCGATTCGGTGATCTGGCCCGTCAGGTCGGCGACCGTCGCGCGGCTGCGGGCGGGGGTGAGTCGCACGAGACTGTTCTTCATCTTCGGCAGGGATGCCAGGAAGTACAGGCTCAGCACCAGCACGATGATCGCCCCTGAGACGAACGTGCCGATGGTCACGCCGACCTGCAGGAGGCCTCCGCCGATGGCCGCGATGTTGGTGGGGTTGGTGAAGAAGTTCTGGATCTCGTTGATGATGTCGCCGACGCTGTCGCCCAGGTTCGCCTCGATCCACATCACCCACTCGCTGTGCCGGGTGTCGTTGACGAAGGTGGGGATGTCGGAGACGAACTGCTCGACCTGGCGCACCACGGGAGGAATGAGCAGCCACAGCGCCGCCGCGAGGATGACCGCCAGGCCCCCGAACACGATCACGATGGCCCAGGCGCGCGAGATCCCGCGACGCACGAGCAGGCGCACGAGGGGGTCGAGGGCGAGCGCGATGAAGAGCGCGATCGCGATGTAGATCAGCACGGTCGACAGGTTCGAGAGCGCGAGGCCGAGCAGGAATGCGGTCAACCCGCCGAGGGTGAGGAAGAACCCCGCCGCGTACGGCCGGGAGATCGCCGACCAGACGGGCCGGTCGCGCGAGGTGGGTTCCCCGGCGTCTGCACCTTCAGCGGTGGGGTCGGGGCGGGTCGATCGGCTCATCCTCACACTGTAGGGGTCGGCTGCGAGGGCGCGTCCGAGGTTGCTCCGCGCGATAGTCTCGGAGCGATTCGGGAGGACATATGACGGACGCCGACCCCACGAGGATCCTGCAGAACCTGCGGGGCAGCATCGACAACATCGACGCCGCGCTGATCTTCCTGCTGGCGGAGCGCTTCCGCTGCACCAAGCAGGTCGGCGTGCTCAAGGCGAAGCACGGGATGCCGGCATCCGACCCGGCTCGCGAGGAGCAGCAGATCGCGCGGCTCATGCGACTGGCCGAAGACGCCGACCTGGATCCGGCGTTCGCCGAGAAGTGGTTCAACTTCGTGGTCGCCGAGGTCATCCGCCACCACCGCTCCGCGGCCGCCGAGCCCGCCGCCGACTGACGCGCGGCGTCCTCGTGCCCGTGTCGCGCGAGCGCGTCGCGGACGCCCCCGCCGTGTGCACGACACGCCCGGGGCGACATCTCGGCGGGAGCGGCGGGTGGCCGCGAGCACGCGCGCGCGTGTGCCATGCGGCATCCGGAATCGCAAGCCGCGGGGCGACTTGCCAGCCGATCCATCAGCGTGAAAACCTAGTCGTGGCCCGTTTTTGGGCCGCCCACCCGACCAGTCCGCGGTCGCGGTGACGACTCGGGGGAGTCGACGCTGCGAGCGTACGGTCGGCGGCCTGGGCACCGGATCCGACATCCGGTGCCGACGCGCTTTCTCCCCCGGAGAGCGCTGACGGCTGCCACCCGGGCGTGACCGATGCGGCCGACCCGACGGCCGCCGAGGTACACAGTGACCACTCCGCCTGCCCTCGCAGCGCCTGCCCTCGCGGCGAAGAACCTGTTCAAGGTCTTCGGCCGTTCCCCGCAGGCCGCCGTCGAGAAGCTCCGCTCCGGTGCCCGCCGTGACGAGATCGCCGACCACGGGACCGCAGCCGTCATCGACGCGAGCTTCGACGTCCAGCCCGGTGAGATCTTCGTCATCATGGGTCTCTCCGGCTCCGGAAAATCCACGATCATCCGCATGCTCAACGGCCTGCACGAGGCCACCGCCGGCACCGTCGAGGTGCAGGGCGACGCCCTCACCGGCGTCGGTTCGGCCCGTCTGCGCGCCCTCCGACGAGAGCGCCTCGCGATGGTGTTCCAGCACTTCGCGCTCCTGCCTCACCGCACGGTCGCCGCCAATGTCGCGTACCCGCTCGAGCTCCGCGGCGTCGGCAGAACCGAACGCCTGGCCAAGGCCGACGAGATCCTCGCGCTCGTGGGACTCGAGGGGTGGGGCGACAAGCTCCCCTCGGCCCTGTCCGGCGGGATGCAGCAACGCGTCGGCATCGCCCGCGCGCTCGCCGCCGACACCGACATCCTGCTCATGGACGAGGCGTTCAGCGCCCTCGACCCGCTCATCCGCCGCGAGATGCAGGAGCAGCTCCTCGAGCTCCAGCGCACGCTGAAGAAGACCATCGTCTTCATCACTCACGATCTCAACGAGGCCATGTTCCTCGGCGACCGCATCGCGGTCATGCGCGACGGGCGCATCGTGCAGATCGGCACGCCCGAAGACATCCTCACCGACCCGGCCAACGACTACGTCGAGCAGTTCGTGCAGGACGTCGACCGTGCCCGCGTGCTGACCGCCGGCAACGTGATGGAGCGTCCGCGTCCGCGCGTCGACGCCTCCGCGGGGCCGCGCACGGCCCTGCGTCAGATGCGCGACGCCTACATGTCGGCCGTGTACGTGACCGACCGGGATCGCAAGCCGCTCGGCATGATCACGGACCGGGATGCCATCAAGCTCGTCCGAGCGGGCGAGAACTCGCTGCGCAGTCGGCTCAAGCCGATGCCGCAGAGCGTCCGCGAGGACGACGTCCTGATGAACCTGTTCGTGCCCTCGGTCGAGTCGCCGCTTCCCCTCGCTGTGCTCGACGCCGAGGGTCGTCTCGCCGGCGTCATCCCGCGCGTGACCCTGCTCGCGGCCCTCGGACCGGGCCCGACCGCCACGGAGGAGATCACCGTGCTCCCGCAGCCGCTCCCGTCCGCCGAGATCGACGCGGTGCTCGCCGACGCGGCATCGGCCACCGAGATCGAGGAGGTGCGCTGATGGACGGGTTCCGCATTCCTGTCGGCTCGTGGGTCGACGCCGGCGTGGACTGGCTCCGCGACAACCTCTCGGGCCTCTTCGACGTCATCGCCGTGACGGTCCGCTTCCTGGTGGGCGGCCTCAGCGACGTGCTGCTGGCCGCGCCGATCATCGTGGTGATCATCATCGCGGCGCTGCTGGCGTGGCTGCTGCGCTCGTGGAAGCTCGCGATCGGCACCGCCATCGGCTTCGCTCTCATCCTCGCGATGGGGCAGTGGGTCACCGCGATGCAGACGCTCGCGCTCGTGCTCGTGGCCACCGTCGTCGCCGTCGGCATCTCGGTGCCGCTCGGCATCTGGTCGGCCCGCAACCCGGCCGTGCGCGCGGTGCTGAAGCCGATCCTCGACTTCATGCAGACGATGCCCGCGTTCGTGTATCTGATCCCCGCGATCACGTTCTTCAGCATCGGCGTCGTACCCGGCGTCGTGTCGACGGTGATCTTCGCGCTCCCCCCGGGCGTGCGCTTGACCGAGCTCGGCATCCGCGGCGTCGATTCCGAGACGGTCGAGGCCGGACACGCGTTCGGTGCGACCCCGGGGCAGATCCTCCGCGGCATCCAGCTGCCGCTCGCGATGCCCACGATCATGGCCGGCGTCAACCAGGTCATCATGCTCGCGCTGTCGATGGCCGTCGTGGCCGGCATCGTGGGCGCCGACGGCCTCGGCAAGGAGGTCGTGCAGTCGATCTCGACCGTCAACCTGCCCAAGGGTGTCGAGGCCGGCCTCAGCGTGGTCATCCTCGCGGTCTACCTCGACCGGCTCACGGCGGCGCTCGGCAACCGCGCCGACAACCGCTCGTCGTTGCTCGCGGTCCTGGGACGGCGTCGCGCCGCCGGGACGACGGATGCCACGCCCCCGCGCCCCACCCCGACGACGACCGCGCCCGTCGAGGCGGAGTCCGCCCGCACCCCGGTCTCCACCGGCGCCTGACTCCCCGGCATCCCTGTCTCCCTTCCCGAGGGGTCGGAACCATCGACCCCTCGGGAAGGACGTAACCCACGGAATCGCATACGAAAAGGAAGAGATCACAGCAATGAACAAGCGACACCTCACCGGCGCCCTCGCTCTCGGCGCCGTCGGCGCCCTCGCGCTCGCCGGCTGCGCGAGCGGCAACCAGGCCGAAGGCGGCTCGGGCACCGATGACAGCAAGGGCACGATCACGCTCGGCTTCCTGCCCTCGTGGACCGACGGTCTGAGCACCGCCTATCTGCTCGAGGACCAGCTCGGCAAGCTCGGCTACGACGTCGAGATGCAGACCCTCACCGAGGCGGGACCGCTCTATGCGGGCCTCGCCCAGGGCGACGTCGATATCTACCCGTCGGCGTGGCCCGAGCTGACGCACGCGGACTACATGAAGACGTACGGCGACAAGATCGACGACCTCGGTTCGTACTACGACAACGCCAAGCTCACGATCGCGGTGCCGAGCTACGTCGACATCGACTCGATCGAGGATCTCAAAGCCAACGCGGCGCGCTTCGACGGACGGATCTACGGCATCGAGCCGGGGGCGGGCCTGACGAAGCAGACGCAGGAGACCATGCTCCCCGGCTACGGGCTCGACGGTGACTTCGAACTCGTCACATCGTCGACCGCGGCGATGCTCACCGAGCTCGACAACGCCATCGCGGCGCAGAAGGACATCGCCGTCACCCTGTGGCGTCCCTTCTGGGCGAACGACGCGTACGACGTCAAGGACCTCGAGGACCCCCAGGGTCTGATGGGTAAGCCCGAGGCCCTGCACTTCCTCGGCACCTCCGGCTTCGCCGAAAAGTACCCGGATGCCGCCGAGCTCATCGCCGGCATCGAGCTCGACGACGAGCAGTACGGCTCGCTCGAAGACCTCGTCGTGAACGAGTACGGCGAGGGCAAGGAAGCCGAGGCCGTGCAGGCGTGGCTCGAGCAGAACCCGAGCGCGTTCCCGACGCAGCGCTGATGTGACGGCGGCGGCGGCTCCCTCGGGCGGCCGCCGCCGCGGTCAGTGTCGCGACCGTCGCTCGTCGCAGAATCGCCGCCTCCTCGCCCTTTCCTCCCGAAAGGCTCCGAGCACGCCGCGATTCTGTGAGGCTCCCCTCACGTTCCCTGCCGCCCGTCATCAGCGCAGCGCGCGCGCTGCCGTGAACCGCGTGAGGAAGCCGGGGTGACCCGCCGGCATCGCGAGCACCGAGTCGGGGATGCGGCCGGTGAGCTGGGGGAAGCCGGCGTCAGCCACGAGCTGGTCGTCCAGCACGTCGAGCTCCGCGTCGACCAGGGGCCAGGGTGCGTGCTCGTTCGCGGCCCAGATCGTGCGCCCGAGGTGACGCTCGTGGAATCCCCAGCGCGCGGTGAGAAAGCGTGAAAGCGGAGAGTCGACCCTCTCGGCGCCGAGCGTCGCTCGCACGCGGGTTCCCGGATGCCGGCCCCCGACACGCCGCGACCGGAACTCGATCCGCGGCCCCTCGGCGCGTACCCCCGCGCGCGCCCATCGGTAGGGCAGGCCGAACATCGCCCGCGCGGCCAGGACCGGGGCGAGGTGCTCGGCTTCGAGCGTGCGAAAGACCACCCCGCGGCGTCCCTCGTCGTCGATGGCGTACGTGCGCACGTTGATCTCGGTGAACGTCCCGAGGAGGGGGACCGGGGGCAGCGGGAGGAACCGGAACTCGCTCAGCACGAAGGGCACGAGACCCACCCACGCGGTGCCGTCGTGCACATCGGGCCGCGTCCCCGGCGGCAGCAGCGGGGCGACTTCGGCGGGATCGATGCGCCAGTGCACGAAAACGGCCCGGTTCCAGCGCTGCGCGATGACGGCGCGGCCCGGGAGATCGGGTGCAGAGCGGTCGGTGTCCACGGGGTCATTCTGACCCCGACGCCCCGCCGCGGAGGGAGACTGGACACATGGCCTCGTCATCTGGTGCGGATCCTCGGCTGGTGGCATCCATCCGCGAACTCTTGGCCGAGCGGGACGCCGACAAGACGATCTGTCCATCGGAGGCCGCCCGTGCGGTCGGTGGCGAACAGTGGCGAGACCTCATGCAGCCCGCGCGCGACGCCGCGCACGAGCTGGTCGGTCTCGGCGAGGTCGAGGTGACGCAGAAGGGCGAGGTCGTGGATGTGACCACCGCGCGCGGACCGGTGCGGATCCGTCGAAAGCGCTGAGGCGCCCGGAACCCGCAGAAGGGCGCGTTCGTCGGAGAATCCGCCGCGAGATCTGCGGGATCCGCTGAGAACTCCGAGATGCGGGCGCGGCGCGCGTCAGGTCGCAGGCTCGGGTGGGGCGACCGGGCCGCGCGCAGACGGGCCTGCGCCGCGCGGCAACTCGAGCGCGACCTTCTTCTCGAGCTCGTCGACCGCGTCGTCCGAGAGCCAGATCAGCCCGTCGAGTTCCTCGCGGACGCGCTTGTACGCGAGCTGGCGCTCGTTCGGGGTGGCGGCCTGGTCGGTTGCGACGGTGAGCAGCTGCTTCGCGGTGTCGAGGCGCTTGCGCTCCTCGGGGGTGAAGGCCGCATCCTTCACGCGACGGGCGTCGCGCTCTGCGACGTCGAAGGCGACCTCGTAGTCGGTGACCGCCTCGCGGTAGTCCTTCAGGCGCTCGGGCGTGAGCGACTCGCCGTCGCGGGGACGCAGGTTGTCGGCGACCTTCTTCGCGCGCAGGAACGCCGCCGTCAGCGGCTGGCGACCGTCGCTCATCGCGGGGTAGGTGATGAGTTTCCCCGCGTCGAGCTCGTACTCGAGCCACCGGTGGGTGACGGCATCCTGGGCGGTGACGAGGCGTTGCTGGTCGTCGGTCTCGAGGTTCGCCGCCGCGATCGGAGCGGCGGCAGCACCGCCCTGCGCGCGGATCATCTCGAGCTGCTCGCGGTGGCGCCGACGGGCCTGCATCTCGCGGCGCTTGATGCGCGCGTTGACCGCCCCCATCGTCATGCCGAAGAGGGGGAAGACGAGCCACCAGTAGGCGCCCGCGAAGCTCCAGAAGTCGTGCACGGCGTCATGCTACGCCGGTCGGCGGTGACGAAACCGGTCGGCGGGATCGGCACCGCGTCTATCGCGGATCGCGGTCCGTGGCATCCGGATTCTTCTTGGCGCGCTTCGCGCTGCGTTCATTCCAATTGCGGGCGGCGGCGCGCCCCATCGACTCCATCGATCGCGCGAGAGCGCGCTGCGCCGTCTCGGCGAGGTCGGAGGCGACACGGCCCCAATCGTCTGTGCCGCCGAAGGCCGGTGGTGGGGTTTTCTCGCCGTGCCGCGCCACCCGCTCAGCGTGCTCGAACGCGTTCACCGTGCGGCGGACGGCGTCACGATAGGCGAGGAAGTCCGCGGGTTCGAGGCGGGTCTGCGCGGACGTCGGGCGCAGCCATTGGGCACGCTCATGCGCCCGGAGGAACTCGGCCAGCAGCGGCGAACGCGAGTCCGACATCGCGGGGTAGTCGATCGCGAGGGCGGGGTCGGTCTCGTATGCCATCCACCGCGCGAGCACTGCGTCGTGCTCGGCGAGCAGTCGCTCGACCGGGAGCGGGGCGCTGCCCGAACGGATCGCGGGGAGCATCGCCTGGGCGGCCTTGACCGCCGCGCGGCGCGCGCGCATCTCCGCCGAAGAGGCGCGCAGAGCGTGCTGTGCGGCGACGAGCCGCGCGCGTGCGGCCGACACGGCTTCGGAAGAGCCTCGGGATGCCGCCCGCTCCGCCTGCGCGCGGACGACCTCGGCGTCGGCGATCTTGACGTCTGCTCGACCTCGCGTGATGGCCTGGCGGGCGGTGAGGAGGTCGAGCTGGGCGGCGTCGAGTTCGAGGCGGCGCGCAGCGGCCTTGCTCATCGGGCGGGATGCCCACGCGCGGGCGGCGCGGTCGGTCGTAGTCGTGGTGCCCGCGGGGAGCGCGCGCTGCCGGGTGCGGCGCACGCCGATCCAGCCGACTGTTCCGGCGCCAGCCGCGGCGGGCCCGATCCACCACCAGTCGACCAGCAGGGCCATCAGCGGTTCCACATCCCCATGCTACGTCGGGGATCCGACATGGTGCGGGGCGTCGAGCCGGAATCCGCAGGCCGCGACCGACCGGGGCGGCTCGCCGGGTGCCGTCGTGCGGGTGCTCGCGAGTGCTCGCGGGTGCTCGCGGGTGCTCGCGGGTGCGCACGGGTGCGGGCGGGTGCGAGGGCGCCGGGGTGCGCGTGCTGGGGGTCGCGTGCTGTGGGACCGCGTGCTGGTGTGCGAGCGCTGGGGGCCGCGCGTTGGCGTGCCCGGGTGCTGTGGGCTCCGTGCTGTGGGACCGCGTGCCGTGCGCGCGGATCCGGAGATGGGCAACAGATTCGGAGGGAATCCGGCTTTTCATCCGGATCTGTTGCCGCTTTCCGATTCTGCGAACGCGTCCGCGCCCCCGGCGGGTGGCCGCAGCCGCGCGCACGGGGCGCCTGCCGGCTCCGGGCTCCGCGTGCATGGGGCGCCGGCGAGCTCCGCGGGTGCTGTGGGCTCCGTGCTGTGGGACCGCGTGCCGTGCGCGCGGATCCGGAGATGGGTAACAGATTCGGAGGGAATCCGGCTTTTCATCCGGATCTGTTACCGCTTTCCGATTCTGTGAACGCGTCCGCGCCCCCGGCGGGTGGCCGCAGCCGCGCGCACGGGGCGCCTGCCGGTTCCGCGCTCCGCGCGCCCGGGACGGCTGCGAGCTCCGCGGGTGCTGTGGGCTCCGTGCTGTGGGACCGCGTGCCGTGCGCGCGGATCCGGAAATGGGCAACAGATTCGGAGGTAATCCGGCTTTTTATCCGGATCTGTTGCCGCTTTCCGATTCTGTGAACGCGTCCGCGCCCCCGGCGGGTGGCCGCAGCCGCGCGCACGGGGCGCCAGCCGGCTCCGGCGGCCCGGGACCCGCGGGGTCAGCCGAAGATCAGCGTCAGAACGGTCGCGCCACCGCCGGTGAGCACCAGCGCGGCGATGACCACCCACGCGGTGATCTTCACGCGGCGCTGCCGCTTCTCGTCGAACACGGACATGTCGTCGTCGTTCGTCACCGCGTCTCCTCTCGGCTCGGGGTGGGCGGGGTGGGTCAGGCCACGGGCTCCGCGACCGTGGGACCGAAGACGGCGGGAAGCGTGTCGTTCGACAGGCGGCGCAGCTCGGACACGGGCACGGTGAACACGTCCTGGATCTCGAGGGATGCCTCGGTGCCCGGCTCGACGTCGGTCACGCCGATGCGCAGCACCGGGTAGCCGCGGCCGTCGCAGAGGCCCCGGAACTTCACGTCTTCCTCGCGGGGGACGCTCACCAGCACGCGGCCGGTGGACTCGCTGAACAGGGCGGCCGTGGCATCCACGCCGTCACGCTCCATCAGCTCGGTGAGCCAGACGCGCGCGCCGACACCGAAGCGCATGACGCCTTCGGCGAGGGCCTGCGCGAGACCGCCCGACGACAGGTCGTGCGCGCTCGAGACGAGCGACTGCGAGCCGGCTGCCTGCAGCAGCTCGGCGAGCTTGCGCTCCTGCGCGAGATCGACCTTCGGCGGGCGGCCGCCGAGGTGGTCGTGGATGGTGCCGGCCCACTGCGAGCCGTCGAGCTCGTCGGCGGTGACACCGAGGAGGTAGAGGTTCTCGCCGGCATCCTGCCATCCGCTGGGGATGCGGGCCGCGACGTCATCGATGATGCCCAGAACACCCACGACCGGGGTCGGGTGGATCGGCTGGTCGCCGGTCTGGTTGTAGAACGAGACGTTGCCGCCCGTGACCGGGATGCCGAGCTCGAGGCATCCGTCGCTCAGACCCTCGACGGCCTGGCTGAACTGCCACATGACCTCGGGGTTCTCGGGGCTGCCGAAGTTGAGGCAATCGGTGACAGCGGTGGGGACGGCGCCCGTGACGGCGACGTTGCGGTAGGCCTCGGCCAGGGCCAGCTTCGCGCCGTTGTAGGGGTCGAGCTGGTTGTAGCGGCCGTTGCAGTCGGTGGCGATCGCGAAGCCGAGACCGGTCTCCTCGTCGACGCGGATCATGCCGGCGTCGTCGGGGAAGCTCAGGGCGGTGTTGCCGAGCACGTAGTAGTCGTACTGGTTGGTGATCCACGAGGTGTCGGCGAGGTTGGGGCTCGCGACGAGGGTGGTGAACTGCTCGCGCAACACGTCGTTGTCGGTCGCGCGAGGCAGTTTCGTCGCGGAGTCGGCCTGAAGCGCGTCGATCCACGTCGGGTAGGCGACGGGACGCTCGTAGACGGGGCCGTCGACCGCGACGGTGGAGGGGTCGACGTCGACGATGCGCTCGCCGTACCAGTCGATGACGAGGCGGCCGTCTCCGGTGACCTCGCCGAGCACGCTGGTCTCGACGTCCCACTTGCCGACGACGGCGAGGAACGCGTCGAGCTTCTCGGGCGCGACGATCGCCATCATGCGCTCCTGCGACTCCGACATGAGGATCTCTTCGGGCGTGAGCGACGGGTCGCGCAGCAGCACCTTCGAGAGCTCGACCTTCATACCGCTGTCGCCGTTGGCGGCGAGCTCGCTCGTGGCGCACGAGATGCCCGCGGCCCCGAGGTCTTGGATGGCCTCGACGAGGTCGTCGCGGTAGAGCTCGAGGCAGCACTCGATGAGCACCTTCTCGGCGAACGGGTCGCCCACCTGCACCGCGGGGCGCTTGGTGGGTCCGCCGTCGGCGAAGGTGTCGGATGCCAGGATGCTCGCGCCGCCGATGCCGTCGCCGCCCGTGCGGGCACCGAACAGCACGACCTTGTTGCCGACGCCCGTAGCGTTGGCGAGCTTGATGTCTTCGTGGCGCATGACGCCGACGGCGAGGGCGTTGACGAGCGGGTTGCCCTGGTAGACCGCGTCGAACACGGTCTCGCCGCCGATGTTCGGCAGGCCCAGGCAGTTGCCGTAGAACGAGATGCCGCTGGTGACGCCGTGCACGACGCGCGGGGTGTCGGGGTGGTCGATCGCGCCGAAGCGCAGCTGGTCCATGACCGCGACCGGGCGGGCGCCCATCGAGATGATGTCGCGGACGATGCCGCCGACGCCGGTGGCCGCGCCCTGGAAGGGCTCGATGTAGCTGGGGTGGTTGTGCGATTCGACCTTGAAGGTGACGGCCCAGCCTTCGCCCACGTCGACGACGCCGGCGTTCTGGCCCATGCCCACCATGAGGCGCGTCTTCATCTCGTCGCTGACCTTCTGGCCGAACTGACGGAGGTAGATCTTGCTCGACTTGTAGGAGCAGTGCTCGCTCCACATGACCGAGTACATCGCCAGCTCGCCGCTCGTGGGGCGGCGGCCGAGGATCTCGCGGATCTGGGCGTACTCGTCGGCCTTCAGGCCGAGGGCGCCGTAGGGCTGGTCTTTCTCGGGCGTCGCGATCGCGTTCTCGACCGTGTCGGCAAGAGCCGTACGGGCGGCGGGGGCGGCGGATTCGGGTGAGGTGGTCACGCGGCTGAGCTCCAAGAATCGCGGGGGCCGGACGGGGATCAGTCTAGTTGGGTGGGCCGACATGCCCGGGCGACGTCGGTACGCCCCGGCAGCCCCCGACCATGCGGCGGAATCGAGGGGTGGAACCGCGACGGGGATGCCGCTCGCACGGCGGTGCGCGCGAGAACTCCGGAGGCCGGTCCGTGCGTGCAGCCTCGATGGGCAGTCCTGTGCGACGGAGGGAACGGATTTCCTCCCGTTCCGTGCGTGCGGAACCCTAGGCTGATCGGAACGGGACCGAAAGGCGTGCCATGGCCCTCTTCACCTTCCAGTTCGTCGTCACGGGCGACCTCGCTCCGGCCCAGGAGGCCACCCGGGGCGCTTTGGAGGAGGCCGGCTTCACCGTCACGCAGGAGCGTGACCACTGGAAGGCGACGCACGGCAGCATCACGAAGACCATGTTCCTCGGCCTCCGTGGCCCCAATGACGACCTCCGCGAGGTGCTCGACGTGAAGTTCAGCGACCTCGGCGGCACCGTGCAGGTCGACCTGCACCGGCCGATCTTTCAACCGGCCGGGGGAAACGACGACGGCCTCGAGCAGGTGAAGCTCCACAACGCCTACAAGGATGCGATCGCCCAGGTCGAAGCCGGCCTGCAGAGGCGCGGAGTACTGGTCAGCGCGCAGGTCTGAGCTGCACGCGGCGCCGGCACGATCGGGATGCCGGGCCCTCCGCGACCGCGGATGGGCGTCACCCCGACTCGACGGACCCCGGGCCCGAGTACGTGTCGGTGGTGGGGGAGTAGTTTCGAGCGCACGCGCCGATGGCGCGGCCGTGGATGGAGGAGGAGCGCGTGGGGGATCGACGGACACGTCTTCCGGAGGGAGTTCGGCGCCAGCTGCCGTGGGTGCTGCCTCTCGTCATCGGCGTCGGCGGATTCTTCGGGTTGGGGCTCGCGGGTTCGGCGATGATCAATGCCACGCGGGGCGACGAGTCCGCGGTCGGGATCGGTGTGGCGGGCCTCGCCCTGTTGGGTCTGGCATATCTGGTGGCCGCCGTAGCCGCGGTGTTCCTCGTCGTGGGTGTCATCCGCGTCCTGGCCGCGGCGCACCGTCGTCGGCGGTGGGCGAGGGGCCGGTTCACGCGCACGGAGCAGCAGGCGCAGGCCCGCGACGCCGCGTACGCGCAGGCGTGGCATCGTGCCGGACAGCTCCGGCTGACCCTCGAGCGCCGCGAGGTCCCTGCGTCGATCGCGGTATGGGACGTTGTCCCGCAGCCCGGTGAGACCTTCTTCTTCGACACGTCCGCCCAGTACGCCCGCTACTACGGGCAGGACACGACGTACACGACCTCCGGCGGATTCTTCTTCGGCCACCCGCTTTTCGTCGCGGCCGGAGTGGCGATGACGGCGGCCGGCAACGCCGCTCGTCGATCTGCCGCGGAGGCCGCCGCTCAAACGCAGTGGCGTGAGCAGCAGACCGTCCGTCTGCTCGTGTCGAATCAGCGTCTGGTCTGCAACGTCAACGGTCAGTGGCTCAGCTTCTTCTTCTCCGCGATGACGGCCGTGTTCCCCGAGGTCGACAGATGGTCGCTCGTGTGTCAGTTCGACTCGACGTCGCCCCTGCTGCTGAGCGGTCCGGCAATCCCCGAGACGGCCCTCATCACCGTGCTGATGACGCACGGCCCGGAGGCCGTCTCCCGCCACCCGAGCCTCCAGCCCCTCGCGCCGAGCGTGTCTCAGGACTGAGCATCGCCCTTGCACGCGAGCGTGATCGGGGCGTTCCTGATCGGGCTGGGATTGCGCCCGGAGCAGGCCCCGGTGTGGGCTCGGTGCGGCGCATCTGGTGTTGTCGGTAGGGCGCCGCGGCGTGATGGGATGGCGGGTATGGGGGCTTACTTTCGTCGGACATTCGCCGCGCTCTGCGCGGGACTCGTCGTGGCCGTCGCGGGGTGCGCCCCGTCGCCGGCGTCGCCGGAGAACCCCTTCGTCTCGCTGTGCGAGGATCCGATCGTCGTGGACTGCGGTCACGACGCATGGCCCGCCGGGATCACCGTCGCGGCCGACGCCGCAACCGGCGACGTGCTCGCCTTCACGGCGCGGGTACGCGGTGCCCTCACCGACGCGCAGCGCGAGAACTCGCAAGACGCGATCGTTCCGCCCGAGGTGACCCTGCGGGCCGACGACCCGGACGCGGTCGCGCTCGACCCCGAGGTGGCGCCCGCGCCGAAGTGGCAGTTCACCGTCCGCCCGGGCGAGTCCGACGATGCGCTCGCCGGGGTGCTCGAGGCGGCCGCCGTCCCGGGCGCGAGCGGCATCTCGGCGGGGCTGGGCTGGCCGTCCGCCGTGGCCGCGACCCTCAGCGACGTCGAGCCGTTGATCCGTGACCTGTCGTCGACGTCGCTCTTCGCCGACGGAGGCACGTTCACCGTGCCGTCACTCGACGAGCACTTCCGTCTCGTCTACGTCCCGGCCTACACCACGATGGACGGGGTGCGAGCGGTCGTCTCCGTTGCGCGGGATTATCCGGATGCCGAGGTGCTCCTCGAGGCCCCCACCGCAGGGCCGAACCAGCCGACGTTCTACGTTGCGCGGCTGAGCGCCGACGAGGCGACACAGCTCGCCGCGCGCCTGAGCGAACCGGCCATGGCCTCGGCGAGCGTGGAGGGCGTGCCGCTGGAGTTCGTCCTCACCTCGCGGAGCGAGCAGGGGACCACGTCGATCACCGGCACGTTCGGCGGCGCCGAGGGCTGAGCGCGCGGGCGAGGGCAGCCACGACCCGCCGCGCTCACGCAGCGCTGACACCCGGGCCGCCCCGCCACGCGGGACCGTTCCGCCGCGCGGGACCGCTCAGCCGCGCGGGACCGCTCAGCCGCGCGGTACCGCTCAGCCGCGCCGGACCGCTCAGCCGCGCGGGACCGCTCAGCCACGCCGGACCGCGCAGCCGCGCGGGAGCGCGCGGTGCGCCGCCCGCTCCCGCGCGGCCCGCTCCCGCCGGGCCTTACGCCGTCTTCGCGATGCGGACCCGGATGTCCTTCATCAGGGGCTGGTCGCTCTGGCGGCTGTAGTCGTCAGGGCCGAGCAGGACGTTGAGCTCGGGGAAGTACCCGGCGGCGCTGCCGCGCGGGGTGTCGTACTCGAGCGCGCGGAACGCGGTCACGCTGCGAACCGACCCGTCGCGCGAGGTGGCCACGATGTCGACGAGGTCACCCTCGGCGATGCCCCGCTCGGTCATGTCGCGCCGGTTCATGAACACCAGCTCGCGGATGTTCCGCACGCCCCGGTAGCGGTCGTCGGCGGAGTAGATCGTGGTGTTCCACTGGTCGTGCGAGCGCATGGTCTGCAGCACCAGCACATCGGCCTCTTCGGGGATGACGTTCGGCAGCGGCGCGTCGGAGAACTCCGCCTTGCCCGACGGCGTCTGGAAGTCGCGCTCGCGCGCGGGCTGCGGGATGCGGAATCCATACTGCTGCCGCACCAGCTCGTTGAAGCCCTCGAAGCCGGGCAGCACCTTCGCCATGACGTCGCGGATGCGGTCGTAGTCGCCGACGTACCATTCCCACGGCGTCTCCGAGGCGGGCATGGTGGCGCGGGCGATCCGTGCGATGATCTCGGGCTCGCTGAGCAGGTGCGGTGACGCGGGCTTGCGGGAGCCGAGCGAGAGCATGACGGAGCTCATGGCATCCTCTGTCGAGATCGATTGGGCTCCTGCCTCCTGCACGTCGCGCTCGGTGCGACCGAGGCACGGGAGGATGAGCGCTTGCTTGCCGTGCGTGAGGTGGCTGCGGTTGAGCTTCGTGCTGACGTGCACGGTCAGCTCGCAACGGCTCATGCCCTCGGCGGTGAGCGTGGTGTCGGGAGCCGCGCGCACGAAGTTGCCGCCCATTCCGATGAACACCTTCAGGTCGCCGCGGTGAAGGGCGGCCACGGTGTGCACGGTGTCGAGACCCGGCTCGCGGGGCGAGGTGATGCCGCACACCTCGTCGAGCTTCGCGAGCCACGCCTCGGTCGGCTTGTGGTTGATACCGCACGTGCGGTTGCCCTGGACGTTGCTGTGGCCGCGGACGGGGGAGGGGCCGGTGCCCTTCCGGCCCACGTTTCCGCGCAGGAGCAGGAGGTTGACGATCTCGCGCACGGTGTCGACGCCGTGCTGATGCTGGCTCACGCCGAGGCACCAGCTGATGACGGTGCGCTCGGCGCTGAGGTAGATGTCGGCGGCGCCGCGAATCTCGGCCTCGGTGAGCCCGGACTGTTCGACGAGCTCGTCCCAGCCCGTCGCCTCGACCAGGGCGCGGTATTCGTCGAGACCGGTCGTATATGCGTCGAGGAACGCCTGGTCGAGGGCGGTGGGGTCTGTCTCGGACGCCTCGAACACCACCTTCGCCATACCGCGCACCAGTGCCAGGTCGCCGCCGGGGCGCACCTGCAGGTTCATCGTGCTCGTCGGGGTGCTGTGGAACGTGGCCATGTCGAGGATCTCGTGGGGCACGATCGTCCGCGTGCCGGCCACCTCGCGGAGCGTGTTGACGTGCACGACCTGGGCGCCGCGGTCGATCGCCTCGGCGAGACTCGTGAGCATGCGCGGAGCATTCGACGCCGCGTTGACCCCGAGCACGAACAACGCGTCGCATGTCTCCCAGTCTTCGAGGTCGGCCGTGCCCTTGGGGGTGGCGAGGGATGCCGTGAGCCCCCGGCCCGAGCCCTCGTGGCACATGTTCGAGCAATCGGGGAGGTTGTTCGTCCCGAGCTCCCGCGCGAACAGCTGGTAGAGGAACGACGCCTCGTTGCTGAGGCGGCCGGAGGTGTAGAAGGCGGCCTGGTCGGGAGAGTCGAGCGCGGTGATCTGCTCGGCGATCAGGCGGAACGCGTCGTTCCACGAGATCGGGACGTAGTGGTCGCTGGCGGCGTCGTAGACCATGGGTCCGACGAGGCGGCCGGCGTCTTCGAGGGCGAAGTCGGACCACTGCGACAGTTCGGTGACCGAGTGCTCGGCGAAGAACTCTTTGCCGACGCGCTTGTGCGTCATCTCCCACGTGACGTGCTTGATGCCGTTCTCGCAGATGTCGAGCGCGACACCCTTGTCGTCGGGCCAGGCGCACCCCGGGCAGTCGAAACCGCTCTTGGGGTGGTTCATGGTGAACATGGCCTTGGTGCCGGCGATCGGCTGCCGCTGCTCCATCAAGACCTTGCCGACTGTGAGTGCGGCACCCCACCCGGCTGCCGGGTGTTCGTACTCCCCGGTGCTCTCCCACTCGCCGGTGACGGCGGGGCCGAGACCTCCCTGGCGGGGCTCCTCGGTCATCAGGCCGAACGACTCACCCATGCTCACCCTCCATGAATTCTGGCGCCGAGTCGGTGGCATCCACACCCCGGGCGCTTGTCGTCAGCGTACGCTCGCCGCTTTCGGGACGGAGGGGGTTGTGGGCGCGTCTGTGGAAGGAACAGCGATCCGGTCGGCGCGGGAGTACAGGTTCATGCTGTTGCCTCGCACGAAGGCGGCGAGCGTGAGACCGGCGCGCTCCGCGAGTTCGATCGCGAGAGAAGACGGCGCCGACACGGCTGACAGCACCGGGATGCCGGCCATCACGGCCTTCTGCACCAGCTCGAAGCTCACGCGCCCTGACACCTGGAGCACGGTTCCCCGCAACGGCAGCCTGTCGTGCAGGAGTGCCCACCCGACGACCTTGTCGACCGCGTTGTGACGACCGACGTCTTCGCGGACCACCAGCATCTCGCCCGTCGCGACGTCGAAGAGGGCTGCGCCGTGGAGGCCGCCGGTCTTGTCGAACACCTTCTGTCCCTCGCGAAGACGGTCGGGGAACGCCGCCACGTCACCGGCGTCGATGCGCACGTCGTCGGTCGAGACGTCGTACGACGACACCTTCTCCACCGCCTCGATCGAGGCCGTACCGCACACCCCGCACGAACTCGTCGTGTAGAACGAGCGGGCGAGATCGGGGGAGGGAAGGGCGACGCCGGGGGCCAGGGTGAGGTCGAGCACGTTGTACGTGTTGCCGTCGGCACCGCCCGTGCCGGGCCCACCGCAGTGGATCGCTCGGGCGAACTGATCTCCGCGGCTGATGACGCCCTCCGACACGAGGAATCCGGCCGCCAGCTCGACGTCATGCCCCGGGGTGCGCATCGTCACGGCCAGCGGTGAGCCGGCGACACGGATCTCGAGGGGTTCCTCGACGGCGATGGCATCCGGTCTCTGGCGGTTCACCCCGTCGAGGGTGATCCGCGTGACGCGGCGGGGGGTGGTCAGTCGGCCCATCTCAGGGTCGCTTCCACGGGCGGGAGGCGGACATGGGTCGAGCGTACGCCGGGAAGAAGGGGCGAAGGGGGATCCCGCTGAGTCTTCGCCGTGGGACCGCGCACATCCGCAGAATTCCGCGCACTGCAACGATTCACATTCGTGCGCATACATATTTCGGACTTTTCCTCAATCCCGGCGTGACGAATCCTCAGCCCGGTACGTCTTATCCCTGTAGGCCACCAGCGCCCACCCCGGCCCGGCCGGGCAACTTCCGTGAAAGGCACCGACATGGCTACCGAGGCCCCCACCACCCCCGCCGCGCAGAATGTCCCCCAGGCGGCGTCGCGCGTCAACCGTCCCCTCAGCGCCCGCGGTTCGGAGACCACGACCGAGGGCAAGACCACGATCGCCGAGGGCGTCGTCGCCAAGGTCGCGGGTATCGCGGCCCGCGAGGTCGCCGGTGTGTACGCGCTCGGTGGCGGCGGAGCCCGCGCGCTCGGCGCCATCCGCGACGCGATCAACGCGACCGACCTGACGCAGGGCGTCAAGGTCGAGGTCGGTGAGACCCAGGCTGCGGCCGACATCACGATCGTCGTCGAATACGGCGCCCCCATCCAGGAAGTCGCCGACCAGGTCCGCGGGCGCGTCGCCGGCGCGATCAACCGTCTCGTCGGTCTCGAGGTCGTCGAGGTCAACGTCGACGTGAACGACGTCCACATCCCGGGCGACGACAACACCGACGACGACAGCAACGAAAAGCGCGTCCAGTGAGCGCCACCACGAAGGGCGCGCTCGTCGGGCTCGTCCTCGCCCTCAGCGCTCTGATCTTCGGCTTCTGGGGATTCATCCTCGTCGCCCTGTTCATGGCCATCGGAATCGTCGTCGCACGCATCACGGCGGGCGAGATCGACTTCGGCAACATCGTGAACGCCTTCAAGGGTCGGAGCACGTCGTGACCACCGTCACCGCTTCTCCGGGGGCCGGCAGCCGCACCGCGGTTGCCGCCCCCGGCCTCCCCGCGGGCCGTGTGCACGTCGCCGACCGTGTGCTGCAGAAGACGGCGGAGCGTGCCGCGGCCGAGATCATCGGGGTGGATGCCAAGACCGTCCGCGTCGAGATCGTCTCGGCACGCGACACCGCCGTGGTGCGTGTCACCACGCCGTTTCCCGTCCCGCGTCTCGACGACACCGACGCCGTGCGGGCCGCGACCCCGGTGCTCGAGGCGGCTCGCGCCGCCCAGACCGAACTGCGCTCGCGCCTCACTCGCCTCTTCGGGCGCGACGTCTCCCGCGTCGACCTGACCATCTCGGGCGCCACCGTCCCCCAGCGAAAGCGAGTGCTGTGATGACCGACGCCGTCCTCCGCACCGTCGTGCGGCGTGAAACCCACTCCCCGCGCACCGTGGCCATGCTCGTGGTCGTCGTGCTCCTGCTGCTCGGCCTCGCGTACGCCGCGGTCGAGATCATCCTCGCCCTCTTCGGGCGCCCGCCGCTGCTCGTCGCCCCGGGCGCCGCACTCAGCGCCGTCGTCTCGGCTCCGACCGCGTTGCTGCCGGTCGCCTTCATCGTCGGCGGCGGCGTGCTCGCGCTCATCGGCCTCCTGGTGCTGGTGCTCGCGCTCAAGCCCGGACGCCTCTCGCGTCACGAGATGGCGTGGGGGGAGCGAGCCGTCGTCGTCGACAACGGCGTCGTGGCATCCGCTCTCGCCCAGCACCTGAGCAATGAATCCGGCATCGCCCGTGACGACATCGTCGTCGGCGTCGCCCACCGCACCGTCGACGTCACGGTGCGTCCCCCCGTCGGCATCCCGGTCGACGAGGCCCAGCTGCGCCGCATCGTCGACGACGAGATCGCGACCTACAAGCTCTCGCCCGCCGTGCGAAGCCACGTGCGCGTGCAGCGGCCCGACACCAAGGAGTCCTGATGAACGCGACGCGCCGCGGACTGAACCGCTTCGTTCTCTTCCTCGTAGGCATCGTGCTGCTCGCGCTCGGTGCCCTTGCGCTCGCCGTGGGCCTGCTGCCGAACGGCGCCGACACCTGGACCACCGTCATGGGCGGGTTCCAGGGATGGCTCGAGTCGCTCGGACGCGAGTCCGCCGGTTGGGGTGCCGTCGCGGCCGCCGTGGTGATCGCTCTCCTGCTCGTAGTGATCGCGTCCGCCGCCGTGCGCGGCCGCCGTCAGGCTCCCCTGCAGTCCACGGGCAGCGACAGTGCCGAGGGCCGCATCACCGTCACCGATGGCTTCGCCTCGGAGGCGCTGAAGAACGCGCTCGCCGAGCGTGACGAGATCCTGTCGTCGCGGGTGAGCGCCGGCGAGATCAACAAGGAGTCGGTGCTGCACGTCTCGGTGACGCCGCGGCAGAACACCTCACCGCGTCAGGTAGCCGAGCACATCGACACCCTCGTCACCAACCTCGCCGCCCTGACGGGGCAGAACCTGCGTGCCTACATCTCCATCCACTCGGGTCTGCGCGCCAAGCTCGCGCGCGACAACACCCGCGTGCACTGACACATCTCACGAGGAGACGTCATGACCAGCATCGACCGCACCATCGACCCGCCCGACCTCGACGCCGCGGCCGCGCTCGCCGCGACCGCGGCCGAGGGTGTCGACGGGGTGCACGCCCTCGGCAGCCTTCTCGGACGGGCGTCGGATGCCGTGCGCGAACGCGTAGGGCTCGCCAGTACCGCCCCGGGGGTCAAGATCGACACCGACCGTGGCGACGCGGTCACCGCGACCATCTCGCTCGTCGTCGACTATCCGCACAAGCTTCCCGAGGTCTCGGATGCCGTGCGCGCGGCTGTGAGAACGGCGCTCGAGCCGCTCGGGCGGGGCACGATCGACGTGAACGTGGTGGTGACGGGTGTCTTCGGCCCCTTCGACCGTGACGTCGTCGCGGAGGCCGAGGTGAAGGCGGATGCCGTTGCGGCTCGCGCGCGGGACGCCGCCGACAATGTGAAGGAGCGAGCGGATGCCGCCGCTGCCCGCGCGTCGGAGGCGGTCGACGACCTGAAGGCGCGGGGCCAGGATGCCGCGGCTCGCGCCTCCGTGGCCGTCGACGACGCGGTGGCCGCGTCGAAGGATCTCGCGGCCAGCGCCTCGGAGACCGTCGATGCCGCGGTGACGAAGACGAAGGACGTCGCCGCGGGTACGGCGGCCGCCGTCGACGAGACGGTGAAGGCGGCCCGCGAGCGTGTGGTCGCGGCGGATGCCGAGGCCGACATCGCTGCGGCGGACCGCGTGACGGACGGACTCGAGCCCGAGCCTGCCGCATCGGGGGTGCCCGTGAACGCCGGCGGAGCGGTGAACGCGGACGCTCCGTCGTCGAGCCGCGCCGCGGATCCAGCCGCGGTTGACCGTGCCGATGTGAGCGATGTGGTCGCGGAGGCGCTCGAAGACGCCGCCATCGACATCGCGATCGCCGCCGACGAGGTGCGCGCCGACGACAAGACGCCGGCGACGGACAGCGTGCAGTCGCTCGTGGAGGACGAGCGTCCGCGCCCCTGACCGACGATCGCGAAGGGCTCCGCTTCGGCGGGGCCCTTCGGCGTCTCAGACGTGCTCGGCAGCGGCGCGTGCGGAACTCCTGAGGAAGCGCCGGGCCGGTGAAGGGCCGACGCGGAAGTCCGCGGACGGACCGGCCAGGGCCGACGGATCCTCAGGAGTTTCGCCCGGCGATCGGGGCGCTGCGCGGGTCCCTCACCCCGCCGTCGCGTTGTCGAACGCGCGCTGCGCGGCCTGCTGCGCGTCGGACAGCGCCTGCTCCGTCGTCTTGTCGCCCAGGAGCGCGGCGGTGATCGCGTTGTTGAGCTCGTTCTGGATGTCCTGCCCGGCGGGAGAGGATCCGAAGGAGCGCCCCGAGGCGACCACGTCGTAGTAGGTCGCGATGACCTGGTCGAAGCCGGCATCGCCGGTCGGGGTGACGTATTGCGAGCGGATCATCTCGTCGGCCTCGGGCGAGCCCGTGAACAGACCCGTGTTGAGTCCGCCTTTGCTCTCGATCGTCGCGGCGCGGGCGGCGCCGGCGGCCATCCAGGCGTCGGTCGACGTCAGATCGGTCATCCACTGGCACGCCGCGGCCGGGTTCTTCGCACCGGCCGGGATGACGAACGCGGTCCCCGAAGCGACCGAGAACGGCTGGCCCTCGGCATCCCGGAACGGAACCGCCTGAAGCGAGATCTTGTCGCGGGAGGCCCCGAGCACGTTCGGGTACCACTGGTTCGCGACCTGCGCGGCGACCTGGTTCGTGACGAACTGGTTGGCGTCGCCGAACGTGTCGAACGAATCGGTGAAGCTCTTCACCGCGGCGTAGCCGCCCTGCGCGTCGGTGATGCGCTTGAGCGCATCGATGCCGGCCGCGTTCGCCGGGTCGTCGAGCGTGGGCGTGCCGTCGGCGTCGGTGAGCTGACCGCCCATGCCGAGCACCCACAGTCCGCCCTGGCCCGTGGCGACGGGATCGAAGCCGAGGCGGGTCGGCGTGCTGCCCGACCCCTGGTACAGCTTCTCGACCGCGGCGAGGAGGCCGTCCAGGTCCGACGTGTCGAACGTGTCGGGGCTGACGCCCGCTTCGTTCAGGACGTTCATGTTCAGCAGGATCGCGGGCGGTTGGTAGAACTGCGACACGGCGTAGACGGCGTCCTGATACGTCACGTCATCGACGACGTTCTGGTACCAGCGTTCGGTCGGGTTCACGCCCTTCGCCTCGAAGCATGCGTCTAGAGGAATGAGCAGTCCCCTGCGCGGCATATGTCGTGACGTAGCGGCGGTCCATCTGCACGACGTCCGGCACGTTGCCCCCGGCGATGCGGGTCGTGAACTTCTGCGCGTCGAAGGCCGTGGCATCCAGGGTCACCTCCACGTCGCCGAGCTTCTCGGCGGCGTAATCGAGACGCGACTGACCGACGTCGTCGGCGTTCTCGAACCCCCACGCGGAGAGGGTGCCGGTGGGCGGGGCTGAGAAGTCGACGTCGGCGGCGGGGTCGTCGGAACCGCCGCTGCACGAGGTGAGGACGACGACGGATGCCGCCAACGCGGCGACACCGGCGAGTGAGCGTGTGCGCATGGTGGGGTCCTTTCGGGACGGGGGGATGGATTAGCCTTTTCGGCCCTGGGTGGCGACGCCCTCGACGAAGTACCGCTGGCCGAACGCGAAGATGATGAGCATCGGCAGGGTCACCAGGAGCGACGCGACCATCACGTACTGGTAGTCGCCCTGACCGCCCGCGCTGGGGCTGTACTTCGTCATGGCATAGGCGATGCCGAGGGGAGCGGTGAAGTCGTCGACGGAGCCGGCGTTGAGGTAGATGAGGGCTGCCTGCAGGTTGTTCCAGCTCGCCTGGAACTCGAACAGGAACACGATGATGAACGACGGGATCGACAGCGGCATCGCGATGCGCCAGAAGAGCCCCCACGCGCTGGCACCGTCGAGCCGGGCGGCCTCGAACAGTTCGCGCGGGACCCCGAGGAAGAACTGCCGCTGCAAGAAGATGTAGAACGCACTGCCGAAGAGGTTCATGCCCCACAGGGGCACCCAGGTGCCGAGCAGTCCGGTCTCTTTCCAGATGAGGTAGATCGGGATCATCGTCACCGCGCCCGGCAGCATCATCGTCGCCAGCACCAGGCCGAACAGCAGTCCGCGCCCGGGGAAGCGGAAGTACGCGAACCCGAACGCGACGATCGAGCTCATGATCGCGACGGTCGTCGCCGCCAGCAGCGCGATCGCGACGCTGTTGAACATCCAGTTCAGCAGCGGCAGCTGATTCCACACCTCGGCGTAATTGCCGGGCACGAAGGTCTTCGGGATGAGCGCGTTGTCGAACACCTCTCCCCGCGGTTTGAGACTCGCCGCCAGCAACCACGCGAAGGGGTAGAGGAACAGCAGGGCGAACAGCACGAGCACGACCGCGAGAATCACGCGGCCGACGAGGGTCTTCGGCTGCTTCAGGGCCCGGCGCCAGCTTCTGCGCGGCGGGACGGCCAGCTCGGGATGCGCCTGCGCGACTCCCGGGGTCTGCAGGGCGTTCGTCATCAGCGGTCCCCCTCGTAGTAGACGAAGCGGTTGCCGAGGCGAACCTGCACGAGCGTGATGAGCAGGATGATCACGAACAGCAGCCACGCCATCGCCGCGGCGAAGCCGAAGTTGAACTGACGGAACGCCTGCTGGAAGAGGTAGATCGCGTAGAAGAGGGATGCCTCGGGCGAGGCGTTGCTCTGATCCCGCCAGAACAACAAGTAGGCCTGGTCGAACACCTGGAACGCCGCGATCGTGAGCACGATGACGGTGAAGAACATGGCCCCCGAGATCATCGGCAGTGTGATCGAGAAGAAGCGGCGGACGGGACCGGCGCCGTCGATCTGCGCGACCTCGTACAGGTCGACCGGCACGTTCTTGATCGCCGCGAGGAAGATCACCATCGTGCCGCTGACGGTCCACAGCGCCATGATCACGATGCTCGGCTTCACCCATGCGGGGTCGACCAGCCATTGGGGACCCTGGATGCCGATGGCCCCGAGCGCCTGATTGATCGCGCCCGAGTTGCCGTTGAGGAGCAGGAAGAACACCGCCGCCGTCGCAACGGCCGGGGTCATCTTGGGCAGGTAGTAGAGGGTGCGGAAGATCCCGGCGCCTCGACCGACGCGGCTGAGCAGGAGCGCGAGGAACAGGGCGAAGGCGATCTCGAGCGGTACGGCCATGACGGCGTAGAAGAGGGTGTTCCCGAGGGAGACGGCGACCCGCGGATCCTCGAACAGCTGGGCGTAGTTGCTCGCACCGACCGGACGCGCGGACCCGGTGGCCAGGTTGTAGCTCGAGAACGAGATGACGAGGCTGTAGATCATCGCCCCGGCCGTGAAGATGAGGAACCCGAGGATCCACGGCGAGATGAAGAGGTAGCCCGCGATCGCTTCGCGGCGGTTGTAGGTGGCCTTGTGGCGGGGGCGCTTCTTCGTGTCGTCGGAGGCCGGGGCGGAGGAGAGGGTCACCGGTGCAGCCGGTCGGGGGCGGTGGTGTCGTGGCTCATGGCGGTCTCCTCTCGCGAGCGCCCTCGGCGTCGAGAAGCGCTTCGCCAGGGTCGAGAAGCAGCGAGAAGAGGTCCAGGGCGTTGCCAACGGGGAGAAGGAGTGGCATAAGCGCCTCGGCATCCGGACCGTCCGGCGACGTCGCCGAGCTCACACGATCGGTGCGAGGCGACACGTCCGACGCGGCCCGCACCGCGTGCTCTCGGACGGATCGTGTGATCTCGCGGAGCCGCCGGCCGCGCCCCTGGTGCGCCGCGCCGGGCGCGGCGGTGGTCAGCGCGCGTCGAGCGCGCGCAGGTACCGCCGCGTCATCCACGCCTGCACGAGACGCCCGAGCGGCGCCCCGACACGGGTGAACCAGCGGCCGGGCCGCGAGAACGCCGCGACCTCGAACACCACCTCGCCCGAGGGGCGGAGGGTCACCGTGAAACGTTCCTCACCGCGTTCGGGGTGGCCGGGCAGCGTGCCGTACGCAAAACCCGCGGTGGTTTCGCTGCGCTCGGCCCACACGACGAGACACGGGATGCGGAAGCTCAGGATGCCGAGCCCCAATCGCATCGTCACACGGCTGCCCGCGCGCAACGGGGTCTCCGACATCTCGATCCGTGCGCCCGCTCGTCGCTGCGCTTCGCCCGCGAGCAGGGCGTCGGCCGCGCGCTCGAAATCGCGGCGCCCGTGGCCGATCATGCGGCGGCCGCGCACGTGGTGGTACCCGGCCGGCATCTCGCCGGCGGTCGCGCCGACCTCGTCGTAGGTCAGGCCGTCCATGCCCTCACGCTAGCGCGGCGCATGTCTCGCGGGGCCGTCGCGGTGCCGAGGGGTTGCGCGCCGCGGAGCGGCGGCGGGTGCGGAGCGGAGCGAGGGCTGTTCGGCGCGGAGCGGGGGTGGTGTGGCGCGGAGCGAGGGTGGTGTGGGGCGGAGCGAGGGGTGGCGCGCAGGGGAGGAGATGGGGCGACGGGAGGACGCGGCACCGCTCCCATGTCCTCCGCTCCCCGAATCTCCTCCCGTCACGACCTTCCGCGGCGCGGTCCCCGTCACCGTGGGAGGTCATGACGGGCCCCGCCCCGCCGCGGGCCCTCCTGCACGCTGCGCGCCTCACCCGCCCGCTCTCGGCGGGTGCGGGTGGCGCGCAGGGGAGGAGATGGGGCGAAGGGAGGACGCGGCACCGCTCCCATGTCCTCCGCTCTCCGAATCTCCTCCCGTCCTCGCGTACCGCCCCACTCCCGCCGGACCCCCCGGCCCGCGACCCCCCCCGGGCCCCCGGCCCCCGACCCGACCCGACCGGACCCCCGCCCCCGAGTCCCCGCCCCGGAGCCCCTGGCGCCCGGAGCCCCCGGCCCCGAGCCCCCGCCCGCGCCCCGCGCCTACGCTGGACGCATGCCCGTCCCGCCCGCCGATCCGATGATCGACGTCGCCGCACACCTCGCCGTGATCCTCGAGGCCGTGCAGCCCCTCGCACCGGAGATGCGCGACGTCGCGGCGGCCCGTGGCCTGGTGCTGCGGCATCCGGTGCACGCCGCGGTCGACGTGCCGGGCTTCGACAACTCCGCGATGGACGGCTTCGCCGTCCGCGAGCTCGGCCCCCTCCCCGCCACCCTCCGTGTGGTCGCCGACCTCCCGGCGGGATCGGCGGACGACCCGCGAATGGATGCCGACGACGCGGTGCGCATCATGACGGGGGCGCCCGTCCCCTCCGACGCGACCGCGGTCGTTCCGTTCGAAGACACCCGCGATGGCCTCGACGGCGGCCTCGAGAGCGTCACCGTCATCGCCGCCGACCGCGGGCCCGGGGCCCACATCCGCCGCCGCGGGTCCGACGTGCGGGCAGGGGATCTGGTCGTCGCCGCCGCGACGCGGCTCACGGCGGCACGGATCGGGGCCGTCGCGGCATCCGGAGTGTCCCGGGTGTCGGTCTCGCGGGCGCCGCGAGTGGCCGTCGTCTCGACCGGGTCGGAGCTCGTGCCGGCGGGCCAGCCGCTGCGACGCGGGCAGATCCCCGAGTCGAACAGTGTGCTGCTGGCCGGCCTCGCCGAAGAGAGCGGGGCCGAGATCGTCCTGCGCACCAGCGTCGGAGACGAGGGCGAAGGCCCTCGCGACGCCATCGCCGCCGCGGAGGCGGCCGGGGCCGACGTCGTGGTGTTCTCGGGCGGAGTCAGCGCCGGGGCGTACGAGGTCGTGAAGAACACCCTCGGCGACCTCATGCGTTTCGACCGCGTGCGAATGCAGCCGGGGAAGCCCCAGGGGTTCGGGCGCACTGCCGCCGGCACGCTGTTGTTCGGTCTGCCGGGAAACCCGGTGAGCGCGGCGGTGTCGTTCGAGCTGTTCGTGCGCCCCGCGCTCCGAGCCCTCGAGGGTGATTCCGACGTCGGGCGAGCGAGTGTCCGCGTCGCGCTCGCCGGAGGGTGGCGCGGGCGCGTCGACCGCGTGCAGTACGTCCCGGTGCGGCTCGACCGCTCCGATCCCGCGCGATGGCTCGCCGAGCCCACGGCCCGGGGTACGCGGGGTCTCGCGGACGCCGACGGGTTGGCCGTCATCGAACCGAGCGGGGACGACCTCGCGCCCGGTGATCACGTGACGGTGCTCCTGACGTGAGGGTCGATGCGATCGTGCTGGCGGGCGGGCGTGGCTCGCGCGTCGGCGGGGCCGTGAAGCCGCTCTTCGTCATCGCGGGCTCGACGCTCCTGCAGCGCGCGGTCGACGCGGCGCGCGCCGCGGGAGCGGAGCGGATCGTCGTCGCCGCCGTGCCACTCGCCCCCGGCCTCGACGTCACGTGGGTGCGTGAGGATCCCCCCTTCGGCGGACCCGTCGCGGGGATCATCGCGGCCCTCGACGAGGTGGATGCCGACGAGGTCTACGTCATCGCGAGCGACCTGCCGACCGCCGGCCCGGCCCTGACGCTGCTGACCGACCCCGTGCCACCGGGGAGCGACGGAGTGTGCCTCGACGACGGTCGACGCCAGTGGCTCATCGGCCGGTACCGGACCGCGGCGCTGCGGGCAGCGGCATCCGGTCTCGCCGATCGCGGGCGTGATGCGTCGATGCGGGCGCTCCTGGGTGCGCTGGCGGTCCGCCTCGTCGCCGCGGATCCGGCCCTCACGCACGACGTCGACACATGGGACGATCTTCGAGCAGCCCGAGGAGGAGCCATGACCGAGTCCCGCACCCTGCCCCCTGAGGCGTTGAACGACTGGAGCGCGGCGCTCGCCGAACGCTTCGAGCTCACCGAGGGCGACATTCCGATCTCGCTGATCCTCGACCTCGCGCGCGACGTCGCGAACGGCGTCGCGCGTCCGGCGGCCCCGCTCAGCGCCTTCGTCGCCGGGCTCGTCGCCGGTCGCGCGGGCGGCGCGCCGGCCGACACCGAGGCCGCGGTCGCCGCGGTGGTCGAGATGGCGCGCGGCTGGGAGAACCGCTGATCCCGCCGGCGTGAGCGGCGATCACCGCCCGAGGTACTCGCCCCTCGGTCGCAGGCGCATCGCCTTCTCCGCGTACTCCGCGCCGATGTGCGAGACCCACCCCGCCAGACGCCCCAGGACGAAGATCGTGCTCGCCGCGTCGTCGGGAAGACGGGCTCCGGATGCCAGCGCGGCCAGCGCGAGATCGACGTTCGGCCGCAGCCGCGTGCGGTCGGCGACGACCTCGCTGAGGCGGCGCACGGCATCCATCGTCGCGGCTCCGTCGGGAAGCTCCCCCACGAGGGGGAAGAGGGCGTCGGCGCGATCGTCGACCTCGGGATAGAGCGGGTGGCCGAAGCCCGGGATACCGTTGCCGTCCTGCAGCGCCTCGGTCAGGGCTCGCTCGGGGTCGAGGCCGCGCCGTACCCGCGCGAGCAGGCGTGCCGTCCGCGCCGCGGCCGAGATGTGCAACGGGGAGTCGGCCGCGCCGAGCGCGGCGCTGATCGCGGCGTAGCCGTCGGCGCGCGCCGACGCCGCCACCCGCGCGGCGAAGGTCGACACCGCCAGGTCGTGGTCGATGAGCAGGATGAGGGCCGCGTTCACCGCGGTGACGGTCGGGCCGTCGGGCGGCGTGCGCCACGCGCTCGCGAGTGAGCGGGCGACGTCCGCGTGCGGGTCGCCGCCGAGAGCGACGGGCAGGCCCGTGAGCAGCGTCCAGCCGATGCGGTGCAGCGTCGCCGCTGAGGCGTCGTGGCGGAGCGGGTCGTCGGCGGTGAATCCGGTCAGGGCGGCGCGGAGACGATCCATCGCCCCCGCGTGCGAGGGGAGTGCCGCGACCATCTCGCGCGCGCTCCCGATCGCCGGGTCGGGGGCGTCGATGCGCTCGGCGTCCCAGAGCCACGCCACGACCTCGGCGAAGTCGCGGTCGATGAGGTCGCGCGCGCGGCGTCCCCGGTAGAGCAGCTCTCCGTCTTCGATGTCGGCGATGTCGGTGTGGACGACGCCGATCGGCATCCCGGTGGTCGGATGAGCGGGCGCGGGTGCCGTGCGGCGACGCGTGCCCGCGAACGCCTCGACCTCGAGAGCGTCGAAGCTCGAGCCGTGCGCGTCGCGCTCGCGGTGCAGGAGCCCGCGGGAGACGTAGGCGTAGACGGTCTCGGGTTTGACCCCCAGACGGGCGGCGACCTGGGCGGCGGTGAGGCGGGGGAGCGGCGGAGTCATCTTGATCCGATCAACGTTGACGCTGGTGTCGTCATGTTCGCACACTGGGCCCATGAACGACCTGATCGATGTGCCCCGCGGCCTGAACGGCGTCGTGGCGGCCGAGACCGCCCTCAGCGACGTCGACGGCGAGGCCGGTTTCTACCACTACCGCGGCCACGCGGCCGTCGATCTCGCGCGCGAACGCTCGTTCGAAGACGTCTGGCATCTGCTCGTCGTGGGCGAGCTCCCCGCCGGCGCCGACGGCGCCGCCTTCGCCGAGCGCGTGACGACCGCGCAGGCAGATCGGCGGCTGCCCGAGCTCGTCGCCGCGGTCGCGGCGCACACCGATCAGCCGCTCGCGCGACTGCGCGCGGTGTGGACGCTCGCGGCATCCGCCCGTCGGTCCTCCCCGCTCTACGACCTCGACGAGGCCGCGCGGCTCGAAGAAGCGATCGCCTTCGCCGCGATGGCGCCGATCGCTCTCGCCGGGGGCGGGGGAGGCCGCGGGGCGGGTGTGGTCGCCGACTATCTCGAACGCGTCACCGGGAACGCGCCCGACGACGCGCACGTGCGCGCACTGTCGGCGTACCTCATCGCGGCGATGGACCACGGTTTCAACGCCTCGACGTTCACCGCGCGCGTCATCGCGTCGACCGGGGCCGACATGGCATCCTGCCTCACCGGTGCGCTCGGAGCCCTCTCGGGGCCGCTGCACGGGGGAGCGCCGGCCCGGGCCCTCGACAGCCTCGACCGGGCGGGCGACGACCCCGCGGCGTGGGTCGCCGGAGAGCTCGCGGCGGGGCGGCGCCTGATGGGCTTCGGTCACGCGGTGTATCGCACGAGCGACCCGCGGTCGCGACTGCTGCGCGAGGTCGCCACGGGTCTCGGCGGCGGTCGCGTGGCGCAGGCGCTGGCCTTCCAGCATGCGGCGGAGGAGGCTCTCGCGGTCCGCCATCCCGAGCGTCCCTTGCGTGCCAACGTCGAGTTCTACGCCGCCGTGGTGATGGAGCAATGCGGGATCCCGCGCGCGATGTTCACGCCCACCTTCGCGCTCGCCCGCACGATCGGGTGGACGGCGCACGTGCTCGAACAGGCCCGAGACCCCAAGATCATCCGGCCGGCGGCGCGCTACGTCGGACCGCCTTTCGGGCGGTGACTCCTCACCGCTCCGGCGCGGTGCGGAGCGCCAGGCACCCGGACTCCGAGGCTCGACCTCGCGGCCGCTGAACCCGAGCGGACGTGACGCGGCCGCCGAGCTCGGCGACAATGGAGTGATGCGATCCCCCCACGCGCTGGTCATCACCCTGCTCGCCGCCGGTCTCGCCCTCACCGGGTGCACCGGTTCCTCGGCATCCGACGACTCATCCGCCGCGGCGCCTCCGGCATCGGATGCCAGCCCCGTGGCCACCGCCTCGCCGGTGCCCGCCGACGGTCCGGTCGCGGCCTTCCAGACGTGGTGGACGGCGGTGCGCTCCGCCGACACCGTGGCCGCCTGCGGCGCGCTGACCGAACCCCTGCAACAGCGCATGATCGCCGAGTACACCGCCACGACCGGCGTCGAGGTCGGCGATTGCGCGACCCTCATCCGCCAGAGCTCGGCGGTCTACGCGGCCGCGGGGATGCCGGCCGAGGTCGCTGTCGCCCTCGAGTCGGAGACCGCCGACGACGCGGTGCTGCAGGTGACCTACGCGACCGGCGACTGCGGCACGGTGCACCTCGAACGCGCGGACGCCTCCTGGATCCTCACCGAACTCAGCGAGGAGTGCGGCCAGGGCTGACCCGCCTCAGGGGAGGAAGTCGGCGCCGCTGAAGAAGCCGATACCCAGCGACAGCAGAGCCGCGGCGACGCCCGCGATGAACCCGGCCGCGGCGAGCTCGCGCGCCATGCGCGCGTTCAGGCTCAGGATGCCGGTGACCAAGGACACGAGGGCGAGCACCCAGATGCCGATCTGGATCCAGACGAACTGATCGAAGTCGGCGATCGCGCTGACCGACACCAGGAAGATGTGCCAGGCGATCACGATGCTGCCCGTGATGATCGCGATGACCGACACCGCTCGCAGGTCGCCCTTCGGCAGCCGCGGCGCGGGCGGTTCGGGCCGCGGTGGCACACGGATACCCGGCTCGAAGGAGTCGGGGAGATCGTCGTCTGCCATGGGGTGATCCTCGCAGGTCTCGCGGGTGAGAGCGAACGTCCGGCCCGGGGTTGCGGAGCAAGACGTCACGGACGAACGGTCGGATGCCACGGACGATCGGTCGGGCACGGAGACCGCCGTCCGACGAGCATCGAATCATGCCCACGACCGCATCCGTCCCCCTTCCCGTCGTCGCCGCCGCCCCTTGCATGAGATACGGCGGTCTCGTCGTGATGATGCTCATGAGCTTCCTGCTCGTCACGGCCGAGTTCCTCCCCAACGGCGTGCTGACCGAGATGGCCGCGGGACTCGGGATCACCCCCGGGCAGGCGGGTCAGACCGTCACCGTCACGGCGCTCGCCGGGTTGCTGATGGCGCCGACGGTGGGGTTGATCTTCCCGCGCCTCGACCGCCGCACCCTCCTGGTCGGCGCCGCGGCCGCGGCCGCCGTGTCGAGCATCGTCGTCGCCGCCGCGCCCCACCTCGTCACGATCCTTTTCGCCCGCTTCCTCCTCGGTGCCGCCATCAGCACCTATTGGTCGATGTCGATCACCGTCGCCTCGAGCCTCTCCGCCCCCGGACGCATCGGTCGCGCCGTCATGTTCACCTCGGCCGGTCTCTCGCTCGCGACGGTCGCGGGCGTGCCGCTGGGCGTGATGCTCAGCGAAGCGCTCGACTGGCGACTGGCCTTCCTCCTCGTCGGAATCGCGTCGGCCGTCGTCGGGCTCGCGGTGCGTCTCGTGCTCCCGCGCGTGCCGGCGGCCTCGGCATCCACCATCCGTCTGCTGGTCGACACGTTCCGCCGACCGGGCGCCGCGCTCGGCCTGGCCGGGCACGTCCTCATCGTGCTCGGGCACTTCCTCGCCTACACCTACGTGCGGCTCCTGCTCGAGCGTCTTCCCGAGGTGGACGCCGGCACGGTGGTGATGCTGCTCACGCTGTTCGGCGCCGGCGGCCTCGTGGGCAACATCGTCATCGGCATGGTGGTCGACCGGGCCTTCGGCATCCTGGCCGTGGGCGGTCCGCTCGCGATCGCCGCGTCGATCGTCGTCGTGCTCACCATGCCCGGGGGACTCGTCGCGGTGGCGGGGGCGGTCTTCGCCTGGGGCTTCCTGTTCGCGTCGTGGCTGATCATCGTGAACACCTGGATCGGCCACCGCATGCCCGACCGCCTCGAGGCCGGGGGCAGCCTCGTGGTCACCGGCTTCCAGCTCGCGATCGTCGTGGCCGCCGGTGTCGGCGGCGTGCTCGTCGATGCCGCCGGGGTGGTGGTGACGGATGCCGTGGGCGTCGCGCTCCTCGTCGTGGGCGCCGTGCTGTTCGGTCTGTCGTTGCGGGTTCCGCGGGCGCGCTGACCGGGGCAGGGGCGCGTGCGACTCCCGCGGACGCGCCCCCACCTCGCGCTCGCGTCGCCGCCACGGACCTCGGGCGGGGTCAGCCGTGCGAGATCGGCGCGGGCCCCGGCGCGGTCCGCCACTCCGACGGGGCGACGCCGACGATCCGGCGGAACGCGCGACGGAATCCCTCGTCGGAGGCGTAGCCGAGCGCGCGCGACACGTCGCTGACGCTCTCCCCGGCCTCGAGCAGCTCTTTCGCGCGGTGAACGCGGGCGTCGGTCACGTATCCGCCGGGAGAGCGGCCGAACGCCTCGCGGAACCGCTCCGCGAACACCGAGCGCGACATGGCGGCGAGGCCTGCCATCTCCTCCGCGGTCCACGGGTGTCCGGGGTCGTCGGCGATCGCGGCGGCCACGCGGTCCAGGAACGGATCATCCGCGCGGGGAGGCCAGACGGCGCTGGCGTTGTCGAAGGCCCACGCGCGGATTACGGCGAGAAGGACCGTCCGCACCATGATGCGGCAGATCACGTTGTCGCCCGAGCGCGAGCGACCGGGCTCGCCCCCGGTGGGACCGAGGTGCGAGGCCAGGGCGGCGGCTGCCGGCTCGGCGTGGGCGAAGTCGTTCACGAAGACGACCCCGGGGAGGGTCCATGACGACACCGTGCGCGCGAGCTCGGCGGAGATGACGGTGACCTCGGCGCCGGACTGCGACGTGAGGTCGAGGTGCTCGCAGCCGAAGGACACGAAGGCGTCACCCGCGAGAAGCGTGCGGCGCCCGCGCAAGGTGGCGGCATGCCCGGAGGGCGCGTCCACCGCGCAGCCGAGGTTCTCGCCGATGTCGCCGGTGATCTCGCCCGAGCGGACGAAGACCAGCGTCGCCTCTCCCCGCGGGACGGCGAGGCGCTCTCCCGTGGCGAGGGCCGAACGCCGCGCGTTCTCGGCGCTGATGTCGAGCGACGCGAGAGCGCGATCGAGGGCGGCGGCGTGCGGTGTCACGAAGCGGGAAACCGCCCTCGTCCCGTCGCTATTCCTCGCCGCGCTCAGACGATCACCTCCACGCTGGTGCGCAGAGCGACGACGGACGTCACCCGCGGGTCGTCCCGGCGGAGATCCGGTGCCTCGACCGCGGGGACGCGACGGGAGTCGCGGGCGCTGAGCGGGTCGGAGAGGTCGGCGTCGGGCATCCGGCGATCCTCACACCGAGCCGACGGGCGGGCAACGCGAGCCGCCCGTTGCTGCACCCGTCGCGATCCGCAACCTCACCCGCCGCGCGGGCACGCGACGTAGGCTGCCGACGATGAGAACGATCGGGGTCGACCTGGCTGCCGGGGCGGCGGGGACAGCACTCGCGGAGATCATGTGGGAGGGCGCTCAGGCGCACCTCACGCGTCTCGAGGTCGGGGTCGACGATTCGACGATCGTGGCATCCGTCGCCTCCGACGAGGTGTGGCTGGGGGTCGACTGCCCCCTCGGCTGGCCCGATGCGTTCGTCGACTTCGTGCGGGCGCACCATGCGGCCGAGCCGCCGACGCGTGGTCCCGTCGAGGGCGGAGCCGACTGGCGTCGGCCCCTCGTGTACCGGCGCACCGATCACGTGGTGCGCGATCGCATCGGCCGCTGGCCGTTGAGCGTCTCGACCGACCGCCTGGGGGTCACCGCGCTGCGCTGCGCGGGGCTCCTGCGGCGCCTCGCCGAGGCTGGTTTCGGCGTCGATCGCGCCGCCGAGGGGCGCCTGTTCGAGGTGTACCCGGGCGGATCGTTGCGTCTCTGGGGCTTCGACACGACCGGATATCGCGTGGATGCCTCGCGCCGGGACGCGCTCCTCACCTCGCTGTCCGGGCGCGCACCGTGGCTCGATCTCGGCGCGTTCGTTCCGCTCGCGATCGCGAACGCGGACGCGTTCGACGCCGTGGTGGCCGCCCTGGCGACCCGCTCCGGCGCTCTCGGGGCGTTCGAGCGTCCGGCGTCCGATGATCTGCCGGTCGCCCGCCGCGAGGGGTGGGTCGTGCTGCCCGACCTCCCCCTCGAGGGACTGCCCTGAACGGAACGCCCGCCCTCACGGGTTGCACGCATCGCACGTGGCGGGGTCGGCGTTCTTCACCGCCCGGCGGCGCTTGCGCTGTTCGTCGCAGCGCGGGCAGCCGTCGACGTCGAAGCGCACCTGCGAGGTCGCGCTGCCGCACGCCGCGCACGGGAGGCCCCGCACGACGCCGATCGGCCCGAATCCCGGGCACCTGCACCCCGGGCACAACCGGGTGAGGCGTCCCGCGAGCAGCCACGACAAGCGCCGCAGGGTGCGTCGGCGCTCCGGGTTCATGTGAGCGCGCAGATCGGGCTCGAGCTCGACGGGACCTCGGCGCACGAGCGACAGCACGGCCGCGGCATCCTGGATCCCCTTCGTCAGCCCCTCGTCGGTGCGCGCCACGACCGCCTGGTGCGGAAAGCCGACGCGATCGAGGTACCGGCGCGCCTCGGCCTCCGTGCGGACCACGCGCGCAGGGGCGACGTGGGTGTACTGCCGGATGCCGTGTCGCACCCGGATGCCCCGTTCGAGGTCGACGAAGACGGCGAGTTCTTCGTGCACCATCGGGCCGAACCCGCCGAGCGCGGGCGTGTACGAGGCCTCGGTCGCCACGCCCGTCAGGGTGCCCAGCTCGGCGGCGGCCCCGCGGGCCTTCGCCGTGGCCGCCTCCTCCGGCGTGACCGTCCGAGGGACGTCACGCGTGAACGTGCCGAGGGCGTCGGTGTCGAGCGCCACCGTGGGGCAGACCCGTGCATCCAACCACCGCGAGAAGGCGGGCGCGAACGCCGCCTCCTTGCCGTGCAGGGTGCCGACGGCCACGGTCGCTCCCGCGAAGGGCGACTTCGCGCGCGTGTTCGTCGCCATCACACGAAGTAGTCGGGCCGGCTCACCGCGGTGGGCGAGACGAACATCACTCCGGCCGCGCGTTCCAGCAGCGGGCGGATGCCGTCGACGATCGCGTCCGCGCGCTCGGGGGCGACGACGGTCACGAGCAGGGTGAGGGCATCGTGGTCGTTGAACAGCAGACGGCCACCGCGGGCGCCGTGGTGCCCGACGCCGGCAACGCCCGTGATCGCGGTGTAGCCGCGGGCGCCGAGCGACTGCATGAGGGCGGACACCTCGGCGACGTCGCGGCTTGCGACGACCACCTCGATCTTCGTCATCGGGGTCAGATCGGACAGGCTCATGAGTGGGTCTCCTTCGTCAGGGGTTCGGCAGGGATGCCAAGGGTCGCGGCGGCGTCGAGGTCGTCGCTCTGCCAGCCATAGCGCCCCCAGCGCATCCACGGCGCGGTGGCGTGCTCGCGGACGCGGAGGGTGATCCAGCGGTGGGCGACGAGGGTGCGGACGACCTCGGATGCGTCGACGATCGCGTTCACCCGCTCGAACGGCGCCTGCACGAAGACCTGGAGGCGGACGGGCTCGTGGTGGGCCTCGCCGCCCACTCCGACCGATTGCCAGGGGAGCCCGATCCGCAGGTCGCCGCCATAGCCTGAGAGCACGCCGACGGTGCCGACGACGTTGTGCAGCGGCTTCGGGCCCGCGCCGAAGCGGTCGGGGGCGACGGTCGACGCCGCGTACTGGGCGTTGATCCACTGCGCCACGATCATCGGCGCCGTCAGGATCGTCTCGAGTCCCGCGCCGTCGGGATCGGCGGCGGCGTCGTAGCTGTGCAGGAAGGCGCGGCGGCCGAGGTCTCGACCGGCCGTCATGGCGCGCGGGCCGACGATGAATGCCGCGTTGCCCATGAGCCCCCACTCCGGGTACACCTCCGCCCAGTCGGCGGCCCGCCGCTCGGTGCTCCGGATCGGGTCGAGAGCACCCGCACCGCCAGGCAGGCCGGCGCTGCGGTCCGCCGCGTTCGCGGTGCGGGCGGTGCCGAGGTGGCGGCGGAGCTCGAGCACGGCCGTCTCGTGCGTGGCCGGCACGGTCCACGGCTCGAGGAGGGCGACCTCGTCGGTCACGGTGTCCATCTGCGCGGCGAGGAACAGGGTGTCGGAAGGGATCCGGATGCCACGCTCGGCGAGGGCTCGCCGTGTCTCGGGGTCGTTGAAGATCATCGCCGCGGCGCGCGCGTTCGGCTCGCCCTCGTGCCCGCCGCACGCTCCGCACTGCAGGCTCGAGGCGAAGGGGTTGTTCGTCACCGAGGCGCCGTGGCCGCACAGCAGCACGATGGGGGCGAAACCGTCGATCAGCCCCATCATGCGCAGCGCCGTCTCGGCGTACAGGACACGCTCCTCGAGCGAGAAGACGACGTCGGCATCCACGTGCGTGGACGGCTTCGCTGCGCGCCCCTTCGTCACGAGGGCGCGCCAGCCCTCGGGCGCGAGGGTCCGCAGCGCCGAGGCGGCGCCGAGCACCCACCCCGCCGTCTCGGCGAACGCGAAGGGCGTGACCGGCGACTCTTTCAGCGCGTCGGCCATGGCATCCCGTTCCCCCTCCGCCTCGCGCCGACGCCGCCATCGCGCGAGGGCGTCACGGTCGACGGACGATTCGGTGATCGCGACGCGCGGGGTGAGCAGCACCGGGCACGAGGCGACCTCGCCGGACCCGTCGGCGGGACGGAACGAGATCGGCACCGCGAAGAATCCCGCGAAGCCGAGCGTCTCGATGGGGCCCGACGCCTCGAGGTGGCGGCGGAAGCTCTCGGAGCGGGTGTCGATGCAGAACACCGCCTGCGCGAGCGGGCGGTCGGTCGGGAGGGTCTCCGGGGTCGGTGCCGGGGCGAGGGCGCGCGCCGCACCGCGCTCGTACGCCTCCTGCCAGACGGCGAGGCGCGTCGCGGGGCTCAGCAGGGAGAGCGTGCGGCTGACGGTCGCCCGGGCCGCGGCGTCGCCGGGGTCGGCTCCGAGGGCGAGGGTGACCGCGCCGACCCGGGCGTCCTCCTCGGACGCCGTCTCCCCGGGCAGAGGCAGGGAGACGTCTGCGGGAAGCAGCAGTCGCTCCAGCGTCACGCGGATGGCGACGAGCGTGGTGAGGTCGATCTGCCGGGAGCCGTCCGCGAGGTGCCGCACGAGAGCCGCCCAGCCGGGCTGCGCGAGCACGTGCGCCCGAAGGAGGTCTTCGGCCGCCTCTCCGTGGAGCCGCCACCGCGCGACGGCCTCACCGATCGCGGCCGCGGGGTCGTCGGACGTCTTCCGGATGCCGGTCCGCACGCGCCGCGACAGCGTGGGGTCGAGAGCGGCCAGTCGCCGCCACCCGCTCCACATGCCGTCGCGGGTGACGGGGCCCGTCCAGACGCCGGTGCCGAGGACGGCGCCGAGCCACCGTGCCGTGAGGTCGTCGACGCGGGCATGCACGCGGGGCGCCAGCACGCTCGCCGGGGTCGGCAGAGACGCGGCGGGCGCCAGCGGCGGTGACACGAGCAGGTCCTGCCGCAGCACCTCGCCCACGGTCGTGGGGAGGTTCCCGACGCGAAGGGGGCGGGACGCGCGGGCGTCGGCGATCGTGAAACGGAGGGCGGCCGTCAGGTCGTCGGACGAGATCCGCTCCCGCGCGTACAGCTCCCGGAAGCGCTGCTCGGGATGGGACAACAGGATGCCGTGCTCCCGCGCGATCAGGGTGATCGCCTCCTCCCACTCGAGGTTCTCGTAGCCGGCGACGGGGTTGCGGGCGATGAACGTCTCGAGGGGGAAGTGCGGGGCGATGGCGCGGCCGGCGGCGGCGACCCACCCCCGGATCGTGGCGGGTGACGGAGGGGCGGTGATGGTCATGAGACGCTCCGATACTCGAGGGGGCCGCCGGCGGGTGCCTGCGTCCAGGACGTGTGCGTGCGAGGGGGGGCCGCGGGCAGGGGCGGCCGCCCCCAGGCGAAGGCGAGGGCGAAGAGGCGGTCCGAGAGCGGACTCACAGCGCGCGTGACGAGGAACGAGGTGAGGGTGGCGAGGAACACCGCGACCGCGAACAGCGGGGGCAGGGCCGCGGCATCGGAGACAGGGACCAGCGCCTCCGCGCCCGGGAAGATCACCGCGACATACCCCGCCACCACGATCGACAGGGTCACGACGAGCGCGGCGCGCGTGGAGATCGCGGCGGAGGTCGCACCGATCCGTGCGCCCGCGACCGTCGCCGTGGCCAGGGCGAAGAGCAGCAGCACCGCCGTCGCGTGCGAGAGGGCGCCGGTCGCCACCACGGTGGTCGCACCGACCGCGAGCACGACGGCGCCGCCCACGACCGCCCCGGAGCGCGAGGGGGCCGGTCGCCCGCCGGTGCGGGCGCGGAGCGCGTGCTCCACCGCGGAACCGGCGCCGAGGAACAGGCTCGCCTTGAACAGGGCGTGGCCGATCGCGTGGACGAGGGCGAGCCCGAACGCGCCGAACGCACACGCCATCAGCAGGAAGCCCATCTGCGCGGCGGTGGAGTGGACGAGTCGACCCTTCACGTCGGGCCGCGTGAGCATCGCCAGGGTCGCGATGATCATCGTGATCGCGCCGGCGATCCCCACGAGCCAGGCTCCGGCGACCGAGGGGACGGGAGAGAAGCGCAGCAGCAGGAGGGCTCCGGCGTTGACGAACCCCGCGTGCAGCAGCGCCGAGACGGGTGTCGTCGTCGCGGCGGTGGCGGGGAGCCAGCCGTGCAGCGGGAACGAGCCGGCGCGCGCGATCGCGGCGACGGCGACCAGCACGCCGACGAGTGCGGCGGGGACCCCCTCCAGGCCGCCGAGGGCGCCCGGCGAGGTCGACCCTGTGGATGCCGTGGCCACGACGACCGCCGCCCACAGGGCCGCGTCGCCGATCGCGAGACACAGAGCGCTGCGACGGACCGCGACGCGCGTCTGCGGAGCGCTCCCTCCCGATGCGATGAGGGCGATGACGCTGAGGGTCGCGAGCGTCCATCCCGCGGCGAGCAGCACGATGTCGCCCGCCCCGATGCTGACCGTCGACCCGAGCGCCGCGAGCGACGAGAAGACGAAGAAGGTGCGCGAGCGGGGATCGCCGCGCAGGTTGCGGCTCGCGAACACCTGGACGACGACCGTGAGCGCGACGATCAGCAACGAGAGCGAGGCGCCGCCGGCGTCGTGGCCCGTGGCGAGGGCGCTCGCGAGGCCGAGAGTGGCGAGCGCCGCGGCGGCGGCCCCGGGCCACACGGCCAGGGCGCCCGCGGTGCGGTGGCGCGCGGCATCCGGAAGCAGGGCGGCGACGACCGCGGCTAGAAGCGCAGCGGTGAGGAGCGGAGCGAGCGTTGACATGCGCAGGAGATTACCTGCATCAAATTGCGTGTGTCAAAACGCAGGTAATGAATAACACGTTCTTGAATTCCGGCAGTGAGAATCACTAGGCTGTCCGGATGAACACCTGGACGTTCCTCACGAACCACGCCCACGTGTTCATCTACGTCGCCCGTGATCCCGGCGCGCGCGTGCGCGAGATCGCGGATGCCGTGGGCATCACCGAGCGCACGGCGCACGGCATCCTTGCCGACCTCGTCGACGCGGGCTATCTCAAGCGCGAGAAGGAGGGGCGGCGCAATCGCTACGAGTGCGTCGAAGACCTGCCCCTTCGGCACCCGATCGAGAGCGACCACCAAGTGGGGGCGCTGCTCGCGGCTCTGCGGGGCTGACGCGCGACAGCGCGCCACTCACGCGGTCTCGTCCTCCTCGGCACCGTCCTCCTCGGCTCTGCGTCGCAAGGGCGAGAGCCAGGCGATGAGCGCGGCCGCGGCGAAGAGCGCGGCGATCGGGATGAGGGCGGGTCTCTCTCCGACGACGCCGACGAGAAGCCCCGCGAGGAGGGTGCCGACGGCGGCGAGCGTCCTGTTGCCCGCCCGTCGCGTGGCGCTCGACCGACCGAGAAGCGCATCCGGGGTGAGCGTCTGCCAGAGGTACTGCTCGGCGGCGTTCTCGGATCCCATCGCGAGGCCCTGCACGGCGAGGGCGGCGAACAGCAGGGCGGAACCGGCCGGGGCGTCGGGGGCCACGATGACGAGCAGCCAGGCGACGGGGTACGCGGTGCGCGCGGCGATGATGGTGCGGCCCGGGCCCAGGAGAGTGCTGAGGCGCGGAGCGAGGAACGCGCCTACGAGGCTGGCGAAGCCGAAGACGGTGAGCAGGAGGCCGTATGCCGTGGCTGTGAAGTCCAGAGTGCGCAGGGCGAGCAGCGACAGGACCGTCATCGCCGCGCCGTTCGCCAGGAACCAGGCGTGGGTGGAGAGGGTGAGGGGGCCGAGGATCCGCTGGCGATACGTCCACCGGAGGCCTTCGCCGATATCGGCGCGCAGGTCGAGACGCGTGCGGACGGGGGCCGGTTCGTGCACGCGGACGCCGGCGATGAGCACGGCGTCGACGAGGTAGCTCATCGCATTCACGATGATCGCGACCGGCGCGCCGAGGAGGCTGACGAGCGCCCCTCCTACCGTCGGTCCGAGAGTCTGGGCGGCGGCGTCGCTCTGGTCGAGACGGGCGTTGGCCGTCAAGAGGCCGGAGCGGGGGACGAGCCGCGGAAGCAGGGACTGGGTGGCGGCGAATCCGAAGACGGAGAATCCCCCGAACAGCAGCAGCGCACCGACGAGCATCCACGTCTGCAGGGCGCCGGAGAACCAGAGGACGGGGATCGCGCCGAGGGAGAGGGCGCGCCCCACGCTCGCCCAGACGAGGATCGGCTTGCGGCGCCAGCGGTCGGTGTACACACCGGCGATCACCCCGAGCACCGCGTAGGGCACGAACTGTGCCGCGTTCACCAGTCCCACCTCGAACGGCGTCGCCCCGAGCAGTTGGACGACGAGGACCGGCATCGCGACGGCGGTGACCGTCGTGCCGAAGGAGCTGATGGTCGCCGCGGTCCAGTACCGCGCGAATCCGCCGGACGGATGAGCGTCGTGCGGCGGAGGGGCCATCATCGCGTCGGCGACAATCCGTGGTCGGCGAGGAGATCGTCGAGGAGGGCGGTCTGGCGCGCCGCCGAGTAGGTGGCGGGATCGAGCACGGCCTGGACGGTCATGCCGAGCGTGAAGGAGTGCAGGATCTCGGTGAGCCGGTCCACGCGCTCGTCGTCGTCGGGGAGGCAGGTCGCCACGAGGGCGGTGACCTTCGCCCGGCTGGCCCGGTACCGCTCGGCGTGTTCGGCGGCGTGCCGTTCGTCGGCCAGCGCGGCATCCCACGACGAGACCCAGATCCTGTTCGTCGTGCGCGAGTCGTCGTCGAGGGGGAGCATGTCGAGCAGGGCGGACCGCAGAGCGTCGAGGTCGTCGGATGCGACGTGACGCTCCCGCGTCGCCGACTTCTCGGCGAGCATCTCGAGGGCGAAGCTGGTCAGCTCCCGCTTGCTGGGGAAGTAGTGGGTGACGATGCCCGTCGTGGCATCGAGCTCGCGGGCCACCGCGCGCATCGAGAGGCCCGCGAAGCCGGCCTGGTCGAGGACGCGCCAGACCGCCGCCGCGACGTCTTCGCGTCGACGCTGGTACGCATCCGGCCGGGTCACCGGACTCAGTATGGACGACATAACGACTGTTATGCAACGCTGGGGGCATGTTCCGACTCGAGCTCGATCCGACCGCCCACCTCACGCCTCTCGAGGTCTGGCACGCGCGGGAGTTCGCCGACCATCTCGACCGCGCGCGCGAGCACATCCGCCCCTGGGTCGGGCCGTCATTCGTCACCGAGTCGGTCGACGGCGCCGCGGGGACACTGGCGCGCTACGCCACCTCCGCGGCGGCCGACGGCGGGCGTCTCTACGGGATCTGGATCGACGGTGTGCTGCGCGGCGGAGTGATGTTCGTCAGCTTCAGTGCCGCCGCCGGGGTGTGCGAGATCGGCTGCTGGCTCGAGCCCGCGGCCGAGGGGCGCGGAGTGGTCACGTCGGCGGTGAGGGTTCTGCTCGATGAGGCGCTGACCGAACGCGGGCTGAATCGCGCCGAGTGGCGGTGCCGAGCCGACAACGTCCGCAGCGCCGCGGTCGCCGAGCGGGTGGGGATGCGCCTCGAGGGAACTCTGCGGGGTGCGTGGCTGAACGGCGGGGTCTTCCACGACAAGCAGGTCTGGGCGATCCTGCGCTCCGAACACCTCGACCGTCGGGGGCGAGCGGATGCCGCGCCCTCGGCTCCGCGCCCCTGATCGCGCGCCGGCTCCCGGGTGGCGGTGACCGGGTGGGCTGTCCGATGACCGAGATGTGCAGGGGTGGCGGATGATGGCGGAGTGAACCGCACCGACCGCCTCTACGCCCTCGTCGAGGAGTTGCGCGCGGTCGCGCCTCGTCCACGGAGCGCCCGCCGCCTCGCCGAACGGTTCGAGGTGTCGGTGCGCACGATCGAGCGCGACATCGGCGCATTGCAACAGGCGGGGCTTCCGATCTGGGCGGAGCCGGGGCGGACGGGCGGGTACGTCATCGATGCGTCCGCGACACTGGGTCCGGCCGGCTTCACGCTCGATGAGGCTCTCGCGATCTTGATCGGGCTCGGCGCGCTCCGACACAGTCCCTTTCGCCAGGCCGCTCAGACCGCGGCGCGCAAGACGCTCGCGGTCATGCCGAAGGAGGAGGCCGCGCGGGCCCGTGCCCTCGCCTCGCGCGTCCATTTCCTCGAACCAGAGGACGACGAGCCCGTCCCCGTGGCCTTCGCGACGGCGCTCGGCGCCGACCGCGTCATCCGGCTCCACTACCGGGATGGGACCGGGGTGGCCTCGGTTCGCGACGTCGAGCCGCTGGGCTCGATCGTGAGGGAGGGGCACTGGTATCTCGTGGCCTGGTGTCGCCTTCGTCACGGCGTCCGCGCTTTCCGCGCAGATCGAGTGGATTCCGTCGAGGTGACGGGCGAGCGCCCGCCGCGCCGCGTGGTTCGGGCGGAAGACCTCGCGATCCCGTACGGACGGTTGCGACCGGTCGTCGAGGGCTAGGCGCGGGCGAGAAGTCCGGAAAACACCCACAGGACGGTGTCGCCGATGCGCGAGACGCTGGAGCCTCCTCCCTCGTCATCCCCGAAAGGCACTCTCATGGCGTTCACCTCCATCCGTATCGTCACCGACGATCTCGAGGGTCTCGTGACCTTCTACGAGCGGGTCACCGGGCAGCGGGCAGAGCGTCCCGCGCCGACGTTCGCCCAGTTCACGGGTCCGGGTGCGAACCTGGCCATCGCGAGTGCCGTCACGGTCGCCACGCTCGACGGCGCTCTCGTCCCCGCCGCCAACCGCTCGGTGTTCATCGAGTTCGAGGTGGACGATGTCGACGCCGAGTTCGCCCGGCTCGCGCTCGCCCCGGAGGGCGTCGTTCTCGAACCGACGACGATGCCCTGGGGCAATCGCTCCGCGCTCGTCCGCGACCCCGACGGCAACGTGGTCAACCTGTTCCGCAGGCCTACCTCCGCGTGAAGGAAGAGGCCCTTGCGCCTTCCCCACCCGACCGCTAACGTGCAACCAAATGGTTGAACGACGGTACCTCGACGACGCCGAGATCGATCGCGTGTTCCACGCGCTCGCCGACGCGACCCGTCGCGACATCGTGCGGCGCACGCTCGTCACCGAGCAGTCGGTGTCGGATCTCGCTGCCGGGTACGCCATGTCGTTCGCCGCGGTGTCGAAGCACGTCGCCGTGCTGGCCGAGGCGCGGCTCATCACCAAGCGCGCGGAGGGGAGGGTGCGACTCGTGCGTGCCGATCCCGCCGCGCTCGCCCGGGCGCAAGAGCTGCTGCGCTCGTACGAAGACCTCTGGCGCGCTCGCATCGACCGGCTCGACGCGATCCTCCTCGAGGATGCCGGGGGCTCGGCATCCGTCCCTTCCCCTGCCACCTGACCACCGCGAACCGAACCGACGAAGGAGTCCGTCATGCCCGTCACATCCGTCGAGAGCGACGCCGAAGCGCTCACCATGACCCTCGTCGCCGACTTCCCGGTCGGACCGGAGCGGCTGTGGGACGTCTTCACCGACCCGCGCCAGCTCGAGCGCTTCTGGGGGCCTCCGGGGTGGCCGGCGACGTTCACCTCGTTCACCTTCGAGCGCGGCGGACGGGCGCGATACCAGATGGCCAGCGCGGGCGGCGAGGTCGCGCGGGGGAGCTGGGAGTTTCTCGGCATCGACCCCCCGCGGGGCTTCGAAGTGGTCGACTCCTTCGTCGACGAGAACGGTGACGTGCTCCCCGGAACGCCTGCGATGCGGATGACCTTCGCGTTCGATCGGACCGGCACCGGCTCTCGGCTGACCAACGTCACGTACTTCGATTCGCTCGAGGGCCTCGAGCAGGTGCTCGCGATGGGCGCCGTCGAAGGCTCGACTCTCGCGATGAACCAGCTGGATGCCGTACTGCTCGGACTGCGCGCCTTCGCCCAGGGCAAGGGCACCCGACTCGAGGTGCTCAGCGACCAGCACGTGCGCATCACGCGGCTGATCGACGGGCCGCGCGAGCTCGTGTGGCGCGCCCACGTCGAGCCCGATCTCATGCGGCGGTGGATGCTCGGCCCCGACGGGTGGCGCATGACGGTCAGCGAGGTCGACGTGTCGGTGGGCGGGTCGTACCGCATCGCGTGGGAACCCGAGCCGGGCGCCGAGGGCGAGGCCTTCGGCTTCGACGGCACCACCGTGCTCATCGACGAGCCGCGCCGCATCGTGCAGACCGAACACATGACCGGCACCGATTACCCCTCGACGACGAACGACCTGTCGTTCTACGAGGAGGACGGGGTCACGCTGGTCACGCTGCTCATCGAGTATCCGGATGCCGCCACGCGAGACGCGGTCCTGTCCACCGGCATGGTCGACGGCATGGAGCAGAGCTTCCAGCGGATGGAGCACGTCGTCATCGGCTGAGGGCAGGCGCGCTCGGTGACACCGGATCCGGAGATGTGCAGCAGATCCGGATGCCATGGCCGAAACGGTCCGGATCCGGTGCCCATCTCCGGATCCGCGGTCGGGGCGGCGCTGCTCAGGCCGCCGGCGCCGCCCGCCGCACGAGCTCGCGGATCCGCTGCTCGACCTCGGGTGTCACCTCGACCACGGCGAACGACACCGGCCACATCGGGCCGTCGTCGAGCTGCGCGGTCTCGTCGAAGCTCACCGTGCCGTACCGGGTCTTGAACTTCGACGCCGGCTGGTAGAACACGACGACCTTTCCGTCTTTCGCGTACGCGGGGAAGCCGTAGTAGGTCTTCGGGGAGAGGTGCGCCGCCTCTTCGAGCACGATGACGTGCAGCCGCTCGGCGACGGCGCGGTCGACGCCCTCGAGCTTGTCGATCGCCTCGAGACAGGCCTCGTTCTCTTTCTGCAGCTTGGCCAGGCCTTTCAGGCCCTTCATGGCCGTGAGCTCCTCGGCCCGCTGCTTCAACGCCGCGCGCTCTTCGTCGCTGAATCCCGCTCCGCCTGCCGCCATGGCATCCGCCTCTCTCGCTGCGGAAAAGGCTAGCGCCGAGGTCTCCGACCCCGCTTCTCCAAAACCGCTCGGTGAGGGATGCCGCGCCCTCAGGCCTGCCGTAGGCCTTCTTCGAGCGCGACCCACGCGAGCATCGCGCACTTGACCCGGGCCGTGTACTTCGAGACGCCCGACAGAGCGGCCGCGTCGGCGAAGGTCTCCTCGTCGAGGGGCACCTTGCCGCGCGAGCGGAGGGCTTCGCGGAACCCCGCGATCAGCGCCTCGGCGTCGTCGCGTGGCATCCCGTCGTCTCCGCCGTCTTCCTGCAGGAGAGCGACGAGCATCGACGCCGAGGCCTGCGAGATCGAGCAGCCCGCTCCTTCCCAGGTGACGGACGCCACGCGGTCGCCGTCGACGTCGACGCGCAGCGTGATCTCGTCGCCGCAGACGGGGTTGCGCTGGTGCACGGTCGCGCTGTGCGGGCCCGGCTCGGCGAGCCCGAAGCCGCGACGGTTCTTCGCGTGATCGAGGATGAGCTCCTGGTACAGCGATTCGAGGCCGCTCATGCGCCGACCCCGAAGAACCCGCGGACGCCCGAGACCGCGTCGAGGAACGTGTCGATCTCGGCCTCGGTCGTGTGGATCGCGGCGCTCGCTCGGACGGATGCCGTCAGGCCGAACCGACGGTGCAGCGGCTGCGCGCAGTGGTGGCCGACGCGCGCGGCGACACCGCGGGAGTCGAGGAACTGCCCCACGTCGTGCGCGTGAACCCCGTCGACGGCGAACGCCTGGAGGGCGACGCGCTCGGCGGCATCCGTGTCTCCGAGCAGGCGGACCCCGGGGATCGATCGCAGCCCGTCGCGCATGCGCTTCTCGAGTGCAGCCTCGTGCGCGTGCGCGGCGGCGAGATCGTGCTCGCCGAGCCAGCGGACCGCGGCGGCGAGACCGACGGCCTGCGACACCGGCTGCGTGCCGGGCTCGAAGCGCTGCGGCGGCGGGAGGTACTCCGCCTTGTCGAGGGTCACGGTGGTGATCATCGACCCGCCCATCGTGAACGGCGGCAGCGACTCGAGCACCTCGTCGCGCCCCCACAGGGCGCCGATGCCGTACGGTCCGTAGACCTTGTGGCCCGAGAAGACGGCGAGGTCGACCCCCGTCTCGGGGAGGTCGAGGGCCAGGTGCGGCGCGGACTGGCACGCGTCCAGCACCGTGAGGGCACCGGCCTCGCGGGCGAGGGCGACCAGCTCGGCGACGGGGTTCACGATGCCGAGCACGTTCGAGACGTGCGGGAAGGCCACGACCCTCGTGCGCTCGCCGATGATCTCCGCGGCGACAGACATGTCGAGTCGGCCGTCGTCGAACACCGGGATGTGCCGGAGGCGTGCACCCGTGCGGGCGGCGAGCTCTTGCCACGGGATGAGGTTCGCGTGGTGCTCCGCCTCGGTGACGACGATCTCGTCGCCGTCGCGCAGGCGCCCGGCATACCCCAGCGAACCGGCGACGAGGTTGAGGCCGGCGGTCGCGCCGCTCGTCCAGACGAGGTGCTCGGGCTCCGCCCCCACGAAGTCCGCGACCGTGGCGCGGGCGTCTTCGAACAGCTCGGTGGCCTCGGCGGCGAGCGTGTGGGCACCGCGGTGCACGGCGGAATTCGCGCGCTCGAGGAAGGCGCGCTCAGCGTCGAGCACGGCGCGCGGCTTCTGGCTCGTCGCGCCGGAGTCGAGGTAGACGAGGGGGTGGCCGTCGACCTCGGTCTCGAGGATCGGGAAGTCGTCGCGCACGGCGTCGACGTCGAAGGAGAGGGTCACCCCTCCAGGCTACGCGGAGTGGGGTGGGTGGCGGCGGGTGGGCGGGGCTGCCGGCCCGGCGTGGGGCGCGGCTCCGGACGCCAGGCGCGGCGGGGGCGTGCCGCGCTCCGGGGGAACGGGACCGCCGGGCGGGCCGGGGTGCGTGCCGCGCTCCGGATCGTCGGGGCCGCAGAGGCCCATGGGCGGGCACAACCCGGGGTGGACGGCCATGCATCCGGAGCGCGGCACTGTGCGGCGCGGCCGCGCGGGGGCCGGGCGGGGCGGGCCGAACTCCTGAAAATCGGGTGCGGTGCCTCCCCCACGGCCCCGACTCCGCCGCCCCGACGAAGAAACTCAGGAGTTTCGCCCGCGGGCGCGTCGTGAGCTTCTCGCGGGGGCGCGCATGGAAGTCGTGAGGACCGCGGGAGCGGCCCATCCTGCGGCGTAGACCGGATGCCATGACCCTCACGGCCCTGCTCCCCACCCTGCGCTCCAGCATCCCGGCGCCGTTCGACGCGGCGGCCTGGCCGGCCGGCTCCGCCCCCACCCTCGACGACGTCACCGTGCGTGCGATGTCGGTGGGCCGCTACGCCGACATCTGCGGCACACCCTGCGTGTGCACGGGGCCCGCCGTGATCCCGGCGTCGGGCGGGGCGGCATCCGCCATCCTGCAGACGACCGTGGTGGTGGCGACGGTGATGGATGCCACCGGCGCCACCGTGCACCTGGACGCGGGCGTTGCGGGACTCGACGTCACCTGGAGCGAGGCGCGGTTGATCGGCCGGATCTCGCGCGCCTACGACAAGCCGTTCGCGGTGATCGACGCGCACGGGTCCGGTGCGTGCGGAACCGCCGTGCTCCCGAGCGACCTGCACCCGGGCGACCGCGTCGCCTTCCCGTGCCCCGGATGCCACACCGTCGGCGAGGTGCGCTGATGCTGCTGCACTCGATCGTCTTCGCATGCCGATGCGCTCGCGTGCAGGCGGAGTTCGACGCGGCGTCGGGAGAGGGGATCGGGGGAGACCCTCGATCGGAGGCGGCTCCGGCGTCCCCCATAATCGACGGATGAGCGCCACCGCCACGATCCCCTCCCTCGACGGCCGCCGATTCCGGATGGTGTCATCGACGACATCCGCCGTCGATCCGGACGCCCCGAGCGTGTTCGAGTACTTCGAGCGCGACGGCGCGATCTGGGGCGGCTACGAAGGAGACACGGTCACCTTCGGCAAGTTCGTCGGAACGCGCTCGGCCGACACGATCTGGGTGTCGTTCGTGCACGTGCTGGTCGCCGACGGCACCGTCGTGACCGGCGACGGAGAGAGCGAGCTCGAACTGATCGAGGGGGGCCGCATCCGCCTCGTCGAGCACTACGAGATGCACGGCGAGCCGCAGCTGAGCGTGTGCGAGGAGATCCCGGCCTGACCTCACGCGGGCCCGTCGGTCGGCGGAGGCAGGAGAGCGGCGCGGGAGATCAGCGCGGCGGGAGGGTGTCGCGGCCCGGCGTCGCCGGGGTCCACCGTGTCATGCCGAGCAGGGTGCTGGTCGCCGTGCGGTCGGGAAGATCGGCCGGCAGCAGGTAGGGGCGACGCACAACCTCGTCGAGCACCACGACGCTGACGACCGTGCGCACCTCCGGGAGCTGGGCGATCACGCCGGTGGAGAACTCGTGCACGCCGCTGACGTCGACGGCGCGGATGAGCAGCATCGCGTCGTGCTCCCCGGTCGTGACGGCGCACCACTCGACATCGGGCATCTCGACGACACGCTCACGGAACGACGCCCACGCCTGCGGGAGCACCGTCACGAAGACGAGAGCGCCGATCGACAGTCCCGCCTGCGCGTGGTCGACCTGCGCGCTGAAGCCCGTGATGACGCCGTCGTGCACCAGGGACTCGACGCGCGTGTAGGCGTTGGCGCGCGAGATGCCGACGCGCTCGGCGAGGGCGGCGATCGAGATACGACCGTTATCACGCAGCACGGCGAGGATTTTGTACGCCGTATCGTCCAAGGGGGCGGCACTTCGTCCAGAATTGTTCGTCGGTTCCGCGTCTTTGCTGGACATTTTGCTCCAAGGCGAGGGTTCGGTGGACAGACCGCGAGGCTGGCACGTTCTGGCTGGACACATCGTCGAATAGGGTGCGAATCTAATCCCGGTCGTCTACTTCCGCATCGACCGAACCCGAATGTACTCCTCGCCTCCGGAGGCTCCCATGTCGTCACGTCGCACCACGTCGGTCCTCGCCCTCGGCGCTGCCGCGCTCCTCGCGCTCACCGGGTGTACCGGAGGCAACTCCGCCAACGGCGGTTCCTCCGCCCAGGGCTCGGAGTCGCTGGTCATCGACACCGCGTTCTCGATCGAGACCGCCGACCCGGGTCACACCTACGACCCCACCGGGAACATGGTCGCGAAGGCCCTGTACGAGACGCTCGTCGACTTCGACGGCTCCGACGTCTCGACCCCCGTCCCGGGCCTGGCGTCCTGGAAGCAGAACGACGCGGCCACCGAGTTCACCTTCACGCTCGAGGGAGACCGCGTCTTCTCGGACGGCAGCCCCATCGAGGCGAAGGACGTCGTCTTCAGCCTCCAGCGCATCCAGGGCATGGCCGATGCCAAGCCCAACTTCCTCCTCGGGGGCCTGACCATCGCCGAGGTCGACGACAAGACGATCTCGATCACCTCCCCGACCCCGCTCCTGCAGCTGCCGGCGATCCTCGCGAACCCCGCCCTCGGCATCGTCAACTCCGACGTCGTCACCGAGCACGGCGGCAGTGTCGACGGTTCCGACTCGGCCCAGGGCTTCCTCGACGGGGAATCGGCCGGGTCCGGACCGTTCGTGCTCGACACGCTCGACCTCTCCTCGCAGGTCGTGCTTTCGCGCAACGACGCCTACAACGGCGACGAGAAGTCGGCGTACGGCCGCGTGGTCGTCCGCAACGTCACCGAGAGCGCGACGCAGCTGGCCAACCTCAAGGGCGGCGACTCGATGGTCGCGATGGACCTGAACGGCGACCAGGTCTCGGGCCTCGGCGACGGGCTGAAGGTCGAGTCGGTCCCCTCGGGCCAGACCATCTTCCTGCTGCTGAACCAGTCGCCCGCCGTCAGCGGCGACCTCGCGAACGTGAAGATCGCCGAGGCCATCCGCTACGCGCTCGACTACGACGCCCTGCTGGAGCTGGCCGGTGCCGGCGCGCAGCAGGCGACGGGTGTCATCCCGCCCGGGTTCGAGGGTGCGCTCGCCACGGGTGCCGGTCAGGACCTCGACAAGGCCAAGGCGGCGCTCGCCGCCGCGGGCTACACCGGTCAGACGCTGCGGCTGCAGTTCCCGAACGACTACCCCGTCGGCGGGGTCGAGTTCACCCCGCTCGCCGAGCGCATTCAGGCGCAGCTGAAGGATGCCGGCATCGCGGTCGAACTCGCTCCGGCACCGTTCGCGACCGAGCTCGACTCGTACGTCAACGGCACCGAGGGCTTCGGACTGTGGTTCTGGGGACCCGACTACGCCGACTCGGCCAACTTCCTGCCCTTCGCTCCCGGCCTGAAGGTCGGTCTGCGCGCCGGGTGGACCGCCGAGGCCAACCCCGAGATCGCTCAGATCGCCGCGGACGCCGCATCGGCGACCGACACCGACGTCCGTACCGCGACCTTCACGGACTTCGCCGAGAAGCTGCAGGCCGAGGGCCCGTTCGTTCCGCTGATCGTGCCCGGTCGCAACATCGCGACGGCCGCGTCGGTCTCCGGCGCCGTGTACAACTCGGTCTGGGAGATGGACATCGCCGAGATCGCCCCGGCCGGCTGATCGAGGTCTCGATGACGACGGTGAAGGAGCGGACGCCACGGCGCCGATCGCCCCTCGCGGGGTACCTCCTGCGGCGGGCGGGGACCTCCCTGCTGCTGCTGGTGGGCGTGACGATCGTCACGTTCCTGCTCACCAACCTCGTGCCCGGCGACCCCGTCTCGGCCGCCCTGGGTGAGGGCGCGTCGCAGAACCCGGTGACTCGCGAGGCGTTCATCCGGGAGCAGGGCCTGGATCAACCGCTGTTCGTGCAGTACTTCATCTACATGGGGAACCTGCTGCGCGGCGACCTCGGCACGTCGCTGGTGACCGGTCGCCCGGTCGCCAGCGACCTGGCCACCGCGGTGCCCGCGACGATCGAGATCGCGATCGGCGCGATCGTGCTGAGCCTCGCCGTCAGCATCGTGCTCGGCACGCTCGCGGCGTACCGCCGCGGGCTGGTGTCCGACCAGGTCATCCGCGTGGTCACGCTCGTCGGTCTGAGCGTGCCCACGTTCTGGCTCGCCCTCGTCAGCTTCTACTTCTTCTTCCTCCAGCTGCGCATCGCGCCCGGTTCCGGACGCATCTCGCCGTCGATCACCCCGCCCCCGCGCGTGACCGGCCTCTACACCGTCGACTACCTCCTGAACGGCGACGGCGTCGGCTACATGGACGCCCTCACCCATCTCGCCCTGCCGGTGCTCGTGCTCTCGCTCGTGACCATCGGCCTGCTCACGCGCTTCATCCGCACGTCGGTGCTCGAGGTGCTGGGCAGCGATTACGTGCGGGCCGCCCGCGCCAAGGGGCTTCCGGCGATGCGCATCATCCTCGACTACGTGCTGCGGGGTGCGTCGCTTCCGATCCTCACGGTCGTCGGTGTCGCGTTCGGAGCGCTGCTGTCGGGCACCGTTCTCGTCGAGTCGGTGTTCGCGTGGCCGGGACTCGGCACGTATGCCTACAACTCCGCCGCCAACCTCGACCTGCCCGGGATCATGGGCGTGGGTCTGGTCGTCGGCGTCATCTACCTGCTCATCAACTTCGTCGTCGACATGCTCTACGGCGTGCTCGACCCGAGAGTGAGGATCGCATGAGCCGCCTCGCCGCCGTATCGGGCCGCGGACGCTTCCGCCTGCGGTGGCCCCGCGCGTGGCGCACTCCCCTGGGCATCATCGGAACCGTGATCGCCGGCGCGTGGGTGATCGTGGCCTTCACCGCGCAGTGGTGGGTGCCCTTCGGGCCCGACGCCCAGGTGCTGCCGCGCCTCCAGCCGCCCGGCGTCGACACGCTGCTCGGTACCGACGGCAACGGTCGCGACATGTTCTCGCGGCTGATGACGGGTGCGACCGTGAGTCTGCCGCTCGCTCTGACGCTCGTGCTCGCGGCGCTGATCATCGGGACGACCATCGGTGCCGTGGCCGGCTACTTCGGCGGGTGGGTCGACGAGACCCTCATGCGCATCACCGACCTGTTCATGGCGTTCCCCACCGTGATCCTGGCGATGGTGGTCGCGGCCTCTCTCGGCCCCTCGCTGTTCAACGCCGTGATCGCCGCGATCGTGGTGTCATGGCCGCAGTACTCGCGCGTCACCCGCAGCATCGTGCTCGGTCTGCGCGGGCAGAACTACGTGATCGCCGGACGTCTCCTGGGTCACTCGCCGCTGCGGACGCTCTTCGTCGACATCCTGCCGAACATCGCGGGCCCCGTCCTGGTGCTCGCGACCCTCGACATCGGCGCGGCCATCCTGCTGCTGTCGGGACTGTCGTTCCTGGGCCTCGGGGCGCAGCCGCCGACCGCCGAATGGGGCTCCATGATCTCGGGAGCGATGCAGAACTTCGACGCGTGGTGGCTGGGCATCTTCCCCGGCCTCGCGATCCTCACGGTCGTGCTCGCGTTCAACTTCCTGGGTGACGCCATGCGCGACGTGCTCGACCCGACAGCCGAGATCACGCACGAGCGGCAAGCGGAGCACCAGGCGTCGGCCACGGGGGTGCCCGCATGAGCGCTCTGTCCATCCGCGACCTCACGATCGACATCGGCCGTCCGCTGGTGCGGGGTGTCTCGATCGACCTGCAGCCCGGCCGCATCCAGGGCCTCGCCGGGGAATCCGGTTCGGGCAAGACCCTGACGTCGCTGGCCGTGCTCGGGCTCCTGCCGCGACAGGCGCGGACGGGCGGTTCGGTCCTTCTCGGCGACGAAGAGATCCTCGGGCTGGACCGGCGAGCGATGAACCGCATCCGCGGGGCGCGGATCGCGATGGTCTTCCAAGACCCCTCCGCGTCGCTGCATCCGCAGCTGCCCATCGGCCGCCAGCTCACCGATCACCTGCGCGTGCACCTCGGCCTGAAGGGGGCCGCCGCCCGAGCGCGCGCCGAGGAACTGCTCGAGACCGTGCAGGTCCCGCGCCCGGCGGACGCGCTGAGCCGCTACCCGCACCAGTTCTCCGGCGGCCAGCGCCAGCGCATCGCCATCGCGTGCGCCCTGGCGTGCGACCCCGAGGTGCTGCTCGCCGACGAGCCGACGACCGCCCTCGACGTCACGGTCCAGGCCGGCATCCTGCAGCTGTTGCGCGATCTGGCGACCGAGCGTCGCCTCGCGGTGCTGCTGGTCACCCACGACCTCGGCGTCATGAGCGCGATCGCCGACGACGTCGCCGTCATGAAGGACGGCCTCATCGTCGAGCGCGCCGACCGCGAGACCCTCTTCCGCGACCCGCAGCACGCCTACACGCGCTCGCTGCTCGCCGCGCTTCCCGGGTCGAGGATCGAGGCCCCGGATGCCACTCCCCTCGCCGACGCGGAGACGAGAGCGGATGCCACGACGGAGGGCGGATTCGATGAGTGACGCAGTCCTCGACGCGCGGGGGGTGGTCGTGCGCTACCCCGGCACCCCACCCGTGGTGGCCGTCGACGATGTCTCGCTGCGTGTCGCCCCCGGCGAGACCGTGGCGCTGGTCGGGGAGTCGGGCAGCGGCAAGTCGAGCTTCGCGCGCGCCGTCGTCGGCATCGAGAGGACGGCGGCCGGCTCCGTGCTGTTCCAGGGCGTCCCGGTCACGCCGCTCGGGCTGCGTCGTCGTCGGACCGACCTCACCAGCATCCAGATGGTCTTCCAGGACCCGTCGACCTCGCTCAACCCTCGCCGCCGGGTGGGGACGCAGATCGCCGACGGCATCGCGACGGCTCGGGCTCGCGGAGCGGCAGGATCGACGGTCGGGGAGTGGCTCGAGCGCGTCGGATTGCCCGCGAGCGTCGCGACCCGCTTCCCCCACCAGTTCTCGGGTGGACAGAAGCAGCGCCTCGCGATCGCCCGGGCTCTGGCGGCCCGGCCGTCGCTGCTCGTGGCCGACGAGCCGATCTCGGCCCTCGACGCCTCGACGCAGACGAGTGTCGCCGCGCTGATGCGCGATCTCGTCGCCGAAGCCGGCGCGGGCATGCTGTTCATCTCGCATGACCTCGCCGTCGTGCGACGCATCGCCGACCGCACGTTCGTGATGTTCGGCGGGCGCGTGCTCGAGTCGGGGAGCACGGCCGACCTGTGGGCGGCTCCGCAGCATCCGTACACGCGGGCGCTGCTGGCCGCGATCCCCGAGCCCGATGGGGAGGGGCGCATCCCTGCCGCTCCCACGACCGCCGACCGGGCGGTGTGGGCCGAGGTCCCGCCGGTGCTCAACTAGCGGTTCCCGGACGTCCGTCGTCACACCACCAGTCGGTACCCCATGCCCTGCTCGGTGAGCAGGTGCACGGGCGCCGACGGGTCGGCCTCGAGCTTCTTGCGCAGTTGCGACATGTAGAGCCGGAGGTACCCGCTGTCGGCGACCTGCTCGCTCGCCCAGATCTCCTTCAGCAGGGTCTGCCGTGTGACGAGTGAGCCGGGGTTTCGGGCCAGGAACTCCAGCATCCGCCATTCGGTCGGCGTGAGGTGCACGCGGGCACCGTCGCGCAGCACCGCCTTGGCGGCCAGGTCGACCTCGACGGACCCGAAGCGCACGACCGACTCCCCGGGCGAGGGGGGCGGTGCGACGCGCGTGCACGCGCAGTCGGGCGAGCAGCTCGTCGATCTGGAACGGCTTAGTGACGTAGTCGTCAGCGCCCGCATCGAGCGCGTCGACCTTGTCGGCCGAGCCCGTGCGCCCCGAGACCACGATGATCGGAGCACTCGTCCACCCGCGCAGCGCCTGGATCACCTGCACGCCGTCGAGGTGCGGCATCCCGAGATCCAACAGCACGATGTCGGGGTGAGCGTGCGCGGCCAGCGTGATCGCAGCCGCCCCGTCGGCCGCGGCCACGACGTCGTAGCCGTGGGCGGCGAGCGTGATGCGCAACGCCCGGACCAGCTGCGGGTCGTCGTCGGCGATCAGGATCTTCACGGGGCGTCCTTTCGAGGAGCGGATGCCGCGGGCCGGGCGTCCGGTTCGCGCGGGGCGCGGGGCACCCTGATCCCGGATGCCACATCCGCGGCGCTGCTCGAGCGGGAGCCCGCGGTGGCGTCGGTGGTGGCGTCGGCGATCGGCAGCGCCACCACCATCGTCAGACCGCCCCCGGGGGTGTCCTCGGGGGTCAGGGTTCCGCCCATCCCCTCGGCGAAGCCGCGGGAGAGCGCGAGGCCGAGGCCGAGGCCCGCGGTGTTGTCGGTGTCGCCGAGGCGCTGGAACGGCGAGAACATGTCGTCGCGGCGCTCCGCGGCGATGCCCGGTCCGTGGTCGATCACGCGGATCTCGGCGATGCCGCCGAGACGGCTCGTCGCGATCCGCGCGCGTCCGCCGGCGGGCGTGTAGCGCTGGGCGTTGGCGAGGACGTTGACGAGCACGCGCTGCAGCAGCACGCCGTCGGCGCGCAAAGACGGCAGGTCGGGATCGAGCGCGAGCTCCACCTCGTCGGGGCCGAGGCCCAGCTCGTCGAGGGCCGCGATCACGACGTCGGCGGCGTCGACGGGCGCGAGCGACACGGCGAGGACCCCCGCCTGTACCCGGCTGACGTCGAGAAGGTCTGTGACGAGTACCGAGAGGGTCGCGAGGCTCTCGTCCGCCGTTTCGAGCAGTTCTCGGCGATCGTCGTCCGACAGGTTGTCGCCGGCGGCGCGGAGTCCTCCGAGGGCGGCGACGGCGGATGCCAGGGGGCGCCGAAGGTCATGGCTGACGGCCGAGAGCAGGGCGCTGCGCACCTGGTCGGTCTCCGCCAGTGCCCCCGCCTCGGCGGCGGTCTCGGCGAGATCGGCGCGTTCGAGGGCGGCGGCGAGCTGAGCGACGACGACATCGAGGAGGCGGCGGCCGCCGGCATCCAGGTCTCCGCCGTGAAGTTCGAGGGTCGCGCGGCCGTCGCCGACCGGCATCGTGGTGCGCCGATCGTCGCGGACGGGCTCCCCGTCGGTGGCGAGCACGCGACCATCGGCGGCGAGCAGGCGCACCCCGGAGAGGCCGAAGGCTTCGCGTGCGCGGCTGACGAGCGCGGGCACAGCACTCTCCCCGCGCAGCACGCTGCCGGCCACGGTCGCGAGCAGCTCGGCTTCGGCGGCCGCGCGGCGGGCGGCGCGGGCACGGCGTGCGGCCTGGTCGACGACGATGCTCACGAGCATCGCGATCACGACGTAGAGCACGAGCGCGATCGCGTGGACGGGGTCGCTGATCGTCACGGTGTACAGCGGCGCGATGAACAGGAAGTCGAGGGTGACCCCCGACAGCACGGCCGCGAACACCGCCGGCCAGATGCCGCCGATCAGCGCGACGACCACGACGAGCAGCTGGTAGGAGAGGACGTCGGTGGTGATCGAGTCGTCGGAGCCGGTGGCCAGCAGGAGCAGCGAGATGAGGGGGCCGCCCACGAGCGCCGTGACGAAGCCGAGGATGCGCCGCTTCGCGCTCAGCGCGGGCCCGGAGAGGCGGGGGAGGGCGAACCGGCCGCCGGCGCGCGCGTGGTTGACGATGTGCACGTCGATGTCGCCGGAGGCGCGGATGACGGTGTTGCCGATGCCGGGCCCGGTCAGGGCGGCGCCGAGGCGACCGCGCCGGCTGACGCCGATCACGAGCTGCGAGGCGTTGACCGAGCGGGCGAAGTCGACGAGTGCCGTGGCCACGTCGTCGCCGATGACCTGGTGGTACGTGCCGCCGAGCTGCTCGACGAGTGCGCGCTGCTGGTCGAGGGCGCCGGGCGTGCTCGCGCGCAGGCCGTCCTGGCTCGACACGTGCACCGCGAGCAGTTCGCCGCCGGCCGAGCGCGCGGCGATACGCGCGCCGCGGCGGAGGAGCGTCTCTCCCTCCGGGCCGCCGGTCAGCGCGACCACCACGCGCTCACGGGCCTGCCACGACCCCTCGATTCCCTGTTCGACGCGGTAGCGCTGCAGGGCGGAGTCGACCTCGTCGGCGAGCCACAGCAGCGCGAGCTCGCGCAGCGCCGTGAGATTGCCGAGGCGGAAGTAGTTCGACAGGGCCGCGTCGATGCGCTCCGCGGGGTACACCGAGCCCGCCGCGAGCCGGTCGCGCAGCGACTGCGGTGCCAGGTCGACGACCTCGATCTGGTCGGCGGCGCGGACGACGGCATCCGGAACCGTCTCGCGCTGCACGACCCCGGTGATCTTCTCGACGACATCGTTCAGTGAGGCGATGTGCTGCACGTTGACCGTCGTGATGACGTCGATCCCGGCGTCGAGCAGCTCGTCGACGTCGATCCAGCGCTTGTCGTTGCGTGAGCCGGGGGCGTTGGTGTGCGCGAGCTCGTCGACGAGGGCGATTCGCGGATGCCGTTCGAGCACGGCGTCCAGGTCCATCTCCTCCAGGGCGACTCCGCGATGGGCGACGGTGCGACGCGCGACGACCTCGAGGCCGTCGGCCTGGGCGGCGGTGGCGGCACGACCGTGTGTCTCGACGACGGCGATGACGACATCGCGGCCCTCGTCACGGAGGCGACGGCCCTCTTCGAGCATCTCGTACGTCTTGCCCACGCCCGGCGCCATGCCGAGCAGCACGCGCAGCGTGCCGCGCTTCACGGCCGCCCTCCCGCGCCCCGGGCCCCTGAGCTCGTCGACGGGCCCGTGACTCGCGCGTGACGCCGCCGCCGCGCGGGGAGCGCGACGGCGGGGGACGCGACGACAGCCATGTCAGCGATTCTCGTCGCTCATCGTGCGTCGAGTGCGCGATTCAGCTCGAACACGTTCACGCGGGGATCGCCGAGATACCCGAGGTCACGCGGCAGCGTGTGCGCGGCGACGAGTGCCTCGACGTCGGACGCCGGGATGCCGCGGGCCTCGGCGACCCGCGCGACCTGGCGTTCGGCGTTGGCGACGGAGATGTCGGGGTCGAGGCCGGAACCGGAGGCGGTGACGGCGTCGGCGGGGATCGAGCCGTCGCCGTTCAGGGCGAGGAAGTCCGACCGCCCCTGCTGGATCGAGGCGATGAGGTCGCTGTTCTCCGGGCCGAGGTTCGAGCCGGTCGAGGCGCCGGCGTCGTAGGAGGCGGCGGACGGACGCGACTGGAAGTACTGCGGGAGCGCTCGGCCGTCGGCATCCTGGAACGACTGCCCGATCAGCGTCGAGCCGATCACGGCGCCGTCGGCGGAGCGGACGAGCGAGCCGTTGGCCTGGAACGGCAGGGCGACCTGCCCGATCGCCGTGATCAGGAGCATGTAGCCGACACCGAGCACGGCGGTGAAGACGAGCATCGCGCGGACGGCGACGCCGGCGGTACGCAGGGTGGTGCGCATGACGGGGCCTTTCAGAAGCCGGGGAGCAGGCTCACGACGAGGTCGATGAGCTTGATGCCGATGAAGGGGACGAGGACGCCGCCGAGCCCGTAGACGAGCAGGTTGCGGCTGAGGATGCTCGACGCGCTCGCCGCGCGGTATTTCACTCCGCGCAGGGCGAGGGGGATGAGCACGATGATGACGATCGCGTTGAAGATGATCGCGCTGAGCACCGCGGATGCCGGCGACGACAGCTGCATGATGTTCAGGACCGCGAGGCCCGGGAAGACGCCCATGAACATCGCCGGGATGATGGCGAAGTACTTCGCGATGTCATTGGCCAGCGAGAACGTCGTGAGCGCGCCGCGCGTGATGAGCAGCTGTTTGCCGATGCGGACGATGTCGATGAGCTTGGTCGGGTCGCTGTCGAGGTCGACCATGTTGCCGGCCTCCTTCGCGGCCGAGGTGCCCGTGTTCATCGCGACACCCACGTCGGCCTGCGCCAGGGCGGGGGCGTCGTTCGTGCCGTCGCCGGTCATGGCGACGAGGTTGCCGCCCTCCTGCTCGCGCTGGATGAGCGCGAGCTTGTCTTCGGGGGTGGCTTCGGCGAGGAAGTCGTCGACGCCGGCCTCGGCGGCGATGGCCTTCGCGGTGAGCGGATTGTCGCCCGTGATCATCACGGTGCGGATACCCATCGCGCGCAGTTCGCCGAAGCGCTCGCGCAGGCCGTCTTTGACGACGTCCTTGAGGTGGATGACGCCGAGCACGCGCCCGCGGTCGTGCGAAACTCCTGAGGAATCGGGGGCCAGGGTCGCCACCACCAGCGGGGTTCCGCCGGACTCGGCGATCTCGTTCGTGAACTTCAGGAGTTCGGCACGGGTGGCGTCGGGCACCGTCGCGCCCTGACCGTCGAGCCAGGCCACCACGGCGGATGCCGCGCCCTTCCGCACCTGCGTGCCGTCGACGAGGTCGAGGCCGCTCATGCGGGTCTGGGCCGTGAAGGGCACGGGCTCCGCGCCCCGGGGCATCTCGGCGACGATGCCCCGCGCGGCGGCCAACTCGACCACCGAGACCCCCTCGGGCGTGGGGTCGGCCTGCGACGACAGCGAGGCGTACTCCGCCAGCTCCGGCCCGCCGACGCCCTTCAGGGGCACGAACGCCGAGGCCCGCCGGTTGCCGTAGGTGATGGTGCCGGTCTTATCCAGCAGCAGCGTGGTGACGTCTCCCGCGGCCTCGACCGCGCGGCCCGACATGGCCAGGACGTTCCGCTGCACGAGACGGTCCATGCCCGCGATGCCGATCGCGCTCAGCAGCGCCCCGATGGTCGTGGGGATGAGGCAGACGAGCAGCGCCACGAGCACGGGGATCGAGACGGGCGACGCGGCGTAGGACGCGATGGGGTTCAGCACGAGAACCACGACGACGAAGACGATCGACAGGCTCGCGAGCAGGATGTTCAGCGCGATCTCGTTCGGCGTGCGCTGGCGCGAGGCGCCCTCGACGAGCGCGATCATCCGGTCGACGAAGGTCTCGCCGGGCTTGGAGGTGATTCTCACCACGATCCGGTCGCTGAGCACGCGCGTACCGCCGGTGACGGCGCTGCGGTCGCCGCCCGATTCGCGGACGACCGGGGCGGACTCGCCCGTGATCGCCGACTCGTCGACGGTCGCGATGCCGTGCACGATGTCGCCGTCGCCGGGGATCAGCTCGCCCGTCTCGACGAGCACGACGTCGCCGACGCGCAGGTCGCCCGAGGGGACGTCCTCGGTCGCGGCGTTCCGGGCCGCGGGATCCGCGGGGGAGTACGCGACCACGCGGCGGGCCGAGGTCGTCGTGCGGGTCTTGCGCAGGGTCGCCGCCTGCGCCTTGCCGCGGCCCTCGGCCACCGACTCGGCGATGTTCGCGAAGAACACCGTGAGCCACAGCCATACGGCGATGCCCCACGTGAACCCGAAGGGCAGGCCGGTGTCACCGCCGAGGAACGGTTCGGCCAGGGCGATCAGCGTCGTCAGGGCCGCACCGACCCACACGAGGAACATCACGGGGTTGCGCCACTGCGCGGCAGGGTTGAGCTTCCTCGCCGCGCCCGGCAGGGCGGCGACGATCTGCGCGGCGCTGAACGCGCGGCGCGGGGCTTCGGCGGCGGGCGCTTCGGCGGCCGGGATGTGGGTCAGGGTGGACATCAGCGAACAAGTCCTTCAGCGAGGGGTCCGAGGGTCAGGACCGGGAAGTAGGTGAGGGCCGTCACGATCACGGCCACGCCGGCGAGCAGACCCGCGAACTGCGGGCGGTGCGTCGGCAGGGTTCCGGCCGTGGCCGGCACGGCATCCTGAGCCGCCAGCGCTCCGGCCAGGGCCAGCACGAAGACGATCGGGAGGAAGCGCCCCAGCAGCATCGCTACGGCCAGCGCCGTGTTGAACCACGGGGTGTTGGCCGTGAGCCCCGCGAACGCGGAGCCGTTGTTGTTCGCCGCCGAGGTGAACGCGTAGAGCACTTCGCTCAGGCCGTGCACGCCCGGGTTGAGGATCGAGGTGCTTTCGACGTCGGAACGGATGCCGGGAACCCCGAAGCTCAGCGCGGTCCCCGCCAGCACGAGGGTGGGCGTGACGAGGATATACAGGCTCGCGAGCTTGATCTCGCGCGGGCCGATCTTCTTGCCGAGGTACTCGGGCGTGCGGCCGATGAGCAGCCCGCCGACGAACACGGCGATCACGGCGAGGATGAGCATGCCGTACAGGCCCGACCCGACGCCGCCGGGGGCGACCTCGCCGAGCATCATGTTGATCATCGGCATCCCGCCGCCCAGCGCCGTGTAGCTGTCGTGCATCGAGTTCACGGCGCCGGTCGAGGTGAGCGTGCTGGTGGAGCCGAACAGCGTCGAGCCGAAGATGCCGAAACGCACCTCCTTGCCCTCCATCGCGCCGCCCGCGAGCTGGGGCGCGGTGCCGGCGCCGGCCATCTCGGCCCAGGTGAGCAGGGCGGTGGAGGCCACGAAGATCGCGCCCATCACGCCCAGGATCGTGTACCCCTGGCGGTCGTCGCCGACGATGCGGCCGAAAGCGCGGGGGAGCGAGAACGGGATCACGAGCATGAGGAAGATCTCGAACAGGTTCGTCCAGGGCGTCGGGTTCTCAAACGGGTGGGCGGAGTTGACGTTGAAGATGCCGCCGCCATTCGTGCCGAGCAGCTTGATGGCCTCCTGCGAGGCCACCGGCCCACCCGGGATGGACTGGGCCGCGCCCGCGAGGGTCGTGGCATCCGTGAACCCGGTGAGGTTCTGGATGACGCCACCCGCGAGCAGCACGATCGCGGCGATCACCGAGAACGGCAGCAGCAGGCGGTAGGTGCCGCGGACGAGGTCGACCCAGAAGTTGCCGATCACGCCGCTGCGTCGGTACGCGAAGCCGCGGACGAGAGCGACGGCCACGGCGATGCCGACGGCGGCGCTCACGAAGTTCTGCACCGTGAGGGCGGCGAACTGCGCGGTGTAGCCCAGGGTGGTCTCGCCGCCGTACGACTGCCAGTTCGTGTTGGTCACGAACGAGATGGCGGTGTTGAACGACAGGGCCTCGCTCGGCGCCTCGAGACCCAGCGAGAACGGCAGCACCGTCTGCAGACGCAGGAGCGCGTAGACGATCACGACGCCCACGAACGAGAAGAGCAGCACCGAGCGCAGGTACGCCTGCCAGGTCTGCGCGCCGCGCGGGTCGACGCCGATCAGGCGGTAAGTGCCGCGCTCGACGGCGAGGTCGCGCTCGCCGGTGTAGATGCGGGCGATGTAGTCGCCCAGCGGGCGGTAGGCCAGGCCCAGGGCGACGAGCAGCGTGAGGCTGGTCAGGACGATGGACCAGATGGTTCCGGCATCCATGTCAGAACTTCTCGGGGCGGACGAGGGCGACCACGAGGTACACCACGGCGGCGACCGCGAGCACGGCGGCCAGGATGGAGAAGAAGATCACGAGTGCTCGCCTCCGCGCCCTGAGGGGCGGGCGGACGAGGGGCGGGCCTCAGGGCCGAGCTTCTCGACCCCCTTGGCGACGAGGGCGACCAGCGCGAAGAGCGCGACAGTCGCGGCGAGGAAGACGGCATCGAGCACGACGACTCCAGGATGAAGACAGGGCCGCGGCGGACCGCGGGCGCCGCGGGGCGGCACATCTGTCGATCAAACGCGCCCGGGGCGTGGCATCCGGGCATCCTCACGGTTTCCCTACGGGTCGGTGACCGACGCATACGGCGTTCTTACGGGCGCGCGGGGTCGGCCCACCGCGTGCGGGCTCGCCCCGTGCCCGGGGCGGCGTCCGCGCGGGCGTTCCGTTCGCGAGACTGCACCTCGCTGACCTCTCCGTTGCAGGCTGACGCCGACTTGTCAGCCGGATGCCGTCTCGACGCTGCCCGGGCCAGGAGAGCCGCCGACCGCGCATGATGGAGGCATGGCCGAGAACGACGTGCGCGTGAGCGCGGGGCTGGTGATCCCCGCGGCCGAGCTGTCATGGCGCTTCTCGCGCTCATCGGGTCCGGGGGGACAGGGCGTGAACACCGCCGATTCGCGCGTGGAGCTGATGTGGGATGCCAGGGCCTCGACGGCGCTGTCACCGGTCCAGCGCGAGCGGCTCATCGAGCGCCTCGGGAACCGGCTCGTCGACGGGGTGCTGACGATCGCGGCGTCGGAGCACCGCCATCAGCTGCGCAACCGCGACGCCGCGCGCGAGCGCCTCGCCGCGCTCGTCGCCGAGGCCGTGCGCGCTCCCGCTCCGCCGCGTCGCGCGACGAAGCCGACGCGAGGGTCGACCGAGCGCCGCCTGCGCGCGAAGCAGCGCCGCACCGACGTCAAGAGGCTGCGCCAGCGCCCGACCGACTGAGCCCGCGGAGCTCGAGCGCCCGCCCGCCCGCGCGCCCGCGCGCCCCAGCCCGTTGAGTGTCCAAAACACCCGGACGATTTTCTGAGGCGTCCGGGTGTTTTGGACACTCAACGCGTCTGGCACGGTGCGGAGTGACCTCGCGGCGGGACCGCCGACGACATCCCGACCGAAGCGGCGCTCCCGGCGCGTCAGCTCCCCGCGCCCGCCCCGGCCCCGTCGCCCTCGGCGCGTCGCCGCCGCACCTGCTCCTCGAGGTCGGCGAGATGCATCTCTCGCTCGAGGTCGGCGATCTGCTGCTCCGTGCTGCGGGCGTCATACGGGCGCGGCGCCGGGGAAGGCTCGGGATTCTTCTGCCAGCGCCGCGGGTCGCCGAACGACATCGGCGCGGACCGCGGCTCGTACTCGCGCCCGATCGTGAACCAGAGGATCGAGCCGATCAGCGGCAGCAGCACGATGAAGAACACCCACACGAACTTGGGCATGTGCTTCACCTGGTCGTCGCGGCGCGTGATGGCGTCGATCAGCGCGATCACCATGACGGCGAGGGTCAGCAGGGCGAGGATCGGCATGGCATCCACCCTGCCCGAGACGCGCGGCCCCGTCCACCGTCCTCGCGGGCGGGGCGCCGCGGAGCGAGGCGGGCGGAGACGGGGCGGGCCGAACTCCTGACTTTTCGCGCGCACGGCGTCTGCGGGGCCGTTCTCTCCGCTCGAACCCTGCGTTTCTCAGGAGTTCGGCCCGCCTGAGGGCGGCGACAGCACCCGGACCCGCGAGCCGACGACGCCGAGCGCCCCCGCCGGGGGGACGGGGCGTCGGGCAGGACTCAGGATGCCGCGTCGCCGGACGTCTTCCGGGGACTCCGCGCCGGCACCTGGGCCACCGGCTGACCACCGCGCTGTTGGCCGGGGAGGGGCCGCGAGCGACGGCCGTAGATGACCTCGGACGAGTCGAGCAGCCACGGCACGAGGGTGATCGACACGCCGTGCACGAGCATGAGCTGCTGCGCGAGGCGACGGGACCGGCGGTTGTGCAGGATCGACTCCCACCAATGCCCCACGATGAACTGCGGCAGGTACACCGTCACGACCGAGGAGCCGTGCTTCTCACGGTAGGTCTTGATGAAGCTCGACACCGGCGAGGTGTAGGTGCGGTACGGCGATTCGATGATGACCAGCGGGATGGGCATGTCGTGCTCGGCCCATTCGCGCTGCAGGCTTGCCGACTCTTCGTCGGTGATCGCCACGTGCACCGCCAGCGTCTTGTCGTGCTTGGCGGCGAGGGCGTAGTCGATGGCCTTCATGACCGGCTTCTGCAGACGGTTGACGAGCACGATCGCGACGTCACCCGTGGCGCCGAAGTGGACGGTGTCGTCCATCTGGATCTCGTGCTCGACGTCGCGGTAGTACCGGTTCACGCCCACCATGAGCACCGCGAGGATCGGGATCGCGATGAACACCAGCCACGCACCGTGCGTGAACTTCGTGATGGTGACGATCAGCAGCACGAGCACCGTCATGCCGGCGCCGACCGAGTTGATCCACAGGCCCGAGACCGCCGAGCGCCGTTCGATCGCGGCGGACTGCTGCTTCGCCGCCTCGGGGGGCAGCTCTCGCAGGCCGCGCAGCGCGCGGCGCCAGTGCTTGACCATGCCGAGCTGACCCAGCGAGAACGAAACGAAGACGCCGATGATGTACAGCTGGATCAGCGTCGTGAGGTTGGCCTGATAGACGATCAGCACCCCGATGGCGACGATGCCGAGGATGATCATGCCGTTCGAGTACACGAGGCGGTCGCCGCGGGTGTTCAGCGCCTTCGGGGCGTAGCCGTCGCGGGCGAGGACCGCGCCGAGCAGCGGGAAGCCGTTGAACGCGGTGTTGGCCGCGAGCAGCAGCACGCACGCGGTGGCGGCCTGGATGATGAAGAACGGGATGCTTCCCATGCCGAAGGTGGCTGCCGCGACCTGCGCCATGAGACTCGGCTGCGGGTTGTTGGCGCAATCGAAGCCGATGAGGTGGCAGGGGTTCTCGGCGTAGTGCACGCCCGAGATGAGCGCGAGGATCGTGAGGCCCGCGAACAGCACGATCGCGATGCCGCCCATGAGCGTCAGCGTCGTCTGGGCGTTGCGGATCTTGGGCTTGCGGAATGCGGGCACGCCGTTCGACACGGCCTCGACGCCGGTCAGCGCCGAGCACCCGCTCGAGAACGCGCGGAGGATGAGCAGGATGAGCGCGGCTTGCGTCAACGACTCGGCCTGCACCGCGTAGTCGGCGCTGGACGCGTGCGGGGCGTCGCCGAGCACGGTGCGAACCAGGCCGACGACGATCATCACGCCCACCGAGCTGATGAAGAGGTAGGTCGGAATCGCGAAGACGCTGGAGGCTTCCCGGACTCCGCGGAGGTTCACGATCACGATGAGGATCACGAAGCCGACCGCGATCTCGACGCGGAACGGGTTCAGCTCCGGCAGCGCCGAGATGATGTTGTCAACCCCGGATGCCACCGACACGGCGACCGTGAGGACGTAGTCCACCAGGAGAGCCGCGGCCACGATGACCCCGGGCACTTCGCCGAGGTTCTTGCTCGCGACCTCGTAGTCGCCACCCCCGGAGGGGTATGCCTTGATGAGCTGCCGGTAGCTCAGCACGACCACGACGAGAAGCACGATGACCGCCACGGCGACCCACGGGCTGAGCGTCAGCAGGGCCGTTCCGCCGATGAGGAGGATCATCAGCAGCTCCTGCGGCGCGTAGGCCACGGAGGAGAGGGCGTCGGAGGCGAAGATCGGCAGCGCCATCTTCTTGGGCAGGAGCTGCTCGTCGAGTTTTTCCGACGTCAGAGGCTCGCCGATGAGGATGCGCTTGGCCATCGGCGTCTCCACGCCGGGCTCGCGACTTTCTTCAGTCACGGCGCGCGACATTACGCGCACTGGGGGCTGTGCGCAATCTGACGCGCAGCCGTTCACGCCATGGTCGCCAGACCGTGATGATGGGGGTTTCGGATGCCGCCGCCCTCACCGCCGTCACAGAGGCGGGCATCCGGCGCCGGCGGCGGTGACCGCGACGAAGGCTGCGAACGCATCGGCACCCTCATGGTCGTCGGCGCTGACGGTGACGACCGTGTCCTCGACGAAGATCACCAGCTGCCCGTACGCCCCGTGCAGGCGCCATGCCGCGCCGGGCCCGTCCCACCCGGACAGGGCGTAACGGCGGTAGCCATCGCCCTGGCCGCCGGTGTCGACCCAGCCCGAGTGCATGGCATCCACGATCCCCGCCGAGACCAGACGACGCCCGCGCCAGACACCCCGGTCGCGGATCAGCTGACCGAGGCGGGCCATCTCGTCCGTGCGCAGGGCGAGACCCTCGCCGCCGAGCACGCGCCCGTTCGGGCAGCGTGCCCACGCGACGTCGTCGAGTCCGAGCGGCGCGAACAGCCGCGGCCTCAGGTACTCCTCGATATCGCCGACGCGTCGCGACAGCGCGTGCATCGCCGTGTAGCTGCTGGCATTGGAGTACTGGAAGACCCGGCCGCGTGAGGGACGCGACAGGAACTCGACCGCGAGATCGGGCCAATCGGTCATGAGCGTCGGGGACCACGGGAAATCGACGCCGCTCGTCATCGTGAGGAGGTTCCGGAGGGTGAAATCCCGGTCGCCCGCGGCCTCGATGTCGGCGATCGGTTCATCGAGCGACACGAGACCCTCGTCGACCGCGATCCCGGCGGCGAGCACGCTCACCGCCTTGGCGACCGAGTGGATCTCTTCCCGCTCGTCGGGGGTCCAACGGTATGCGGCGGTCTCGTCGCCCACGCGCACGTGCAGGCCGTGTGCCCGGAAGCCGGTCTCCTCGATCCGCCGGACGAGGATGTCGCGCAGGTGATCGGCGTGCGTCATGTCTCCAGGCTACGAGGGGGTGCGCACACGGGTGAGGGGCCCGTGCGGGTACCGGGCGTTCCCTAGGATCGCGGGGTGCACAACATCGTCGGGTCCGGCGTTCTCGCCATCATCGCGGGGGCCGTCGTGGCGTTGCTCGCCTTCGTGCCGTTCGTCGCCGTCAGCTATCGCCGCCGGGGGCGCCTCACGGTCGGACGCACGCTCCTGTGGGCGGGGGCGGCGGTCTACTTCTGGGCGATCTGGACCTACACGCTCATCCCGATGCCCGCGAGCGACGACTACCGCTGCGCCGGCGTCAACCTGCGTCCGTTCGAGTTCGTCGACGACATCCGCGCCGCCGTCGCGGTCTCGGGCCGCTACCTCACCGACCCGACCGTGCTGCAGGTGGTGCTCAACGTCCTGCTGTTCGTGCCGCTCGGGTTCTTCCTGCGCGTGCTCGGGGGGCGTGGCATCCTGGTCGCCGGTCTCGTGGGCCTCGCGACGACCGGCCTCATCGAGACCACCCAGCTGACCGGTGTGTGGGGGCTGTACCCCTGCGCGTACCGCGTGTTCGACGTCGATGACCTCATCGCCAACACCTCGGGGGCCCTGCTCGGCTCGTTGGCCGCCTTCGTCGTTCCGCGGAAGAACCGCGGTGCCGACCGGACTCCGGATGCCGAGGTCCCCCGCCGCGTCACGCGCCGCCGCCGGCTGCTCGGCATCCTGTGCGACGTGCTCGGCATCGCTCTCGTCGGCATCGCCGTGTCGGTGATCGTGCAGGCGGCCGTGACGCTGCTGTTCGGCGACACGGCGACGTTCCGCACCGACGAGGTCGCTTCGCTTGCGGGGACGGCGGTGTCGGCGGGCGTGTGGTTTGTCGTCGTGCTCGTGACCGGTCGGTCGATCGGCGACCTGGCCACGCGCGTGCGCTACACGAACGGGGTGCTTCCGGCGTGGGTCGCCCGCCCTCTGCGCTTCCTCACCGGAGCGGGCGCCTTCACGGTGCTCGAGGCGCTCCCGACGCCGTTCTCGCTGCTCGCCTTCCTGCTCGCGGCCACCACCGTGGTGCTGCTGTTCGTCTGGCCCGACGGACGCGGGCTCACCGGCTGGGTCGGCCGTCGACGCCTGGTGGACGACCGCGAGGGCGTCGTGAGTCCCTCGGTCGATCGCGGTGCCGCGCCGACGCCGCGATGACGAGCTTTGCCATGGCTCGATGACGCCCTCGCCGAGATAGCGTGTCCCGCATGGGGGAGCCGCTGACGGCCGCGGATGCTCGCATCCTGGCGCTGGAGTCCGACGTCGTTCGCGGGCACGCGCTGAAGCTGCTGATCCTCGATCCGGGCGGAGCGCTCGACCTCGAGACGGTTCGCGCGAGTGTGGCCGAACGGCTCCCGGCCTTTCCGCGCGGGCGGCACATCGTGGTCGACGACGACGGCGTCCCCTCCTGGGAAGAGGCGGAACATGTCGACCTCGCGCATCACGTCCGCCAGCGCCCCGCCGCCGACCCGGCCGAGCTGCGCGCTGTCGTCGGGCAGCTGATGTCGGAGCCGCTCGACCACGGCCGCCCGCTCTGGAGCATCGACCTCATCGGACCGCTCGCCGATGGACGCGAGGCGATCGCGGTCCGTCTGCACCATGCCGTCGCCGACGGACTGACCGCCGTGCGCTTCCTCGAGTCGGTGGTCCTCGAGCCGCATGATGCTCCCGCGCACGAGGTCGGCATCCGCGATCCCGACGCCCGACCGTCTCGCTGGAGCGAATGGGAACGGATGCCGCTGACCCTCGCCCGCGAGCTCGGTCACCCCGGCTCGCACTCGCCGTTCGACCGCCCCCTCACCGCGCGCCGCGCTCTCGCGTTCGTCGACGTGCCCCTCGCGGAAGCGCGAGCGGTGGGTGCCGCGCGGCCCGAACACGCCACGGTGAACGACGTCCTCCTCGCCGTCATCGCCGGTGCCCTGCGCCGCCGCCTGCGCGAGCACGGCCACGTCCCGCGCCTGAACGCCCAGGTGCCGGTGAGCCTGCACGAACGCGGCGAGGACGCCGTGGCATCCGGCAATCGTGACTCGTTCGTCGACGTCGGCCTGCATCTGCACGAGGGCGACGACGCGCGGCGGCTCGACCTGATCAGCGCCGACACCCGCGCCCGCAAGCACGGCCGCGACGCTCGCGTGCTCGACGAGCTGTTCCACGCGCTCGCCGCGACCGGACCCGTCGGCGCGGCCTTGCGCGGGCTCGCCGACGACCCGCGGGAGTTCGCGCTCGCCGTGTCGAACGTGCCCGGCCCCCGCGTCGCGGTGTCGGTCGGAGGACGCCGCGTCGGGCACGTCTACACCTCGTCGGAGCCGAGCCCCCGGCACGCGCTGCGGGTCGCCGCGATCTCGAACGACCGCTGGCTGGGCATCGGCTTCTGCGTCGATCCCGACGCTGTTCCCGACGTCGAGCTCCTCGCCGACGCCGCACACGACGCGTGGGAAGCGCTCCGCACGGCTGTGTCGTGAACGGTGCGCCTCGCGCCGTGACGCCACCTAGGCTGGCGGGAGGGAGTGAGATGTCGTCGAGAGCGGGGCGCGCGCAGCGCGGAGGACGCGGAATCGCCGCGGCCTCTGTGGCGACCTTCGTCGCGACCGTCTCCCACGCGGCGGTGAGCGCCCAGCTGCCACCTGCGATGAACATCGCCCTTGCGCTGTGCCTCGCGGCTCCCGTGTGCGTGGCCCTCGCCGGACGCGCGCCGTCGTGGTGGCGGCTCTCGGCCGCCGTCGTGCTCAGCCAGGCACTGTTCCACGCCTTGCTCACCCTCGACCTCGAGGGCGGCGGTTCCGTCTCGGGTGGGGCGCATCACGGCTCCGGCGCGCTGCTCCTGGATGCCGCGGCCTCGGCGCCGACGACCATGACGCACACCACGCATTCGGCGTGGATGTGGGCCGCGCACGCCATGGCGGCGGCCGTCACCGTCCTCGCCCTCGGGCGGGACGAGCGCGCGGTGCGCGCGATCGCGCGATTCGTCGGGGCGGCAGCGCGAGCTCTGCGCCCGGTGCGACGACCGTCGCCGGCCGAACCCGCGATGCTCGCGGCCCCCGATTCTCCGCTGCTGCCGACCGCCCTGACGGTGCTGTCGCCGATGAGGCACCGGGGTCCGCCGCGCGCGGCGTGACCTCGACCCCTCATCCTTCGCGCCCGCCGCGTCTGTTCGGCGTGCGCATTCGCAGAAAGCAGCATCATGTCTCGCAAGACCACTCTTCGTCGTACCCTCGTGGGCCTCGCCGCCGGCGCCGCCCTCGCGGTCGGGGTGCCCTTGGCGGCATCCGCCCACGTCACGGTGAACCCCAACACGGCCACCCCGGGCAGCTACGCCACCGTGAACTTCCGGGTGCCGACCGAGTCGGAGACGGCATCCACCGTGAAGATCGCAGTGACCCTGCCCACCGACACCCCGCTGAGCGCCGTGCTCGTACAACCGGTGCCGGGCTGGACCGCCACCGTCGAGAAGGGGGCGCTGCCCGCGCCCGTCGAGGTGGAGGGCAACACCCTCACCGAGGCGCCGTTGAAGATCGTGTGGCAGGCCGATCCGGGGGTCGGAATCGGTCAGGACCAGTTCCAGATCTTCTCCGCCGTGCTCGGCCCGGTGCCCGACACGGGGCACCTCGTCCTCCCCGCGGAGCAGACCTACTCCGACGGGTCCGTCGTCGACTGGGCGGCGACGCCCGACGAGGTCGCGGCCGACGACTCGCTGGAGCCGGCACCCGTGCTGTACGTCAACGACACCCCGCCGACCGCCGAGCACAGCCACGGCGCCGCGTCGGCGGCCCCGTCGTCGAAGGGTCATGACGCGGATGCCATGGCATCCGGTTCCTCGTCGGACTCGTCGGACGTCGCGCTCGGTCTGAGCATCGCCGCGCTCGTCGTCGGCGCGATCGGCGCCGTGCTCGGGGCTCTCGCGTTCGCCCGTCGCCCGAAGCGCGGCTGAGCGTGGGCGTGTCGAACGCCCTCGTGCGCACCGTGGCGATCGCGGCGATCGCGCTGGGCGCGGTGCTCGGTGGGGCGCAAGCCGCCTCGGCGCACGACAGCCTCGAGTCGACGTCGCCCGCCTCGGGCGCGACGGTGTCGTCGCCGTCGGAGGTGTCGCTCGACTTCAGCGCCAACCTGCTCGGGTACGACGGCGGCAACATCGTCGTCGTGCTCGGGCCGGACGGGCGCCACTACGAGACGGACTGCGTCGCCCTGTCAGGGTCGACCTTGACCGCGCCGGTCGCGCTCGGGGCCGCCGGCGAGTATCAGGTGGAGTGGCGGGCGGTCTCGTCCGACGGGCACCCCATCTCGGGGTCGTTCTCCTTCACCTCCACGACAGCGGGCTCGTCGGCGGGGGCCGGGCAGTCTCCCTGCGCGGCCGCGGTCAGCGCGGGGGGAGAGTCGTCGGCCGCGTCCGACACCGCTCAGACCGGCGGCATGTCGGGCCTCACCCTGGGGCTCGTCGTCGGCGGGGGCGTCGTGGTGCTCGTCGGCGTCGTGGTCGTCGTCATCCTCCGCACGCGTTCGCGCGAGGAGTGAGCCGGCACCGCGGTGCCACCGTCCTGCGGAAGTGGGGTGGTGGTGCCGCGGCGCGGGTGGCGTCCCGTGAAGGGGGTGGCACCGCGGTGGTGACCGGTACCGTCCCGCGGAGTCGCCCGCGGACACGCCGGGGGACGGCATCCGGAACCGGCGTTTCTCGAGGGAAGTCCGCCAGACGGTCGGGCGTGCGCGCGGGGGAGTCCGCAGGACGGTCGGGCCTGCACGAAAGTCCGCAGGAGCGCGCGGAGCGGGATGCCGTGGTCTAGAGGTCTTGCCCCGACACCGAGAACGTGTCGCAGGAGTTCACGCCGCCCTGGCGCCCGGCGTCGAACCACCGCTGGCGCTGCTCGCTCGAGCCGTGCGTCCAGCTCTCGGGGTTGATGCCGCGACCCGACTCGGCCTGGATGTGGTCGTCGCCGACGGCTGCCGCGGCCGCGAGGGCGTCGGTGATCTGCTGCTGCGTCGGCGGTTCGAGGTAGGGCGTGCCGTTCTCGTCGACCTGCGTGCCGGCGTCGGCGACCCAGGCGCCCGCGAAGCAGTCGGCCTGCAGTTCGGTCCGCACCCCGTTGCTGTCGGGACCGGTGCCGTTGTCGGGGTGCTCCTGCATGACGCCGATGAGGTTCTGCACGTGGTGGCCGTACTCGTGCGCGAGCACGTAGAGCTGCGCGAGGGGCCCGGCGGTGGTGTCGTACTGCTCGCGGAGGATCGCGAAGAACGTCGGGTCGACGTAGACCGTCTCGTCGGGCGGGCAATAGAAGGGGCCGGTGGCGTTGGACGCGGTGCCGCACGAGGTGCTGGTCGCCTGATCGACGATGATCAACTGCGGCTTGCGGTAGCCGTCGAGGCTCGCCTCCCAGAACTGATCGATGTTGAGGGATGCCGCCGCCAGACGGCACGAGTCGTCCCTGTTCGCGTCGGCCCCTGTCTCGCAGTTGGCGATGGCCTCGCCGCCCGTCTCGGGGCCCGCGGGAGCGCCGCCGTTGCCAAGAAGACCGGTCAGGTCGGTGCCGGTGAAGAGCGAGAACAGCAGCACGACGATGCCGCCGAGCCCGACGGCTCCGCCGCCCACCGCGGCGACGGTCCCGCCACGGCGCTTCGCTGAATTGCCCCCGACCCGGGCGTTGTCGTTGAACGTCACGTCGACACGGTACGCCCGTGGCGCGGCGGTGACATCGGCCTTGCGCCGAGGCGTCCGGCACGTTCCGCGTTCGCGAAACGCCTCCTCAGACGATGCGCCGGACCGCAGCGTCGGCGGACGGCGGGGCGGTGCTCTCGCGCACGACGAGCTGCGGTCGTTCCGAGGAGAAACGACGGCCCGTCTCGCCCGCGATCTCGTTGAGCAGCAGCTGGAGGCCGCGCCGGCCCAGGCCCGCGAAATCCTGATCCACCGTCGTCAACGGCGGCGTCCAGAGAGCCGCCAAGGGGTGGTCGTCGAAGCCGGCCACGGAGATGTCGTCGGGAACGCGACGACCGGATGCCACGATCCCGCGGATCACGCCCATGGCGATCTCGTCGTTGCCGCAGAAGACGGCGGTGACCGTCGGGTCTTCGGCGAGGCGTCGACCGATCTCGATTCCGGAACGCGGGTCCCACGACGCGTCGCTGAGCGGGGGGATGACGGCACCGCGGTGCTTCAGCGCCCGTCGCCACCCCGTCGTGCGGCCGTCCTCGCGGCGGGAAGGCGGTACGCGCACGTGGTGCACGGTGGCATGGCCGAGGTCCAGCAGATGATCCGTGAGTTCCTCGGCCGCTCGCGTCTCGTCGAGCACCGCTTGACGCAGGCCCGGCTCCCGCACGCCCGACAGCGCGACCAGGGGGAGCGATTCGGGGATGCGGTGGAGCGCGGCCACGCCCGGCGGGTCGAACTTCAGCACGCAGACACCGGCGAGGGGCTGGGCCAGGGTCGCTGCGATCGCACGATCGATCTCGGCTTCGTCCGTGCTCTCGACGACCGTGATCATCACCGTGTAGTCCTCGGCCCGCGCCGCTTCCTCGATGCCCCGGATGGTCTCGGCGTACCCGTACTGCGAGGTGTCGCCGGCGATGACCGCGACCACCTGCGCCTTACGCGACGCGAGGACGCGGGCCGCGGCGCTGGGGCGGAAGCCGAGCGCCGCGATCGCGGCCTCGACGGCCTCGCGCTTCGCGGTGCTGACCTTCGCGGCCCCGGTCAACACGCGCGAGACGGTCGGCACCGACACCCCCGCTCGCGCTGCCACGTCGGCGATCGTCGCCGGCTTGGTGCGGGGGTTCTCCATCGTGCTCCGTCGGTGTGACGCGGCGAGGGTCATTTGACGGCGCCGCTGGTGATGCCCGAAATGATCTTGCGCTGGGCCACCATGAACGTGATCAGCAGGGGCAGGCTCATCAGGATGATGTACGCGAAGATCAGATGCCAATTCTGAAGATACAGACCCGCACTCGCCACCTGGTACAGGTTCAGAGGCAACGTGTCCAGACGCCCGCCGACGACGAAGAGGGCGTAGAACACGTCGTTCCAGATGTACAGGCAGATGAGGATCGTCGCCGTCGCGAGCACGGGCATCAGCAGCGGCAGGATGATCTTCACGAAGACGCGCACCGGTGAGGCCCCGTCGACACGGGCGGCCTCCTCGAGCTCGATCGGGATCGTGCGGACGAAACCCGTCACGAAGAAGATCACGGTCGACATGTACATCCCCATGTAGACGCCGATCATGCCGATCGCGGTGCCGGCGAGACCCAGTTGGCGCAGCAGCAGAACGATCGTGACGACGGCCGGGGGGAGAACGATGCCGCTGATCGCGACGGCGTAGACGAACGCGAGACCGCGCGAGCGACGGCGCCCGAGGATCCACGCCGCCATCGAGCCCAGGATGAGCACACCCAGCACGGCCGGCACCATCACGAGCACGCTGCCGCCGAAGGCGGCGATCATGCGACCGTCGCCGACGACGGTGGCGATGTTGTCGAACAGTCGCCACTCCGACGGGAAGGCGAGCGTGGGGACGAATGCTTCGGCCTGGGTCTTGGACGCCGTCACGACCGTCAGATAGAACGGCACGCCGAGCAGAGCGACGGCGACGACGATCGCGGCAGCGGGCTGGAGCCGGCGCGCGATCGGTGAGCGGCGCCGGGGTGGGCGCGCGGCGCGCCCCGTCGTGAGGGTCATGGTCTCGGTCACAGCACGTCCTCCCGCTTGCGCAGAATCCGGATGACGGGGAAGGCCAGCACGGCGACGACCAGGAAGAGCACGAGGCTCATCGTGGTGGCCTGAGCGAAGAGGCCCTGGCCGAACGTCCGGAAGATGAAGATGTTGAGCAGTTCGGTGGTCCCGCCCGGACCCCCCGCGGTGGTCGCCTGCACGATGTCGAATCCGTTCATCGAGCCCAGCAGCGCGGTGGCGACGTTGAAGGTGACGGCGGGCGCGATCAGCGGGAAGCGGATCCGTCGGAAGGTCGTCCACCACCCGGCGCCGTCCAGGCGCGCCGCTTCGATCACGTCGTCGCTGATCGTCTTGAGCCCCGCGAGGTAGATGAGCATCGACAGGCCCATCCACTTCCACGCGTGGATCAGGGCGACCACGACGATCGTCCACGTCGTGCTTCCGAGCCAGGCGACGTCGATGTTCTGCCCGGTGAGGGTGCTCAGGATGCCGTTGAGCGCACCGTCGGGCTTGAGCATGGCCTGGAAGATGTAGCCGACCGCGAGCGCCGACATGATCACGGGCACGAAGAACGCCACCCGCAGAGCGCGGTTGACGCGGGTGTCGCGTTCGAGGAGCAGCGCCAGAGCCAGGCCGAAGAGGTTCTGGAAGATCGCGACGAGCACCGCGTAGACCAACGTCACGGTCAGTGCGTTGACGAGCGACCCGTTGGAGAACAGTGACACGAAGTTGTCGGGGCCGACGAAGTCGATGGAGCTTTTGAAGCTCGACCAGTTCGTGAAGGCGTAGACGAAGTTGAACACCGTCGGGACGGCGAAGAACACCACCAGCACCGCCAGGGCCGGTAGGAGGAACCACAAGGGATGGTCCTTCTTGTGCCGCCCGCGCGCCGGAACGTGCGCCGATCGGGGCGGGGGCGTCACCGTGCGGGGACGCTCGAGTGTGGAAGTCATGTCGTTCCTCCGGGAGGGGAGGCGTCGAGCGCGCGCTCGACGCCCCCGAGTGGATCAGAAGCCGGGAGCTCCGATTGCCTTGGCGAGTTCCGCGAACTGCGCCTGGGTGGCCTCTGCAACCTGCGCGGAGGTCTTCGTGCCCTGGATCATGTCGCCGAGGTTGAGGTACAGGTCGGGGTTGGCCACGGCCAGCGCCTGCATCGAGCCGACCGAGTCGCCGAGCGAGTCGCTCACCGCGAGCAGCGCATCGGGGACCTCGGGCGACGAAGGGACGTCGCTCTGGAGCGAGACGGTCTTCTGCGCGTTCACGAAGTCGGCGTATCCGTCGCCCAGCCAGTAGGACAGGAGCTGACGCGCGGCCGCTTCGCGCTTGGCATCCCCCGTCTTGAACGCGACGAGGGCGTTCGCCTGATCCGGGATGAAGGTGCCGACATTGCCCGACGGAGAGATGGGGAAGAACCCGATCTTCTCGTTCAGCTCGGCGGTGTCGGCGAGCGACTGCAACTGCCCGAAGTACGAGTTGACCTGCACGGCCATGGCGGCCTTCCCCGAGAGAAGGGCGGGTCCCTGGTCCTCGAAGGTCGCGGTCTTCAGATCCGCGTTGAAGAGGCCCTCCTGGATGAGACCCTGATATGTGTCGATCGCGCCCTGGATGGTCGGATCGGTGAACTTCTCCTCGTTCTTGTTCACGCGGTCCCACAGGCCGTCCTTGGCGGCGTCGGCGAGCTGCACCTGCACCCACCACTGGGTAGCCCAGGGGGCGCCGCCGCCGAAGTCGAAGAAGGGGGTCACGCCGGAGCTCTTCAGCTGGCGTGCCGTGGCGAGGAACTCGTCCCAGTTGCCCGGCGTCGTGGTGATGCCCGCCTTCGCGAACACCTCCTTGTTGTAGTAGACGCCCTCGACGGCGGGGGTCGTGATGAGGGCCGCGTACCGGGTCCCGTTCAGGATGCCGGTGATGTCCTTCAGCTCGGGGCTGTACGCGTCGATGAACGGCGCCCCATCGAGCGCCTGCAGGTTGGTCGAGGCGTTGAGGGCCGTCAGCTGCGAGGCCGTCGGCTGCCAGAAGGCGAGGTCGGGCTTGTCGCCGGTGGCGACCTTGGTCTGCACACTCTGCTCGTACGGGTCGGGGATGGTCACGACGTCGACCGTGGCGCCGGTCGCGGCTTCGAACCCCTTCACGACGCTCTCGGGGATCGAGTTCGAGTTCTGCGCCGCCCAGATCGTGAGCGTGGTGCCGTCGAGCTTCGTGTCCTGCGCGGGCCAGTCGGCGGGGGCTGCGTTGCCGCCGCCGGCGCCCGGGTCCGAGCAGCCGGCCAGGGCGAGAGCTGCCACGGCGGTGAGCGCCGTGGCGGCAAAGAACCGCTTCTTCATTGAATTGCTCCTTCGGTGTGATCAGTGTGATCCGGTGCGGGCGTCGTCGTCGACCTCGGGGGGTCGATGTGACAGACGCAGGGTGCGCGCGGCGAGACGGGTATCGGTGCCGCGCACGTGGAGGGTTCCCGTCGTGGCATCCCAATCGGTGTGCCAGGCGGGGAGGTCCCGGGGGAAGACCGTGGTCACCTCGACGTCGTGACCGACGAGGTGAGGGAACGACAGCGTGGTCGCGTCCGCGCCACCTCGCCGCCAGATCGAGACGAGGTCGCCGTCGGTGCCGCCGAGCCCCAGTGCGAGCCACGCGTCGTCCCAGCCGGGGAGGCCGAGCGGCCAGTGCGGCCGCGCCGTCGCGATCTCGGCGCGCAGCTGCTGCGCGACCTCGATGGCGGTGGCGACGCGAGAACGCTGCTCGGTGCTCATGCGGTTGAGGTGGCCCGAGGCATAGAAACGGCCGAGCAGGCCGGTGACGAGGCAGAACGCCGACTCCTCGGCATCCATCTCGGGTTGGGGGTAGGCCCAGCTCGCCGCCTGCTCGGGGAGGACCGACACCGGTGCGCTCGCGGCGATCGGGGGGTACTTGCGGAAGTCTTGCTGGTCGGATGTCGACTGCATCGCCAGGCGGGAGAGCATCGCGTAGTCCATGCGCATCGCTCCCGAGCTGCAGTTCTCGATGATGAGATCCGGATGCCGGTCCAGCACGCCGTCGAGCCAGTCCAGGTGCGCGCGGTTGTGGCCCAGGAGGCCGTCGCCGACGCTGTCGGCGTCGAGATCGGTGCCGGGCCCGGGGTTGATGTTGTAGTCGATCTTGAAGAATCCGATCCCGAACTCCGACACCAAGCGATCGACCACGGCGTCGAGGTGTGCCCGCGCGGCGGGGTGGCGCAGGTCGAGGTGGAATCGGTCGTGCTCCACGACGCGCTCCCCGTTGCGTTGCAGGAAGGCCTCCACGGGCAGAGTGCCGGCGATCGGACTCTGGATGCCGACCACCTCGGGCTCCAGCCAGAGCCCCGCGATCATCCCTTCGGCGCGGATCGCGTCGATCACTTCGCCGAAGCCGCCCGGGAAGCGGGTGGTCGACGGCATCCAGGCGCCCACGGAATCCCACCAGAAGCCCGAGTCGTCGTACCAGCCGGCGTCGATGCAGAACACCTCGGCGCCCACCTCGGCGGCCGCGCGGATGAGGGGGAGGAGCTTTTCCGTGGTGGGGTCGCCGTCGAGCGTGTTCATGTAGTCGTTGAAGATCACGGGCATCGCGGCGTTGTCGGGATGCGCGCGGCGCGTGGCACGACGGTGGTCGGTGAGGGCTCCGATGGCGTCGACGGCGTCCACGCCGAGGGCGAGTGTCGCGGGGACGCTCTCGAAGCTCTCCGCGGGGGCCAGCACGCGGCTCCACGCCGCGTCGGCGTCGGTGGGGCCGGAGAGGGCGAGGTAGCCCCCCGCGGTGTCTTCGCCGATCTCCCATCGCCACGCACCGTTGTGCTCGATCTGCCAGGCGAGGGCGAGAGACCGCTCGGGCGACTCGAGGATCCCGGTCGGCAGCTGGTGCGCGGTCGACCACGTGCCGGTGGACACCGCGGCGAACGCGCCGCGAGGGTTGTGGCCGGTGAGGTGCTCGGCGAGGGGAACGAAGTCGGGGCCACGCAGGGGAGTGCGCGTCCAGCGACCCTCGCCGAGCCAGTCGTTGGTGCCGGTGACGCGCGCCCAGTCGGCGAGAGCGTCGCCGTCGTGGTCGCGGGTGGTGAACCCGGCTGACCACGATGCCACGGCCCGCAGCACGATACGCCCGTCGCCGACGTTGCTCACGATCACCCGGCTGGTGACGGCGGCGACCCCCTCGCGAGCCGAGAGTTCGAGCCGGGTCTCGAGCTCGCCGGAACGTTCGCGGATCACGAGCGTCCGTCGCTCGGCATCCCTGATCTCGCGGTGGTCGACGTAGCGAAGGCGTGCACCGTGCTCGGTGTGGGCCAGTCGGCCGGACGCGGGGCGATGGCCGGCGTCAGCGGTGAGGACTTCGACCGCGGGAACGCGGTGGACAGCGACGGTGCGACCGGCCACCGTGAGGGCGGAGCAGCTGACGGGGGTGTCCTCGCCCCACTCGAAGGTCAGCGTCACCAGGTCGTTCCCCCACGTGAGGGTGGGGGTGGTGCCGGCGGCTGCGGGCTGCATCGTCGTCATTCGTCTCTCCGTCGCGTCGAACTGAGAGGACGCTAACCCAATCTGAAAGCGTTATCAAGCGCATCTTGAAACCGCTATCAAATACGGTTACGGTCTCCTCGGGCGCAACGCCGCGCCCTCTGATCGATGGAGAGACACCCCGATGAGACACCCCCGATGGATCGCCGCCAGCGCGATCGGAGCCATCGCGCTCAGCACGCTCGCCGTCGTCGCTCCCCCCGCGACGGCCGCCACCACCGACACCCTGTCCGTGGACTTCGCCACCTCGACCGGCGATTTCCGCGGCGGAGCGTCCGGCACGCTGTACGGGCTGGGCGACGACGGAGCCCCCACGCAGGCCCTGATCAACGGCGCCCACATCACCAACACCTCGCAGAAGGCGCCCTACGGCACGCAGCACCCCAGCGGCGATGCCCTCAAGATCGAGAAAGGGTTCTTCGCCAAGAACGGCACGCAACTCGACATCTATGTGCAGGACTACTACCCCGACTGGGCCTACAACGGTGGGAAGCGCCCCGGCGACGACCGTACCTACAACCAGGCAGACGGGACGTACACGAACCAGCCCAACGGCATCTGGGACTACCTCGAGGTGGTCGAGTTCGTGACCGAGGCGGTCGCGACGCAGTCGCAATACCCCGACAAGTACGTCTTCATCCCGTTCAACGAGCCCGACGGCGGCAACTGGTACTCCGACTGGACGTTTTTCACCCAGCAGTTCCTGCCCGATTGGAAGGCGGCGGTGGACAAGATCCGGGAGGTGTACGCGCGCCATGGCCTGGGCGACCCCGTCATCGGTGGTCCGGGCGACGCGGCGTGGCGTGCCGACCGCACCGGCGTGTGGCTCGACTATGCGAAGCAGACCGACACGTTGCCGCAGTTCATGATCTGGCACGAGTTGGGCATCGACAACCTCGCGACCTACCGCTCGCACTACGCCGAGTACCGCCAGATGGAGGCCGATCGCGGCATCAGCCCGCGTCAGATCAACATCACCGAGTACGGTCTCCTGCGCGACATGGGCGTTCCGGGCCAGCTGATCCAGTGGTTCTCGATGTTCGAGGACACCAAGGTCGACGCGCAGACCGCGTACTGGAACTACGCGGGCAACTTCTCCGACAACTCCGCCCGCCCCAACGGCGCGAACGCCGGATGGTGGATGTTCACGTGGTACGGCGACCTCGCCGGCAGCAAGACGGTCAAGGTCACCCCGCCGCAGCTGAACGTCGCGGACACCCTGCAGGGCATCGGCGCGATCGACGTCGCCGATAAGAAGGCGACGGTCCTGTACGGCGGTTCGGGTGCCGACACGGTCTCGCTCGACCTCACCGGGCTCGACGCCGGAGTGTTCGGCTCGAAGGTCGACGTCGAGGTCCGCGAGGCACCCCTGTCCGGTGCCGAGGGGCTTGCCGCGACGCCGCGCGTCGTCGCGACGCTCTCCGGAGTCGCCGTCGACGGCGGTGCCCTCCAGGTGAGCGTCCCCAACTATGACCGGTACGCCGGATACCAGGTCGTCGTGACGCCCGAACGGGATGCCGTGTCCGCGACGACGCAGACCTGGTCGACGTCCGTCGAGGCCGAGGACACGGCCCTCACGGGCGCTCAGGTCTTCACCCAGTCGCCCACCGGTAACGGCGGGTGGATGTTCCTGGCTTCGCACGGCCGCGACGTGGGGGCCTTCAACAACGCTTCCTCCCGGGCGGACTGGACCGTGACGGTCCCTCGCGACGGTACGTACCGCTTCCAGGTCATCGGCGCGACGCCCGGCACTCCCGGCCGTCACGCGCTGTTCGTCGACGATGCCGATCCCACGACGGTGCAGTACACCGCCGACCTGGCGCTGAACGACAACAGCAAGTGGAAGTACCGCGGGAGCGCCGAGGTGGAGATCCCCCTGACGCAGGGCACGCACACGCTCTCGCTGCGAGCGAGCGCCGACGGCTCCACCGTGTTGCCGAACTCCGACATCACGCTCGACAAGTTCGTGCTCACCGACGTCACCGACGGCGAGGCGACGGTCTACCCGGCGTCCACGACGCGCCTCGCGGGCACAGCCGCGCTCAACTTCGCCGGCCCCGGTCGTCGCGGGACGGCGGCGGTCGGTGCGGACGGCCGGGCCGACGTCTACGCCACGGCGTTCGAGTCGGGGTACTACGACGTGAAGGTCGATTACGGCACCGCGGGCCCCTCCGACGTCGCCGTCGATCTGAACGGGCGACGCGTCGCCGAGGCGACCGCCGACACCGCGGGCACCTGGTCGACCACCGCGCGCCTGCACCTGTCGGAGGGCATCAACGAGATCGAGGTGACGTCCGCGGCGGGGATCGCGCTGGAGGCGGTGACCACGACCCGCGTCGCCTCGGCGGACTCCGCTGCGGTGAAGGTCGAGGCGGAGTCCGGCACGCGCAACGGCGGTGCGCACGTGGGGTCGTACGACGCCGCGTCGGGCACCAACGTCTCGGGTGGCGAGTTCATCGGCACCCTCGGCAACGGCATCGACAACACGCTCAGCATCCCGCGAGCGACGGGCTTCGATGCGGCCGGCGACTACGACATCGTCGTGAAGTACGCCAACGCCGAGGTGTCGGGTCGCCACGACTACAACCCGCAGGTCGTCGACCGTCGGCTCCAGGTCTCCGAGGCCGGGAACGGGCTCGTGGGCGAGGGGTACTTCCGCTACACGTACGCGTGGAACAGCTTCTGGGAGCGGACGATCCCCGTGACGCTGTCCACGAGCGGCGGGGCCCTCGTGCTCGGCAACGACGGCCCCTGGGCTCCTGACGTCGACTACGTCGTCATCGCCCCGGCACGCCTCGGCTCGCCGACGACGGTTCCGGTCGGCTGACCCCGAACGAAACGGGTGCCCGCGTCCCTCACAGGCGCGGGCACCCGTCGTGCGCGCCTGTGGGTCAACCCAGGAACTCCCGCGCCGCCACCACGAGGTTCTCGACGCCGCGGTCGATCGTCGGCTGCATGACCGGGGCGAAGAACGGGGAGTGGTTGGTGGGGATGTCGCGTTCGATCGTCCCGCCCGCCAGGGCATCCGCGAAGGTCTGCGGGTCCACTCCGCCCCAGAACCAGTAGACGAGGGGGACGCCCGCGTCGCGCGCGAACCACGACACGTCCTCGCTTCCGGTGAACATCCCCGGATCGACGACGCTGTCCTCGCCGAACGCTCGACGGAAGGCCGCGGTCAGGCGGGCCGTGGCATCCGGATCGTTGATGGTCGGCGGCAGGGTGTGGTCCGTCGTGATGGTCGGCGTCTGCTCGGCACCCGAGGCCTGCGCCTCGGCGCGGACGATGCGCTCGACCTTCTCGAGCACGCGCTCGCGCGCGGCGTCGTCGGGGTAGCGCAGGCTCAGCTCGAGCTTGGCCTCGGCCGGGATGATGTTGTTCTTCAGCCCCGCGTGGATCGATCCGACGGTCACGACGGCCACATCGCGTGGGTCGGTCTCGCGCGACACCACGGTCTGCAGGCGCATGACGGTGGCGGCGGCCATGACGACCGGGTCGATGGTCGAGTGCGGGCGCGAGCCGTGGCCGCCGCGGCCGTGCAGGACCACGGTCAGTCCGTCGGATGCCGCCATCTGGGTCCCGGGGCGCACGCCGATCGTTCCGGCGGGCAGGGGCGTGACGTGCTGGCCGAGCACGATGTCGGGCTTCGGGTAGCGGTCGAGGATGCCGTCGTCCAGCATCGCCCGGGCACCGGCGCCGTACTCCTCGGCGGGCTGGAAGACGGCGATCACCGTGCCCGACCACTCGTCGGTGGTCGCGACGAGTCGCTCGAGCGCCCCGATCATCGCGGTGATGTGCATGTCGTGACCGCACGCGTGCATCACGGGGACGGCATTGCCGGCCGGGTCGGTGCCGCGGGCGGTGCTGGCGTAGGCGAGACCCGTCTGCTCCTCGACGGGGAGGCCGTCGGTGTCGGCTCGCAGCCAGACCACCGGGCCCTCGCCGTTGTCGATGCGCGTCACGATGCCCGTGCGGCCCACGCCCTCTTCGACCTCGAGGCCGAGATCGGCGAGGTGGCGTGCGATGACCCCAGCCGTCCGCGTCTCTTGGAACGACAGCTCGGGGTGGGAGTGCAGATCGGTGTACAGGCTCTCGAGGTCGACGCTCATGTCCCGAGCCTAGTTCGCCGTCTCGCCGCGCGCCCCGCGCTCCTCCCCTCCCGCCGCCCTCCGCCGCCCCTCCCGGTGCCGCGACGGCATTGAGTGTCCAAAACACCCGGACGCTTTCCAAAATGGTCCGGGTGTTTTGGACACTCAACGCCACCTCACGGCCCGCAATCCCCGCGGCGCGTGACCTGTAGCGGCGGTATCGGCCCCGGGGCCGATACCGCCCGCGGCGGCGCTACCGGATGCCACGACCCCTGGCAACCCGTCCGGGCCGCTCAGGTGCGGCGGCGAGGCTGGCCGCATGACCGGGACTGAATTCGACTACCTCATCGTCGGCGGCGGCATGGTCGCCGACACCGCCGCCCGCGGCATCCGCGAGATCGACGCCGACGGCTCGATCGGCATCCTGAGCGACGACGTCGACGAGCCCTACACGCGCCCCGCGCTCAGCAAGAAGCTGTGGACCGACGACGAGTTCACCTGGGAGAAGGTGCCGCTCGGCACCGCCGACGACACGGGTGCCGACATCCGCCTGCGCACGCGCGCCACGGCGATCCGCCCCGAGGCACACGAAGTGGATGCCGCCGGCGAGACGTTCTCGTACCGCAAGCTGCTCCTCGCCACGGGAGGAAAGCCCGTGCCCCTGCCGATCGACGACCACTCCGACGGCGAACGCGTGCTCACCTTCCGCACGGCAGAGGACTACCGCCGCTTGCGTTCCCTCGCGGCCGATGTCGAGCGCATCGCCGTCGTCGGTGGCGGCTACATCGGCTCCGAGCTCGCCGCCGCCCTCGTGCAGAACGGCGTCGACACCGTCCTGATCCACACCGGCGCGGTCCTCGGTGACGCCGTCTTCCCCGCCGCCCTCGCCGAGCGTTTCGAGAAGCTGTTCCGCGATGCGGGCGTCGAGATCGTCGCCGGCAGCAAGGTCGCCGGGGGAGAAGCGGATGCCACCGGGGCCCGCCTCGAGCTCGAGAACGGCGACGAGATCCGTGCGGATGCCGTGGTGAGCGGTCTCGGTATCGAGGTCGCCGCGGCGCTCGCCGAGGACGCGGGCATCACCGTCGACGACGGGATCGTCGTCGACGCGCAGCTGCGGACTTCGCTCGACGGGATCTGGGCCGCCGGAGACGTCGCGAGCTACCCCGACCGCCTGCTCGGGCGTCGCCGCGTCGAGCACGTCGACAACGCCAACGAGCAGGGAAAAGCCGCGGGCCGCAACCTCGCGGGTGCCGCCGAGCCGTACACGCATACGCCGTACTACTACTCCGCGGTGTTCGGGATCCGGTATGAAGCGGTCGGAACCCTGGATGCCGACCTCGAGACGATCGAGGACTGGATCGACCCTGAGCGCGGCGTCGTCTACTACCTCGACGACGACCGCGTGGTCGGCGTCCTGTTGTGGAACGTCGAGGACGCGCGCGACGCCGCACGCGCCGTGCTCGCCGAGGCCGACACACTCTCGCGCGCGGACCTCGCGGGGCGTATCCGGTAAACCCCGCATCGGCCGATTCGGTCGGTCGCTATGGTGGTGGTGCGCTGCGTGCCGTCGGCGCGGAACCACGCCAGGAGCACCCATGCCCGAGCCGCTCGAACTTCATCTGACCCTCCCCGCCGGACCGGCCCGCGACGCCGTCGCCACGGCCCTGTCCGAACAGGGCTTCACCGTGAACGCCACGGCGACGGGTTCGCTCGACGTCTCTCGCGGGAGCCTGGGCACGACCCTCGTGGCCGGAGCCTTCGCCGGGCAGGACATGCACGTGCGCTTCGACGTGCACGTGCGAGACACCCCCGAGGGGGCGGTGGCCGAGTTCGTCCACTCCGCCGCGGGCGGATTCTTCAAGGGCGGTGCCGTCGGCGCGGTGAAAGCCGGCGACGTCGTGCGCGAAGCGGCGCACCTCGCGGGCGTCCGTCTCGCGCAGCAGGGTCTCATCGTCGGAGCCGTCCCCGTCCCCCCGGCCCCCGCGGCCGATGCGGGAGTGGCGCCGACGCCGGGAATGGCGCCGACGCCGGGTGCCGCGCCGTCGGAGGGGGTTCCGGCGTACGCCGGGGCGGCATCCATCCCTCCGCCCGTCGACTACGCCAATCGCACGAACGTCGTGGCGATCTTCGCGATCGTCCTCGGGTTCCTCGTCCCGATCGGCGGCATCATCGCCGGCGCCATCGGCCTCGCGCAGGTCAAGCGCACCGGCGAGAAGGGCCGGGGTCTCGCGATCACCGGCATCGTCGTCGGTTCGGTGATGACCGTTCTCGGCACGATCGCCGTCATCGCGTTCATCGCCCTCGTCGTCGTCGGAGGCGCAGCGAGAGAAGCCGCGAACCCGGGAGACGGGGGCGTGTTCGACCCGAACGGGGGTGCTCCCTCGCAGGTGCTCTCGCTCCAGGTCGGCGAATGCCTCGACGACGTCTCGACGGGCATCATCACCACCGACAACCTCGTCGACTGCGACTCTCCGCACACGTACGAAGTGTTCGGCGACGTGGCGGTTCCCGACGGCGCCTTCCCGGGCGAGTCCGCCATCGACACGACGGCACAGCGGTCGTGTGACGAGGCCTTCGCCTCGTACGTGGGCGTCCCCTACGACGAGTCGACCCTCGACTACAGCTACGTCGGCCCCTCCAGCGACACGTGGGACCTGGGCGACCGCCAGATCGCCTGCCTCCTCACCGACCCGGCGGGCGAGACGACCGGGTCGTTGGCGAACTCCGGGCGCTGATCGCGGCGCGCCGGGGGTCTCGCGGACGGGCCCCGCCGGGCGTCTCGCGGACGGGCCCCGCCGGGGGTCTCGCGCTCCGGTCCCGCCGGGTCTCGCGCTCCGGCCCCGCCGGGTCTCGCGCTCCGGCACCGCCGCGCGAGAGGCGCGCGCCGACGCCAGGGTGTCACGCCGGCGGCGCGTCGGCCTGTGGGGCGTCGACCGGTGGCGCTGCCACCGGGGCCGTGGAGCCGCGGTCGACCAGCTCGAACGGCAGCGTGCCCAGGCCCGGAGCGGGGTCCGCTCCGTCGAGCTCGGCGAGGGCCGCCTCGGCCGCGCGCTCACCCTGACCGCGCGCGAACTGATCGACCGTGGTCAGGCCGAACCAGCGGCCGAGCTCGTGCCCGTCGACGCCGATGATCGACACGTCCTCGGGAACCCGGGCGCCGAGCTCGCGAGCGGCGAGGATCGCCCCGATCGCCATCTCGTCCGACGCGGCGAAGATCGCGGTCGGGGGCGTGTCGCCGTGGAGCGCGCGTGTCGCCGCCGCGGAGCCGCCCTCGATGGTGAAGTCGGCGGGCTCGAACACGGCGGCGGCGCCGATGGCATCCATCGTCTCGGTGAAACCGCGCCGACGGAGCGCCGGAACCGATGATCCCGCGTCGATCGTCGGATCGGCGCCGATGTGTGTCACGCGGCGATGGCCGAGGGCGATGAGGTGCTGGGTCGCGAGGCGTCCCACGGCGCGGTCGTCGACGGTGAGCGTCGTCAGCAACGGGTTCGGGCCGCCGATCGAGACCACCGGGACGCCGAGGCTGCGCAGGAGCGACGACTCGGCGGCATCCATCTCGATCGAGATCGTGATGACGGCGTCGATCCGTCGGCGGCGCAGGTGGTCGTCGAAGACGCGACGACGGTCGCCCGGGTCGGCGCTGACGCCGTACAGCGTGATGTCGTAGCCCTCGCGCACCAGGGCGTCGGAGATGCCCGCGAGCACGGTGCTGAAGAACCACCGGTCGAGGAACGGCACGAGCACCCCGACAGCCCGCGCCCGGCCGGTCGCCAGAGTCGACGCGGCGGCCGACACGACGTATCCGAGACGATCGGCCGCGGCCAGCACGCGGTCGCGGGTCGCGGACGAGACCGGGCCGCGTCCGCTCAGAGCCCGCGAGACCGTGGCCGTCGACACGCCCGCCGCCCGGGCGACGTCGTCGATACCGGCCACGGTCTCGCGAATTCCGATCGCGGCGGCTTACGCCGCGGCGATCCAGACGGTCGTATCGGTCGGCAGACGATTGCCGTCGAGCGGACCACTCGCGACGATCACCTCGCCGGCGGGAAGCTCGACGGCGTCGCCGCCGAGGTTCGCGATGACCAGCAGCGAGCCGTTGCGGAACGCCACGACGTCGTCGCCATACGCTTCGAGCCACTCCACGTCGCCGGCGCCGAGGTTGCGGGTGCGGCGTTCGGCGAGCAGCGAACGGTAGAGCGACAGCGTCGAGGCGGGGTCGTCGACCTGCACGTCGCGCGCGAGCGCGGCCCACTCCGCGGGCTGCGGGAGCCACGAATCCCCGGTGCTGTTGAAGCCGTAGGCGGGTGCGTCGGCGGTCCACGGGATCGGCACGCGGCAGCCGTCGCGGCCGTAGCGTTCGCCGTTCGTGCGGAACCACGTCGGGTCCTGGCGCGCGTCGTCGGGGAGGTCGATGACCTCGGGCAGGCCGAGCTCCTCGCCCTGGTACAGGTACGACGAGCCGGGCAGCGCGAGCATGAGCGAGGTCGCGGCGCGGGCGCGGCGCAGACCCTTCACGGGGTCGGGCTGGCCGGGCGACTTCGGGCCGATGCCGGCGCCCTGCGGGTTCTCCGCGGTCAGCGCGAGGCGCGAGGCGTGGCGCACGACGTCGTGGTTCGACAGGACCCACGTGCTCGGGGCGCCGACGGCGCCGTACTCCTCGAGCGACTCGGTGATCACGTCGCGGAGGGCGGCGGCATCCCATTTCGTCTCGAGGTAGTGGAAGTTGAACGCCTGGTGCATCTCGTCGGGACGCACCCACAGCGCGGTCTGCTTCACCGTCGGCAGCCACGCCTCGGCGCACAGCGCGCGGTCGCCGTCGTAGGCGGCGAGCACCTCGTGCCACTCGCGCCAGACGTCGTGCACGCCGGGCTGTCCCCAGTACGGGACCTCCTCGGCGTCGCCGCCCATCGAGCCGCCGTCGGGGTCGGGAGTGAAGTCGGGCAGGCCGTCGGCCTTGATGAGGCCGTGCGCGACGTCGACGCGGAAGCCGTCGACTCCGCGGTCGAGCCAGAAGCGCAGGATGTCGCGGAACTCCGCGCGCACCTCCTCGTTGGTCCAGTCGAAGTCGGGCTGGCTCTCGTCGAAGATGTGCAGGTACCACTGGCCGGGGGTGCCGTCGGCCTCGGTCACGCGCTTCCACATGCCGCCGCCGAACACGCTCTCCCAGTTGTTGGGGGGAAGCTCGCCGTTCTCGCCCGTGCCGTCGCGGAAGATGTATCGCGCCCGCTCCGGGCTGCCGGGGCCGGCCTTCAGCGCCTCCTGGAACCACGCGTGCTGATCGCTGGAGTGGTTCGGGACGAGATCGACGATGACCCGGATGCCGCGCTCGTGCGCGCCCGCGAGCATTTCGTCGAAGTCGGCCAGGGTGCCGAAGATCGGGTCGACGTCGCGGTAATCGGCGACGTCGTACCCCGCGTCCTTCTGCGGCGAGGTCTGGAAGGGGCTGAGCCAGATGGCATCCACTCCCAGCTGCCGCAGGTCGTCGAGGTGGGCGGTGACGCCGGGCAGGTCGCCCAGACCGTCGCCGGACGCGTCGGCGAAGGAGCGCGGGTAGATCTGGTAGATGACGGCGGTGCGCCACCATTCCGAGCCGGGGGCGGACGCGAGTTCGGGTCGCGAGTCCTGCTGCGTGAAAGTCATGCGGGCTACGTTAGTGCAAGCGCTTACAGTCGCGTCAAGCACGTCCTTGCCGCCGTCGCCCGCGGCCGCGCGCCGTCGCCCCCCGCGCGCTGCCCGCTCCCCGCGCGCTGCCCGCTCCCCGCACCCCCCGCGCGCTGCCCGTGCCCGCTCGCGCTCGCGTGACTGCCCCGCGGGCGTTGCCCGCACCCGCTCCCGTGGCTGCCCGTGCGACCGCCCCGCATGGGCTCCTGTGGACGCCCCGCTCGCCCGCCCCGCACGGGCTCCCGCCCGTGAGTGTCCAAAACACCCGGACGGTTCCGAAATCTGTCCGGGTGTTCTGGACACTCAACGGGGGAAGGCGCGAGGGCCGGCGCGCGAGGGCGCGGCTAGGCTGGGGCGGTGCCCGACGCCTCCGCTCTCTCCCACGCTGAATCGCTGATCACGAGCATCCCCGATTACCCCCAGCCGGGCATCGTGTTCCGCGACATCACGCCTCTGCTGACGAATGCCACGGCCCTGCGCACCGTCGTCGAGGCGCTCGTCGAGCCCTTCGCCGGCCGCTTCGACGCCGTCGCCGGGGTCGAAGCTCGAGGCTTCCTGCTCGCGGGGGCCGCGGCGATCGCCGCGAACGTCGGCCTCATGCCGATCCGTAAGGCCGGCAAACTGCCCCGCCCCGCCGCCGCGGTCGAGTACGACCTCGAGTACGGCTCGGCCACCATCGAGATGCACGACGACAACGCCGCGGGCGCGCGGGTCCTCCTGCTCGACGACGTGCTCGCCACCGGTGGCACTCTCGCCGCGGGGCGCGAACTGCTCGAGGCCGTCGGCAGCGAGGTCGTCGGCATCGCGACGCTGCTCGAGATCGATGCCCTCGGCGGCCGCGCGGCGCTCGGCGGCGACGTGCACTCCGTCTTCCACGTCTGATCCGCCGGGGGCGCGTGCTGCTGCACGTCGATCCTCGACGTCGTGGAGCGGGGCTGCTCTGACGTCGAAAAGCGCGGCCGGCGGCGGCAACGCATCTGGGACGTAGATCTGCGTTCGCTTCACGCGGGTCGCCCGCCGGCGTCGATGCCGTCGATCAGGAGCGCTATGCCGGGCTCGAAGTCATCCTCGAGATCGTCGACGCGGAGGGCATCCCCGGCCAGGATGCCGCACAGCGTGGCGTGGTCGGCCTCGTTGATCAGCCCTGTCAGCGCTTCAGCGTAGGCGTGCATGTCAAGCGATCCGCTCGCGAGGCTGCGACGCTGGATGGCCTCGTTGCGGACGAACGCCGCCAGCGACCTGAGCACGAGGAGCGATTGCGGGGCGTCCAGTCCGGCGGGCGCGATCGCACGCAGCCCCACTTCGAGATTCGCGACCTCGTTGGGCAACAGGGGCGCGCCCGTGATGGGCACGTCGAGGAGCCACGGGTGCGCGTCGTAGATGTCGCGAAATGTTCGGCTCCAGGACCGCAGGTCATCGCGCCACTGCCCTGTAGGGTCGCTGCGATTCGGTGCGAGCTGGGCGCGGTCGGCGAGGAGAAGGGTCAGCACGGCTTTCGACGGCACGTACCGGTACAAGGTCATGGGCCCCGTCTCGAGTCGCGCGGCGACCGCACCCATGGACAGCCCCTCGATTCCCTCCGAGTCGGCGATAGCCAAAGCGGCCTCCACCACCCTCTCCACGCTCAGGCCGCGCTGCGGACCGCGGCGGGGCGGATCCATCCTGTGCCACGCCAGGTCAGCCGCGATGAGACGGTCGTCTCGCGGCTCCAGACCATCTGACATCAGAACGACTCCCCTCCAGGTTGCGACGAACAGTTACTGCGTATAACGTACGCTAAATGAACGGCGTACGTCGTACGCAATGAGGAAGAGGTGTGTGACCGATGGCAGATGTCCTGATCTCCGGAGCGAGCGTCGCGGGTCCGGCCGCGGCGGTCGCCTTGACTCGTCTGGGCCACACGGTGACCGTGGTCGAGATCGCACCCGAGCCAAGGACCGGCGGGTATGCCGTCGACTTTCGCGGCAAGGCCCACCTCGACGCCCTCTCGCGCCTCGGCGTGCTCGACGACCTCCGCGAGGTCTCGGTGCCTGCCACCAGGACGTGCTTTCTGGCAGGTCCCGGCACGAGACTGGATCTTCCCGAGGAATTCACCGGCGGCGACCTGAACGTGCTCCGACGCGACCTGACACGCGTGCTGGTGACCCACTCGGGCGACGCCGACTACCGCTACGGCATCTCGATCCGGGAGATCACCGACGACCGAGACCGAATCGGCGTCGAGTTCACCGATGGGGGAACGGGCACGTTCGACGTCGTCATCGGGGCGGACGGCATCCACTCGCGTGTGCGTCGGCTGCTCTTCGGGCCGGAGGAACAGTTCGTCACCTACCAGGGGTACTGCGTCGCCGGTTGGGATCTGCCCAACACTGTCGGCGCCACCCCTGACCTCACTGTGTGGAACGCGCCCGGGAAGGCGCTCGGCGTCAGCCGCGATCCTCAAGACCCCTCGCGTGGGCACGTGTTCGCTGTCTTCGAGGCGCCGTCACTGCCGCGAGAGCTGCGCCACGACCGGCACGCCCAGAACACCTACCTCCGCCACACGCTCTCGCAGGTAGGTCCGCTCGGGCGGCAGCTCACCGAATACCTCCCCGGGGCCTCAGACATCTATCTCGACGCGATCGCCCGGGCAGACGTTACCGCCTGGTCGAAGGGACGTTGTGTCCTCCTCGGCGATGCGGCCGCCGGCGCGACCCTCGGCGGGATGGGCACGGGCACGGCCGTGGTCAGCGCATTGGTGCTGGCCGATCGACTCCAGCACGACGAACCCGCGTCCGCCTTCCGGCGATACGAGGAGCTCGTCCGGCCCTACGCCACGGCCTGCCAGAAGGGCGGCGACACCGCCGGCCGTTTCTTCGCACCCCGATCCCGGCCAGGGATCGCCGCCCGAAACCTGTTCTTCAGTACCCCCGTCGGCCGCCGCATGCTTCTCGGGACCGGCCGCGAGCGGAGCGAAGGCCTGACGCTTACCGCGTCGATTTCCCTCGGCGGCCCCGAGAACCCCGGGCGGTGAGAGCAAGGCGTCGGGTCGGTCCAGATGTGATTGCCGCCATAGTGGTAGCTGTGTACCGGGAGTTCGCATCAAAGGCGCCAGGGGTGCTTTGCACCTGGGAGCGGTCCGGTGACGGTCACGGCTCGACGCAGATCATTCCGGACGGCTGCGTTGACATTGTCTGGTTTCGTGACGGACGGATCGAAGTAGCCGGTCCCGACACAGGATCACGTTCGGTCTCCGTGGATCCGCAGGACATCGTGGGTCTTCGGTTCGCCCCGGCGATGGCGCGGGGATTCCTTGGTGTTCCCGTCGGAGCATTGCTGGATGATCAGCCTCTCCTACGTGACCTGGGAGCACGTTCCCTGCCCGTCGCACGACGGTTGGAGGCCCAGATGACGCAATCCACCCGTGAGCGACGACAGGTGCTGGAAGGCGAAGTAACCCAAGCCGCCCTGCGATTCGACGACCTCACGCGAACCTCCATCGGCCTTATCCGAAGAGAACCGCGGATCAGGGTTGGAGCGCTGGCGGCCGAGTTGGGCGTCAGTGTCCGGCAGCTTCACCGCCGCTTCGTCGAGGAGGTGGGATATGGTCCCAAATTCTTTGCTCGGGTGGTGAGGCTCCGTCGCTTCCTCGCGGTCGTTGAAAGAGAGCGGGACTTGAGCATCGCGTCCTTCATGGCCGGATACGCCAGCCAGTCACATATGAGCGACGAAGTGCGCGAACTGACATCCCTGACCGCCGTCCGATTCGTGGAAGCGTGGGGTGGAGGCAAGAACTTAGCATCAGGGGCATGAGCAAGAGAATCGACATCGCCAGTCGTCACGTCAGCGTGGTCGTGCACGCCGAGCCCTCAGCGGTCTACGACTTCGCCCACGACGTCGTGAACCTGCCGAAGTGGGCCTCGGGGTTGGCGGCCGGTCCGATCAGACGGGTAGACGACAGACTGATCATGACGTCTCCGATGGGTGAGGTGACCGTGCGGTTCACCGAGCAAAACAAGCTCGGCATCTTGGATCACGACGTGACCCTTCCTTCAGGAACCACGGTGAACAACCCCGTCCGCGTGCTCGCACACCCCGAAGGAGCCGAGGTCGTCTTCACAGTTCGTCAGATCGAGCTCACCGAGGATGAGTTCGACCGCGACGTCAGTCTCGTCCTGAAGGACCTCCGCAAGCTCAGGGATCTCGTCGAGTCGAGCACCCCCATCGCGTGACAGAACCCGGCAGCGTCACCGGACATGCCGACTCAGCGAGGGTGCTGAACGTGTTCGCATCGGCTGACCGCCCAGCGACACGTCGCCGCCCCCGGACTGGGACGAGACCGCACGCGCGATCAACGGGCGCTGTCGTCAAAGAGCATCGTCGTCTGCCGCGCTCTCCTGGCCGATAACGTCCGGAGCGCCTCGGCTGTCGAACGCTCCTTGGGACCGGCCGCGAGCGGATCGAAGGCCTGACACTTTCCGGGTCGATCTCGCGCGCCAGCGGCCCCGAGACCCCCGGGCGGTGAGAGCTCGACGTCGGCTCGAGTGGTATGTGGGCTCAGCGTCACCTACCGGCAGGTCACCGGTGAGCGGCGCGTGTTCCTCCATCGCCGCTTAATGGACGCGGTTGCGAAGTCAGGGTGGACGACATAACGACTGTTGTGCGACCCTCGTTTCATGTTTCGAATGGAACTTGGCGCGGCAGTTTCCGGAGTGTGTGAGATCGGATGCTCGTTGGAACCGACGGCGGATCGGCGCGGTCTGGTCTCCCGGTCGGTCGTGCACCTGCGCGATTTGGCGCTGCTCGAGCGACGCCGCAACCGGGCTGAATGGCGCTGCCGAGCCGACAATGTCCGAAGCGCCGCAGTCGCTGAGCGCCTCGGCATGACGCTCGAGGGTGCGGTGCGAGGCGCATCGTCGAACAGCGGTGCTTTCCACGACAAGCAGGTTTGGGCGATTCTGCGGTCGGAGCTCTGGGCCTCCCGCTCAGGTGCTGCTCATGGGTGACCGAGTGCGCGGTGCGGGCACGCGTCGCGTTCCTCACGTTCGCCGAGTCGTGCCTGTCCTCGAGGTGGAAAGCATCGAGACGGCGCGCCGGTACTACGAGGAGATCTTGGGGCTGCGCGTCGTGATGGACCACGGGTGGATTGTGACCCTCGCTGATGCTGGGGATCCTTCAGGCTCTCAGATCAGCCTCATCACTCGTGATGCCACCGCTTCCGTCAACCCAGAGCTGTCTGTGGAGGTCGACGACGTCGACCTCGCGCACTCGGCAGCGATCGCAGCTCACACGCTCGTTGTCCACGAACTGCGCAACGAGCCGTGGGGAGTGCGACGCTTCTTCTTCCGCGACGACGACGGCCACGTGATCAACGTCTTGGCACATCTTCCTTCGGACAGCGCTGCTGACGTCTCGCACCCGGAAGGAAGTGCGTGATGACCGACGAGTCATACGCCGGGCTTACGTAGAAGGCGCCCAGGGAGAGCTCTGCGGGCTCCGGCCCGACGCCGCGTGCGCCGACGGCCCGCGCCCGCACGACCTCTCCTAGCTGCGCGTCAACTCCGCCGCGGGGGCGTCATCTGCGGCCCGGCGCCGGAATGGAGCCGCGAGCGTCGGCAGGATCTCGCGCCGGTGCACGATCAGCAACGTCACCGCGATGACGACCTGCACGGCGGAGAGGACATAGCGCCCCGCCGTGTCGGTGACGAAGAACTGCACGGCGAAGATCGCCGCCAGGGCGACAGCCGACCGCCAGTGGAACCGCAGGGCGATGATCACCGCCACGCCCATGAGAGTCTGTGTGCCGGTGAGCACGAACTCCTCGATCTGTCGCGCATCCAGCGGGAGAGCGGTGTCTCCGCCGCCGAAGAAGTGTGCCAGCGGCAGGGAGCCGACCAGCAGGCTCCACTGGTTGATCTTCGACGCGATCAGGGTGCCGATGGCGGCCGCGCCCCATCCCCGCAGGGCGAACATGACGGCGACGATGAACTCCGGCGCTTCGGATGCCAGGGGCGCGAGCCACTGCACGAGGAAGTAGCTGTCGATACCCAGCGCGGAGCCGGATGCCACGAGCGCTTCGGCGAAGGGTTCGGCGCACGCGAGGATGATCGCCGCGGCCACCACGAAGAGCGCGATCACCGTCCAGCGGCGCGGGCGCTGCGGGAGGTCGGCGATGAGCTTGGCGGGGCCGACGAACTCTTCCTCGTCGTCGCTGTGGGCCTGGCTCGCCCGCCCCAGGTAGAACGCGAACGCCGCGATGAGCAGCAGTCCGAACCAGATGGGGATGCTGCCGACCAGGGGGATCGTGAAGGCGACGACCGCGAGCACGGCGAGGAACCCGACGTCGAGGCGCGATTCTCGGGGGAGCTGCAGGAAGCTCCGGCGGGCCGGATCCCCGCGACGCAGCCCGCGGTTGGCCACCAGCAGCGCGACGATCACCACGAGGGGCCATCCGAACCCGAGGAGCAGCCGGTTCGAGCCGGTCATGTTCGCCGCCGCGAACTGCTCGTAGGCGGCATCGCTGCCCGAACGGAAGGCGTAGTACAGGTCGACGGCATACTCCGGGAGGACCGCGATGAGCGCGAGGATCGCGATCGCGAGGGGGCCGGAGATGTCCTTCTGCGCGGCCTCGGCCGCCCATGCGAGCAGGAAGCTCGCGGCCACGACAGCGGCGCCGAAGATGACGAGATCCAGCACCGGATTCGGGGCGAACCCCAGGATGCGGAAGACGATCGCGGGTGCCGCGATCAGCAGGCACAGGGCGATACGGCGCAGGAGCGCAGGGGGCATGGTGACCTCCGGTCAGTCATGACCGAAGACGGATAGGGGTGTCCTCGGCCGGGCGGGCCGAAGGTCTCGCTCGCCCGGTGGTGGACCCACGCGGGTGGGATGCCGGGCCGTCGCCGTGACGGCCAGTGTGTCGACATCGCCGCGGGCCGATGACCGGCCCGGAGCTACTCCCCTTCGCTGTGAACGAGCCTGGCCGACAGTCGGTGAAGCTGCAAAGCTCCCGCGAGGATTCTGAGCATTTCGGCCTCCCGAACCGCGTCTTTCCGCGGATCGTGAGCGGCTGTCTCCAGGGTTTCGAGCGGCCGAAACGCAGCGTGCGCGTCTGCGTGCGACCTTCCCGGAGACGCGTTTCCTTCCCGCGCCTGACCAATCTCCGATATGTTTCGGTTGCGCGAACCGGCCCGGTTGTTGCGTACACAGAGAATCGGGGCGCATTCGATGGCGAGAGTACCGTTCATACGCGGCGCGACGGTCGGCGTCCTGGTCGTTGTATCGCTCATCTCCTCTCTCATCGTCGCAGCGCCTGCGAATGCCACGCGATTCGGATGGCCGTCCTCGTGGACGAATCCTGCGGGATCCGCTCCGTGGGAGGACTGGAGTTTCAACACCTGCGGGTACGCCACAATCGGCGGTGAATCGGCCGCCCATCTCGGCGCCGACTCACAGGGCTATACCTCAGGGCCTGTGCGTTCTATCGGACACGGCTGGGTGAAGCGCTCCACGGGCAACCGGGGGATCGACTCGATGCTTCACGTCGAGTACCAATCCACGGCGGGTCCCTTCACCGTCATCTACCAGCACACCGTTCCCACCGTCGGCGTCGGAGCCGAAGTGTGGGCCGGAACACAGGTCGGAACTGTTGCAGCATGGGGAGGGAACAGTCATGTCCACGTTTCGTTGATTCCGGGGCCCTATTCCTCCTCGACCTCGAACTACGGATATCGCGGATGCCAGTCTGGAAAGGGCGCTAATCAGGGCCATGTGAATCCGATTCCGTGGCTCGCGGCCAACGGTCCGTCGGAGTCAAACGTCGCTGAGGGAGCATTTGTCGCCTACCAGAACCACGTATATCGAATCGCGGGTGGGGCGCCCATCTACGTCGGTTCGTGGAATGCAGTCGGGGGAGAGCGTCCGGCTCAGGCGTTGACGGATGATCAGTGGAACCGACTGCCCCGTTACCCGAAGGACGGCACGTTCCTGAACAGTGGCGCGACGGGCGCGGTTTTCCGTGTGGCTGGTGGAGCACCTGTGTATGTGGGGTCGTGGGATGCGGTCGGCGGGGCCCAGCCGGTCGTGACGATCGATCAGGCGGCGATCGACAATGCTGATGGTGGTGCCCCGTGGGATCACCTGCGTCGGTACCCCGCTGACGGCACGTTCCTGAACAGTGGCGCGACGGGCGCGGTTTTCCGTGTGGCTGGCGGAGCACCTGTGTATGTGGGGTCGTGGGATGCGGTCGGCGGGGCCCAGCCGGTCGTGACGATCGATCAGGCGGCGATCGACAATGCTGATGGTGGTGCCCCGTGGGATCACCTGCGTCGGTACCCCGCTGATGGCACGCTCGTCAGCAGTGGCGCGACGGGCGAAGTCTTCCGTGTTGCGGGTGGCGCGCCTCTGTACGTTTCGTCGTGGGACGCAGTCGGAGGCCCTCAGCCGGCAGTGACAATCGATCACGCGGCGATCGACAATGCGGACGGCGCTGCCCCGTGGGATCACCTGCGCCGCTATCCCGCGGACGGGACGTTCCTCACAACAGTGGCGGGGCAGGCCTATCGCGTGGTCGGACGAGCCGCGCTTCCTTTGGGCTCGTGGGCCGCCGTGGGCGGCGTCCAACCGTCGACGCTCATCGATGGCGCAGCGATCGCGCGATCAGGCTCGCCCGCGCCCTGGAATCATCTGACATCGGCACCGACGGACGGCAGCGTCGTCATGACGCAACCCAGCGCGAAGTCCTACCGGTTCAGCGCCGGGTACTGGCGGTTGGTCGCAAGGACGCCAGGTGCTGTCGTAATCGGTGATGCCACCACCTTCCCGTCTGCGGTGACCCCGCGGACGCCCACCTTCAGCGGTTCTCTTCGCGTCGGCAGCGTCCTGACCGCCAGCGCCGGTGAGTGGAAGCCAGCACCGGTCACCGTGACGTTCCGTTGGTTGCGCAACGGCACGCCTATCCCTGGAGCCACGGGCAAGACGTATCGCCTTGTCGCCGCAGACGCCGGCACGAAGATTGCGGTCGAGGTCAAAGGCACCGCTCCCGGCCTGCGCTCCGTCGCGGTGTCGAGTGCCGGGAAGTCGATTGCCACGCAGGCGTTCTCCCAAGCTCCTCGACCCGTCGTCTCGGGGAAGATGGCTGTCGGCTCTACCGTGAAGGCGTCCGTGGGAACGTGGTCCCCTGCGCCCACAAAGCTCATGTTCCAGTGGCGGCGTGATGGTGTGACCATCCCGGGAGCGACGGCCTCGTCGTACAAGATCACGACCAGCGATGCGGGGGCACGCCTCACGATGACGGTTGTGGGCACGAAGCCGGGCTTCACGAGGACATCCCGAACGAGTGAGTCCCGGCCGGTCGCCCGTCGGTAGAGCGGCTCCGTCCCCGGATCCGCGTTTACGACTGCAGGCGGGGGCTTAGCGCCCGCCTGCAGCCCGCTCGGTGTCGCGGTCGTCGACGAAGTGCTCGCGTCGCAGCCATTCGCCGAGTCCCGGGAGCGCGAGGTACTCCTCCGGTGCGCGGCGCACGGCGTCATCGTGCTCTCCGTACGCGGCGAAGACGGCGAGCTTTCGGGCCACGGCGTCTGCATCGAGATTCGCCGGCAGCGTGAACACCGGGTATCCCATGGCGTAGCGAACGATCTCACCGTCGATGAGCCCGGCGTCGACGGCCGCGGCGACGAGCCGGCCCACACCGCCGTGGTCGGGATGATCGCCCACGGCACCGGGCTCCAGACCCGGCAGATGCGCGAGCACCGTCGTCGCACTCGACCCGGAGACGAAGGCGGCGATCGTCTCGACGAGGCGCGTGACGGTGAACGTCTGGCCCGTGTCGAGCGTCGTCAGCGTCGGGATGTGTCCGCTGAGAAGGCGGGCGATGGTGCTGTACCCGGTCGCGTACCAGCCGCCGCCCGTGAGCCCCCCGTCGGGCAGGCGCAGGAAGGCCAGCCGGATGCGGTCATCGTCGACGGGCGAGGTCGTGACGACAGTGACGCCGTTCGAGAGAGTCGTCTCTCGATCCGACCACGCCGTCGACGACCCGCGCATCACGTCGTACGCGGCACGGATGCCCGTCTCGCGATCCGCCATGTACGGCGACAAGCCGGTTCCGGCGTCGGAGGCGGTCAGGAAGAGATTCCGCACACCGTGACCGTCCTGGATCGCGCGGTCGATCGTCGGTGTGGCGAAGAGGAGGTCGTCGTCATAGTGCGCCCAGATCCCGGCGACAACGGGCATCGGCATGTTCATCGGCGGGTGAAGAAGTCGAACCGATGGGCGTAGTGGGTCGGCGTCACCACATGGTCAGCGCCCGCGGCGGGCAGCACCGCCCGGTCGAAACGAGGTGCGGCGAGTGCGTCGAGGTCCGGGACGCGTCGACCCGCCATGTCGTTCCACCCCACCACGAGCCATCCGCCCGGCCGCAGGACCGCGGCCGATGCCTCGAGCCCGCGCGCGACCTCGTCGGCGGTGTTCAGCCCCCACCCGAAAACGCCGTTGCACATGACCACATCGAACGTGTCGGGAGGATAGACCGATGCCAGCTCGGTCATCGAGAGGGTGTGATGGTGGCGCCCGGCGATGCGCTGCATCGCGGGATCGACATCGATCGTGTGGTACTCGACGCCGCGGTACAGCCGAGGGTAGGTGCGGGTGTACCAGGCCACGCCGACGTCCAGCACCCGACGGACATCGTCCTGCCCGAGGAACTCGGGGACGATGACATCTTCGAGCAGTACCCGGTCGGGCGTCGCGAGCCGCCAGCGGCCGTTCTTCCACCTCAACTTGCTGTGCAGACGCACGCGGCGGGGGATCAATCGTCTCCAGATGGGGGGCATCAGCTCTCCAGTCGAGTTCTGCCCATGATGGGCCACAATGCGCACGAACGTCGACATTCCCGGCCATTTGACGGCAGATCGGCGCCGGGAGGCGGGGCCGCGCCGCCGGGTCGAGGCCGTCGGGGCGACCGGCTCAGCGCATGACGCTCGCGCCGAGCTCCACCGGGCTGCCCTCGATGTTGCCGACGATCCCGCGGATCACGCCCGTGCCGTCCTCGCGCCGCAGGCCGTCGTACCAGGCCTGCGTCGCGGCCACATCGAACGCGTGCGTCTCATGCGCACGCTTGCGCGCCCGCAGCACGAGGTCGCCCGCCCTCTCGGTGCGGATGCGCTCGTACCGCTTCAGCGAGTCCTCGACGCTGAGCGTGGTCGTGGCGAAGACGATGCCGAGCGCGAAGCTGTCCTCGAGCGCCGAACACGCCCCCTGGCCGATGTCGGGGGCGGTGTTGTGCGCCGCGTCGCCCAGGATCGCGACACGTCCGCGCACCCAGGTGTCGAAGGGATCGATGTCCCAGATCTCGACGCGATTGAGCGACTCGTCGGGATCGATGCCGTCGAGCAGCGCCCGAACGCCGGGGGCGCCCCATGACCCGAACGCGGCCTCGAGAGCCGCCATCCGGTCCTCGACCACGCCCGAGGGGCCGGGCACGTCGACGAAGAAGTAGAAGCGGTCTCCGGCGACGGGCATGACCGCACACCGCTTGCCGTCGCCGACGTACGTCGTCCACTGGTCGAGCGGTCCGATCCGCTCGTCCGCCGCGACGAGGCCGTTGTAGTTCACATACCCCGAATACGTGCGTTCGGGGCGGATGCCGGTGGGCTCGGTGACGTAGTCGCGCACCAGGGAGCGCGCCCCGTCGGCTCCGATGAGCAGGTCGGCGGTATCGGTGGAGCCGTCGGCGAAGGTGGCGGTCACGACCCCGTCGGACTCGGAGACGCCGGTCAGCTGCTTGCCGAGGTGGATGTTCGCCGAGCCGACGGCATCCATCATCAGCTGTTGCAGGTCGGCGCGGGCGACGGGGTACGAGCGTTGGCCGGTCTGCGCGGTGACGGGGGCAAGGCTGAACCGACAGAGCTCCTCACCGGTATGGCCGTCGTAGTAGGCCATGTCGTCCATGCGGCCGCCGAGGGCGGCGATCTGCGGGCCCAGGCCCAGCCAGTTGAGCACCTTCACCCCGTTCGACCACAGCGACAGCGCTGCGCCGACGGGGCGGTTCTCACGCATGCGGTCGTACACGACCACCTCGTGGCCGAGCTTCTGCAACGCGAGGGCCGCGGATGTGCCGCCGACCCCCGCACCGATGACGATGACCTTCATGACGCTCCTCAGCTGCCGCGGTAGGTCGAATAGGCGAACGGGCTCAGCAGCAGCGGCACGTGCAGGTGCGCCTCGCCCGCGACGGTGAAGGCCACCGTGACGACGGGATGGAACGAGGCGACGTCGCGCCCCCGGAAGTAGGCGCCGGTGCCGAAGGTGAGGGCGTAGTCGCCGTCGTCGAGCCGCTCGGGGCCGAGGGCGAGGCGGCCGTCGGCGTCGGTGCTGGCCGCGGCGATCGCGGTGCCGTCCAGACGGGCGAGTGCCACGGCGACACCGGCCGCGGGCGTGCCGGTGGTGGCATCCAGGATGTGGGTCGTGACGTGGGTCATTCGGCGTCCTCCGGTTCGGCGGGCGCGTCGTCTGCGAACGTCGTCCGCAGCCGGAGCAGCGCGATCTCGGCGAGCTGGCGCGTGGCCTCGATGGTCTCGCTGTCGGGGTCGTTGCCGAGGCGGCGCTCGAGCTCCGCGCGCATCTCGCCCGGGGTGCGGCCCGCCGCGCGGATGAGGAAGACGCGACCGAAGCGCTCCTCGTACGCGGCGTTGCCGGCGGCGATCGCGGCGACGTCGTCGTCTGCGGCGGTGCTCATCGATCCCTGTTCGCGACGGGATGCCGCGGCCTCCGCGCCGTCGCCCGACACTTTCGCGCCGATGCGGGGGTGGGCGTGCAGGGCGGCCTCGAGGTCGGCGGGCGACCACGCCGTCGCGAGGTCACCGGCGTAGGCGGCGAGGGCATCGACGCTCGCGTAGGGGCGGCCCGCGACGATCGCGTCGACCCATCCCGGAATGTCGGCCCAGACACGGACGACCGCCGTGGCATCCGCGTCGTCGAGGGCATGGAAGTCGTGCAGGTGCATGCCGGCCAGGCTAGGCGCTCTGCGTTACGGGGCTGTGGCGAGATGTGTCGGCGATGTTGCTGTGGCGAACATCCCAGGGTCGGGCTCGCCGTCGGGAGAACAGGGGATGTCACGAGAACAGGCCATCGTTACCGGCCTCGGCCTATTCTGGTGTCTTCCCCTGTCTTGGTGACGTGACGCCGTCTTGGTGACGCGACGCCGCGGGTGGCGAGCGGCGCCCTGCGTCAGGCGTGCACGATCAGCCAGTGCGCGACCGCGTCGACCTCGCCGGTGTTGTGCAGACGGTGGGGGACCGAGCAGGGGTAGCTGATGGCATCTCCCGCCCGCAGGATCACGCGCTCGGCCTCGAAGTCGATCGTGAGCTCGCCCGCGACGACGGTGCCGACCTCGTAGCCCTCGTGGTGGAAGAGCCCGTCGGCGCCGTGCGCGGCGGCGCCGGGCGGGTAGATCGACTCGAAGTAGTCCACCCCCGGTGAGGTTCCGGGCGTCAAGCGGCGGAAGGACACCCCGCTGTCGAGCACGATGTCCGATGCCTGGCCGGCCCGCTGCAGAGTGAAGCCCGACGGCCCGACGGGTTCGACGGGGCGATCGGATGCCGGATCGAAGGCCGCCACGAGGGGAACGCCGAGGGCGTCGGTGATGGCGATGAGGCGCGAGACGCTCGGCTGCATCACGCCGCGCTCGATCTGCGACACGGCGCTGGGAGAGATGCCGAGGGTCTTCGCGAGCGCACGCGCCGAGATGCCGCGGGCCTGACGGAGGTCACGGACGCGCGCGCCGACGGATGCCGGGGCCTCGGCCGCGGAGCCCGTGCCTGCCGCGTCGGGCTCGACGGCGTCGGCGAGGGGCGGGTGCGGCATGCCCCGAGTCTAGGCAGGCGCGAGGAGTGAAGGAGCGACTTCACATGCTCGTTACAAGAGCGAAACCAGCCGGAGCATGTGAACCCATAACTTCACATCAGAGCTCCACTCCGGCCGCGGACTCCACGTCGTGGCATCCATCGCCCTGAGAGGAATGACATGACATCCACCCCGCTCACCGGCCCCCACGATCTCGTGGAGGCCGCCGGCCACCCCCACGGGGGCGGCAACATGAAGCCCCACTACGACGAGCGTCTCGCCAACGAAGACCTCGCCCCTCTGCGCAAGCAGAAGTGGTCGAGCTACAACATCTTCGCGTTCTGGATGAGCGACGTGCACTCGGTCGGCGGCTACGTCACCGCGGGGTCGCTCTTCGCCCTCGGTCTGCAGTCGTGGCAGGTGCTGGTGGCGCTGATCGCCGGCATCGTCATCGTGCAGGTGTTCGCCAACATGGTCGCCAAGCCCAGTCAGAAGACGGGCGTGCCCTACCCCGTCATCAACCGCGTGGTGTTCGGCATCCGGGGCGCGAACATCCCCGCGATCATCCGCGGCCTCATCGCCATCGCCTGGTACGGCGTGCAGACCTTCCTCGCGGCCGAGTCGCTCAACATCATCTTCCTGAAGTTCGTTCCCGGCTCGGCCGCGCTGCTCGACGTGTCGTTCGCGGGGCTCTCGGCGCTCGGCTGGATCTCGTACGCGATCCTCTGGGTCGCGCAGTTCCTGCTGTTCTGGAACGGCATGGAGGTCATCCGCCGCTTCATCGACTGGGCGGGTCCCGCCGTCTACGTCGTCATGATCGTCCTCGCCGTGTACCTCGTCTCGCAGGCCGGCATCCAGAACATCTCGTTCACCCTCTCCACGACGCAGCTCGACTTCTGGGCATCGATCCCGGTGATGTTCGCCGCGATCGCCCTGGTGGTGTCGTACTTCTCCGGTCCCATGCTCAACTTCGGAGACTTCGCGCGCTACGGCAAGAGCTTCACCGCCGTGAAGAAGGGCAACTTCTGGGGTCTGCCCGTCAATTTCGTGTTCTTCTCGCTGCTGACGGTCATCACCGCCTCGGCCACCGTGCCGGTCTTCGGCTCGCTCATCACCGACCCGATCAAGACGGTCGAGCAGATCGACACGCCCTTCGCGATCCTTCTCGGCGGCCTGACCTTCGTCACCGCGACGGTCGGCATCAACATCGTCGCCAACTTCATCTCGCCCGCCTTCGACTTCTCCAACGTCGCCCCGAAGAAGATCTCGTGGCGTGCGGGCGGCATGATCGCCGCGGTCGGCTCGACGTTCCTCATGCCCTGGAACTGGTACTCCAACGCCGACGCCATCCACTACTCGCTCGGCGTGCTGGGCGCGCTGATCGGCCCCCTCTTCGGCATCCTGATCGCCGGCTACTACATCGCCGCCCGCCAGCGGGTGAAGGTCGACGCGATGTTCACGATGGATGCCAAGGGCCCCTACTGGTACCGCAACGGCTTCAACCCCAACGCGGTGAAGGCCGTCATCGCGGCCGGTGTGCCGACGGTCGCGATCGCGATCTTCCCGAAGCTGTTCGCCGACCTGGGCCTGTTCAACATCTCCGCCATCAGCGACTACAGCTGGTTCATCGGCTGCGGCCTCGGCTACGTGCTGTTCCTGCTCTTCGAGCGTCTCGAGCCCCGCATCCCGACGTTCGACGGCGAGACCGAGGGCATCTCCGACGGCACGGTCGACGACGTGGCCGCTCCCGCGGAGGTCGAGGTCCCCGTGCTCGCGCAGACGGCTCAGGATGCCACGGGCCCGGTGCCGGGCTCCGGGGCATCGACGCAGGCGTGGACCGCGTCTCTCGCGCAGACGGCGCCGGACGCCGTCGTGTCGGAGCCCGCTACCGCGTCGCCGCTCCGCCGGCCGGTCGCCGGGAACCCGCGCGAGGCGCTCGCGTGAGGATCCTCCTGATCAACCCCAACACCTCCCGGGCGATGACCGCGAAGATCGCGGACGCCGCCCGGGGGGTGGCGGGTCCCGACGTCGAGATCGACGCCGTGTGCCCCGCGGCCGGCGCCGCCGCGATCGAGAGCCACACCGATGAGATCGCGGCGGCCGCCGCCGTCGTGGAGCTGGTCGCGGCCGACCGCGACGGGCTCGCTCCCGCCGACGCCTATGTGATCGCGTGCTTCGGCGATCCGGGACTCGATGCGGCACGCGAACTCGTCGAGGCGCCGGTGGTCGGGATCGCAGAGGCGGCGATGCACCTGGCCGCGGTGTCGGGGCGGCACTTCGGCGTCGTCACGACCCTCAGCCGGACCCTCGGTCGCGCTCGCGATCTCGTCGCCCGGTACGGGATGGAGCGCGCGTGCGTCTCGCTCGCTGCGACGGGGATCCCGGTGCTCGACCTCGAAGACACGGAGTCGGCCGCGGTGTCGACCATCGAGCGGTGCGGTGCGGAGGCCGCCGCGGGTGGCGCCGACGTCATCGTGCTCGGCTGTGCCGGTATGGCCGACCTCTGCGCGGAGCTGACCGCACGCGTCGGCGTGCCCGTCGTCGACGGCGTCGCGGCGGCGGTGGGGGTGGCATCCGGGATGGTGCGTATGGGGCTCGGCACGAGCAAACGCGACGAGTACGCCGTGCCTCCCCGGCCGCGGGTCACTCCTCCTCCCCAGACGAGGAATGTCGAGGTGTTTGCATGAATGTTGATGACGGTTACATCGGCGAAACGCGCGGCGCTTAGCGTGAAGGGCATGAGCACACGGATCGCCGCCCGGAAGGTCTTCCTCGACGGCGCCTTCAGTCCCGCCACGGTCGTGATCGAGAGCGGGGTGATCGCCGCGGTCGAACCGTTCGACGCCGCCGCCGACACCGTTCTGCCCGGCGACGCCGTGCTGCTGCCCGGACTCGTCGACTCGCACGTGCACCTCGACGAACCCGGTCGCACCGAGTGGGAGGGCTTCGCGACCGGCACCGCCGCGGCCGCCGCGGGCGGCGTCACGACGATCGTCGACATGCCGCTCAACAGCCTTCCCGTCACCACGACGCCCGAGGCACTGGATGCCAAGCGTGCCGCCGCCGCGGGAAAGCTCGCCGTCGACGTCGCGTACTGGGGTGGCGCCGTTCCCGAGAACCTCGGCTCGCTGCGCGCGCTCGCCGACGCCGGCGTCGTGGGTTTCAAGTGCTTCCTCTCGCCGAGCGGGATCGACGAGTTCGGACACCTCGACGCCGAGCAGCTCGAGCGGTGCCTCGCCGAACTGGCGGAGTTCGACGGCCTGCTCATCGTGCACGCCGAGGATCCCGCGCACCTGCACGCGGACGGCGCTCTCGGACCGCGCTACGAAGACTTCGAGGCCAGCCGCCCGCCGCTGAGTGAGCGCGCGGCGATCCGCCGCGTCATCGAGGCCGCCCGCCGCACGGGAGCGCGGGCGCACATCGTGCACGTCGCCGACGGGGGAGCGCTCGACGACGTGCGAGCCGCCAAGGCGGAGGGTGTGCGCCTCACGGTCGAGACCTGCCCCCACTACCTCACGCTCGATGCGTCGGCCGTGCCCGACGGTGCCGGGGCGTTCAAGTGCTGTCCGCCCATCCGCGGCGGGAACAATCGCGATCTGCTCTGGGCCGGTGTGGTCGACGGAACGATCGACGCGATCGTCAGCGATCACTCGCCCTCGACCGTCGAGTTGAAGGGCAATCCCGACTTCGGCCTGGCCTGGGGCGGGATCGCCGGTCTGCAAACGGGACTCTCGGCGGTGCACACGACCGCTCGCGAGCGCGGCCTGGCGTTCGAGTCGCTGATGCCGCTGCTCACGACCGGCCCGGCGCGCATCGCGGGACTCGAGGGGCTCGGCGTCATCGCCCCCGGGGCTCCCGCCCACCTCGTGGCCTTCGCGCCCGAGGAGCAGTTCGTCGTCGACGCGGCCGCCCTGGAGTACCGCAATCCGGTCTCGCCGTGGCACGGTCAGGTGCTCACGGGTGTCGTGCGAGAGACGTGGTTGCGCGGCCAGTCCGTCTACCGCCGCGGCTCCGCGGTGACCGAGCGCGAGGGTCGAGAGCTGCTGCGCTCGGCCGAGGTGGTGGAGGCATGAGCGCCGCGACCCCGGCACCTGTCGGCCCCGCCGTCCCGATCCTTCAGCCCGGCGTCGGTCCTCTCCCCGGCGACCACTACCTCGCGGCCACCCCCGACACCGTGCTGTGGGGGCGACTGCCCTGCGCCACCGACGCTCCCGCGCTGCGCATCGCCTCGGGCGAGACCGTCACGATCGACACCGTGAGCCACGAGGGCATCCTCGACGACCAGGGCAAGGCTCCCGCCGCGTACTTCGCGGGGCACGGTGTACCGCGCGAACACGTGCTGGACGACGCGATCGAGATTGCGGCCTCCGTCTCACGCGACCCCTCCGTCGACGGGCCCCATGTCGTCGTCGGACCCGTGCACGTCGAGGGCGCGAGGCCGGGTGACCTGCTGAGGATCACCGTCGAGACGCTCGTTCCCCGTGTTCCCTACGGGGTCATCTCGAACCGCCACGGCAAGGGCGCGCTCGTGGGAGAACTGCCCCGCGGCGAGCACAACGTCAGCGTCTTCGCCGCGGTGACCGAGCGCGACGGGGTGCTGCACGGCACTCTGCCCGTCGTCGAGGGCGGGGAGCCGATCGTGTCGTTCCCGCTCGCGCCCTTCCTCGGCACGATGGGCGTCGCGGTCGCGGGCGACGAGCGTCCGCACTCCGTGCCGCCCGGCACGCACGGCGGCAACATCGACATCAACCTGCTCGTCGAGGGGACGACGCTCTTCCTCCCCGTCCAGGTCGAGGGCGCGCTCGCCTACGTCGGCGACCCGCATTTCGCGCAGGGCGACGGCGAGGTCGCCCTCACCGCACTCGAGGCCTCGTTGCGCGCGACGCTGCGCTTCGAGGTGATCCCGGCGGATGCCGCTCGGGCGGCGTTCGGCGAGGTGACCGGACCGCTCGTCCGCACGCCCGACTACCTCGTGCCGACCGGCATGGACCCCGACCTGGATGCCGCGATGCGCGCGTGCGTCCGCTCGTCGCTCGCGCTGCTCGGCGGCCGATGGGGCATGGACGAGCACCTCGCGTACGCCTACCTCAGCGCCGCGACCGACTTCGACATCTCGCAGGTCGTCGATATCGTCTCGGGTGTGCACGCGCGGATCCGCGAGGCGGACTTCGCGGGGATTCCCGCGGTGGAGCCCGAGGTGCTGGCATCGGATGCCCCCGCGGGAGGCACCCCGTGAGCCCTGCGCTGGCCGCCGCGTTGGCGCGGGCGGAGTCCCTCGGACGTGCGGCGCCCCCTCGGGCGTTCGAGGCCCCCGGTCCGCATCGACGCCTCGCGGATCTTCGCCGGTCCTCCGCGCACCCCGCGGCCGCCCACCCCCTCGCAGACGGAGCCACACGATGACGGATGCCACGACCCCGACATCCGACGCCGCGGACGCGCCGACCGCGCCGCGCCCCGAGATCCCCGCCGACCTGCGCGTCGCGTTCGACGCCTACGAGCGCGCCATCGTCGCCAACGACCTCGACGCGCTCGACGCGTTCTTCGCTCCCGGGCCCGACACGCTCCGCGGCGACCCCGCGGGCCTGCTCCTCGGGCACGACGCGATCAGCGGCTTCCGGTCGCTGCGCGGCGGGGTCCCCCCGCGCGACATCACCGAAGTGCACTACCGTCCGCTCGCAACGGCCGGGAACGACCAGAGCGCCGACGGCGATGTCGCGCTGCTCATGTCGGTCTCGCGGTTCCACGGCGGGGGCCGGGGCCTGCAGACGCAGGTGTGGCAGCGCGTCGACGGGCGCTGGCTCATCACCGCCGCACACGTCGCTCCGCGCACACCGCCGCTCGACCGGTCGATCTGGCGCAGCGTCGGCGACCCGTTCCTGCAGGGCGCCTGGGAGGGGCCGCTCGCCGGACTCACCGTCGCGGTCAAAGACCTCTTCGCGATCGCGGGCTTCCGCATCGGCGCGGGCAACCCCTCGTTCCTCGACGGCGCTCGCCCCGAGAAGGTGACGGCCCCGGCGGTCGCCGACCTCCTGCGCGCGGGAGCATCGCTGCGCGGGATCGCCCGCACCGACGAGTTCGCGTACTCGATCGCGGGCGACAACGCCCACTACGGCACCCCGCCCAACGGCGCGGTCGTCGGCGCGCTGCCGGGCGGCTCGTCGAGCGGGCCGGCTTCGGCCGTCGCGGCGGGCCACGCCGACATCGGCCTGGCCACCGACACCGCCGGCTCCATCCGCGTTCCGGCCTCGTATCAGGGGCTGTGGGGGCTGCGCACGACCCACGACCTCGTGCCCCGCCAGGGGATGCTGCCGCTCGCGCAGTCGTTCGACACGATCGGCTGGCTGACCCGCGACGGCGACACCCTGCAGCGCGTCGCCGACTGGTGCCTCAGCTACGACGGGTCGGACTCGACCGAGAACGTCTACGGCGCCTCCGCAGACGACCTCCCGTGGCGTTTCCTCGTGCCCGACGAGATCCTGGCCTGCGCGGAACCGGCGACCCGCGACGCCTTTTCGAGACTGCTGGCCGCTCTCTCGGCGTCCGACGATCCGCCACCGTTCCGCGCCGTGCACACGGGAGACCTGGACGCCGCGTTCGCGGCGTTCCGCACGGTCCAGGGCGCCGAAGCGTGGCGCAACGACGGCGAGTGGCTCGACGCGCACCCCGGGGCGGTGGGTCCGGCCGTCGCCGAGCGCTTCCGCGTCGCCTCGACGATCACGGCCGCCGACGAGGCCGCCGCACGGGCAGAACTCGACCCGATCGCTGCGCACCTGGCCGAGCTGGTCGATGGGGCCGTGCTGATCTTCCCGACGGTTCCCGGTCCGGCGCCGCAACGCACGGCCGACATCGACGCCGTGCGCGCCGCCACCCTGCGCATGACCGCGCCCGCCGCGATCGCGGGCCTTCCCTCGATCTCGGTGCCGTTGCTGACGCTGCCCACCCCGGCCGGCCCCGCGCCGGTCGGCGTCTGCCTCGTCTCTCGCGCGGGCACCGACATCGCGCTCGTCCGTCTCGCCCGTCGTCTCGCCAACCTCTCGGCATCCGTCCGCTCCCGCACCATGGAGACCCCGTGAACACTCACCTGCCCGGCCCCATCGACCCGCCCGCACGTCTGCTGATGGGCCCCGGCCCGATCTCGGCGTACCCGAGCGTGCTCCGCGCGATGGGGGCCCCGCTCGTCGGCCAGTACGACCCGTTCATGACGGCCACGATGACCGAGACGCAGCAGCTGTACCGCGAGGTCTGGGCGACCGACAACGACGCCACGCTGCTCGTGGACGGCACGAGTCGTGCGGGGATCGAGGCGGCGATCCTCTCCCTCGTGCGCCCCGGCGACCGCGTACTCGTCCCCGTCTTCGGCCGCTTCGGACACCTCCTGGCCGAGATCGCGGAGCGCGCTCTCGCCGAGGTGCACACGATCGAGGTCCCGTGGGGCGAGGTGTTCCCGGTCTCGGCGATCCGTGAGGCGGTCGAGCGTGTGAAGCCGCACCTCGTGGCGTGCGTGCAGGGCGACACCTCGACCACGATGCTGCAGCCGCTCGACGAGATCGGCGAGATCTGCCACGCGCACGGCGCGCTCTTCTACACCGACGCCACCGCCTCCCTCGGCGGAAACGCGTTCGAGATGGATGCCTGGGGCCTCGACGCCGCGACCGCCGGCTTGCAGAAGTGCCTCGGCGGACCCTCGGGCTCGGCGCCGATCAGTCTCTCCGACCGCGCCGTCGAGGTGGTGCGCTCGCGTGCGCGCGTCGAGGCGGGGATCCGCGAAGAGGGCGATGCCGTGGCATCCGACTTCATCCGCTCGAACTACTTCGACCTCGCGATGATCCTCGACTACTGGGGACCGCGACGCCTCAACCACCACACCGAGGCGACCACCATGCTCTACGGCGCGCGGGAGTGCGCGCGCGTGCTGCTGCTGGAGGGGCGGGATGCCGTCATCGAACGCCACCGCCTTCACGGTGACGCGATGCTCGCAGGCGTGCAGGGGCTCGGGCTGACGGTCTTCGGCGACGTCGCTCACAAGATGACGAACGTCGTCGCGGTCGAGATCCCGGATGCCGTGATCGGCGATGCCGTACGCGCGGAGCTGCTGAGCGACTTCGGCATCGAGATCGGCACCTCGTTCGGACCTCTCCACGGCCGCGTCTGGCGGATCGGCACCATGGGCTACAACGCCCGGACCGACGCCGTGCTGACGACCCTCGCCGCCCTCGAGGCCGTGCTGCGCCGCCACGGCGCGGCGGTGCCGGCCGGCGGAGGAGTCGAGGCGGCGCAGGACGTCTACGCGGCGGCGCGATCGTGACGCCCGCGGGCCGCGCCTCGTCCGCCCTCGCCCTCGCCCTTGCCCCCGCCTCGGCCTGCTCCGGTGACGTCGGGCGTCTGCACACCGGGGCGCTGGGTGGGCGTGCGTTCGTGGCGGGTCACGCCCCGAGCGCGGTCGCGGGAAGCTCCCGCGCCTCGGCCCGAGAGGGGCGCGCGTGAGCGCCGCCACCCGGCTGCAGGTCGCTCCGGAGCGCATCGCCGCGGCGGCGCGCCGCGTCATGGGCCGGTGCGAGGAACTCGCCCGTGTCACCGCGACCCCGGGCAGCATCACCCGCGTCTACCTCTCGCCCGAGCACGCCCGCGTCAACCGCCTCGCCGCCGAGTGGATGCGCGAGCTCGGCATGACCACGAGGCAAGATGCCGCGGGCAACCAGGTCGGACGCCTCGCACCCGCGGGCGCTCCCGATGCCCCGGCCCTCCTGATGGGTTCGCACCTCGACACGGTCCCGGACGCCGGGCGCTTCGACGGCATCATCGGCGTGCTGATGGCGCTCGAGGTCGTGCGGATGGTCCGGCGCGTCGACGACGAGGGGGTGGCATCCAGTCCCTTCCCCTTCGCGCTCGAAGTCATCGCCTTCAGTGACGAGGAAGGGACGCGCTTCGGCAAGGCGCTCCTCGGATCGTCGGCTGTCGCGGGGCAGTGGGACCCGGCGTGGTGGGAGTTGACGGATGCCGACGGTTCGACGCTGCGTGAAGCGTTCCGCGAGTTCGGCCTCGACCCCGGCCGCGTCGGCGAGGCCGCGCGTCGCCCCGACCAGCTCGTCGCCTACCTCGAGGCGCACATCGAGCAGGGACCCGAACTCGATCGCCGCGGTCAGGCGCTCGCCGCGGTGTCGTCGATCGCGTCGGCGCGGCGATTCCAGCTCGTCGTCGAAGGCGAGGCGCGCCACGCCGGCGGAACGCCCTACGACATGCGACGCGACGCGCTGCTCGGCGCGAGCGAGGCGGCCCTCGCCGTCGAGCGCATCTGCCGCGGCGAGCACCACATCATCGGTACCGTCGGTCAGCTCGAGGCGTTCCCCGGCGCGGTGAACGTCGTTCCCGGCGAAGCGCACTTCTCGCTCGACCTCCGCGGAGAATTCGACGCGACTCGCGACCACACCTGGGACGAGATCGCGCGCGAGCTCGACGCGATCATGGGCCGGCGCGGACTGCGCTGGCAGGCCCGCGAGGTGCACAGCGCGCCGGCGGTGTTCTGCGCACCCCTGCTCCAGGACGTCGTGCGCGCGGGCATCGGCGGTGAGGCCCCGACGCTGTTCAGCCGCGCCGGTCACGACGCGATGTCGGTCGGTGCGATCACCCCGGTCGGCATGCTCTTCCTCCGCAACCCCGACGGCATCAGCCACCACCCCGACGAGGCGGTGGCCGAAGCCGACGTCGCCGTCGGGATCCGCGCGCTCGCCGAGGCCGTGCTGCACCTGGGGGCGGAACCGCTCACGTAGCGTCGCAGGCATGACCGACGACGACGGCAACCCCGCCGTTCTCGTCGAGCACCGGGACCACTGGGCGATCACCACCGCGACCCTGCTGGCCGACGCCCGCGACGCGATCGCGGGGCTCGCGGGCGCCGAGACCGCCGAGCGCGACCGTTGAGCCGACGTCGAACGCGCCCTGAGCGCACCGCAGGGTCGGCAAGGCCGATTACGACGCTTACACGCGCGCGAAGACGGTGTTCTTCGACGACGTGCAGGCCGCGTTCGAGGCGTGGGCGGCGGAGCGCGAGCGGTCCACGCGAGAGTGACTGGCCTCTCGGGCCCCCGGGCGGTGTGGGCGAGAATCGTGGAATGACCGAGGCCCCTGGCATCCTGCACCTGCTCGCCTTCGCGGCCGAGCCCGGCGGCGGCAATCCCGCGGGCGTGGTGCTGGATGCCACGGCTCTCGACGACACGGACATGCAGCGCATCGCCGCCGACCTCGGCCACCCCGAGACGGCGTTCGTGGGGGAGCGAGACGGGCGTCGGGTCGCCGTGCGGTACTTCTCGCCCGACGATGAGGTTCCCTTCTGCGGTCACGCCACCATCGCGACCGCCGTGGCGCTCGCCGAAGCGGAGGGCGTCGGGACGTACACCTTCGACACGCCCGCAGGGCTGGTGGAGGTCGTCACGACGGCCGAGGGCGAGCGCATCGTCGCCGGTTTCACGAGCGTGGCGCCGTACGTCATCGACCTCGAGCACGACGTCGCCGATCGCCTGCTGGGTCTTCTCGGCCTGAGCCGTGACGACCTCGACGACAGGATGCCGCTGGCCCAGTCGTTCGCCGGCAACCTGCATCCGGTGGTCGCCGTCTCCTCGCGGGAGACGTTCGACGCGTTCACCTTCGACGGTCCGCGCGTTCGCGCGCTCCTGGACGAGCGGGGGTGGAAGGGGACCGTGACCGTGGTGCACGTCGACGCTCCGGTGGGCGACGGTGTCGTCATCGAAGCGCGCAACCTCTTCCCGGTCGCCGACATCCTCGAAGACCCCGCGACCGGATCCGCCGCGGCCGCGCTCGGTGCGTACCTGCGCGATCGCGTCGGGGTCCCCGCGCCGTTCGGCTTCACCGTGCGGCAGGGCCGGCACATCGGGCGGCCGAGCGTGCTGGAGGTCGAGGTACCGGCATCCGGTGGTATCGAGGTGCGCGGGACGGCGACGCCGCTCTGACAGCCCCGAGCCACCGGGGCGTGCCCCTCACTCTGCGAGGGCGCCGTCGAACACCCCTCCGCCGACGAGCTCGGCGCTGAAGGGCACCGAGTACGCCATGAGCGCTCCGGCCTGCGCGTCGCGGAAGATGCGCTGGATCGGCGACGACCGCAGGTACGCGCCTCCTCCGCCGAGCGACAGAGCGAGGGCCGCAGCCTTCTTGGCGACCTCGTTCGCGAGCATCTTGCTCTCCATCGCCGCGGGCATGGTCTCGGGGGAGCGGGTGTCGGCGAGCCACGCGGTCCGTTCGGCCAGGAGCTCCGCGGCGGTGACCTCCGCCCACACCAGGCCGGTCTGCTGTCGCGCCCACCCCGCGTCGGCCACGCGCGCGCCCCCGCGCGAACGGGTCGCTACGGCGGCCGCGGCATCCAGCGCGGCCTCGGCGATCCCGATGGACAGGAAGGCGAACCCGACGCTGATGAGGTTGGCGTAGTCCGCCGGCGGCGGGCCGCACCGCCGCGGGGCGGGCAGGGCCGTGCCGTCGAAGAGGATCGTGCGGCTGCGCGTCGCACGCATGCCCATCGTCTCCTCGATGGGCGGGAACGAGACGGTGTCGTCGACGGTGACGCCGAAGAAGCCCGGCTCGCCGTCCACACGGGCATTGAGGAAGAGATGATCGGCGGCCTCGGAGCCCGAGACGAACAGCTTGCGGCCGGTCAGCGTCCATCCGGCCTCCGACGGATCGGCGTCCTGCTGCGAGGCGAGGAAGTGGTTGCCGCCGGCGGGTTCCGAGAGGGCGTTCGAGAACCGTCGACCGGCGCGCAACTCCGCGGCGAAGAACGCCGCCTGCTCGGGCGGCGATGTCGTCACGAGGGCGTGGGCGGCACCGATGTGCATGAGCCAGACGGTCGCGACGGCCGGGTGCGACCGGGACAGGGTGCGCACCACGTGGCCGAGGGTCGCATACGACAGCCCCTCGCCACCGGCCGAACGCGGCAGGAATGCCGCGTCGAGTCCGCTCGCCGACAGAGCGCCGAGGTGGTCGAGGGGGAGCCTGGCCGTCAGGTCGTCGTCGGCCACGGTCGCGGCGAAACCCGCGGCGAGGTCGGAGACGAGGCGCGTCCAGCGCTCTTCGTCGGCGGGGACGGTGACGGGGGAAGGACGACGGATCATGCGGGAACCTTTCGGGGAGGGAGGTCAGGCGGTACGCCGTCGAGCGGAGTGGCGACGGAGCTCCGCACGGGAGGTGAGGACCAGCACGACCAGGGTCACCAGGTAGGGAAGCGTGGCGTAGACCTCGCTGGGCAGCTGCGTGGCGATCGACTGTGCCAGGAGCGAGAACGACTGCAGGAAGCCGAAGAGCAGCGCGCCGAGCGCGATGCCGACCGGTGTCATCCGGCCCATGATGACGATCGCGAGCACGATGTACCCCCGTCCGGCGGTCATGCCCGGCGTGAACGCGCCGATCGAGCCGAGGGCGATCGCCGCTCCTGCCACCCCCGCCAGCGTGCCGCCCAGCAGGAGGGCGCGCTCGCCGACCGCGCGCGGGCGGACGCCGCGGAGGGCGGCGGACACGGGGTCGGAGCCGACCGCGCGTACCTGGATGCCGAAGCGGGTGAATCGCGCCAGTGCCCACGCGAGGACGAGAAGGACCCCTGCGGCGTAGACGACCGGGCTCTGGGTGAACAGCACGGGGCCGATCACGGGGATCTCGCTCAGCGGCCCGAGGTCGACGCGCCCCAGTGTGTCGACGCTGACGTTGGTCGTGCCGGCGGGGATCCATAGCTGGAAGAGGTAGGTCGACAGGCCGAGCCCCAGCATCGTCACCGCCACGCCCACGACGATCTCGTTCGCGCGCAGCGCGTAGACGAGAGCATTCATGCCCGCGGCGAGGACCACGCCGACGACGGCCCCGGCCAGCAGCCCCACCCAGGGGCCGGCCGCGGCGGCGACGAAGACGCCGGCGAGGGCGCCGAGGATCATCATGCCTTCGATGCCGAGGTTCAGCCGGCCCGCCCGTTCCACGAAGCCCTCGCCGATCCCGGCGATCACGAGCGGCGCCGCGAGGGCGAGAGCGCCGACGAGGATGGACACCCACAGGTCGATCGTCATCGTCGTCCGTCCCGGGGCGAGAGAGGCGCCGCGGACGCGGAGTGCTCCGCGAGAGCTTCGGGCGCGGAGTCCGTCGCGAGGAACGGCTCACCCGATGCAGCGGTCGCGGCCGCCGTCTCGGCGGCACTCAGCGCGCCGTCGTCCGGCGCGGGCGCGGGCGCAGGGTGGGCGGGTGCGACCAGCCCGGGACGCGTCGCCGCCACCACCGCGACGCCCAGGAGCAGCACGCCCTTGATGACATCGGCGATCGACGACGGCACCGAGCCTGTCGCCGACTGCATCCCGACCGCACCGACCGCGAGGGCGGAGAAGAACACCGCCGCGGCGGCGATGCCGACGGGGAGAAGGCCACCGAGCAAGGCGACCGCGAGACCCGAGAAGCCCACGCCGCCCGAGACGGAGCCCAGCAGGCGGTCGTTGACGCCGGCGACCTGCATCCATCCGACCACCCCGGCACCCGCGCCCGATACGAGCATCGTCGAGAGGAGGGTGCGCGTCCGGGTCGCGCCGAGACGACGGGCCAGCGCCGGCCGCTCCGCGAAGATGCGCACGCGCATGGCGTGCGCGCTGCGTCGCCACAGCTCGAACACCACCACGGCCACGAGCACCAGCAGCACCCCCACGTGCGCGCGCGTGCCGGGGAGGAGGTCGGGAAGAGCCGCCTCCGCCGGCAGCGTGTCGCTCTGCGGGGTGGCGGTGTTCTCGGGGCTGGCGAGCCAGGTGCGCAGAGACCAGCCCAGCACACCCGCGGCGACGTAGTTCAGCAGCAGCGTGGAGAGGATGACGTCGACGTTCCACCTCGCGGCGAGCCAGGCCGGCAGCAGCGCGAACAGGGCACCGCCTGCTGCCCCGGCCCCCGCTCCCGCGAGCCAGTAGAGCGGCGCGGGTGCGGCGTCGCCGAGCGCCCCACGGATCGCGAAGGTCGCCGCGGTCGCGGCGATCGCGCCGATCACGACCTGCCCCTCCGCGCCGACCGAGAACACCCCCGCCCGTAGCGCCGGTACCAGGGTCAGGGCGACGATCGCGACCGGGACCGCCCCGACCAGCAGCTCGCCGACGCGGTACGGGGAGCTGGACACCCCCTCGACGAGGCCGCGCAGCCCGACGAGCGGGTCGGCACCGGCGAACACGATGAGGGCCATGGCGACGGCCGCGACGACGAGGACGACGGCTGTCGAGAGGGTCAGGGAGCGCAGCCGGGCGCGGTTCACGACGTCGCCTCGTGCTCGTGCCCGCACGCGTCGACCGGGCCCGGCAGCAGGACGTCGACGAAGCGTTGGGTGGCCGCGTCGATGAGGCCGAGCTCGGTGAGGCCGAGGTCGGGGACGACGTACAGACCGACGAACGACAGGATGATGTACGGCGAAGGGATGCGGCATCCCAGTGCATGGGTGGCCGCGTGCCCCGCCGCGAGCGCGGCCGCCGTCTCCTCGAAGGGGGCGTCGCTCATCATCCCGCCGACGGGAAGCGGGACCCGAGCGAGCACCTCGCCGTCGGCGACGGTGACGAAGCCCCCGCCCATCCGCCCCAGCTCTTCGACGGCCAGGCGCATGGACGCGTCGTCGGCGCCGACCACCGAGATGTTCATGTTCGGACAGTTCATCGTGATCGCGATGGCTCCCCGCTGCAGCCCGAACCCGCGGACGAACCCGATTCCGGCGAGCGCCTCCCCGCGGTGACGGTCGACGACGGCGATCTTCAACACGTCCTGTGCGGGGTCGGAGGTCACCTCCCCGTCGGTGGCGGCGAGTTCCGCGACGAAGGCCCGTTTGAAATAGCCGTCGTACATCTCCATCGCCCGCACCTGCACAGGCTCCGGTCCGGCGGGGGCGGGGACGGAGAACAGATCGGTCGGAAGCTCGTCGGGCAGGTGCACCGTGTCGCGCGCCCACTCGGGGATGACGTCGGTGTTGGCGAAGGTCGCTTCGCCCTCTCGCGCGACCACCTCTCCGGCGACCACGACCACGGCGGGACGCACCTCGGCGAGGTCGGGGATGACGAGGACGTCGGCGAGCCGGGAGGGCGCCAGCACCCCGAGCACCTGGTCGAGCCGGTAGTACAGCGCCGGCTGCGTCGTCGCCATCCGGTAGGCCAGCTGCGGATCGACGCCCGCACGGATGACCGCGCGCACGTGGTGGTCGATGTGACCCTCGGTCGAGAGATCGAGCGCGTGCTTGTCGTCGGCGCAGAAGCTCAGGGATCGCAGCGCCGGGGCGATGGCATCCAGGTCGGCGAAGAGGGGGCCGGTGTTGTCGGTCAGCGACGAGCCCATGACCGTGATCCGTGCTCCGAGCCGCACGCGCTCGAGCACCTCGTCGACCGTGCGAGCGTTGTGGTCGTCGCCGATACCCGCCGCAAGGTAGCCCCAGAGAGACGGCCCCGTCTGCGAGGCGGTGTGGCCGGTGAGCCGACGCCCCGCCGCCAGCGCCGCGCGGAACCGTCCGGTCGACAGCTCGCCGAGGTCGAAGGGGTTGCTCTCGCCGAGCGTCACGGTGTCGTCGTCGCGGAGGCGGGCGCGCACGACGTCCTCGGCGATCACCTGTCCGCCGCGCTCGAGATCGGCGGAGGTGGGAGTGGTGGGCGAGACCTGTTCGAAGATGTGCAGCGGAGTGCGCGTGCGGCGCAGCAGGTCCATCCCGTCGGTGCCCCAGACGTTCGCCGCCCCGTTGGGGTCGGTCAGCACCGTCGTGGTTCCGCGCGGCACCGAGAGGCGCGCCAGTTCGCCCGGGGTGAGGTTGGTGTACTCGATGTGCAGGTGGGTGTCGATGAAACCGGGGACGACGTGATGGCCGCGAGCGTCGACCTCTTCCACGGCCTCGCCGGAGCCCACGTGACCCCACGGGGTCAGTGCCGCGATGTGTCGCCCCGCGATGAGCACGTCGCGTTCGAGCCACTCCTCGGTGCCGGGCGACTGGACGAGTCCGCCGCGCACGATGAGGTCGGGGGTATCCAGGCCCGCGGCGACTGCGCGCAGGTGCACGAGTTCGTCGGTGGTGGGGAGCAGATCGGCGTAGGCGGTCATGCGGTGTCCTCGGTGGGATGCGGATCGGGCAGGCCGGCCATCGCCGCGCCGATGCGCGCGGTGCTGGCCTCGGGGGCGGGGAGGTCGGCGACGATGCGCCCGGAGTACAGGACGACGACGCGATCGGCGACGTCGCGGATCTCTTCGAGGTCGTGCGAGGCGAGGAGCACGGCGGAGCCGGCCTCGGCCGCGGCGACGAGACTCTCGCGGACGGCTTGCGCGGCCCGCAGGTCGAGTCCCTGCGAGGGTCCGTAGGCGAGCACGAGGCGAGGAGCCCCCGAGGCGGTTCCCGGCCACGACCGCCCGAGTTCGCGGGCGAGGAGGAGCTTCTGCTGGTTGCCGCCGCTCAGTCCTCCCGCTGCGAGAGCGGGCACGGCGGGGCGCACATCGAACGTGCGCAGGCGTTCCACGGCATCGCCGGGAACGGCCGCGCGGGCGGCGCCCCGGGCGACGTCGTAGACGTCGAGGGTCTGACCCAGCGACAGTGTCGGAACCAGCGCGTCCGAGCGCTCCTCGGGGATCCAGGCGACCCCGGCGGCGAGCACCTCTGCAGCGTCGGGCGCGTCGACGTCCGCGATACGGACGATCCCGGATGCCGGAGCCCGCAGCCCCGCGAGCACCTCGAGCAGCGCATCCTGGCCGCTGCCGGCGACACCGGCCACCCCGACGATCTCGCGCGCACGGACGGTCAGGGTGACGTCGTCGAGTCGGGTGCCCGCGTCGGTCGCCGCGGAGACACCGCGCAGGTCGACGACGACGTCACCGGGCGTGCGCGCGGAGCGGAGGGCGGGGGCCGGCAGCTCGCCGACCATGAGCGCCGCGATCGCGGCAGGTTCGAGACCGCGAGCGGGGCCCGTGTGCACCCGACGTCCGTGCGAGAGCACCGTGACGTCGTCAGCGACCGCCCGTACTTCGTCGAGGCGGTGCGTGATGAGGACGATGGCGGTCCCGAGGTCGCACAGCGATCGCAGGTGATCGAACAGGCCGCCGACCTCGAGGGGACCGAGGCTCGCGGTCGGCTCGTCGAGGATGAGGGTCGTCGCGCCCTCCGCGAGGGCGACGACGATCTCGCCGAGCTGGCGGTGCGCCGGGCTGAGGCGCGCCGTGGGGACGTCGAGGTCGACGCTCACCCCCGCCCGATCGAGGGTCGCGACGAGGTCGGCGCGGGCCGCGCGGCGGCGGAGGAGGCGACGTCGACCCGTGAGGAGGAGGTTCTCGACGAGCGTCAGCTCACCGACCAGGCTGAGTTGCTGCGGGACCAGATCGATGCCGTGCGCCCGACCGTCGGCCCGGTCGCGCGGCGCGTAGGGCCCTCCGCCGAGCGTCAGGGTCCCGGCATCCTGTCTGTCGACGCCCGCGAGGATCTTCGCCAATGTGGACTTGCCCGCACCGTTCTCCCCCACCAGGGCGTGCACGGTACCGGGCCGCACCTCGATGTCGACGTCGTCGAGGGCGCGGACTGCGCCGAAGTGGCGCGAGACCGACCGGGCTACGAGCGTCCGGTCGGTCTCGCGGCGGGGAGTCGTCACGGAACGGTCACGCTTCCGTCCGAGATGCCGTCGACCAGCTCGCCCACCTTCGTGGCCACGTCGGCGGGCACCGCACCGCCGACGGTGTTGATGTCCTGGTAGACGATCCCGCCGTTGGCGAGGGTCGAGGTGACGCTCTTGCCGCCGAACTTCTTCGCCTTCACCTCGTCGACCCAGCCCTTCACGATCGGGTACATGTCGATGTCGACGGTGGAGACATTGGTCTTCAGCGCCTCGGATCCGGCGGCCGGGGATACCCCGACCGACAGCTTCCCGGCTCCGGAGGCGGCGGCGCCGACGCCGGCGGCGATCCCGTCACCGGTGGTGTACACCAGCTGGGCGCCCTGGCTGATCAATCCGGTGGTCGCGGATGCCGCTGCCTCGGCGTCGTCGAAGCTTCCGGCGTACACCACGGGCAGCAGAGACGCCGAGGGGTTCGCCGCGGTCACGCCCTGCTGGAAGAACTGGTCGGTCGCCTTGACGAAGTCGAGTTCCATGCTCTCGACCCGGCCGATCGGGGTGGCCCCGGTGAGACCGGCGATGTAGCCGGAGAGGTATCCGACCTGCGCGGAGTCGTACGTCCAGGTCTCGACGTTGTCGGTGTACTTGTCGAGGATGTCGGGGCCGCCCGAGGCGGTGAAGTGCACGTCGGGGAAGTTCTTGGCGACCGAGAAGATGGCATCGCCCAGCTCGATGCCGTGTCCGATGACAAGGTCCACGCCTTGGCTGGCGAAGTCGGCGACCACCGGTTCGCTGGTCGCCGGGTCGGCCATCCCCTCGCGCAGCTCGTAGGTGATCTCGCCCTCGTCCTGCAGTTTCTGCAGGGCGTCGGCCAGGGCCTGGTTGAAGGCGCCGTCGTTGGCGTTGCCCGGTGTGAGCGCGCCGACGCGGATGACGCCGTCTCCCGCTGAGGCGGGGGCGGAGGAGGATGCCGAGCCCCCGCCGGAGCATCCGGCGAGAGCGAGGGCGCCGGCGGCGAGCACGGCGAGGAGAGCAGGACGGATACGCATGGACGGCCTTTCGGGTCGGGTGATGTCGGGTGCGACGGAGGCGACGGGTGGTCAGGGGCGGGACGAGACGGTGAAGCCGGGGGCGAGCGTTGCGCCGACGAACGCGGCGCTGTCGGGCGACCAGTGCGCGAGCACAGCGCCCGTGGAGAGATCGAAGCACGGGTCGAGGCGCACGATCGGCGCGGGGGAGTCGGGGTGCAGGGCCTCATCGTCGACGCACACCGCGTCGGTGCCGTGCACGTCTCGCACCACTCCCTCCGGCGGCAGCCGGTCGGCTCGGGCGAGGGCGAGCACGGCGGCGGTGGAGAGGAAGCCGCGCAGCTCGGTGTCGTGAGCACACGCGTTCGCCGTCTTGGTGCAGCCGGAGGTCCAGGTCACGGTCCCGTCATCGCCGAGGCGAACCGCGCTCTCCTGGGTGCCGAACGCCTCGTCGCCCTGGCCGACGACCTCGATGCGCAGGCGCAGATCGTCGTGGTCGCGCTCGATGCGGATGTGCTCGGTGTACAGGGGCTCCGACTTCATCCCCTCGACCTCGAAGCCCGTCGGCCAGGCCGCGACGATATCCGCGAGGGGGACGGTGAGCGGCTCGCGCTCCTGCGCGGCTCCCACGGCTGCGCCGCCCGCGCCGACCATCACCGCGCCGGCGACGACGGCGAGGACGACGGCGAGGCGCGATCGGATCACGACGACAGCGCTCCCGCGGTCGGTGCGGCGTGGACCTGAGCCAGTTCGGCTCGAAGGGAGGCCTTGCGGTCATCGTCGGCGAAGGACGCCTCGATCGAGCGCGCCGCGAACCCGAGCAGGTCGGTGTGGTCGAAGCCGTACTGCTGCGCGGTGACCGCCCAGTCCGCCTCGAGGCACGAACCCAGAGGGGCGGGGTCGTCGGTGTTGAGGGTGACCGCGACGCCGGCGGCGAGCAGACGCGGCAGGGGGTGTTCGTCCCACGATCGGTAGATGCCGAGCGTGAGGTTCGAACGCGGGCAGACGCCGAGACTGATGCCGTCCGCCGCGAGACGCGCGAGCAGCGCCGGATCCTCGACCGCCCGCACACCGTGATCGATGCGTTCCGCGTGCAGGAGGTCGAGCGCGTCCCACACGCCGTCCGGGCCGCTGGACTCGCCGGCGTGGACGGTTCGATGCAGGCCGACCGCGCGAGCGCGGTCGAACGCCTCGCGGAACTTCTCTCCCGTGCGCCCGGTCACCATCTCGTCGCCGTCGATCGAGAGGGCGACGACACGGTCGGGGCGGGCGGCCGCGAGGTCGTCGACCGCGTCGACCGCGGAGGCAGCCGACTGCCCGCGCAGCAGCGAGTAGGCGATGCCGACGGCGCACAGGCCATCCTGTTCGGCCTCGTCGAAGCCGGCGGCCAGGGCACGCATGAGCGCGACCTCGCGGCCCCGCCAGGCGTTCCAGTGCGTGGGATTGACGATGACGTCGGAGTAGCGCACCCCGGACGCGCTCTGACGGGCGGCGAAGGAGTACGCCACACGCGCCGCCTGAGCGGGGGTGCGGACGAGCCCGCACTGCCAGTCGAGAAAGCGCAGGAAGCCGCTCAGCCCCGCAGCCCCCGCTCCGATGCCGCCCCCGGTGCTCACCGCGGGGGTGGCGAAGGCGTCGTGGGTGGTGATGTCGAACAGGGACGCGGCGGGACCCGGGAGGTGTTCGTCGTTCTCCTTCGCGAGGAAGAGGATGTCGGCGAGCGCGAACGTGCCCTCGAGGTGGACGTGGACCTCCGCCTTGGGCAGAGCGCGGATCGCCGCCTCGTCGATGCGCGCGGGGGAGGAGTCTCGGGACATGGAACTCTTTCGTTCGGTTGTCTCGCAGGCTAGCCAGGTCGCGGCACTTGTTGACAAGTCGTCGCAGGAGCTTTCGACATCTGTAACTTTGGAGAAATGCTTTGGCATGATCGTGGGGTAATTCACCGTCACGTTCAAATCTGACGTAGTACTTGTTCACAAGGAGACATATGACAACCGAGGACACCCTGTCGTTTCCTCCCGCCGACCTTGCCCTGCTCCGGCAGAGCATCGCTCTCGCCGAACACGCTCGCGAGGCGGGCACCCACCCGTTCGGATCCCTCGTGGCGACTGCGTCGGGAGAGATCGTCAGCTCCGCCGGCAACAATTCGCTCCCCCCGGAGGGCGACCCGACGCAGCACGCCGAGTTGCGCGCCGTGGCGGCGGCCTTCCGTGTGCTCGGACCCGAGGCGATGGCGGGCACGACGCTGTACACGAGCGCGGAGCCCTGCGCGATGTGCGCGGGTGCGGCGTACTGGTGCGGCATCGACCGCGTCGTCTACGCGCTGTCCGAGGAGCGCCTCCTCGTGCTGACCGGCGATCACCCCGAGAACCCGACCTTCTCGTTGCCCTGCCGCGAGGTGTTCGCTCGCGGTCAGCGGCCCATCGAGGTCATCGGTCCGCTGCTCGAAGACGAGGCCGCGCGGGCGCACGAGGGCTTCTGGGGCTGAGCGGTCCCGACGTGCCGCGGGCGATCAGGTGCGCGGTGCGCGCGCCGCCCCTCCCCACGGCGGTCGCACCGTGCGCACGAGCGCGTACGACACCAGGGTCGGGTCGTGGTACTCGCGGCTGTGCAGGAGGCGGCGGCCACTCGCACCGATGCCGATGACCTCCAGCGTCATGACCGGGGTACCCACGGGGCGCTCGAACAGCTCTGCCAGCTCGGCATCGAGTGTCGAGACCCCCGGAGTGGCGACCTCCCAGATGATCGGCTCGCCCCAGACGCGGGCGGCGACGGTGAAGACCGACTCCTCGGGGTCGTCCGGCATCCCGTTCTCCAGCGGCACCACGTCGTCCGCGATCATCGCCACCGTGCCGTCGGCCCGCCACCGCTTGCGGACGGCCAGTGCGGGAGAGGTCGCGCCCAGCTCCATCGCCGCCCCGGACTCGGCCCCGAGTTCGATCTGGTGGATCGAGAGCGTCTCGACCTCGGCCCGGTACCCCAGGCGGTCCAGCAGTTCGGTGTGCTCGAACTGCTCCTCCAGACGCACGCTGAGGCGCAGGGCGATGGGATCGACGGTGGTGACCGAACCCTGGCGGCGCCGCACGATCCCTTGGGCCTCGAGCGCCGCCATCGCGCGGCGCAACTGCTGACGCGTGCACCCCAGTCGGGCGGTCAGGTCGAGCTCCCCGGGGAGGGGCGAACCGGATGCCGCGGCCTCGCGCACGTAGCGGAGCAGACCATGCTGCACCCGCAGGCTTTCCCCCTCGGCGCGGGGCCGGGGCAGGGGCAGGAACGCGGTCACGGCAGCCTTTCGATCGACGGGGGCCGTCGGTCACACGCTAGCGGGTGCCCGCGAGATCGGGGCCCGCGGCCAGACGCCACACGCGGTCGCGAGAGAACGGCAGCTCGTACCCGCGTCGCCCGAGCGCGCGCGAGACGGCGTTGCCGATCGCGGCACCGACGGGGTTGTACGGCGACTCGCTCATCGACTTCGCGCCGAACGGACCCAGGGTGTCGTCGGTCTCGGCGAAGTACACCTCGGTGTCGGGGACGTCGGCGAACTGCGGGACCCGATACGTGCGGAACACGGGATTCTGCACCACGCCGTTCTCGAGCATCACCTCTTCGTAGAGCGCACCGCCGAGGGCTTGGGCGGCACCACCCTCGATCTGACCGCGGCACTGGGCCGGGTTGATGACCACGCCCGCATCGGCGGACTGGATCGACTGCAGCACCTTCACCGTGCCCGTCTCGGGGTCGACAGCCACGCGGGCGGCATGCACGTTGAAGGCGAGCGAACGCAGGTCGCCGAACTCGGCACCGTCGGCGGTGAGTCCGTCGTCGTCGCGGAAGTCCGCGGGCGCCGCCGCGATGATCCGCTCCCACGACACGACCGTGCCCCCGACACGGACCCCGGATGCCACGAGCTCCGCCGCCCCCTCGCCCGCGCCGGTCGTGGCATCCGTTCCCGCCAGTTCTTCGGCGATCGCGACCATCCGCCGCCGCAGCACCGTGCACGCCGCGTGCAGCGCCTTGCCCGCGACGGTCGTGCCGGCCGAGGCGAAGGCCCCGGTGTCGTGGCGGACGGCGTCGGTGTCGGCGGCCCACAACTCGAGGCGTTGGGGGGCCGCGTCGAGCACGGTCGCGGCGATCTGCCGGTGCACCGTGGAGGTGCCGTTGCCGAACTCGGCCGTGCCGACGCGCAGCAGGTAGGTGCCGTCGGGGCGAAGCGTCGCGGTCGTGTGGGCGATGTGCCCGCGCGGAGCCATCGTGGCGATCATCGCCGCGGCCATGCCCTCACCGACGAGCCAGCCGGCAGGGGCGTCCACCCCGTTGCCGCGCCGCAGTGCGTCCTGCGTGAGATCGAGGCACTGGTCGAGGCCGTAGCTGCCCCAGATGAGGTCTTCCTCGTACTTCTCGTCGGTATCGGGGTGCAGGGGGTCGCCCTCGCGGACGGCGTTGATCCGGCGCAGGTCGAAGGGGTCGATGTCGAGCTCCTCTGCCAGCGCGTCCATCGCCGACTCGACGGCGAACACCACCTGACCGAGGCCGTACCCGCGGAAGGCTCCCGAGGGCGGGTTGTTCGTGTAGACCGCCTCCGCGTCGATCCATTTCACCGGGACGCGGTAGAGCGTCGTCGATTCGGCGCACGAGTGGAACAGCACACCGATGGCGTGGTTGCCGTAGGCGCCGGTGTCGCTGAGGACGTCGAGCTTCATCGCGGTGAGGGTGCCGACGGCATCCGATCCGAGGGTGACCCGGACGCGCATCGGATGCCGCAGCGAGGCGCGCACGAACTGGTCGGTGCGCGAGAACTCGTACGCCACCGGGCGCCCGAGCTTCAGCACGGCCAGGGCCGTGAGGTCTTCGGTGAAGATCTCCTGCTTGCCGCCGAAGCCGCCGCCGACGCGCGTGGCGTAGACGCGGATGCGATCGGGCTCGAGGGCGAAGATGTGGGCGAGCTCGTTGCGGGCGAGGAACGGCACCTGGGTGGACGAGCGGATGACGAGGCGTCCGTCGTCGTCGAGCCAGCCGACCGCGCCGTGCGTCTCGAGCGCCGCGTGCGTCACCCGGGCGGAGCGCCACTCGCCCGTGACGGTCGTGTGGCTGGCGGCCAACGCCGCGTCGACGTCACCGCCGAACCCCTCGTGGAAACCGGCGACGACGTTGCGTGCGGCATCCATCACCCGCTCGTCGGGCGTGCGGTCGGGATGCAGCAGGGGAGCGCCGGGTCGCCGCGCGTCCTCGGGGTCGAAGACGGCGGGCAGCACGTCGTACTCGATGCGGATCGCGCGGCATCCGGCATCCGCCGCCTCCGCCGTCTCTCCCACGACGGCGACCACCCGCTGGCCGACGTGGCGGACCACGTCGTCGAGCATGCGGGTGTCGTCGGGATCGTCGGTGCGGTGCTCGTGTCGGCCGCTGGAGTAGCGGATGTCGGGGACGTCTTCGTGCGTGAAGACGGCGACGACACCGGGGATCGCGAGGGCCGCGGTCGTGTCGATCGAGACGATGCGCGCGTGGGCGTGCGGAGAGGTGACGACGCGCAGCACGAGCGGGGGGCCGCCCGGCACGGGCTCGTCGAACGTGAACGGTTCGCGACCCTGGACGATACGCCGCGCGGCCTCGGGGACGACGGAGGTCCCGACGCGCCCGCTTTCCTCTCGCCGGTCCGTTCCGTGATGAGTCGCGCCACACGGTCGCGAGGGGAGGGAATCGGCGCGCACCTCGCGCGTCTCGCCGGGGGAGGGCGCCGCGCAGGCGCCGGTCTCGCGCACCGGCCCCAGCACCGACGCGCGGATCGCCTCGCGGATCGGACGATAGCCCGTGCACCGGCAGAGGTTGCCCTTCATCCGGCGGTCGAGGTCGGGGAGGTCATCGGCGGTGAGAGTGGATGCCGTGACGCTCATGCCGGGAGAGCAGAAGCCGCACTGGAACCCGAAGCCGCCGGCGATGGCCTCCTGTACCGGATGAAGCTCGTCGCCGGGGGCGAGCCCCGCCGCCGTCGTGATCGCACGGCCCTCCAGCCGCATCGCGGGCACGATGCACGAGTGCGTCGGCTCACCGTCGAGCAGCACCGAGCAGGCGCCGCAGTCGCCCGCGTCGCAGCCCTTCTTCACCTCGACGTGACCGCTCTCGCGCAGCAGCGTGCGCGCGCATTGACCCGCGCGGGGCTCGGCCTCGACCAGCACCCCGTTGACTTCGAACTTCACGCGGCTCCCTCTTCGCGGATGGGTACCCGGTGCCGGGCTCCGGAGAACATGGTCGATCCCGCTGTGTGCCGTCGGCCGGACGGCGCGTCCGCGCGTGCTCCTCCGGAGCGCGAGACGTCGACGGCGGCGCGGGAGGCGGCGGTCACGCGGCACCCTCCGCCGGCTGCGGCGCGAACCCCGCGCGCAGGCGCTCGGCGAGCACCATGCTCACCCCTCGCCGCCAGTCGGCGCTGCCGAGCGGGTCGGTGTAGAAGTCGGTGGCGGAGGCCACGGCATCCCGAAGCTCCCCGGCACCCGGCACGCGCGCGAAGCGGAGCACGCGCGGCCGACGCACCGCGGCGGTCACGACGAACACCGCTGCCCCGTCCGGGTCGACGCGTGCCGTCACGACCGCGCCCGATCGGCCGAGTTCGGCGAGGGCGATCTTCTGCAGCCCGACACGCGAGCGCAGCGCGTGGGCGGGCACGTCGAGGGCGCGCACGATCTCTCCGGGCGCGAGCGAGGTCGCCTGATTGTCGATGACCAGCTCGGCCACGGCGATCTCGCGCTCGCCGCCGTCGGGCGTCCAGACGAGGGCCGTGGCATCCAGCGTCGCGAGCATGGCGATCATCGCCCCCGCGGCGAACGCCTGGCAGACGTTGCCGCCCACCGTCGCGGTGTTCCAGATCTTGAACGATGCCAGCAGGGCATCGGCGGAGGGGCGCGCGAGCGCAAGGGAGGTCCACTCCGCGGGCGCTTCGGACTCGGCCCACGCGAGCAGGCGTGCGATGGTGCAGGTGGCGCCGATCCGCAGGCCCGCCGCACTGACCTCGAGGTCGGGCCAGTCGAGGGTCGTGAGGTCGACGAAGCCGGTGGTCGCGGGCTGCGGCTCACTCATGAGCCACGTGCCTCCGGCCATGACGACCTCGCCGGGGGCGAGCGCGAGGTCGGCGCGGGTGCGGGCCGCGCGGTACGAGGTGACGGTGGTGATGTCCATGTCAGCCCGCCAGGATCTGCCCCGACCAGCGGCCGTCGTCGAGCGTGTAGTGCTGGCGCGTGCTCTGCCCGATCGGGTCGCCGCGCCAGAACGTCAGGGTGAGGGGGCGCAGACGGAAGCCGACCCAGCGCGGCGGCGGGTCGAGCGTCGGGTGGGCCGCGTCGAACTCGGCCCACAGGTGCTGGCGAGAGGGAGCGTCGAGATGGGCGTTCTCGCGGGTGTTCAGCCAGGCGAGCAGCTGCAGGTACCGCGACCGTTGGCGGTACACCGCCGCCGCTTCCGCGGTGCTCACCCGCTCGACGATTCCGCGGACGACGAGCTGGCGGCCGACCTCCGGCCACGCCACGGCCATCGCGGCGACCGGGTTCGCTGCGATCTCGGCGACCTTCGCACTGGCCTGGTCGGTGTGGAAGGTCAGGCCCGCGGCATCCCTGTCGCTGACGAGAACGTGACGCAACGACGGGATGCCGTCGAGCCCGATGGTCGAGAGGGCGGCGAGGGGACGCAGCTCGCTGTCGTGCGACGGCAGCCACTGCACCATCAACGCGAGGGGGTCGTCGACGAGCGCGTCGGTCGCGTCGACGTCGGAACCGAAGGTGGTGCCGGCCGTGATCATGGGTGCCTCCGGGATGCTGCGGGTACCGCCGAGCGTAGGCAGCGCGCGTTTCGGCGATGTTGCCGCCATGAACATTCGCCGAAACACACGCTCCGTACACTCCCGGCCATGAGCTCGCTGCCCCTCATCGACGCGTGCCCGAAGCGCATGGAGTACGGCCCCTGCGGCGGGGTCGGCTTCGACGGCTCGTGCGAGATCGACGCCGCCCACCGCTGCGCGTTCCTGCACCGACCGACGGTGCCGTGGACGGGGATCGACCGTGCGTCGGTGCCGGCTCCGTCGCCCCGCACCGCGGCCGCCGCCGACACTCTGGCAACCCTCGGCACGCGCGCGTGGGTCGTGGCCGACCTCCCGGCGCGCGCGGTGAGCGTGGCATCCATCGACGCCTGTGCCGCCGTTCTCGCGGGAGAGGTGGATGCCGTTCTCGCCGGTGACGCGGGGAGCGCACGGGTGCAGTTTCCTCCCGCGTACCGCGCGCACCTGTTGCAGCGACGGGGGCTCGGCGTGTGGAGCGGTTTGAACATGCGCGATCGCAACCGCGTCGCGATCGAGGGGGAGCTCGCCGCGCTCGCCGTCGAGGGAGTGGCCGGGGTGCACTGCGTCACCGGCGACCACACGCGCACGGGCCACCGGCCCGATGCGGCTCCCGTCTTCGACCTCGACTCGACCGAGGCGACGGCTCTCGCGCGGGCCGCAGGGCACGTCGTGTCGGTCGCCGCCTCTCCCGCCGCCCCGCCCGTGGAGCGCCGCGCAGCCCGGTTGCGCGAGAAGCTCGCGGCCGGCGCCGATGTCTGTTTCGTCAACCACGCGGGCGGGGCGGCACCCGTGCGGCGGTTCATCGACGAGGTCGCGACGGAGACGCTGTACATCCCGTGCGTGCCCGTCGTCGTCGATCACGCCTCGGCCGCGTTGCTGGAATCGTTCACGACCCTCGTGCTGCCGGACGGGTTCCTCGACCGGGTACGATCCGCGACCGATCCGCGGGCCGAGGGCATCGCGCTGGCCGTCGCGCTCGCCGAAGAGATGCTCGCGATCCCGGGAGTGGTCGGCGTGAATCTGTCGGGCGGCCGGGAGGGCGCCGAGGAGTCGTTCGCCGAGGCGATGGCCGAGGTCGCCCGCCGCCTGCGCTGACACGCGCCCTGTCGCCGCGGGGCGCTGCGGGCACGCGCCGCGCGGGGCTGGGTGTCCAGCGCCGGGCGCCGCCGGGACGCGCCGCGCGGCGCTGAGTGTCCAGAACACCCGGACGCCCCCGAGGTTGCGTCCGGGTGTTCTGGACACTCAACGCTGGCCCCGCGCGGCTCAGCGCGAGAACGCGCGGGCCTGCTCCGCGGACGCCACCGCCTCGGCCACGGCCCCGGCGACGCGGTCGGTCTGACGCAGCGACAGCGAGTCGGACCGGGGGCGGGTGAAGGCCCCTGCCTCGGTGGTGGCGGTGAACGGGCCGATCGCGAAGAGACGCGCGTGCGGCGTGCCGTCGCGCGCGATCACCCGGCCGTCGGGGTCGACGTCGATGCGGCCGAGAGAGCCGGTGAAGGTGTGGTCGCTCACCTGCACCTCGCGGCCGTGGCGGCTGGCGAGCTCGCGCAGGGCGGGGTTGTCGCTCGCGGCGGCCCCGGTCCCGGGCAGCCACGCGTCGACGAGCGCCCGCGTGACGACCTCTCCACCGACTCGCGGGGACGACGCCACGAACCGTTCACCCTCGACGCGCACCGACACGTCGGGGCCGAGGAAGCGGACGACCCCGGCGTCGGCCAGGGCGAGGATCTCCTCGAGGCGATGCGCGGGCGGACCCGAGGCGACGTAGCTGAAGAAGGTGTGCCACGTGACCGGCAGGTCCACCGCGCGCGACCGGGCGCTCCAGCGGTCGGTCGGGATGTCGGCGAGCGCGAGGAACGACAGCAGGATCGTGAGGAACAGGGCCTGCGAGGTACTGCGCTCGGGCGCGGTGCGCAGGTGCAGATCGTCGACGATGTGCCGACGCACACGCTCGTGCGCCTCGCGCGGATTCGGGAACGTCTGACCGGCGAGCGGCAGATCCAGCGCGGGCACGTCGAAGCGGTCGAGCGGATCGGGCACGACCTCGGCGGCGGCGCGCCGCAGAGCCGCGGTGTCTCCGTCGACCTCGCGCAGCGTCTCTCGGAACCGATCCCAGGGCACGAGCACGCGCTCCGGGTGCCCGGTGAAGAGCTCCCGGTAATGGCCCCACACCAGTTCGCGGGCGATGAGCGGCCACACGTCGTCGAGGAAGTCGACGGGACCGGGTCGCGCCAGCAGGGCGGCGATCGCGGCCGGGGTCAGCACCTCGCGCGCGGGCGCGTCTCCCCGCAGCTCCGACGACACCTTGGAGCGATAGGGCACGCCTCGGCGCGAGCCGAGGTGCAAGCGGGGCTCCTTCCCCGACGGTTCGTACCGCAGCGACCCGTCGGCGGACCGGACGAAGCGGCCGCCGCGCCCCTCGGCCAGCAGCACGATGGCATCCACCGCCGCCAGTCCCATGCCGCGCACGATCACGTCGGCCCCGGGCTCCAGCACCGAGAGGTCGGCGTCGGTGGTGAACGCCGGGGGCACGTAGACGAGGCCCGCGCGTGTGGCGGCCTCGATCAGTTCCACGGTTTCGCCCACCGGTTCGCGACCGTTGTGTCCGAGCGCGTACACGACGACGTCGGCGGGCAGGCGGATGCCGTCGTCGAGGGCCACTTCGTACCCCTCGGGGGTGTCGTCGACCCACTGCACCGTGCCCGATCGCCACTGCACCTCGACTCCCGGCGGGGCGATGGCGACAGTACGTCGCCAGAACCAGTCGAGGTACGTGCTCTGCAGACGACGCGTGGGGAAGCTGTCGCCGCGCAGCGCGTGCAGCTCCGCCTCCAGGTCGGGATCGTCGATCTGCGCGTCGGGGATGCGGCCGTCGCGCACGCGCTCGGCCCACTCGATGAGGGAGGGTCCCGAACGCACGGGACCCGCGATCGTGGAGGTCTCGTCGGTGAAGACGGTGACGTCGCGCGCCATGGAGTTCAGCTTCAGCAGCGGCGACTGGGCGCGGCGCCAGATGCGTCCGGCCCCGGGCGGGTACGGATCGACGAGCGTGATGTTCAGCGGCGAGCTCGCTGTGCGGGTGCGGCGCGCGAGCAGGCGCTCGACGAGCATCACCGCACGCGGTCCCGCGCCGACGATCACGAGGTCGGTCATGACACCGCGACCCGATCCGCAACCGGCGGCAGCCCCAGCAGGTCGTGCAGCGTCGCGCCCTCGTCGTACGAGCGACGGTAGGACCCGCGCTCCTGCAGCAGGGGCACGACGCGGTCGGCGAACTCGTCGAGGCCGTGCGGGGTGACGTGCCCGACGACGGTGAATCCGTCGGTCGCCCGCTCCTGCACGTAGCGGTCGATCTCGGATGCCACGTGCTCCGGCGTCCCGACGAAGGTGTGCTTCGCGGTCAGGCGGATGACGAGCTCGCGGATGCTGAGATGCTCGGCGTCGGCCTGCGCACGCAGCTGGCTGACGCGCGCACGGATCGCGGCGTGGCGGCCCGCGAAGCCCTGGGCGGTCTCGACGCCCGTGTCGGGCTCCACCTCGGGAAGAGGGCCGTCGGCGTCGTATCCGCTGAGGTCGCGGTTCCAGATCTGCTCGAGGTAGGTGATCGCGGTCTGCGGTCGCACCTGGGCGAGGGCGATCTCGCGGGAGCGTTCGCGTGCCTCCTCGGCGGTGTCGCCGAGCACGAAGGTGACCGCGGGGAGGATCTTCAGCGAGTCCTCGTCGCGCCCGTGGGCGGCGAGACGCCCCTTCACGTCGCGGTAGAACTGCTGCGCGTCGGCGAATTCCGTGTGCAGGGAGAAGATGACGTCGGCGTGTTCCGTGGCGAAATCGCGGCCGTCGGGGGAGTCCCCCGCCTGCACGATCACGGGGCGGCCCTGCGGGGAGCGGGGGACGTCGAACACCGCGTCGACGTCGAAGAGGCGACTCTCGTGCCGCACCCGGGCGATGGCGTCCTCGCGCAAGAACGCCCCGGTCTCGGCATCCGCCACGACCGCGTCGTCGCGCCACGACGACCAGAGCGCCTTCGACAGGCTCGCGAACTCCGCGGCCCGCACGTACCGGTCGGCGTGGTCGAGGTAGCCCCCGCGACGGAAGTTCGCTCCGTGGAACGCGTCGGAGCTGGTCACGGCGTTCCATCCGGCGCGGCCGTTCGACAGCAGGTCGAGTGTTCCGAGCTGACGCGCGAGTTCGTACGGCTCGTTGAACGTCGTGTTGAGGGTGCCCACGAGGCCGATGTGCTCGGTCGCCGCGGCCAGCGCGCTGAGGATCGCGAGGGTGTTCGGGCGTCCGGCGACGTCGAGGTCGTGCAGCTGCCCGCGGTGCTCGCGCAGGCGGAGCCCTTCGGCGAGGAAGAGGTAGTCGAAGAGACCGCGCTCGGCGGTTCGCGCGAAGTACGCGAAGGAGTCGAAGTCGATCTGGCTGCCCGCATCCGGATCGGTCCAGACGGTGGTGTTGTTGACCCCCGGGAAGTGGGCGGCGAGGTGGATCTGACGGCGGGTCATGCGCCGACCTCCTGTCGGGCGTACCGACTGGCGCGTCGAGGAAGTCCGAGACGCTCGCGCAGCGTGGGGGCACCGTCGTCGGGGAACAGGATGCCGGCTGCCGCCGCCCGTGGCACGACCCGGTCGACGATCGCGTCGAGGTCGGCCGGGAGGCGCGCGGGGCGCAGGCGCACGCCATCCACCGCGGCGTCGGCGAGCGCGCGGATCTCTTCCACGAGGTCGTCTGCGGTTCCCACGACGACGCGCGCGTCGGTCGTGAGCGCGGCGCGCTCCTCCAACCGTGCCCAGACCGCCGCAGCCTCGTCCGGGGTGTCCTCGACGAGCACGAGCAGATCGGCGAAGACGCGCAGGGGCTCGTCGATCTCGCGCACCGCGTCGGAGGCCTCCGCGAGCTCGTTCCGGATGCCTCCGACCGCCGCCGCGTCGGAGGGCGTGACGAAGACGAGGTCGGCGTGCTGCGCGGCGAACCGGTAGGGCACCGTCTGATGGGCGAGCGCGGTGATCAGCGGCTGCCCCTGCGGGGAGCGCGGCACGATCGAGGCGCCGGTGACGGAGAAGAACTCCCCTTCGAACGAGACCTTGTGCACGCGGTCGCGGTCGAGGAACTTCCCCGAGGTGAGGTCGCGCACGATCGCGTCGTCCTCCCAGGAGTCGGCGAGACGACGGATGACGTCGGCGACCTCGCCGACCTCGCGGAACGCCGCGAGCAGCGCGGGGTCGTCCTCGACGCGCCCCGACGCGGGAAGCCCCGTCGGCCCTTCGGACCGACGGCCGAAGTTGGCGCGTTCCTGGGGCGTCGAGCCGGCGACGAGCCGGACTCCCGCGCGTCCGCGACTGGCGTGGTCGAGGGTCTGGAGTCCCGTGGCGAGATGGAACGGTTCGGGGTGCGTCGTCGTGGCGGTGGGCACGAGCCCCAGCCGGCGCGTGACGGGGGCGAGGAACGAGGCCAAGAGCACCGCGTCGAGGCGCCCGCGAGCGCGGTCGCGGCGGGTCTCGGCATCCGGTTCGACCGACCGACCGCCCAGGCTCAGGGCGTCCTCGATCGTCGCGAGGAGGAGACCCGCGCCGTCGGCCGTGCGAGCGAGATCGCGCCAGTACGCGGGCGACGTCAGCTCGGTCGGCCGGGCCGTGGCCTCGCGCCACGCGGCCGGGTGCCAGCCGGCGCCGTCCAGGGCGACGGCGAGGTGGATGCGGTCGGGCATCGGGGGGATCCTCTCGCGGCGGGGCGGTCCCGCTGAGAGGCCCACTGTGCCGCCGGTGTCGCGACGACACAATCACCGTCGTAACGCAGCGCCGCGAGACGTCATTGTTACGCGGTGGCGCGCTCGGTGGCGCATTCGCGCGTCGAGTGTCCAAGAAACCCGGACGCCGCGTGCCACACGTCGCGCATCTGCCGCTGGGTGTCCCAGAAACCTGGACGCCGTGTGCCACACGCCGCGCATCTGCCGTCGAGTGTCCAAGAAACCCGGACGCCGCGAAAATTCGTCCGGGTGTTTTGGACACTCAGCTGCATGTCGGGCGGGGCGGGGCGGGGCGGGCGGGGCGCGGAGCTGCGACGGACGGGGCGGGGGCGCAACGGCGGCGCGCGAGCGTAGCGGGACGCCCGCTCGCGCGCTCGTTCGTGACGCCCCGCGACGCGTCGTGACAGACCATGACGCATCACGACGGTGCGTTTCTGCCGAGGTGAGGGCGGCGCCGGCATCGTCCTACCTTCGGCTGCACTCCCGTCCCCGCCCAGAGAGGCCCGCCCATGAGCGCTTCCACCGCGACAGCCCCGCGCACGGGCCTCTCCGCCCTGCTCGACGACATCGAGCGCGACGCGCCCGACATCGAGGTACGCCCGCCGTCCCCCGAGACGTCCGCGTTCGCGCACGACGCCGCTACCGCACCGCGTCACGGCGCCGCACCGCAGGGCGGGCCCGCGGTGGCTTTCCCCGCGACCGCGGGCGAGGTCCAGCAGCTCGTGCGCCTCGCCGTCCGTCACGGTGTCAGCATCGTCCCGCGCGGTGCCGGCACGGGCTTGTCGGGCGGCGCCTCGGCGAACGACGACCAGCTCGTCATCGCGACCGACCGGCTCAACCGCATCGTCGAGATCTCGCCCGCCGACGAGGTCGCCGTGGTCGAGCCCGGCGTGCTCAACGCCGCACTCAACGAACGCCTCAGCCCGCTCGGCCTGTTCTACGCTCCCGACCCCGCCAGCTGGCGCATCTCGAGCATCGGCGGCAACATCGCGACCAACGCCGGGGGCCTGCGCTGCGCGAAGTACGGCGTCACCCGCGAGTCGGTGCTCGCCCTCGACGTCGTGCTCGCCGACGGCAGTCTCGTCTCGGTGGGCCATCGCTCGATCAAGGGCGTCGCGGGTCTCGACCTCGTCTCGCTGTTCGTGGGATCGGAGGGGGTGCTCGGCATCGTCGTGCGCGCGACGGTGCGCATCCGCCCACTGCCCGTCGCCCGCCGCACGGTCACGGCGTTCTTCGGCTCCACGGCCGAGGGCGCGGCGGCCATCGGCGCCATCACCGCCTCGCGGGTGCGCCCGAGCGTCATCGAGTTCCTCGACCAGCCCACGCTCGAGGGCATCGACGCGGCGAACGACTCCGGGCTCCGGGCGCGCGGAGCGGCCCTGCTGCTCATCGAGCTCGACGGCTTCGGCATCGACGAACAGACCGCCGAGCTGACGATCGCGCTCGAGGCGGTCGGTGCCCGCGTCCGGGTCGAGAGCGACACGGAGGCCGAGGTGCTGTGGGAACTGCGCCGGTCGGGCCGCCGCCTGGGCGAGGGAACCTGGTTCGTCGGCGGCGACGTCGCCGTGCCGAAGTCGCGTATCGCCGACGTCTTCGCCGTGTTCCCCGACATCGCCGCGCGCTACGGCGTGGCGGTCAGCGCCGTCGCCCACGCCGGCGACGGCAACCTGCATCCCGTGATCACCCTGCCGATCCCCGAGGGTGCTGACCCGACGGTCGTCCCCGCGGTGCTGCACGAGGCCGCCGACGCCCTGGTGCGCGCCGCGCTCTCGGTCGGCGGCACCGTCAGCGGCGAACACGGCATCGGCACGGTCAAGCGCGCCCTCGCCGCCGAAGAGCTCGCGGCGCGTGTGCGCACGGCGCAGCTCGCGATCAAGGACGCGCTCGACCCGGCCGGACTGTTCAACCCCGGAAAAGCCCTGTAACTCTTCCCCACAGCTCGAGGATTCCTATGACCACTCGTTTCCGACGCCTCCTCGGCGTCGCTTCCGCCCTCACCGTCGGCGCCGTCCTGCTCAGCGGGTGTGGCGCGGGGACCTCCGCCGCCCCGGCCGAGAGCTCCACGCCGAAGCCCGGCGGCGACCTCGTCTTCCTCATCGACTCGCTCGGTGCCACCTGGATCCCCAACAACAGCGCGATCTCCAGCTACCAGGGCCAGATCTGGGGCAACCTCACCGACAAGCTCGTCTACGTCGACGCCGAGGGGAACCTCAGCCCGTGGATCGCCGAGAGCTGGGACGAGAACGCCGACAAGACCGAGTTCACCCTCCACCTCAAGGAGGGCGTGACCTTCTCCGACGGCACGCCGCTGGATGCCGCCGCGGTCGTGGCGAACATCGACATCTGGGCGAAGGGGCGGCCCGACGACGGCATCAACCGCATCGGTCTGTTCCCCTCGGCGAACTACGCCGGAGCAGAGGCGGTGGATGCCACGACGGTGAAGGTGTCGTTCTCGGCTCCGACCCTGAGTTTCATCCCGACGCTGGCGTACCACGGCTCGATCCTCATCTCGCCGGCGACCCTTGCTCTGCCCGCCGCCGAGCAAGCCGACCTCACGAAGGACATCGGCAGCGGCCCGTTCGTCGTCGAGAAGGTCGCCGAGGGCGACAGCGTCGTGTTGAAGAAGCGCGACGACTACGACTGGGGTCCCGAGGCCGTCGGCCACGAGGGCGCGGCGTACCTCGACACCATCACGTACAAGCAGGTCGCCGAGCCGACGCTGCGCACCGCGTCGGTGGAATCGGGCCAGGCGCAGGTGGCGTACAACGCCAGCCCGCAAGACCTCGAGGCTCTGAAGCAGGAGGGCCTGACCGTCGAGACGCCCCGCTACCTCGGCTTCGTCAACGGCTACGCCCTCAACACCACCGTCGCCCCCTTCGACGACGTCAAGGTGCGTCAGGCCGTGCAGCACGGCATCGACCGCGACGAGATCCTCTCGACGGTCTACACCCCCGACTGGTTCGCGGCCGAGTCGCTTTTCCAGAGCACCGTGCCCGAGGCCACCGACCACAGCGCCGACTTCGCCTACGACCCCGACAAGGCTGCGGCCCTGCTCGACGAGGCCGGCTGGGTGAAGGGCTCTGACGGGGTGCGGACGAAGAACGGCCAGAAGCTGTCGTTCACGCTCTACCCCAACCCGTACCTGCAGGCCTCGCAGTCGGTCGACGAGCTCGTCGACCAGCAGCTCACGAGCCTCGGGTTCGACGTGAACCTCGAGACGTACGACGTGCCGACCTACGGCCAGAAGGTCATCGGCAACGCGACGATCCCGGCGAACGAGATCACGCGCAGCTTCGTCGACGTCGGAACCGTCGCGGGCGTGCTCACCTCGCAGAAGAAGGGCGACGAGGACTGGTTCAAGGTCGGCACCTCGGATGCCACGCTCAACGACCTGTCGACCAAGATCGCCACGGCCACCGACCGTGACGCCCGCGCGAAGGTCGCCGACGAGCTGCAGGGGTACGTGCTCGACCAGGGCTACTTCGTCCCGCTCACGCAGATCGTGCAGCGCGTCTACGTGCAGGCCCCCGAGGTGAGTGGCGTCAGCTACAACGGCCTCGCCTACGCGTACTACCTGGACACCTGGCTCAACGGCTGACACCGGTCGGGGGAGGGATGCCACGGCATCCGTCCCCCGGTCCCGTTCCCCGAGACGAGAGGAGGAGAGCATGCTCCGCACCTACGGCCGCTTCGCGCTGCGGCGCACCGGCCAGGCCATCGTCGTCGTGCTGCTGGCGTACCTGTTCACGTTCGTCGTGATCAGCATTTTGCCCGGCGACCCGATCACGAGCACCCTGCGCAACCCCGACAACGGCTTCACCGAAGACGACATCGCCCGCATCGTGGCGTACTACGGCCTCGACCAGCCGTGGTGGGTGCAGCTCGGGTCTTCGCTCGGACGCTTCGTGGTGGGCGACCTGGGCGTCTCGCTGCGCTCGAACCTTCCCGTCGGAACCCTCGTGCTCGACGCGCTCGGCTCGACTCTCAGCCTTGCGGCTGCGGCTCTGCTGGTGGCCATCGTGCTCGCCGTTGCGATCGCGTACGGCACGCAGTTCCTTCCCCCGCGCTTCGGCCAGGGCGTGCTGCGCTCGCTGCCCTCGCTGTTCCTGTCGGTCCCGAACTTCGTCATCGGCCTGCTGCTGATCCACGTGTTCGCCTTCGGGCTCGGGCTGTTCAGCATGATCGACACCGAGACGCCCTGGGGCACGTTCTTCGCGGCGGTGGCGCTCGGCATCCCGGTCTCGGCGCAGCTGGCCGAGGTGCTCATCGCCTCGCTCGACCACGAGTCGCGGCAGGAGTACGTCGCCGTGGCCCGCTCGCGCGGCCTCGGGCAGGGGGCGCTGTTCCTCCGCCACCTCGTGAAGCCCTCGGCGCTGCCGACCGTGACCGTGCTCGCACTCATCGTCGGCGAGCTGCTCGGCGGGGCCCTCATCACCGAGGCGATCTTCGGACGGGTGGGTATCGGCACGCTCGTTGAGCAGGCCGTGGCCAGCCAAGACCTTCCCGTTCTGCAGGCGGTGGTCTCGCTCGCCGCGATCGTGTTCGTCGTCGTGAACTTGATCGCCGACCTCGCGTACCCGCTGCTCGACCCGCGGGTGTCGGTCGGCTCGCGCGGGCGCACGGTCGCCGCCCCCGCTGCCGAAGAACCCGCGCCGCTGCTGCGTGAGGAGGTGAGCGTCGTATGACCGCCGCCCTCACGTCTCCGGCGCGCGTCGTGACCGCCCGCGCCCGCGGCATCCGTCTCGCCGTGCCGGTCGGCGTCATCGTCTCGTTCGTGGTCGTCGCCGTGGTCGTGGCCTTCTCGCTCGCGCCCACGCTGTTCACCTCGCAGAACCCGGCGCAGGGCGTGCCGGCCGACAAGCTGCAGCCGCCGAGCGCCGCGCACCTGCTCGGCACCGACCATCTCGGACGCGACCTGTTCGCCCGCATCGTCTACGGCGCGCAATCGTCGGTGACGAGCGCGCTCGTCGCGGTGACGATCGGGGTGGTCGTCGGCGGGCTCATCGGCCTCCTCGCGGGCTTCCTCGGGTCGTGGACCGACACCGTGCTCGCCCGCTTCGTCGACGTGCTGCTGGCGATCCCCGCGTTCCTGCTCGCGGTCGTGATCGTCAGCTCGCTGGGCTTCCAGACCATCAACGCCGCGATCGCCACCGGCGTCTCGGCCGTGGCGGTTTTCGCCCGGGTCATGCGCTCCGAGGTGCTGCGCGTGCGCTCCTCGGTCTTCGTCGAGGCGGCGCGGCTTCAGGGCGGGTCGACGCTGCACGTGCTGTTCCGGCACGTTCTCCCCAACGCCTCGCGCTCGTTGATCCCCCTCGCGGTGCTGCAGTTCGGCCTGTCGATCCTCGTCATCGCGGGCCTGGCGTTCCTCGGCTATGGGGACCCGCCCCCGGCGTCGGACTGGGGTCTGCTCATCTCCGCCGGGAAGGACTACCCCCGCGCTCCCTGGCTCGTGGTCTGGCCGGCGCTGGTCACGGTGGTCACCGTGCTCTCGATCAACCGCATCAGCCGCTGGCTCCGGAGGACGTCATGACCCTCACCCTTCCTTCCCGGGAGGCCGCGCTCGTGGCGGCTCCCTCGCTGTTGCGGGTGGAGGACCTCTCCGTCGCGTACGGCCGCACCCCCGTGGTGCACGAGGTCTCGTTCGCGATTCCCCGCCGCGGCAGCCTCGCCCTCATCGGGGAGTCCGGTTCGGGCAAGTCGACGATCGCGCGGTCGGTGCTGCGGCTCCTTCCGCAGGGCACCGGCACGGCTCGCGGGCGCGTCGTCTTCGACGGCGAAGAGCTGCTGGGGCTGTCGGGGGCGCGCTTCCGGCCGTTCCGCGGCCGCCGCATCGGTTTCGTCCCCCAGGATCCCTCGCACGCGCTCAACCCCGTGCGCACGGTGGGCTCGCAAGCCCACGAGGCCGCCGCACTGGCGGGGATCACGAATGCCGCGGCCCAGCGCGCGGCCATTCTCGACGTCTTCACCCGCGTGGGCCTGCCCGACCCGGGCCGGGTCTACGGCTCGTATCCGCACCAGCTGTCGGGCGGCATGCTCCAGCGCGTGCTCATCGGTCTGGCGGTGCTGCCGAAGCCCGATCTCCTCGTCGCGGATGAGCCCACGAGCGCCCTCGACGTGACCATTCAGAAGCGCATCCTCGACCTGCTCGGCGACCTGCGCGACGAGCTCGGCATCGGCCTGCTCCTCATCACCCACGACCTCGCGATCGCGGCGGAGCGCACCGACGAGATCGTCGTGCTGAAAGACGGGCGCGTGCAGGAGACCGGCGCCACGCGCGATGTCTTCGCCGCGCCCACCTCTGCGTACACGGTGCAGTTGCAGGCCGACGCGCCGGCGCTGAACCCCGACCGTTACCGTCGCGGCGCCGACGAGCGCGGCGTCGATGCGTGGACGATCGACACGACGTCGGCCCGCATCGACGTGCGCGAGGTCTCGAAGAGCTTCGTCGTCGACGGGGCTGAGCGGGCGGCGGTCTCGGGGGTCTCGTTCCGCGTGCCGCCGGGCACGACGCACGCGCTGGTCGGGGAGTCGGGGTCGGGCAAGACGACGACCGTTCGACTTCTGCTGGGGCTCGAGACCGCCGATGCCGGTGAGATCACGGTCGACGGGGTCGCGGTGTCGGGCCGGACGCCGGCGGAGCTCCGTGGCATCCGTCGTCATCTCCAGCTCGTCTACCAGAACCCGTTCACCTCGCTCGATCCCACATGGGCCGTCGGGAGGATCGTGCGCGAGCCTCTCGACCAGTACCGCGTCGGCACGCGCGCCGAGCGCTCGGCCAAGGTCGCCGAGGCCCTGGATGCCGTGGGCCTGCCGCCGCACCTCGCCCGGCGTCGGCCCGATGCGCTGTCGGGCGGCCAGCGCCAGCGCGTGGCCATCGCTCGCGCCCTGGTGCTCGAGCCCGACGTCATCGTGCTCGACGAGCCGACCTCGGCGCTGGATGTGACCGTGCAGGCGGGGGTGTTCGAGGTGCTGCTGCGACTTCAGCGCGAGCGCGGGCTGACCTACCTCTTCGTCTCGCACGACCTCGCCCTCGTACGGCAGATCGCCGACACCGTCTCGGTGCTGAAAGACGGGCGGGTCGTGGAGGCCGGTCGCGTGGCCGACGTGCTGTCGCACCCCCGCGAGGAGTACACGCGCGCTCTCGTCGACGCGATCCCCACCCCCGACCTCCGGAGTCCTCGATGACCCTTCTCGCCCCCACCCGACCCGCGCTCGTCCGGGCCTTCAGCGCACCGAAGGGGTTCGGCGACCAGACCCTGCGCGACCGTCGCCCCGACGCGATCGAGCTGCTCGGCGGCATCCCGGATCCCTCCGTGCTGCCCAGCGTCGAACTGGCCGAGGCCACGGCCCGAGTGCTCGCCGCGCCGGGGGCACCGTCGCTGCAGTACTCGCGCACCGAGGGCATCCCGGCGCTGCGCGAGTGGATCGCCGCCCATGAAGGCGTGCCCGTGGAGCGCGTGCTCGTGACCAACGGCGGGTTCCACGGCCTCGCCATCGCCGTGCAGACCGTGCTCGAGCGCGGCGACCTCGTCGCGGTCGACAACCCGGTGTTCCCCCTGTTCCTGCGGGGGCTCGAGCTCGCCGACGCGCGGGTGCTGCCGGTTCGGGTCGGGGCCGAGGGGCTCGATGTCGACGCGCTCGCGGCCGAGCTCCGGGCCGGCGCCCGCCCCGCGGCGGTGTACACGGTGCCCGAGTTCCACAACCCGTCGCAGTCGTCGCTGCCCACCGCCCGGCGCCGCGAGCTCGTCGACCTCGCCGAGAGATACGGCTTCGTCGTCTTCGCCGACGACCCCTACCGCGAGCTGCGCTTCCACGGCGAGGCCGAGTCGCTCGCGCCGTTCCACGACTCCGACCACGTCATCCACGTCAACACCTTCACGAAGACCCTCGGCCCGGGCCTGCGTCTGGGGTGGGTCGTGCTGCCCGAGCGTCTGGTCCCGGATGCCGTGGCCCTGCGCAGCCGCCAGGACTCGCACTCGTCGACCTTCGTGCAGGCCGTCGTGGCTGAGTTGCTGACGAGCGACGCGGGTCTGTTCGACCGGGTGCTCGGAGGCGCGCGAGAGCTGTACCGCGCGCGGGCCCATGCCCTGGCCGAGGCGCTCTCGGCATCCGGCTTCTTCGACGTCACGGTGCCCGACGGCGGGCTGTTCCTCTGGCCGCGCCTTCGGGACGACCGCGTGGATGCCGACCGGCTCGCCGCCGACGCGAGCGCCGAGGGCGTGGAGTACCAGCGCGGATCGTTCTTCCCCTCCGGCCCGGGGACCGATGCCGACCGGCACCTGCGCCTCGCCTACGGCGACACGTCCGAGGAGCTGCTCCGCGAGGCCGCGGCGCGGCTGGCGCGTGCGGTGGCGCGGCAGCGCTGACCCGCCCGCACGCCCCCTCCCCCTCCGCCACGTGCACGTCGAGTGTCCAAAACACCCGGACGCCTCGAAAAATCGTCCGGGTGTTCTGGACACTCAACTGTGCTTGCGCTCGCGTCAGGCGGGCGTCTCCGGCGCCCACCCGAGCAGCGGGCCCAGCCGGCCCGCGATGTCTTCGAGGATCTGCGCGTAGTCGTCGGGAGCGAACGAGAAGGGCAGCGCGAACGCCACCTCGTCGACCTGCGGAAACGAGCGTGACGACAGCAGCCGCTCGGCGATCTGCTCCGACGTGCCCACGAGGTCTTCGGCGAACAGCATCCCGCGCGGACCCTGGGGGATGCCGACCCGCCCCCGCCGTGATTCCGCGTAGGCCTCGTAGCGCCTCCGCTGGTCCGGCGTCGCCGTGTCGGTGGGCACCACGACGAGCCCTTGCGACACCCGGGCGTTCTCACCGTCGGGGTGCGTGTCGCGATAGAGACGGATCTGCGCGTCCTGCTCGGCGTCGAAGTCGGTCGAGTGCACCGACTGGATGACGCTGCTGGTCAGCAGGTGGAAGCCGTTCTCGGCCGCCCAGGTGGTCGAGGTGGGGCTTCCCGCGCCGTACCAGAGGCGTTCCGCGAGGCCGGGGGAGTGCGGTTCGATGCGCTCGGAGTACTCCTCGATGCCCTCGGTGCCCGCGAACGGACTCACGTGCTCCCCGGCGAGGAAGCGCCGCAGGCGCGTGAGGCGCTCGTAGCCGAAGTCCTCGTGATCGGCGGTGTCGGGGTAGAGAGCGGGGGCGATCTCGTCGAGGCGCCGGGGCGGACCCACCGAGAAACCGGGCTCGAGGCGCCCGCCGGTAAGCACGTCGACGGTCGCGAGGTCTTCCGCGAGGCGCAGCGGGTTCTCCCACCCGAGCGGGATGACGGCCGTGCCGAGCCGGATGCGACTGGTGCGCTGGGATGCCGCGGCGAGCACCGCCACGGGAGAGGAGATGCCGTACTGCAGGTGCCTGTCGCGCAGCCACGCGCTGTCGAAGCCGAGGCGCTCGCCGCGCTCGATGATCGACAACGTCGTCTCGTGCCCGGCCCGCGGGTTCTCGCGGTCGAAGAGGCCGATGGTGAGGAAGCCGAGGGAGCGCAGAGGGCGGGTCACTCCGCCACGCTAACGGCGACGCCCGTCGTGAGGGATCCGGCCGTCACGGTCCGTCATCGCCGGGCGGATTCGGGCGTGGCAGGAGACTCCGGATGCCACGGGCCGGCCGCTCAGACCAGCCGGGGTGCTCTCGAACACGGAGGACGCGGAAACAGAACCGCTATCCGCTCGACGTCGTCTGGAAACACCCCGTCGTTCTACTGGAGTGCATGGACAACGCTTCAGCGCTCGCACCGGTGGATCGTGACCGGGTCTCGACCCGTGTCAGCCTAGCCCTGCTCGGCGTCCGCAGCGACGCCCCCGTGCGCCGCACGGGTGGGGCCGGCCCCAGCGACGACGGCCACTTCGTCGTGGACGGCGAGGGGGCGGCGATCCCCCTCAACCCGAACAGTCCGTACGTGATCACCGCCTCGGGGCGCCTCACGCGCGACGGGGCCGACCTCGGCTTCGACGTCGCCCCGGTCGTCCGCCCGCGGTTCTACGACCTCGAGACCGCCGAGGGCGTGGCCTACGACAAGATCGCGAAGCTGCATGGAAAGAACGTGCTCGCCACGACCGTCGTGCAGACCTGCGTGCGCTACGACGAGAGCGAGCGCTGTCGGTTCTGTGCCATCGAGGCCTCGCTCGAGGCCGGGGCGACGATCGCCGTCAAGACGCCCGCGATGCTCGCCGAGGTGGCGGAGGCCGCGGTGCGGCTCGACGGGGTGACGCACATGGTCATGACCACCGGCACCTCCAACGGGTGGGACCGGGGCGCCAAGCACCTGGCCCGGTGCGTGCGGGCGGTGAAGGCCGCGGTGCCGCAGCTCGAGATCCAGGTGCAGTGCGAGCCGCCCGCCGACCTGCAGGCCATCACCGACCTCTACGACGCGGGCGCCCGCTCCATCGGCATCCATGTCGAATCCATGGACGACGAGGTCCGTCGGCGATGGATGCCGGGAAAATCGCGCGTGAGCATGGACGAGTACCGCGCCGCGTGGCGCGAGGCCGTCCGCGTCTTCGGGTGGAACCAGGTGTCCACCTACCTCATCGTGGGGATGGGGGAGGACCCCGACGAAGCGGTCGAGGGGGCCCGCGAACTCATCGAGATGGGGGTCTACCCCTTCGTCGTCCCCTTCCGCCCGTTGAAGGGCACGCTCGCCACCGACGTCGACAAGGTTCCCGCACCGCATCGGGCGGTCGTCGACGACATCACCTCGCGCGTCGCCGAGCTCATGCACGCGGCGGGCATGCGCGGCGAGGACCAGCGCGCGGGCTGCGCCGCATGCGGCGCGTGCAGCATCCTCAAGACGGCGGGCGCGTGATGTTCGATGTGCCCGTGCTGACCGGGTCGCGCGTGGGTTCGGCGCCGCAGTCGTGGGAGATCCGGATCGCCGACGACGCGCAGACGGCGGCCTATCGCACGATCCGCCGCGAGGTGTTCGTCCACGAGCAGGGGTTGTTCGACGCTCACGACCGAGACGACATCGACGACGACCCGCGCACCGTCGTGCTCGTCGCGACCACCCCGGACGGCGACGTCCTCGGCGGCGTGCGTCTCGCGCCCGCCACGGCCCGCGACATCGGGTGGTGGACGGGAGGCCGGCTCGCGGTGCGCCGCGGTGCCCGGCACGCCGGGGGGATCGGCTCCGCGCTGGTGCGCGCGGCGTGTCGCGAAGCTCTCGCTCACGGCGTCATCCGGTTCGAGGCGACGGTGCAGGAGCGCAACGAGCCGCTGTTCCGCCACCTGGGCTGGGAGAGCTGGGGCTCCACGAGCATCGCCGGAACGCCCCACGTGCGCATGCGCTGGCCCATCGACCGTCTCGCCGCGCTCGTCCGCGCCACGAAGGTCCCACTCGGGGACGTGCTCTCGGGCATTCGTGACGATCACCCCGAGGGGCTCGGCGGGCCGGGCTGGGTCGGTGACGACGGCGCTCTCGTCGCGGGCACCGACGTCGTGGTCGCCACCGACGCGATCCTGCCCGCCCTCATCGACAAAGACCCCGAGTGGGCCGGCTGGTGCGGGGTGCTGGTGAACGTCAACGACCTGTCGGCGATGGGGGCGCGCGCGGTCGGACTCATGGATGCCGTGTCGGCGCCCACGGCGTCGACGGTGCGCCGCATCGTGTCGGGGCTGCGCAGCGCCGCCGTGGCGTGGGGAGTGCCGATCCTCGGCGGCCATACCCAGTGGGGCGGAGCATCGTCCCTGGCGGTGACGGCCCTCGGCCGCGCCACCCATCCCGTGCCCGGGGGTGGGGGGCGCCCGGGGCAGCCGCTCGGTCTCACCGTCGACCTGCACGGGCGGTGGCGCCGGGGATTCGAGGGGCGCCAGTGGGACTCCACCTCGACGCGTACCGGGGAAGAACTGCGCCACCTCGCGGGGCTCGTCCCCGATCACCGTCCCGCCGCCGCGAAAGACGTCAGCATGGCCGGCATCGTCGGCACGACGGCGATGCTCGCCGAGGCCTCGGGTGTCGGCGCACGCATCGATGTCGCCGACATCCCGGCGCCCGACGGCGTGGCCTTCGGTGACTGGCTGACCTGCTTCCCCGGCTTCGGCATGGTCACGGCCGATGCGCCGGACGTGTCGTCACCGCTCGCCGTCACCTCGACCGTCGGCGAGCTCACGGCCGCCACCGGTGTCGTGCTGCGGTGGCCCGACGGTGTCGAGACCACCGTCGTCGAGGCGGGCGCCACGGGGCTCGGCAAGGCGTAACGCAAGCTCATTCCGGCTGAAACCAATCCGAAACAACATGGCGCGAGCCTGGTAGCAGACACGCGCTCCATCCCCGGCTCCACCGACGCGAAGGACACGACCAATGACCACCGACATCGACGCCCAGATCGCCGAGAACATCGCGAAGTCCCTCGGCGAGGTTCCGCACCCCTCGCTCCCCAAGGGCAGCAACATCTACGGCTCGACGAAGCTCTTCCCCGACTTCCAGGCCGAGGACGGCGAGACGTACTTCACGCTCATCCACGGCATCCCGCACGAGTCGTCGGTGAGTTTCGTCGCGATCCTCCAGGCCACCCGCGCCCTGCGCAAGGGCTTCGAGTCGGCGATCTACCTGTACGGCCCCGGGACCCTCGCCGCCACGGCGAACCGCGGCTTCCCGACCACGGGAGATGCGGGCTTCCCGGGTGAGCTCAACATGAACAACTCGCTCGAGACCTTCATCAAGGAGGGCGGCACGGTCTACTGCTGCCGCTTCGGCCTGGCCCTCCACGGCATCCGGGAAGAAGACCTCATCGAAGGCGTCATTCCCGCGCACCCCCTCGATGTGCAGGACGCGCTCATCTACTACGCGCGCAAGGGCGCGATCATCAACTCCACGTACAACCTCTGAGGCTCGCCATGTCGATCACCGTCGCCTCCGTCTCGGCCAACTTCACCCGGGACCTGGAGCAGAACTATGCGCTCATCGCCGACCTGGTGGCCGAGGCGCGAGCCGCGGGAGTGTCGTTCCTGGCCTTCCCCGAGGCCGCGATCGGCGGCTACCTCTCGTCGCTCGGCAACCACGGCGACACGATCAAGACCACCACGCGGTCGATGCCCCCGGCCATCCGTCTCGACGGACCCGAGATCGCCCGGGTGCAGGAGCTCGCCGGCGACATGATCCTCACGATCGGCTTCTGCGAGCTGGCCGACGACGGAGAGACGCGCTACAACGCGGCGGTGTGCCTGGACGGCGAGAACGTCTACGGCTCGTACCGCAAGGTGCACCAGCCGCTGGGCGAGAACATGTCGTACTCGGCGGGAGACACCTACGCGGCGTTCGACACACCGATCGGGCGCGTGGGCATGCAGATCTGCTACGACAAGGCGTTCCCCGAGGCGGCGCGCATGCTCGCCCTCGACGGCGCCGAGATCGTCGTGAGCATGTCGGCCTGGCCCGCGGCCCGTACCGCGACCGCCGAGAACCTGCAGGACGACCGGTGGACCTACCGGTTCAACCAGTTCGACATCGCCCGTGCCCTCGACAACCAGGTGTTCTGGATGGCATCCAACCAGTCGGGCACGTTCGGGTCGTTGCGCTACGTCGGCAACGCGAAGGTCGTCGACCCGGGCGGCAACATCCTCGCCACGACCCTGCTCGGAACCGGGCTCGCGATCGCCGAGATCGACGTCGAGGAGACCTTCCGGGCGATGCGCGGGGGCATGTTCCACCTGCGCGATCGTCGTCCCGACGTCTACGGACCCGTCGCCGAGACGACCGGCGCGCACGTCGAGGGATGGAAGGAGCTGGCCCGTGCCTGAGATGCGTTTCGCGGTGCGCTGGCCCGACGGCGCCGAGTCGTCGCACTACTCGCCGAGCCTCGTCATGCACGACTACCTCGCCGCGGGCGAGAGCTATGGCGTGGCGGACTTCGCCGCGCGGGCGGGCGAGGCACTGGATGCCGCGGGCGAACGCGTGCGCGCCGCATACGGCTTCGCGTGCACCTCGGCCATGGCATCCCGCGACGAGATCGTGCAGACGGCAGCCGCCTACTCCGGCGGCGAGGTCACGGTGCTCCGCATGGAGCCGCCCCTTTCGGCGGTGGCGTCGTGATCCCGGTCGCGCTGCGAGCAGGCGATCACTACCCCGCCGTGATCGTCGGCGGTGGGCAGGCGGGCCTCTCGGTCAGTTGGCACCTCGCGCAGGCGGGCCTGGAGCATGTGGTCATCGAGCGGGAGTCTGCGGCGCACGAGTGGCGTGACGGCCGCTGGGACAACTTCACCCTCGTGACCCCGAACTGGCACTGCCGGCTGCCCGGGTACCCGTACGACGGTCCCGACCCCGACGGGTTCATGACCCGCGACGAGGTGTACGCCTGGGTGCGTGGCTACGCCGACACGTTCGACGTCCCTCTCGCCGAGGGCGTCGAGGTGCAGCGGGTCGACCGCCGCGACGACGGGGTGTTCGTCGTGCAGACCAGCGCGGGGGAGATCACCGCCGACACCGTGACCTCCGCCACCGGGGGATACCACCGACCGATCACCCCGTCCTGGGCCGACGACCTGCCCGAGCGCATCGTGCAGCTGCATTCGCACCACTACCGCAACGCGGGGCAGCTCCCGGGAACCGTTCTCGTCGTCGGCACGGGGCAATCGGGCACCCAGATCGCCGAAGACCTCCACCTCGAGGGGCGCCGGGTGCACCTCGCGGTCGGCCGGGCACCGCGCGTCGCGCGGTTCTACCGGGGGCGCGACTGCATGACGTGGCTCGCCGACATGGGCGTCTACGACGTGCCGGCCGGGGTGCAGGCGGCGGCGAAACGCGCCGCGACCAACCACTACGTCACCGGTCGTGACGGGGGCCGTGACATCGACCTCCGTGCATTCGCCGCACAGGGGATGCGTCTGCACGGGCGCGCAACCGGCATCGCCGACGGAACGCTCGCCTTCGACGACACGCTCGCGGCCAACCTCGACCATGCCGATTCGGTGGCCGAGTCGATCAAGAACGACATCGACGCCTACATCGCCCGCGAGGGGATCGACGCCCCGACGGAGGAGCGCTATCGGCCGGTGTGGACACCCGACGGCGGCCCCACCGCGGTCGACCTCGACGAGATCGACGCCGTCGTCTGGGCCATCGGGTTCCGCGCCGACTGGTCGTGGCTCGGCGAGCTCGACGTGCTCGACGAGGGCGGGCACCCCGTCCACGAGCGGGGAGCGACGGCGGTCCCGGGCTTCTCGTTCGTGGGGCTTCCGTGGCTGCACACGTGGGGGTCGGGACGCTTCCACGCGATCGCGCGGGATGCCGAGCACATCGCCGGCTCGATCATCGCGGCGTCGCGCGATGTCCTCGCGGTGCGCTGAACGGCCACCGCGTACTCTCGGGGAATGGCATCCGTCACGATGGCTGCGGTGGCGGCCCACTTCGGTCGCGACGTCGAGCGCACGCTCGCGAAGCTCCCCGGCATCGTCGGTGACGCCCGCGGACGCGGGGTCGACCTCCTCGTGCTCCCGGATGCCACGATCGGCGGTTACCTTCTCGACCTGCACCACCCCGTCGATGAGGGCGACGGCATCCCGCACGCGGTCGAGATCGACGGGCCCGAGGTGGCGGCGATCGTCGAGCTCGCGGGCGACATGACGGTGTGCTTCGGCATCGCCGAGCGTGCGGTCGAGAACGGCGAGGAACGGCGTTACAACACCGCGGTCTGCGTGACCGGCGACGGGGTGCTCGGCAGCCACCGCAAGGTGCATCTGCCGCTGGGCGAGTCGGAGGTGTACGCGGCCGGCACGGACTTCCGCGCGTTCGACACCCCGGTCGGGCGTCTGGGCATGCTCATCGACTTCGACAAGACGTTCCCCGAGGCGGCCCGCTCGATCGCGCTCGACGGCGCCGAGATCATCGCGTGCCTGAGCGCGTGGCCCGCGAGCGTCACCGACCGCTCCGACCGCATCCGCAACGACCGTCAGGCTCACCTGTTCGACCTCTACGACTGCGCCCGCGCCGCCGAGAATCAGGTCTATCTCGTGTCGTCGAACCAGACCGGCGTACTCGGCGGCCTGCGTTTCCTCGGCCAAGCGAAAGTCGTCGACCCCGCGGGCGAGATCGTCGCCAAGACGTGGGCGAAGGGCGGTCTCGCCGTCGCCGAGGCCGACGTCTCGGCCGATGTCGCCCGCGCCCGACGCTCGCTCAACCACCTCGCGCAGCGCGCCGAGCACGCCTACCGTCTCACCGCTCCGGCATAGACCGGACCTGGAAAGGATGCCGATGCGCATCGCGCAGCTGACCTACTCCACCAAGCCGCGCGGCGGCGTCGTGCACACCCTCGCGCTGGCTGAAGCACTCGCCGCCCGCGGGCACGAGGTCGAGGTCTGGACGCTCGGGCGCGGCGACGACACGGCCTTCTTCCGCCCGGTGGATCCGCGCGTCGACGTGCGGGTCGTGCCGTTTCCCCCGGTCGAGGGCGAGGGGGTGGGCGAGCGCATCGAGCGCTCGATCGAGCTGATGGCCGCGGCCCTCGATGCCGACGCCGACATCGTGCACGCGCAGGACTGCATCTCGGCGAACGCGGCGCTGCGCCGCGGCATTCCCGTCGTGCGCACCATCCACCACCTCGACACGTTCACGACCCCGCAGCTCGTGGCCTGCCACGACCGCGCGGTGGTCGAGCCGGTCGCCCGGCTGTGCGTGTCGGATGCCGTCTCCCGCGAGGTCGAGCAGGGGTACGGCATGCGCCCCGAGGTGATCGCGAACGGCGTGGATGCCGAGCGCTTCACGGCCGCGGTGGACGCCGACGATGCGCGCGCGACCTGGCGGGCCGAGCTCGGCGCCTACGTGCTGGCGCTCGGGGGTATCGAGCCGCGCAAGGGCTCGATCGACCTGCTCGAGGCCTACGCCCGCGTTCGCGATGCGCACCCCCACCTGCGCCTGGTTTTCGGCGGCGGCGAGACGCTCTTCGACTACCGCGAGTACCGCGAGCGGTTCGAGAACCGCGCCGAGGAGCTCGGCATCCAGCCGACGATCCTGGGCCCGGTCGATGACGACGCGCTGCCGGCCCTCGTCGCCGAGGCCCGTGCGCTGGCGTTCGTGTCGACCAAGGAGGGCTTCGGTCTCGCGGCGATGGAGGCGCTCGCCGCCTCGACGCCGGTCGTCGCGCGCGATCTCCCGGTCATCCGAGAGGTGTTCGGCGACACCGTGCTCTACGCTTCGACACCCCGCCAGATCGCCGGTCAGCTCGACGCGGTCCTCCGCGGCGCAGCGGCGACCGACACGGCCGCCGGGCTCGCGCTCGCCCACGCGCACACGTGGGAGCGGGCCGCCGCAGCTCACGAGCAGTTCTACGCGCGGGTTGCGCAGCGGAGCGCGCGGTGACCGAGCGTTCATTCTCGGCGATCCTCGCCGACCGCGCGCGGGCCGACCCCGCCGAGCCGGTCGTGGTCGACACCGAAGGTGTCGTGAACGCGGGGGAGCTGGATGCCGCCGCTTCGGCCGTCGCGCACGAACTCCTCTCCCGCGGTATCCGTCGCGACGACACCGTCGCGGTGTCGCTGCCGAACGGGCGGGACATGGTGATCGCCTGCTTCGGGATCTGGCGGGCGGGTGCGACGCCCCAGCCCCTGTCGACCTCTCTCACCGCGGCGGAGCGCGCCGACCTCGAGGCGATCTCCTCACCCGCAGCTGCCGTGGGCGTGCGGCCGGTGTCGCCCGACGTCGCGTGGGTGCCCGGAGTGCGGATCGAGCCGTGGGCGGGTGACCTCCCCGATGTCGCGGCATCGTGCTGGAAGGCCCCGGCCACCTCGGGATCGACGGGGCGGCCGAAGATCGTGCGGGCGGCGGCGCCGGCGACGCTGGATCCGTCGCGCCCGGTCGCCGCCTTCCTCCCGCGGATCGCGACGCAGATCGTCGCCGGACCGTTGTGGCATTCAGCCGTCTTCACGTATGCGTTCCGGGGTCTGCTCACCGGGCACCGGCTCGTCATCCTGGAGCGCTTCGACGCGCGCGCGTGGGTCGATGCCGTCGAGACGCACGGCGCGACGTGGGGACTGCTCGTGCCGACGATGATGTCGCGCCTGCTGCGCTTGCCCGCCGAGGAGCGGAGTCCCGAGCGCGTCGCGAGCATCGAGAGCGTGCTGCACATGGGGGCGCCGTGTGCCCCGGCGCTCAAGCGTGCCTTCCTCGACTGGCTCGGCCCCGGGCGCGTCGACGAGGTGTACGCGGGCAGCGAGTCGAACGGTCTCACTCGCATCACCGGCACGGAGTGGCTCGATCGTCCCGGCAGCGTGGGGCGGGCCATCGGCGGCACCGAGATCCGTATCCGAGACGACTCCGGCGCCGACCTCCCGGTCGGGCAGCGCGGTCTGGTGTGGATGCGCCGGGGCGACGCGGCAGCGTACTCGTACGTCGGTGCGACCTCCCGCCGCGACGACGAGGGGTGGGACACACTCGGCGACGTGGGGCACCTGGATGCCGAGGGCTACCTCTTCGTGCACGACCGGGCCGACGATCTCATCAACCGTGGCGGTGACAAGATCGCGCCCGCGACCGTCGAGGCGGTGCTCGAGGAGCATCCCGCCGTCGAGGAAGCCGTCGCCTTCGGCGTCGCGGACGATGACCTGGGCCAGGTGGTGCACGCCGCCGTCCGGCTCACCGACCCCGCGGTGTCCCCGTCGGTGATGGCGCATGCGCGGTCGCGCCTGGGCGGCCGCGCCCCCGCCGCGCTGCACGTGTCGTCGACGCCGCTGCGCAACGATGCCGGCAAGGTGCGGCGCTCGGCTCTGGCGGAGCGGTTCGGCCGCTGATCCTCGTCGCGCAGTCGCCTCCGCACGTGGAGGCCGCGATGGTGCCGTGCGTGACGACGAAGTCGCCGACGCGACGACGCGCGAGGCCGGTTCGCCGCGCGCGTCGTCGCCTCATTCGGCGGCGTCGCGGACCAGCGCGGTGTCGACGAACTGTTCGAAACGCACGATGAGTCCGCCGCGAACGACGAAGTGGTGCGCGACGCGGACCGCGAGCGCCTTGCCGGTCGTGCGGTGGGTGGCGGTGTACCGGGCCAGGACGACGACGTTCTCGCCGTCGACGACGTAGGTGTCGTCGTGGGCGGTCCAGCGCTCCCATTCCTGCCCCAGGCGCTCCATGACGTTGGAGGTCACGCCCTCGGGGGTGCGGTAGGTGCCGCCGAGGGGGAAGCCCGCCATCTCGGTCCACTCGACGTCGGGCGCGAGCGTCGCGCGCAGCGCCTCGAGGTCGCCCGCCGCGGAGGCGAGGTACTGACGGCGGACGACGTCGCGCGGTGCCTCTGACACGGTGTTCTCGCTCAGCCCCATGACATCTCTCCCGTGGCGACCTTCGGGCCGATCTGAGCGGCGATCAGCATTCCCGCCGAAGGGTACCGCTCGATGAGGGTCGCGGTCACGGTCGCGCCGTCGGCGGACTCGCCGAGGATCTGCTCGAACGCGCGCAGGTAGTCGCGGGTGTAGGCGATCGCACTCGCGTCGGTCGCGGTGTCGGGCAGGCGGTGGCCGGGCACGACGAAGGCGGGCTGCAAGGTATCCATCTCGTCGAGCAGGTCGATCCACGCGGCGCGCTTCTCGGGGGTGGCGGTGTCGGCCGTCCACACGTGCTCCTGCTGGAAGAGCAGGACGCCGCCGAGGATCGCGCGGTGCTCCGCATTCCACAGGTACTGGCGGTCGGGCAGGATCTCCGACCCGCCGCGCAGTTCGAGGCGCTCGCCGTCAACGACGAGGGCGTTCTCGGTCAGCGGCGAGATCTCCACGAGACGCGTGGGGAGGTTGGTGCCGAGAGCGGCCCAGGCCTTCAGCTTGCCCTCGAACGAGTGCTGGATGTGGTCGATGACGATCGGGGTCGCCACGATCGCGGCATCCGGGAACGCGTCGGCGAGGGCCTCGAGGCCGAAGTAGTAGTCGGGGTCGGCGTGGCTGACGAAGACGGTCGTCAGCTTCTTGCCGGAGTCGAGCACCGCGGCGACGAGGCGGTGCCCGTCGGCGCGGGTGAAGCCGGCGTCGACGAGGACGGCCTCGGTCTCGCCGGTGACGAGGGTGGCGGTCTTGTTCTTCGACCCCGAGGGGAAGTCGAGATCGAGAACGGTGAAGTCCAGAGCCATGGGTTTTCCTTCCGAGCGATGCCGCGATCGCGGCGCATCAGGAAGAACATTAGCTGAGCAGTCAGCTATTCCCGAGCGCCCGAACTTTTTCGACAGCCGCCTCTACGCTGTGAGGATGTCCGCCCCGACCCCCTTCGCCTCCGCCGTGGATGCGGCCTACGACCCCCGCATCCTGCTCTTCGGGCGCCTGCTGGCTGCGGCGAACGGGTTCGAGTACCTGCTCGCGAAGGAGCTCGAGGACGCCACGGGCCTCACGCACCCGATCTTCGAACTGCTCCTCATCGTCGCCCGCGGCGGTGACACGGGCGTCTCGCTCAAGGACATCGCCCAGGCCAAGGTCGTGACCTCGGGCGGCGCGACGCGTCTGGTGCACCGCGGCGTCGAGCAGGGACTGGTCGAACGCCGCGCATCGGAGGAGGACGGCCGGGTGCAGCTCGTGCGCCTGACGCCCCTCGGTGAGCGGACCGTGCGGGAGGCGAGCGCCGTGCACGCGCGGAACATCCAGACGTTCCTGATCGATGCGCTTCCCGAGGGGAGCGATCAGACGTTCGCCGCCGCCGTCCGCGCATTGAGCAAGACGGCATCGGCCGCGCTCCCCGTCATGCCCTGATGGGCCTCAGCGCGCCCTCATCGACGACCTCTCCCGACGTCACCGGCGCGGCGACGGGGCTCACGCGGGGGTGCGCACCGACGCGAAGCGGTTGCGTCGCCGCAGGGCGAAACCGAGCCGCTCGTACGCCGCGATCGCGCCGACGTTGGTCGCCGCCGCGTGCAGGAGCGCGCGATCGCCGCGCTGCTGGATGTGGAAGGCGACGTCGAGCACGAGGCGTGAGGCGAGGCCCTGGCGACGGTGGTCGGCATCCACCGCGACCGCGCTGATCTCGGTCCATCCCGCGGGGTGGAGACGCTCACCGGCCATGGCGACGAGCCGACCTTCTCGACGGATGCCGATGTATCGGCCCAGCTCGTACGTCCGGGGCCGGAACGGGCCGGGCTGGTTGCGTTCGACGATCGCGATCATCTCGGCCGCGTCATCGGCATCCAGTTCGATCGCCTCGTCGTCGGGTCGCGTCTGCAGCGCCGGGGTCTCGACGAGCTGCACGCCCTCGCCGCCGCCGACGTACTCCCATCCCGCGGGGATCTCGCCGTCGTAGCCCGACAGGCCCACGTCGGCGCCCGGGCCGACGAGGTCGCGCAACGCGTCCCAGACGCCGGGTTCGTCCCACGTGCGCACCGCGACGAACGGCGCGACGTCTTCGGGATAGCGGCGTACGAGGTCGCCGCCGATCGCGAACGAGGCGTGGGGGCCGGCGAGCGAATGCCACGCGGCGTTGTCGAGGACGGTGGCGTCGGCGTGCGGGGTGTCGAGGGTCGAGGGGGAGGTCACCGGGTAACTCTGCGCCGCATCGCGCGCGCGAGCAACCGGGGCAGACCCGTCGCGCTGGTTTGTGACGGCGAATGAAGACGAACGTCGGTCGATGACGATCCACGACACCGCGTTTCGTGTCGCTCGCATCCGCCCCCTCCGCGGTCGCATCCTCGGTCCACGGCATCGACGACCACGGTCGAGCCGCCGCCCCGGAGAGGAAGAGAGGACCCCCGCATGAGCCCCATCCCCGCGGCTCGCGCCCTCCTCGTGCGCTACGTCGTCGCTCGACTGGGCCAGGCCGTCCTCGTGCTGTGGGCGGCGTACACGCTGTCGTTCCTCGTGCTGTACGCGCTGCCGAGCGACCCCGTCGCCCTGCTGGCCGGAGGCGACGCCACCGACATCTCGCCGGCGCAGCTCGACGCCCTGCGCCAGCGCTACGGCCTCGATCAGCCGCTGTGGGTGCAGTACCTGCTGCACCTGCGCGGCATCCTGTCGGGCGATCTCGGTGCGTCGATCTCGACGGGCCGCCCCGTCGTCGACGTCATCGGCGAGGCGGTCCCGCCGACCGCACAACTGGCCGGTCTGGCGCTCGTCGTGGCCGTGCTGCTCGGTGCCGGGATCGCGATCGTGGCCACCCTGACCCGCTCGCGACGGCTGTCGGCCTTCCTGCTCGGGCTTCCGCCGCTGGGGGTCGCCGTGCCCTCGTTCTGGCTCGGGCTGGTGCTGATCCAGTGGTTCTCGTTCCAGCTGCCGCTGTTTCCCGCGATGGGCGACAAGGGCTTCGCCTCGCTCGTTCTTCCCGCGATCACCCTCGCGGTCCCGACGAGCGCGGCGATCGCGCAGCTGCTGTCCAAGAGCTTGGCGACCTCGCTCGGCGAGCCCTACATCGACACCGCCTTTGCGAAGGGCGCGGGCCGTGTGCGCGTGCACCTGCGGCACGCGCTGCGCAACGCCGCGCTGCCGGCGCTCACGGTCACGGGACTGGTCGTCGGTCAGCTGCTCTCCGGGACGGTCGTCACCGAGACGGTGTTCTCCCGTCCCGGCATCGGCCGGGTCACCGCGCTCGCGGTGCAGCAGCAGGACGTCCCCGTCGTGCAGGGCGTCGTGCTCTTCGCCGCCGCGGTCTTCGTGCTGACCACGCTCGCCGTCGACCTCGTCTACCCGCTGTTGGACCCGCGGATCGTCCTGAGCGGAGGGTCCGCGCGGCGCTCCCGCCGACGGATCGCGGATGCCGCCGACGCGACGCCGCGCGAACCGATCGATGCCTCCACCACTCCCGTCTCCTCGGAAGGACGGTGACCCCATGTCCGAGACCGTCGCCCTGATCCCCGACCGCACGCAGCGCTCCACCGACACGTCCGCCGTGGACGCGTTCGCCGCCACCGCCGCCGACAGGTTCGACGACGCGGTGATCGCGCGCGGCGCCGGGCCGGCGGCATCCGGTGTCCGGCGTGTGCCCGCCGTGTGGCGCCGCCCCCTCGTCGTCGTCTCGCTCGCGTGGCTGGTGATCGTTGTGGTCGCCGCTGCCTGGCCGACGCTGCTCGCTCCCGGTGATCCCCTCGGCGGGACACCGGCCGACAACCTGCAGCCGCCGTCGGGGGCGCACTGGTTCGGCACCGACCAGCTCGGCCGCGACCTCTACACCCGCGTCGTGCACGGCACCGCCCTGACCGTCTCGGCCGCCGCCATCGCCGTCGGTGTCGGTGTCGTCGCGGGGTCGGTGATCGGTCTGATCAGCGGGTTCGTGGGCGGACGGACGGATGCCGTGCTCATGCGCGTCGCCGACGTGCTGCTGGCGATCCCGGGGCTGCTGCTGTCGCTCGCGATCATCACGGCCCTCGGGTTCGGCACCGTCAACGTGGCGATCGCCGTGGGAATCGCGAGCGTCGCCTCGGTCGCCCGCGTGCTGCGGTCGGAGGTGCTGCGGGTGCGCACCGCGCCGTACATCGAGGCCGCCCGCGCCTCCGGCAACGGCTGGACCTCGGTGCTGCTGAGGCACGTGCTGCCCAACTCCATCGCCCCTGTCGTCGTGCTCGCGGTGCTCGAGTTCGGCACGGCGATCCTGGCCGTCTCGGCACTGAGCTTCCTCGGCTACGGTGCGCCGCCGCCGGCTCCCGAGTGGGGCGCGCTGGTGTCGGGTGGGCGCGACTACCTGCGTACCGCGTGGTGGCTCACGGCCCTCCCGGGTCTGACCATCGCGGTGACGGTGCTCGCCGCCAACCGGCTCTCCCGCGGCCTCGACGGCGAAGGGCGGGCGCGCCGATGAGCCTGCTCGACATCGATGGCCTCGCCGTCGCCTACCGCACCCCGCGCGGTGAGATCGAGGCCGTGCGCGAGGTGAGCCTGTCCGTCGCCGCGGGCGAGACCGTCGCCATCGTGGGGGAGTCCGGTTCGGGGAAGTCCACGACCGTGCACGCGATCATCCGGCTGCTGCCGACCGCGGCACGCGTGAGCGCGGGGACGGTGCGCTTCGAGGGCCGCGATCTCGTCGCGGCATCCGACCGCGAGCTCCGCGCCGTGCGCGGGCGCCGCATCGGCTTCGTCCCGCAGGACCCCACCGTCAGCCTCAACCCCGTCGTGCGCATCGGTGACCAGGTCGCCGAGGTGCTGCGCGTACACGGCCTGGCTGACCGGCGCACGGCCTTCGATCGCGCCATCGAGGCCCTCGAGCGCGCCGGTCTTCCCGACGCGGCCGTGCGGGCTCGGCAGTACCCGCACGAGCTGTCCGGCGGAATGCGTCAGCGCGTGCTCATCGCGATCGCCATCATCGGCGATCCGCCCCTGATCATCGCGGACGAGCCGACCAGCGCGCTCGACGTCACGGTGCAGCGGCAGATCCTCGACCATCTCGACGCCCTCAAGCGCGAACGCGGGGCGAGCCTTCTGCTGATCACTCACGACCTCGGTGTCGCGGCCGATCGCGCCGACCGCATCGTCGTCATGACCGACGGACGCATCGTCGAGCAGGGCACTCCCGTCCACGTGCTCGGTTCTCCCCGGCATCCGTACACCCGTCGCCTGATCGCGGCGGCGCCGAGCCTGAACGTCGACGGGGAGCGGGATGCCACGGCAGAGCCTCGCGCGACGGTGACGGTGCGCGAGCCGGTCGACGCGGCATCCCCCGTGCTCGAGGTCGAGAATCTCGTGAAGGAGTTCGTCCTCCCGGGCGGACGCGCGGTGCAGCGGGCGGTCGACGGCGTGAGCTTCCGTCTCGACCGCGGACGCACGCTCGCCCTCGTCGGTGAGTCGGGGTCGGGCAAGACCACGACCGCGCGGCTCGCGTTGCGCCTGACCGATCCCACCGCCGGGCGCGTGCGTCTCGACGGCGTCGAGGTCACCGCGGTGTCGGGTCGGCCGCTGCGGGAGCTGCGCCGCCGCGTGCAACTCGTGCAGCAGAACCCCTACGCCGCGCTGAATCCGCGGTGGAGCGTCGAGACGATCGTCACCGACCCTCTCCGCGCGTTCGGCATCGGATCGCGGAGCGAGCGCCGCGCTCGCGCCGCCGAACTCCTCGACCTGGTGGCCCTCCCCGCCGCGGCCTTGCGGCGGCGTCCTGCCGACCTCTCGGGCGGGCAGCGACAGCGCGTCGCCATCGCCCGCGCCCTCTCGATCGAGCCGGAGCTGCTCGTGCTGGACGAGCCCGTCTCGGCGCTCGACGTGTCGATCCAGCACCAGATCCTGACCCTTCTCGCCGACATCCAGCGCGAAAGGGGCCTGAGCTACCTCTTCATCTCGCACGACCTCGCCGTGGTGCGTCAGATCGCCCACACCGTCGGCGTGATGCGCCGCGGGCGACTCGTCGAGGTCGGTGACGCCGATCGCGTCTTCGACCACCCCGCCCACGCCTACACCCGGGCGCTCCTGGATGCCATTCCGGGTCGCGCCATCCCCACCCTTTCCGTCTGAGGAGCACCATGACCACCCGACGCAGTACCTTCGTGGCGGCTCTCGCCGTGACCGCCGCCCTCGCCCTCTCGGCGTGCGCGAACACCGCCGCCGCCCCCGGTGACGACGCGGCATCCGCGACCCCCGTCCAGGGGGGCGACCTCACGTTCGCCATCGCGAACGACCCGATCTCGCTCAACCCCTCGAGCACCGGCTCGGGCAACGACACCCTCTACGTGACCCGGCAACTGGTCGACTCCCTGCTGTACCAGAACCCCGAGACGGGCGCCCTCGACCCGTGGCTCGCGACCTCGTACACCGCGAACGCGGACGCGACGGAGTTCACCTTCACGCTCCGTGACGACGTCACCTTCTCCGACGGCACGCCCTTCACCGCCGCGAACGTCAAGGCGACCTTCGACGACATCGTCGCCGCGGGGGCGCTCAGCCAGGCCGTCAGCAACTTCGTGGGGTACGCCGGCACCGATGTGGTCGACGAGCACACCGCCCGCGTGCGCTTCTCGAGCCCGAACGCGGCCTTCCCCAACTCGACCGCCGCGGTGGCCCTCGGCATCGTCGGCGACGCCACCCTCGCCGTCCCCTACGACCAGCGCGCCGACGGCACAGCGGTGGTCGGCACAGGCCCGTTCGTGTTGACGTCCTACACGAAGGACACGGCGACGGTGCTGACGGCTCGCGACGACTACGCCTGGGGCCCCGCAGCTCTCGGCAACGACGGCCGCGCCCGCCTCGACACCGTCACGTTCCAGATCGTCCCCGAGGCGAGCGTGCGCACCGGCAGCCTGACCTCCGACCAGGTCGACGTCGCCGGCAGTGTGCAGCCCAATGACGTGGCCTCGCTCGAGCAGGCCGGCTACCCGCTCGTGTCGCGGGGCAACCCGGGCATCACCTTCGGACTGTCGTTCAACCTCTCGCACCCGGTCGTCGCCGATCTCGCCGTCCGTCAGGCGATCGCGGCGGCCGTCGATGCGCAGACCGTGCGCGACACCGCCCTGAACGACTACTTCGCCGTCGCCACGAGCGCGCTCGCCGCGACCACTCCGGGATACGCCGACGAGAGCGCCGCGTTCGGGTACGACCCCGATCGCGCTGCGGCGCTGCTGGACGGTGCCGGGTGGAAGAGCGGAGCCGACGGCATCCGCGAGAAGGACGGCCAGAAGCTTCACCTGAAGCTGTGGTGGATCACCAACTTCGGACCCAACCAGACGTCGCTCGAGCTCATCCAGCAGCAGCTCAAGGCCGTGGGCGTCGATATCCAGCTGCAGAGCGGTCCGGTGCCCGACTTCCTCGAGGCGCAGAAGAACGGCGACTTCGACCTCGTGTGGGGGAACCTCTCCCGCGCCGACGGTGACGCGCTCCGCACGACCTTCTCGAAGGCCACGACCCGCTATCGCATCGACGACCCGACGCTGGAGGCGCTGCTGCAGGAGCAGTTGTCGTCGAGCGATCCCGCGGCCCGCGACGCGGTGCTCGCCGAGGCGCAGGCGCGCATCGCGAGCCAGGTGTACCAGATCCCGGTGCACGAGCTCACCTCGATCCTCGGGACGCGAGACGCGGTGCACGCCGTGACGCTCGGCGCCGACTCGCGCCTGGACTCGCTCGTGGCCGCCTGGAAGAACGACTGATCGCTACACCGACCTACGAAGGAGCAGTTCATGAGCACCCCACACCCCTTTTCCCTCGGCGTCGCCCTCGACGGCGCGGGGTGGCACCCCTCCGCGTGGCGCGAGCCCTCTTCGCACCCGGCCGACCTCTTCACGGCCGCCTACTGGGTCGATCTCGTCGCGACCGCCGAACGGGCGACGCTCGACTTCGCCACGATCGAGGACTCGCTCGCGCTGCAGTCCGAGCGATTCCTCGTCGGTGATGAGCGCACCGACGAGGTGCGCGGACGCCTCGACGCGGTGCTCATCGCCTCGCGCGTGGCGCCTTCGACCTCGCGCATCGGCCTCATCCCGGTCGCGACCGTGACCCACACCGAGCCGTTCCACGTGTCGAAGGCCATCGCCACGCTCGACTACGTCAGCGAGGGGCGCGCGGGGGTCCAGGTGAAGGTCTCGGCGCGCGCCGACGAAGCGGCCCACGTGGGCCGACGGGCGCACCCGGGTGATGTCCTGGTCGACGACCCGGCGTTCCGCGCGTTCGTCGACGACGCGTTCGAGGAAGCCGCCGACGCCGTCGAGGTGATCCGCCGGCTCTGGGACAGCTGGGAGGACGACGCGGAGATCCGCGATGCCGCGACCGACCGTTTCCTGGATGCCGACAAGGTGCACGCCATCGACTTCGAGGGCCGCTTCTTCTCGGTGCGCGGACCCTCCATCACCCCACGTCCACCGCAGGGGCAGCCGGTCGTCGCCGCCCTGGCGCACGCCGCGGTGCCGTATCGGCTGGCCGCGCGCGCCGCCGACGTCGTCTTCGTCACGCCTGCGGACGCCGTGCACGCACGGGCGATCCTCGACGAGGTGCGCGAGGCGGAGCGCGTGGTCGCTCGCGAGGGCGAGCCGCTGCGCGTCATCGCCGATCTCGTCGTGCTGATCGACACCCCCGGCGGCGAGACGGGACCCGACCGCCTCGCACGCCTCGACGCCCTCGGCCGGCCGCTCGCCTCCGATGCGCGGATCGTCGCGGGCTCGGCATCCACCGTCGCCGACGTCGTCGACGACCTCGCCGCCGCCGGATTCGCCGGGGTGCGGCTCCGCCCGGGCGTTGCGACCGACGATCTCCCCCGTATCGCCGACGACCTCGCGCCCGAGCTGCGTCGTCGCGGTCTCATCGAGCCCACGACGCGCACGACCCTCCGCGGCCGCCTCGGCCTGCCCGAGGGCTTCCCCAGCCGCTACGCCACCCCGGTCGCCTGAGAGGACGAAACCACCATGACCACGCGCAAGCAGATCATCCTCGCCGCCTACGTGGGCGGCGTCAACGAGCACACCGCCTGGGAACACCCGGATGCCGGGAGCCAGATCGACTTCTCGACCTTCCGCCACGTCGCGCAGACCGCCGAACGCGGGCGTTTCGACTACTTCTTCCTCGCCGAGGGGCTCGCGCTCCGCGCCCGCGACGGTCGCATCTTCGACCACGACATCGCGGGACGCCCCGACACCCTGCCGGTGCTGGCTGCGATCGCCGCCGTCACCGAGCATCTCGGTCTCGTCGGCACCCTGAACGCCACGTTCAACGAGCCGTACGAACTCGCCCGCCAGATCGCCAGCCTCGATCACCTCTCGGGCGGACGTGCCGGCTGGAACGTCGTGACCTCGTTCGACGCGTACACGGGAGCGAACTTCCGTCGCGGCGGCTTCCTGCCGCACGCCGAGCGTTACGTCCGCGCCGAGGAGACCGTGGCGACCGTGCGCGAGCTCTGGGACTCGTGGGCCGCCGACGCCATCGCCGCCGACAAGGACTCCGGCGTCTTCCTCCGCGACGGTCGGGCGGGGGAGTTCTCCCACCACGGCAGTCAGTTCGACATCGAGGGCCGCTTCACCGTGCCCCGGAGTCCGCAGGGCCGCCCCGTCATCGTGCAGGCCGGGGTGTCTCCGCAGGGCCGAGACTTCGCGGCATCCACCGCTGACGTCATCTTCTCGCCGTACTCGAAGCTCGCCGAGGGCAAGGCGTTCTCGGCCGACATCGCCGAGCGGGCCGTGAAGTTCGGGCGCGACCCCGAGCACGTGAAGATCCTTCCGTCGGCCGGGTTCGTGCTCGGCGATACCCGCGAAGAGGCGGAGGAGAAGGCGCGGCACATCCTCGAGCAGCAGCTCAGCGACCGCACGATCCAGGTGACCTTCGAGCAGGTGTGGAATCGCGACCTCTCGGGCTACGACCTCGACGGACCCGTGCCCGACATCGATCCCGACCCCGAGGCCCCGACCTTCATCCAGGGGCGCGCGTTCATCTTCCAGGATCGTTTCCAGACCGTGCGCACGTGGCGCGAGCTCGCCGAGCAGCGCGGTCTCACTCTCCGCGGCCTCGCGCACGAGGTCGCCCGCGGCCCGGGCTACGTCGGCACGCCCGAGCAGGTCGCCGACCAGCTCGACACCTTCGTGCAGGAGGGCGGCGCCGACGGCGTCGTGCTCGGCTCGCACGTCGTGCCGTCGGGCCTCGACGAGTTCGTCGACCGCGTGGTTCCCCTGCTGCAGGAGCGCGGATCGCTGCGTACCGAGTACTCCGGTTCCACGCTGCGCGACAATCTGGGCCTCCCCCTGCCGGATGCCGCGACCCACCTGGCTTCGACCCACTGAGGCGGCGGACCATGAGCATCGCGACGACCCCCACCCTCGACCGCGCGCAGTTCGCCCGCGACTGGGAGGACTGGCATCGCGCACACGAGAAGCGGCGCGCCGACCCGCACGGCTTCCTCGCGGTGACGGCGCTGTTCTGGCTCCCGGAGGCGGAGCAGCCCTTCCCGGGCATCCCCGGTCGGTGGCGGACCTCTGACGACGGCCCGGTCGTCGAGCTCGCGACGGGCGAGTCTCTCCGTGTCGAGGGCGCCGAGGTCTCGGGCCGCCACGCGTTCGGGCCCATCCCCGAGCGCGGGGGAGTGACCGTCGGGTTCGACGGGGGCGTGATCGAGGTGGCGCGCCGCGGGGGCCGCGACATCCTCCGCCCCCGTCGGCCCGATTTCCCCTTCCTCCGGTCGTACGCGGGTACGCCCACGTACGTCCCCAACCCGCGGTGGCGGGTGGAGGCGCGGTTCACCCGCTACGCCACACCCCGGTCCCACGAGGTGGGAGCCGCGGTCGACGGTCTCTCGCACGTGTACGAGTCGCCCGGGTACCTCGAGTTCGAGCTGCGGGGCGAGACCTTCCGTCTCGTCGCTTTCCCGGGGCACGTGCCCGGCACGCTGAACGTCCTGTTCACCGACGCCACGAGCGGCCTCACGACCTACGCCGCGAACAGGTCGCTGTCGGTGGCGGAACCGGATGCCGAGGGCCGGACGGTCGTGGACTTCAACCGCGCCGTCAACCTCCCGTGCGCCTACACCGACTTCGCGACCTGCCCGCTGCCACCGGTCGAGAACCGGCTGCCGATCGGCATCGAGGCGGGGGAGAAGACGCCTCTCGCCCGGGCGCACGGCGTCGTCACCGAGAACGGCCTCGAGCCCGAGGGGGCCGCAGCATGAGGTTCCAGCTGCTCGACATCATCCCGTTCTACGCCAACCCGCTCACCGGCGAACAGGTCAGTCCGGCCGATCGCTTCGCGGAGACGGTCGAGGCGGCCGTCCGTGCCGAGGAGCTCGGGTTCGATGCGGTGAGCGTCGGCGAACGCCACGCGGGGCGGTTCCTGTCGTCCTCCCCCACCGTGGTGCTCGGTGCGATCGCGGCGCGGACGTCACGCGTGCGTCTGAACTCGGGAGTCACGGTGCTCTCGGTGCTCGATCCCGTCCGTGTGGCGGAGGACTACGCCACCATCGACCAGCTCTCGCGCGGCCGCGTCGAGCTGACGATCGGCAAGGGCAACGAAGTCGCACAGTTCCCGCTGTTCGGGCTCGAGATCGACGACCAGTGGGAGCTGCTCGCCGAGAAGTACGAGCTGCTCCGGGCGCTCTGGCGCACCGAGAACCTCGACTGGCCGGGCGGGGAGTTCACTCGAGAGCTGCGGGCGACCACGACTCTGCCCCGCCCGTTCGATGGGCCACCGCGCGTGTGGCACGGCTCGGCCACGACGCTGTTCTCGGCCGCGCTCGCCGCGCGCCACGGCGATCCGCTCTTCAGCGCCAACGCGATCCAGCCGCTGCAGAACTACGGCGTGCTCGTCGACCACTACCGCGACGAGTACGCTCGCCACGGTCACGACCCCCGCACCGCGTACGTCGGTGCCGGTGCCGGCGCGCTGTTCCTGGCCGACACGAGTCAGGATGCGGTCGCGCAGTACGGTCCCGTGTACGAGGCGATCGTCGCCGCGACCAACGTCCCCGGCAACAACACCCCGTTCCGCGACATCCATCACGCCGTCGCCGAAGGCCCCGCCCTCGTGGGCACCGCACAGCAGATCATCGACAAGATCGCGACCTTCCACGGACGGCTCGGCCACGACCTGCAGTCGATCAGTCTGCCGACGACGGTGCCCTTCGCACAGCAGCTCGACATCCTCGAGCGTTTCGCGACGGAGGTCATCCCGGTGCTGCGCCGTGAGCTGCCGACGACGCTGTGGACGGGTGCCGATCCGGCGGGGTCGCGACCGGAGGCTGCGGCATCCGGAGCGGTGTCCTTCTCGTCTTACGGTGCGGTCGCTGAGTCGGGAGACGGGGCCGGCATCACGCCGTTGGTGGGCGCGGCGTCCTGAGCGGGTGACCGGTGCGTGGTCGCGAGACGCGAGACTCCATCGGCGTCGCTGACCACGAGCGCGATCTCCTCGGGACGCCACCCGAACTCGTACGCGAGGGGAGTGGTGAGCGCAGCCAGGCCCGCGGGGAGGGAGGTGGCGACCCCGTACCGGACGTCGACCGATGTGGGGTCGCGGTCCCGAGCCGCGGTGCGGAGCTCGTCCACGAGCTCTCGGGCGCGTCCGGGACCGTACGCCGCAGAGACGAGATCCAGATCGGCGACCGTCAGGGTGGTCAAGCTGCGCGACCGCCTCCGCGAGGCCCGTGCCGCGGGCACGATGACCAGAACGATGGCGACCGAGGCGAGCAGCTGCGTGGCCACGGCGGCGAGAAGCGACGGAGCGAAGCTGAACAGCGCCTGGCTCAGCGCGGTGTCGGGGCCCCACACCGTCAGCGTCAGCGCGCGGGCGGCGCAGTAGACGGCGTAGAACCCCATGGCCACGACGAGGAGGCCCGCGGGGAGGGCCGGCAACGCGCCGTTGTGAACGGTGAGCACCGCGCACGCCCCGCACAGCAGAGCGAGCGTCCACAGCAGCACGATCAGTGCCACCGGCGCGGACAGGAGGGCGCAGCCCAGGGCGACGATGACCCCCGCGGTCGCTGTCGCGGCGGCGGCGCAATGAGCTCGACGTTCTCGCACCATCGACACGGCGACGCACATGAGCCCGGCGGCGAGGACCAATGCGGTGGCGGGCGCCACCCCCACGCCCTGGCCGCCGTCGTAGGAGGAGCAGATCACGTACATGACGCCGGCCCCGGACGACATCGCCGCGGATGCCGCGACGACACGAAGGAAGCCGATCCGCGCATCGAACGCACGGCGCTGCGTGAAGGATGCCCCGATGATGACGACCATCGCGGCGAGGGACGTCACGACGACTCCGAGGGACAGCAGCAGCATGACACCCCTTCTGCGGTGACGCGGGTGACGACGGACAGGAGCGCCCCGAGACTCCCGGTGCCGTGGTCCGTTCCTTCGGAGGGCGGCTGCGGCGTGAAGCGAGGAGAAACGGTGAGGGGCCGTGGTGACGAAGGTAGGGCCCCCGCCCGAACCACGCCGCGGCTTGACTTCGCCCCGCCGTTCTGAATCGAAACGAAACGGGTGGCCGATCTGCGCGATCTCGTTGACCGAGCGGGCGTGTTGCCTGTCGTTTCGCCCGGGCGCGCCCGCTGCGCCCGCCGCGGCGATACGGGCGGCATGACGGCGGTGAGTGCTCCGTGGGCGATCGAGCGCGTCGAGTGGGATGACGAGCGCGCCGTGGGTCTGCGTGCGGCGATGGGCGACGAGATCAGCCCGATCGAGGTCTTCCCTCCCGACGTGCGGTTCCCGGCATCCCGGTGCTTCGCCACAGCCCTGCCCGCGGTCGGCTGAGCACCGCGATCGCGTCAGCCCTGCGCCGTCGTCGCCCGCTGACGACCGGAGCGCCCGGCCGCGATCGCGAGCAGGACGAGCGCCGCCACTCCCAACGCGACCGCGGTGAGCGATGAGACGTTCCCGTTCACGGTCTCATCGGTCCACACGCCCCACCGCGCCGGCGGGACGGTGAGCGGGCCACCGTCGAGCACCATCGTCACCACGGGACCGGTCAGCACCACGACCGCAGCGCCGATCAGGCAGGCGACCGCCGCGCGCACCTCGCCGCGGACGGGCAGATACCGCAGCACGGCGGTCACGGCTACGGCGATCAGAAGGCCCCATGCCGTCACCGGCAGCGCGATCGAGATGAACGCATCGGGGTGGCCGGTGGCATCCAGGATCACCCACAGCATGGCGACGAGTCCCGCCCCGTCCGCCATCACGCAGACGAGCGCACCGTGACGGCGTAGCCACCCGGGCGCGAAGGAGCGCACCGCGAGCGGTCCCCAGATGACGAGCACCCCGAACAGCACGCTCACCGCGACGACGGTGAAGAACGTCCCACCGACGGTGAACTGGATGGATGCCAACAGCAGACCCAGGGAGGCGACCGCCGCCCCGAGGGTGGTCCATCCCCCGCGGGCGGTCAGCAGGAGCGGCAATGTGGTGAGCGAGAACGCGAGCATCACGGCCGACGCGACGATCCAGAACCACGACAGCGTGTGCGAGACCGAGAGGTTCACGATGAGGCTCGTCACCAGCGCTGCGGCGTAGAGGCCGAGGGTCGTCCAGGTCAGCGTCGCATGCCAGCGACGATGCGTCCGGGCCGTCTGCGCGTCGAGCCGACTCCGGTTGTCCTCGCTGGCGACGACCAGTTCTCCCTCGCTCACCCCGAGCGCCCGGGCGAGCGGGGTCACCGTGGCGAGGTCGGGATACGAGAGGCCGCGCTCCCATTTCGAGACGGCGGATTCGGTCACGAACACGCGCGTCGCCAGCTGCTTCTGCGTCAGCCCGGCGGCGATGCGGGAGGACGCGACGAACTGTCCGAAGTCTGTCTTGTGGGTCTGGTTCACGTTCTTCAGGGGACCACCCCGACGCGCTCCGCACCAAACCGGGGCCCTCGACCATCTGGCCAGCCCGGAATCACGCGGGAGAATGAGGGTCCTGTCCGGAAGCGACGAGCGTGTCAACGCCCGAACGCGACGGGTGCGATCCGCCGTACGGTGACGACATGGCACCGAATCGACTGTGGCTCGTGCGGCACGGGGAGAGCGAGGGCAACGTCGCCGCGTCGGCGGCCGACCGGGCCGGCGCGCTCGCGATCGACCTGTCGACCCGGGACGCCGACGTTCGGCTCTCCGAGGTGGGAAGGGAGCAGGCGCGAGCGCTGAGTTCCTGGTGGAGGTCGGCGGGAGCGTCGGTCGACGAGTGCTGGGTGTCTCCGTACCTCCGTGCTCGCCAGACGTTGGCGCTCGCCCTCGACGGCGCCGCGGTGCCGGTCGTGGTCGATGAACGCCTCCGCGATCGGGAACTCGGCATCCTGGACCTTCTGACCGCCCGCGGTGTCGAAGAGCTCCATCCCGCCGAGGCGGCGCGTCGTCGCCACCTCGGGAAGTACTTCTATCGCCCGCCAGGCGGCGAATCCTGGGCCGATGTCTCTCTGCGTCTGCGGTCCTTCCTCTCCGACGGCCTCGCGCGGCCGGCGGAGGAGGTTCTCGTCGTGGCTCATGACGCCGTCATCATGCTCGTCCTGTCGGTGCTGCTGCCTCTCGACGAGGCCGAACTCCTCGACTTCGCGGCGAAGAACACCGTGCGAAACGCGTCGGTGACCGAGCTCGTGCGCACCCGGACCGGCTGGGAACTGAAGACCTTCTCGTCCGTCGATCACCTCGCCCGCGAGGGAGCCGACATCACGGTCCACTCGGGAGACGACGATGCCCCGCGGCCCTGAACAGGTCACCCTGGCCCTTCTGCGGGAGTGGGGACTGCCCGATCCGACCGGCTCGAAGAAGTCCCGAGGCCAGGTCGTGGTCGTCGGGGGCTCGCCACGGTCGCCCGGTGCGGTGCTGCTGTGCGCCGAAGCCGCCCTGCGGGTGGGGGCAGGCCGGGTGGGCCTCGCCGTCCCGGCGGACATCGCACCCCACCTGGGTCCGGCGATGCCCGAAGCGGGCGTGTACGTCCTGCCCGCGGGATCGCAGTCGCTCGACGACGCCCTGCGGTCGGGGATCGAGTCCGCCGACGCGGTGCTCCTCGGGCCGGGCTTCGACGATCCGGATGCCACGCACGCCGCGCTCACCGCGGTCGCCGAGGCCGATGTGCGCCGGCTCGTGCTCGACGCGTTCGCCCTCGGCATCCTGCCCGATGTGGACCGTGACACGCTCCCCGCCGACCTCATCATCAACGCGAACGAGGAGGAGGCGGCTCTGCTGCTCGGACAGGAGCTGGGCGAGGATCGCGTCGCGGACATCGCCGAGATCGCTCGTACCTATACGGCGGTCGTGCACTGCTTCGGAACCGTGGCCGCGCCCGACGGGCGGTGCTGGCAGGCCGAGCCGGGAGGCTCCGGGCTGGGCACCGCGGGAAGCGGGGATGTGCTGGCCGGCACGATCACGGGGTTCGCCGCCCTCGGCATGGAGCCCGAACGCGCGGCCGTCTGGGGAGGGTGGACGCACGCCCGCGCGGGCGACCGCCTCACCGACCGGGTCGGCATCGGCTACCTCGCGCGCGATCTGCTCACCGAGCTGACGGCGGTCGTTCACGACAGCTGACTTCCCTTGCGCTTCGACCCGCCCCGCTCCGGGCGCCGGCTCCGCCGTTCGCGCGCCGGGTCGGAAGCCGCCGGGGTGATGCGCGCACGGCGAGGATCAGGTCGGGGCCCTTCGGTGCGGCGGTGACGGCGACGCTCTCGGTCAGAGGTCGTACGCGAAGGCCCGCAGGTCGAGGAACCGCCCCGGCTCCACCTCGACGGGCTGCTCGCGGTCGGTCAGCCGCCGGAAACCGAGCTTGAGGTACAGCGCGTGCGCGCCGAGCATCTCGGACCCGCTGTTCATGACGACACGCCGCGCGCCGCGCTCGCGCGCGAGGGCGATCACGTGGCGGGTGAGGGCGGCTCCGACCCCGCGCCCGCGGGCCGCGGGCGCGACGGCCAACTGCCGGAAGTCCAGCTCTCCTTCGCGGGCCAGCGGTGACAGGCGCTCGCCCGGGCGGGGAACCCACACGGTGCCGACGATCTCGTCGCCGTCGAGGGCCACCCACACCTCGCCCTGGGCGACGCGGCCTTCCACGTCGGCGAGCGACGCGAGATAGCCATCCGTCAGACCCTCGTAGCTGGTGCGATAGGCCTCGGCGGTGACCCGGCCGGCATCGGCGTACTCGTCCGGGGCCACCGGACGGATGGTCAGGGCGTCGTCGGAGCGCGGCGGCTGGTCGGGGGCGAGCGAGGTGGTCATGGCATCCATTCGATCAGGGACGACGCGGCCCGGCCCCGCAGGACCGGGCCGCGCGCGAGGTCAGGACTTCGGCAGTCCGGGCGGGTTGATCTGCGAGGTCTCGATGCCTTCGGACTCGAGATTCCACACCTTCAACACCTCGGCGTACTTTCCATTCCGGATGAGCTCGTTGAGCGCGATCTCGACGGGTTCGATGAGGCCGTTGCCCTTCTTCGTGCCGGCCGCGATGTCGGCCTGCAGCGGCCAGCCGCCGGGGACGATGCCGACGAGCTTGGTCTCGCCCGTCTCCTTCGCCGCCCACGCCGAGGTGGCGTTGGGGCCGAAGGTGGCGTCGGCGCGACCCGACTGCAGAGCGAGCGTCGCCGCGGCGTTGTCGTCGTAGTACTGCAGCTCCGCGGGAGCCTTGCCGGCGGCGGTGAGCTCGTCGTTCCAGCTCAGCAGCACCTTCTCCTGATTGGTGCCGGAGCCGACGACCACCTTCAGGCCCGAGATGTCATCGGCCTTCTCGATGGTCGAGATCGGGCTGTCGGAGCGCACGTAGAAGCCGAGCAGGTCCTGCCGATAGCTAGCGAAGTCGTACAGCTCCTTGCGTTCCTCGGTCACGGTGACGTTCGAGGTGATGAGGTCGTACTTGCCCGACTGGATGCCGAGGGGCCAGTCCGCCCACGCCACCACGACCGGGTTGTACTCCAGGCCCAGACCCTCGGCGATGAGCGAGCCGACGTTCGGCTCCGTCCCGGCGGGAAGGGTCTCGCCGTCGGGCACGTAGCTGAGCGGCGGGACGAACGCGCCGACAGCGACGGTGAGCTTGCCCGGCTCGATCGGCTGGAAGCCGCTGGCCTTCAAGGCCGCGACCGCGTCGGGGATGGCGTCGGTGTGGACCCACTCGATCTCGCCGGTGGAGGCGGATGCCGAGGGCTCGGGGGCGGCGACCGCCTCGGCCGGACGGTTCACGCCGATCGCCACGCCGACGCCGACGACGGCGACGACCGCCGCGGCGATCACGCCGATCGCGATGCCCTGCTTCTTACTGAGTGCCATGCTGTGTCTCCTTGTGAGGGTGGGGATGCTGCGACGACGGGACGCGTCGCGGGGGTTCCGGTTCCTTCGACGGGCTCAGGGACCTGTGCTGCGCGGGTTGTGGGGGAGGTGGCGGAGCCTGTCGAAGCCACCGGGCGCGGGGCGCGTGTCGGAGCCGGGGTGTCAGCCGAGCACCTTCGCGAGGAACTCCCTGGTGCGCGGATGCTGCGGTCGGCTCAACACCTCGTCTGGCGTCCCCTGCTCGACGATGCGTCCCTGGTCGAGGAACACGACGCGATCGGCCACTTCGCGGGCGAATCCGATCTCGTGCGTGACGATCACGAGCGTCGTGCCGCTGCGCGCGAGGTCGCGGATCACGTCGAGCACTTCGCCGACGAGCTCGGGGTCGAGGGCGCTCGTCGGCTCGTCGAACAACAGCACCTGCGGCTTCAGCGCGAGTGCGCGGGCGATGGCGACGCGCTGCTGCTGGCCGCCGGAGAGCTGCCGAGGGTAGGCGTCCGCCTTCTCGGCGAGCCCGACGCGCTCGAGAAGCGCGACGGCCTGCTCGCGCGCCGCCTCCTTGGTGACGCGCTTGAGGGCGAGCGGCGCCTCGGTGATGTTCTCGAGCGCCGTCAGGTGCGGGAAGAGATGGAAGTTCTGGAACACGATGCCGACCTGCGTCCGCCGCCGCAGGATCTCGCGCTCGCGCAACTCGTGGAGCCTGCCGTGGCGCAGCTCGTAGCCGATGAACTCGCCGTCGACCGTGACCGAACCGGCATCCACGGTCTCGAGGTGGTTGATCGTGCGCAGCAGCGTCGATTTGCCCGACCCGCTCGGCCCGAGAAGAGCGACGACTTCTCCGGGCTCCACCGTCAGGTCGATGCCCGAGAGCACCTCGACGCCGTGGAACGACTTGTGGACGTTGTGGATCTCGACCAGCCCGCGGGTGGCGGTGACGGCGGTCATGCTCGGGCCCCCTTCGTCGCGGCGGTGTCGTCGGCGATGGATGCCGGGCCCCCGGCATCCGTCCCTCCCGGTGGTGCGTCGCCGAGACGCGCCCACTGCGTCCTCACCCACCGTCGTGCCCGCTGCACCGGCGTCGGGGGCAAGGCCCGCGCGGATCCCCGGGCGTAGTGCCGTTCGATGTAGTACTGCGCGATGCTCAGGATCGTCGTGATCAGGGTGTACCAGACCACGGCGACCAGCAGCAGCGGGATCACGCGGCTGTTGCGGTTGTAGATGACCTGCACGGCGTAGAACAGCTCGGGGATCGCGATGACGAACACGACCGACGCGCCCTTGACGAGGCCGATGACCTCGTTGGTGGCGTTCGGCACGATCGAGCGCATCGCCTGCGGCAGGATGATGCGGAACAGGCGGCGTGACGCCGGGATGCCGAGGGCCGCCGCCGCCTCGTGCTGGCCGGGGTCGACCGAGACGAGGCCTCCACGGATGATCTCCGCCGAGTAGGCGGCCTGATGGAGGCCGAGGCCCAGGATCGCCGCGGCGAACGCGCTGATCAGCTGGACGGTGGGGAACTCCACGATCCAGAAGTCGGTCGTGAACGGGGTGCCCAGGCCCAGGGTCGGATACAGGTAGCCGAGGTTGTACCAGACGATGATCTGCACCACGAGCGGCACGGAGCGGAAGAACCAGATGTAGCCCCACGCTGCCGAGCTCGCCAGCGGCGACGACGACAGGCGGCCGAGCGCCAGCAGCGTGCCCAGCACGAAGCCCACGATCGCCGAGATGGCGGTGAGCCCGAGGGTGTATCCGATACCGATGAGCACGGGTTCCGAGAAGAAGTACTGCGCGAACGTGCCCCACATGTAGCGGTCGTTGGTGACGAGACTCCAGGCGAACTGCGCGACGACGAACAGCAGCAGGGCACTGAGGATCCACCGCCACCAGTGGCGGGTGGGGACGACGGCGATGGTGCCGAGGTCGACCTTCTCGGCGGTCTGCGGCGAGGCGGCGGGCGCCGGCACGGTGGTGGTCATCTGACATGCTCCTCGGACTCCGGACCGGCGCGGGCCGGTGGGTGACCGAAACGCTATGTCGGGGTCGGGCGGTCGGCGAGGCGCCGTTTCACACGTCGCAACGCTCCGCCACGCCGCGCAACGCATCGCCACGCGGGGTAACACGCTGGTGGTGCGAAGCCACGGGCGCTACCCCGCCCCGACGCATGCCGAGCTCGTCGAAGGGACCGGTGCGCGGGTGCATCCGGGGGCTTCGACGAGCTCAGTCACCTCGTGCTGAGAGCCGGCTCACGCCTCGCGCAGCACCCGCGCGGTCACCCGCGTGCCGAAGTACAGGGCCTCGACCGGAACGCATTCGTCGGCCGCGTGGAACTGCCCGAACACGTCGAAATCGGCGGGCACGCGCAGGGGCACGAAGCCGTAGCCGCGGATGCCGAGCGCGGAGAGATGCTTGTTGTCGGTGCTGGCCGGGAGAAGGTACGGCACCACGGTCCCGTCAGGATCCTCGGCGGTCACGGCATCCTGGAGTACACCCACCAGCGGTGCGTCGACGGGCGCCTCGATCGCCGGGACGGCCCGGTCCCACGCGATCTCGACGTCGGGGCCGACGAGGGCTTCGAGCTCGGCGCGGAGCGTCGCGTCGTCTCCCGGCAGCATGCGGATGTCGAGACGAGCGGATGCCGACGAGGGGATGACGTTCGTCTTGCCGCCCGCGTCGAGCACGGTGGGGGAGACGGTGTGGCGCCTCCCCGCGTCGAGCAGGGAGGCCGCGAATCCGAGGTCGTCGACATCGCCGCCCGCCCGCGCGTAGACGTCGAGGAACCGCTCGAGCGTCGCCGTGCGCACCTCGGGGAAGCGGTGCTCGCCGATCGCGACGACCGCCCGGGCGAGCCGCACCACGGCGTTGTCGGCGGTGGGCCGTGAGCCGTGGGCGGCGTGGCCGCGGGCCGTCAGGGTCGCGGAGGTCACGCCCTTCTCCGCGGTCGCGACGAGATACGCGCGACGGTCGCCCGGCAGGGGAAGCGAGAAGCCGCCGACCTCGCTGATCGCCTCGGTCGCACCGGCGAACAGCTCGGGACGGTTGCGGACGATCCATCGCGCGCCCCAGACGCCCCCGGCCTCCTCGTCGGCGAAGAACGCGAAGATGAGGTCGCGCCGCGGCACGATCCCCTCCCGGCGAAAGGCCCGGGCGACCGCGAGCAGCATCCCCGCGAAGTCCTTCATGTCCACAGCCCCGCGGCCGTACAGGAGGCCGTCGTGGATCTCCGCGCCGAAGGGCGGGTACGTCCAGTTCTCGACCTCGACCGGCACGACGTCGAGGTGGGCGTGGGCGACGAGGGCACCGGCATCCGGATCCGACCCCGCCAGCCGCGCGATCACGCTGGCGCGGCCCGGAACGGGTTCGACGAGGGTCGTCTCGTAGCCGACCTCCTCGAGCTGCGCCTGCACGAACAGCGCCGCGCGTGTCTCGCCGTCGCCGATGGTCGCCGCGTCGCCCGTGTTGACGCTGTCGATGCGGATCAGAGCGCGGACGAACTCGAGGGCTTCGGCCTCGAGTGCCGAGACGGCGGGCACGGGTCAGTGCTGGTGGTCGGGGCGGGCGTCCGCGCCGAGCTTGAAGGCGAGGCGCCCGTGCGCGTAGCCACCGCCGGCCCGGATGGCGGTGGCGACCCACGCCGCCTCGGCGAGCTCGGCCTCGGTGGCCCCGGCCTTCACGGCGTTCTGCGAGTGCCCGTCGATGCAGTACACGCACTGCGTGGTGATCCCCACGGCCAGGGCGATGAGCTCGCGGTACTTCAGCGGGATCGCGCGTCCCTCTTCGGCGAACACGGCCTGATCGAAAGCGGCGAACGCGGCGAGGATGTCGGGCGTCTCGGCCTTGTAGACCTTCGTGTAGGTCTTGTCGGCGGTGCGGTCGAAGTACTCGGACATGTGCTCTCCAGGTCGAAAACGGCGGACGGATGCCTCGCCCCACCGTAACCACCGGCCTCCGGCGTGCGGCGGTGGGCGTCACGCGCGGTCACACGCGTGCGGGCGGCGCCCCGACCCGGGCGAAACTCCTGAGAAATCGGGGCGTGGCGGCTCCCCGGGGTGCGGCAGGGGGCGGTGGCCCCGGAATCTCAGGAGTTTCGCCCACACCAGAGGGCGCACGCGTCCACGCCGACGGCCGGACCGGCTCAGTGCATGACCATCCCGCCGGTGACGTTGATCGCCTGCCCCGTCAGGTAGCCTCCCGCGGGCGAGGCGAGGAAGTGGGTGACGCCGGCGACGTCCTCGGGGATGCCGAGCCGACCCAGGGGGGACTTCGCGCTCCACGCGGCGACGTCGGCCTCCGAACGGGTGTCGGCGCCCATCTCGGTGAGCACGTAGCCGGGGCACACCGCGTTGACGGTGACACCGTGGCATCCCCATTCCTGCGCGCCCGCGCGCGTCAGTGCGACGACCGCGGCCTTCGACGCGGCGTAGTGTCCCTCGCCCCCGCCGCCCTGTTTCGCGGCCATGCTGGCGATGTTGATGATCGTGCCGCTGCGGGCGTCGAGCATCGCGGGTGCGGCCGCCTGCATCGTGACGAGGGTCGCGCGGGCATTGATGTCGAGCACCCGGTCCCAGTCGTCGACGGTGATGTCGAGCAGGGGGACATGCTGGAAGATCCCCGCGCAGTTGACGAGCACATCGACGCCGCCGAGCGTCTCGATCGCCTCGCCGACCGCACGGCGGGTGTCGATCGGGTCACGCAGGTCGACGGCGACGAAAGCGGATGCCGATTGCTCCGCCGGCGCGCGCCGATCCAGCACCACGACCCGGGCGCCGTCGGCGAGGAAGCGGTCGACGATGGCGGCACCGATGCCGCCGGACCCTCCGGTGACGATGACGCGCTGAGACATGGGACTCCTCTCCTGAGGGCCGCGGCGCCCCTCGGCGTCACCGTACGCGGCGACCCGCTCGCGCCCGCGACGGCGCTGTTTCGGCGGCGTAACGGGCAGGCGGCGCTCTTGCGGGCGGGGCAGCGGCGGCACGCGGTTCGCGCGAGACGCGCGCCGGCGTGAGCACGCGGTGCGCCCCGCTGCGACCGTCCTCGTCACACCAGCGCCGCCCACACCTCCGCCGCGTCGATCTCGATCCGTGCGTCCGTGCCGCGGGTCCGCCACGCGTCGCGGTCGAACACGTACGCTCGCTCGACCTCGAAGGAGTAGAGCCGCTTGGTCGGAACGGCCAGCACGGCGGCCACGTCCTCGTCGAGCTCCGCGGCGGGGCCGGCGTCGCGCGGAAGCCGGGTCGAGAGCACGTTCCGCACCGCCGCGGCGTCGGCATCCACCTCCCGCGCGCAGAACGCGAGCTGCACGCCGTCCGCGTCGGCGAGCGCGGCCGACGAGTCGAACACGACCCCGGATGCCACTCCCGAGGCCGCGATCGCCCGGGCGTGCCGCGACGAGCGGTCGGACTCGACGTACATCCCGCGCGGAAGGAGCCGGTACTGCGCGGCCGCGGTCCAGGGACCCTCGGCATCCGCGGTCCCGATGACGACGAAGCGCTGCGCCGCGAGGATCGCGGCCGCGCGCTGTACCGGCGAGTGCATGCCCCCAGCGTGCGGGGGTCGCGAGACGCCGGTGTTTCCGCGGCGTAACGCTTCGGCGCCCCGGTCGGGCGGTCGGCATCCGAGGTCCTACGCTCGGGGCATCGTCACGCAGCCTGCGTCTGGCCGCGCCCGCCCGAGGAGCTTCCGATCGACATCGTCCACCCGGCCATCACCGATCCCCACGTCCGCGCGCACCTCGCGCGTCTCGCCGCGCGAGCGGGAACGATCCCGTCCGGAGCCACCGATGCCGACGGTGACGACACAGCGCGTATCGCCGAGCTGCGGGCGAACCCCTCGTGGGTCCGGCTTCCCGACGATGAGGTCGTCGAATCGATCGACACGGATGCCGACGGCCTCGCGCTCCGCCTCTACCGGCCCCGCGCCGCACACCGGGGGACCCTCGTCTTCGCCCACGGCGGCGGATGGGTCGCGGGCCATCTCGACAACAACGACGCCCTGTGTCGCGCGCTCGCCGCTGCGACCGGAGCCCAGGTGCTCAGCGTCGACTACCGTCTCGCGCCGGAGCATCCGTTCCCGGCGGGACTCGACGATCTCGAGCGCGCCTTCCGTTTCGCGGCCGGGGGAGCCGGCGGGCTGGTCGATCCCGCGCTCCTCGGCGTTGCGGGCCACAGCGCCGGGGGCAACCTCGCCGCCGCCCTCGCCCTGCGTTCGCGGGAGGGCCGGGTTCCCGGCATCCGGTGTCAGGTGCTGCTCTGCCCCGTGCTCGATGCCCCCGACCTCGACCGCCCGAGCTATCGCGCGCACACCGAGAATCTGCCGCTGACCGCGAAGGGCATGCAGTGGTACTGGGGGTTGTACGTGCAGGATGCCGGAGACCCTGCGCCACATCCCGAGCGCGGCGGCGCGGGAGGTCCGGTGCCCGCCGGAGCCGTCGCCGCCGTTCCCGTCGAGGCCGCGCCGCTGCGCGCCCCCGATCTCGCCGGCTCGGCACCCGCGGTGGTCGTGGCGGCGAGCGTCGACCCGCTGTCGGACGAGGCGGAGGAGTACGCCGCGCGGCTCGCGGCATCCGGGGTCCCCGTCGAGTTCGTCCGTCGAGAGGGCGTCCCGCACCTGTTCCTGGTCTTCCCCTCGACGCCCGCTCGCGACGAGGTGCTGGCCGCGATCGCCCCCGCCGTGCGTCGCGCGTTCGCCTAGCGCCCGGCCCGGCGCCCGCTGCCGTCCGTCCTGTCCGTCCGGGCGGGTGCGACGTTGAGCGTCCGAAACACCCGGACGCCGCAGAAATCTGTCCGGGTGTTCTGGACACTCACGCCGCCGTGAGCGCTGGAGGCGACCATGGCACGGCGTCGCTTCGTCGAGTGTCCAGGAAACGCCGTCACGGCCCCGCGCACAACGGCGTTTCCTGGCCGCTCGACTCCACGCACCGCAGGAACCTGCGCGGCACGCGCGCCGTCCGCAAACAACCCGGCACCCGCCTGGAACACCGCGGAAACACGCAATTGTTACCGTGATCAACATGTCGCTTCTGGTCATCAACGCACGGCTCATCACGGTTCCCGCGGGCACCGACGACCCCGGCTACATCGAGCGCGGGTACATGCTCGTTCGCGACGGCCGCATCGCCGCGATCGGTGCGGGCGACCCCGATCCGGGCGTCACCGCCGACGAGATCCTCGACGTCGACGGCAAGTTCGTCGCGCCCGGCTTCGTCTCCTCGCACAGCCACCTCTTCACGAGCGGCTCGCGCGGTCTCGGCGTCGACCAGACGCTCTACGGCTGGTGCACCTCGATGTTCAGCGTGCTCAACAACGCCTCACCCGACCAGATCTACTGGGCGACCCTGCACGGCTCGCTCGACTTCCTCGCCAACGGCGTGACCACGGCCTACAACTTCACCGACCCGCTCCTGCCCTGGGAGCCGATGGTCGACGGCAAGCGCGCCGACGGCGGCGGCATCCTGCGCGACCACGCGTGGCACACCCGGCAGGCCGACGGATGCTACGACGCCGGCCTCCGCTTCGTCGACTCGATCGCGCTGGATGCCACCGTCGGCACCGACGACGAGATCTTCGCCCGGTTCGAGGCATCCCTCGACCACGTCCTCGCGATGGACCCCGACATCGCGCTCGGCGCCTCGATCATGGGTCAGGTGCAGTGGTCGACGAGACCCGACGCCGCCGAGATCGAGGTCGCCGTCATGGACCGCTTCGGGGTCACCAACCAGGCGCACTTCCTCGAGACGTACGAGGCGATCGAGCACCAGCAGACGAAGTTCCAGCTCTACAAGAACGCCGGAGCCCTGCGCCCGGGCATGATGTTCGGCCACTTCATCCAGACGACGCCGGAGATCATCGCGGATGCCGCGGCGGGCGGTGCCAGCATGTCGTGGCAGCCCGCGTCGAACGGGCGTTTGGCGTCGGGCATCGCCCACGTGCCGGAGATGCTCGAGCAGGGCATGAAGGTCGGCATGGGCCTCGACGACCAGGCGTGCACCGACGTCGCGGACCCGTGGCAGAACATGCGCATGGGCATGTTCATGCAGCGCGCGCGCACCCACGATCCGCTGTCGATGATGCCGGAGCGCGTGCTGCGCCTGCACACCCTCGGGGGAGCGGAGATCATGGGCGTCGACGACCGGGTCGGCAGCCTCGAGGTGGGCAAGTTCGCCGACTTCGTGGTGGTCGACCCGCGGTCGCCCGACGTGGGTCCGCTGTGGAACCCGGTGCGCAGCTACGTGCTCGCGTGCGGTCTGCGCAACCTGAAGCAGGTCTACGTCGGCGGCGCGCTCGTGAACGAGGACGGCGTCTCGACCAACCCGCTCGCGGTCGAGGCCTCCCGCGTGCTGCACGAGGAGCTGCCCGCGCTGGCGGAGGAGTTCGGCGTCATCCTCTAGCCCCGCAGCCCCGCGCGCCCGCGGCCCCCGCGCGCCCGCGGCGCTCTCACCCCCGCGACTCCGCGCAGCTTCCCTCAGACTGAGTGTCCAAAACACCCGGACGTGTCGCGGCACCTTCCCGGGTGTTTTGGACACTCACCGAACGAGGACTCGCGCTTCACAGCCCGAACTCGGCCCGCACGTCGGCGATGTCACCCAGCTCGTCGCGGAGCCGGGCGACGAGTTCCCGGCCCTCGGCGATCCACCGGTCGAGGTCGGGCACCTCCTCTTCGAGGTCCCGGTTCTGCCAGTGGTCGTTCCACGCCACGAGCCGGTCCTGCAGCTCGGACGAGAGGGGCAGGACGTCGCGCTCGAACGGGTAGTTGTCCGTGTAGTTCTCCCAGAGGGGGAGGCAGCTGATCCACTCGGGGAAGACGCGGATGAGCCGACGACCGTCTTCGAGCCGTGGCGGTGTGGTGGACGTCAGCGACCGTTCCTGCCAGCTCCAGTGCGCCAAGCGCGCTCGCTGTTCCTCGGTCTCGGGCTCCATGACAGCCACCGTACGCGTCGTCCGCCCGTCGCCGCGCGTGTCCGGTCCCTTCGACGGGCTCAGCGACCTCGGTGGCGGCAGGGCCTCGGTCGTGCGCGGTGGCTGAGCTCGTCGAAGCCTCCGCCCCCGGCCCTACCGCTCTCTCACCCGCAACAACGCCTCACCCGCCGCGGCGATCGCCGCCGCCAGGGCCAGCGACACGGCGATCGTGACGAGAGCGCTCGCGGGGCCTGTCGCATCCAGAGCTGCTCCCGCAATCACACCGCCGATTGGCACGCCGAGCGACATCGCGGCGGTCGGATAGGCGAGGGTTTCGGTCACGCGGCCCTCGGGAGCGCGAGCGGATGCCACGAGGATCCCCGACACCATCACCGGCGACACCGCGAGCCCGAGCAGCAGGATCATCCCGAACAGCACCGGGACGGATCCCTGCGCGACAGGGAGCCCGACCGCGATGATCGCGGCCAGGGCTGCGAAGCCGATGTAGCGTGCCGCGGGCGACAGCTTCCACGAGCGGGCGCCGGTGATGACCGACCCGATCGCGATCGCGACGGCCAGGGCGCTGAAGGCGGGACCCGCGAGCCACGGTTGCTCGCCGACCTCGGCCCAGCCGACGAGGCTCACGTCGAACGCGCCGAACACCCCGCCCAGCGCGACGCAGGCGAGAGCGATGGGGACGACCCCGGCGGGCGGCAGGATCGTCGCGCGCCGCGGTCCCCGCGGCATCGGAGCGGGCTGCGTCCCGCGCTGCGCCGCAAGCCACACGCCCCCGATCACCCCCAACCCGAGCGAGCCGAGCATCGCCACCGCCGGATCGATCGTGGCCGCGACGGCGGTGATGGCCGGCGGACCCGCGATGAACACCATCTGATCGGCGATCGTCTCCAGCGCCAGCGCGGCGGTCCGCTGCGACTCGGGCGCCAGCACCGTCCAGCGTGCGCGCACGGCGGAGGTCAGGTCAGGAGTCGACGCCCCGGTCGCGAATGCGGCGACGAGCCACGTCCAGAACGGTGCCCCCGTGAGCACGAGGGCGAGGAACCCGGATGCCGCGAGCACGAGGCATCCGAGAGACGCCAGGATCACCCGGGCCTGGCCGTGCCGATCCATCCGCGACGACCACAGCGGTGCCGCGATCGCCATGCCGACGACGAGCGGAGCGACGACGAGACCGGCGGAGGCGAAGCTCCCGGTGGTGGCGGACACCAGCAGGATGACGCCCAGGGAGAGGGTCGCCCGGGGGAACCGCGCGAGGATGCCCGCAGCGACGAAGCTCCGCGCTCCCGGCAGGCGTAAGACCTGGCCGTAGGCGCGGACGCCCTTCGCTGGCGCAGCGACCACGCTCACGCGTCACCGCTCGGGACGGTCACGCGGTGTAGTCGAATCGGCTGATCTCCTCGAGCGCCTCGACGACGAACGAGACGCTGTCCTCGAACAGCTTCGCCCCCGCCGCGGCGTTCGCGCCCGTCGGGTCGCCGAGCACACCCGTGGGGCCGAAGTCGTTCGACAGCCACCCGAAGGTGACGGGCTTGGAGTTGAAGCCGATGTGACGGAAGTCCCCGATGTGCGCGGGGACGGTCGCGTGGAACTTCGACGGATCGACCAGCTCGGGGCGCAGGTGCATGATCATGCTCGTCTCGCCGTACCCGGCGTGGATGCCGGTGCCGTGCTCGTCCGGACCGCCGTCGGTGCCGTCGAACGAGGGCACGCGCGCTGCCGGCATGAAGAACGTGCGCAGGCCGAAGCGGCGCCGCAGCTCCCGGTTGGCCACGTTCAGCAGCGCGACGTTGCCGCCGTGGCCGTTCACGAAGACGAGCGTGCGGGCTCGCGTCGTCAGGATCGAGCGGCCGATGTCGACCACCGTCTGCAGCATCGTCTCGGGCGTCAGCCACAGCGTCCCCGGCGCCCACGAGTGCTCGTCGGACTTCGTGATCGACAGGGTCGGCAGCTGCCAGACGTCGAGACCCTGTGCCGCGGCGCGCGCGACGGCGGCCGTCGCGGAGGCCTCGGCGACGATGGCATCCGTCGCCAGGGGGAGGTGCGGACCGTGGTGCTCGATGGCACCGGTGGGAAGCACGAGGATCGAGTCCTCGGTCAGGGCCTCGGCGGCGGCGGGGCCGCTCAGTTCGGCGAGAAGCCGGCTCATCGGATCGCTCCCTTGCGTGCGCCCGTGTACTCGGGGTTGAGCTTGCCGGGGTTCAGCAGGCCCTTCGGGTCGGTCAGGCGGGCGGTCTCGACCGTCTCCTCGACGTGGAAGTCGACGTTCCACTGGTGCGGGTTGTGTACACCGACCCCGAGGGCGTTGAGGTCGGCGATGCCGCGGTAGACATCCTCCTCGCTGACGTAGGGAGCGGCGAGCATCCCGATCGGGTGCTGCTTCGTCGACTCGACGTGCAGCTTCGCGCCGGGGAACACGGCCTCGACGGCGTCGACGTTCTCGCTCAGCGGCATCCCGGCCACCTCGAGGTGGAACACCTCGTGCGGCTGGCTCTTCTGGTACCACTCGATGGGGTGGTTGTAGCTGAGCATCGACAGGCGGATGCTCGCCTGCGGCCCCTCGCGCACCGCCTCGACGCGGCCGCCCGAGCCCTCGATGATCGCGGTCACGGTGTCGATCTGTGCGGCATCCAGGATCACACGAAGGCTCGATCGGCCCTCGGGGATGGCCTCGTCAGCGGGGAGGGATGCCGAGATCTCGGGGCCGTCGCCCGACACGAGCCGCGGCGAGGGGTCGAGGTTGCCGATCGTCTGCAACACCGACAGGGTGCCGGCGAAGTCGGGGAAGCTCGCCCACAGTCCACGCCATTCGCGCAACGGCTCGAGGCGGACGGTCGCGCGGACGATGACGCCGGCGGTGCCGTAGTTGTGCACGTACTTCTGGGCCTCGTCGCCTTCGACGTGGTGGATCTCGGCGCTGCCGTCGGCGTGCACGACGTCGAGCGCCGCGACGAAACCGCGGTCGTTGGAGCCGTGCGCGATCGAGCCGGTGCCGCCGGAGCCGCCGGAGAGGAAGCCGCCGATGGTCGACTGTGCGGTCGAGGGGTACATCCACAGCGCTTGGCCCGCGGCCCACGCGGCCTGCTCGAGCAGCACCATCGGGGTGCCGGCCTCGGCGGTGATGAAGCCGTCGCCCACCTCGACGATGGCCTTGGCGCGGGTGGTGTCGACGACGAGGCCGCCCTGCATGGGGATGCCCTGGCCGTAGTTGCCGGTGCCCTTGCCGCGCACCGTGACGGGCACGCCGTGACGGGATGCCGCGGCGACCGCTGTCGCGATCTGTTCGGCGTCGGCGGCGAACACGACGAGGTCGGCGAGGCCGAGGGGGAGTTTGGCGGCGATGATCGGCGACATCGGCGATCCGTCGACGCTCGCGCGCTCGCGGACGCGGGGCTCGGTGCTGACGGCGGCGGGGCCGAGCAGGTCGAGGAGCTCGTCCTCGAGGGAGAGGACGCGGGTGGCGGTGTCGCTCATGGGGTTTCTCCGGGTGGAACGGGTTGTGGGGAAGGGGGCGGTCCCTTCGACGGGCTCAGGGACCTGGGGTGCGGCGGGGGTGGCTGAGCTCGTCGAAGCCACCGTGCGTGACGTGCGGCCCGGCCCGCACGAGGCGGACCGGGCCGAGGCGCGCGTGCGAGCCTGGCGGGGATCGAGTGGTCGGGTCGGCATGAGCCGATCCGACCACTCGGGTCAGAACGAGATGGAGGTGTCGATGAACTCGTTCGTGTAGAGGTCGTCGGCGGTCTCACCCGACGCCGGCGGGGTGCCGAGGTCGGTGTAGACCTTGGCTGCCTTCGTGTAGAAGTCCGCGAAGCGGGTGTCGTCGAAGTTGCCGTAGGTGGAGTCGGGGCCGTTGCCGACGAGGCCGAGGTCGACCTGCGTCTTCACCGAGTAGTCGGCGACGCCCTGCGTGTAGGTCCAGCCGGTGGCGTACTCGTCGACGAGCTTCAGGATGAGGTCGTTCGCCGCGGACGGGTCCTTGTAGTAGTCGATGCCGGCCTTCTGCAGCACGGGGACGAGCTTCGACAGGCACGGGGACAGCTCATCGAAGGTGTCCTTCTTCACCGACATCGACGACTGGTAGGTCTGCCATCCGGCGTCGTGGATGAGGGCGAACTTCACGGGCTTGCCCCAGGCCGAGACCTCGTTCTCGTAGACGTACGGCTCCGCCGACGCGAAGCCCTGCTGCATGTCCTTACCGCCGGCGGCGACGAAGTTCGACGGGGTGCCGTCGTACGAGCCGTCGAGGATCGAGGCGTTCGCGAGACCGGCGCTCTTGAGGTACTCGATGTACGCCGAGCCGTCGAAGTAGCGCCACACGCCGCCGTTCTTCTCCAGCGCCGGGGCGACGTCCTGGATGGTCTTGACGTCGGGGTAGGTCGCCGGGTCCCACATGACCATCGTCGGGCTGATGTCGAGCGGGGCGAAGACGGCCTTGGTGGGCGTGGTCGCCGACAGCTGGATCGCCTCGTCGGTGCTGACGTAGCCGAGCGTGATCGCGTCGTCCTGGTACATCTGCGCCGAGACGGTCTGGAAGCCGATGGCGGGTCCACCGGCGCGGATCTCGAGGTTGACGCCGGTGTACTCGCCGTCCGCCATGAGCGGGCCGGTGACGGCCTTCGTGTTGGCGTCGATCGTGTAGTCGTCCTTGATCATCTCGTAGAGGTGACCGTGCTCGGCTTCGGGGTTCCAGTCGGTCTGGACGACGATCGTGGAGGGGCAGTCGGCCGACAGGTCGACCGATCCGATCGGCTTGTCGGACGCCGGTGCGGCCTGTTCCGCGGCGCTCCCGGCGCACGAGGTCAGGGTGAGGGCGATCGCGAAGGCGCCGGTGGCGGCGGTGGCGCGAAGGAGGGTGGAGCGCTGCATGCTGGGTCGCTTTCTGTGACGAGTGGAGCTCGGGTGCGGAGATGGTGCAGGTTCACGGGTGTTTCGGGTACGCCGGATGCCGCCCCCGTGCGCCTGAGGCGGCGGGGGTCCGTGGCATCCGGGGGTCGGGTCAGCGCGTGCTGTCGTACCAGCGGCCGACGGCGACCTTCGACAGCCAGCCGAAGAAGGCGAAGATCGCGACACCGAGCAGGCACGCCGCGAGGATGGCGGCGAACAGCTCGGCGCTCTGCAGGCGCGACTGGTAGTTCGAGATGAGCGAGCCGATGCCCGGCTCGCCGCGGCGGAAGAAGTAGTCGCCGACGATCGCGCCGATGACCGAGAGCCCGGCCGAGGTGCGCATGCCGACGAAGATCGAGGGGAGCGCGGCGGGGAGGGTGAGCTTCGTCAGGACCGTCCACTTGTCGGCCTTCTGCAGGCGGAACAGCTCGCGCTGCGACTTGTCGACCGACTGCAGACCGAACAGGGTGTTCGAGACCATCGGGAACAGGGCGATCAGCACGCAGACGATGACGCGGGCGAGGAACTCGTAGCCGAACCAGAAGCCGACCAGCGGCACCAGGGCGAGGATCGGGATGCACTGGAGCATCACGGCGTAGGCGTAGGTCGAGCGCTCGACCCAGCGGGCCAGCGACATCGCGATGGCCCAGCCGATGCCGATCACCATGGCGATCGCGAGGCCCGTGAGGGCGACGCCGGTGGTGCGGAACAGCGCGATCCAGATGTCGGCACCGACCTGCGGGTCGAAGAAGCCCATCGTGAACATCTCGTGCGGCATGGGCATGAGGAAGCCCTTGCCCGAGGCGGCCAGCGCGATCGAGACGCCGTACCAGGCGCCGAGCAAGACGACCAGGACTCCGAGCGGCGGCAGGATCGACGCGGCGCGGGCGCCGAAACCCCGGCGACGCGCGGCCGGGCTCGTGCGCGGCGGGGTGGGCGGAGGAGTGGATGCCGTGGGCTCGGGCGACAGCGCGGCCACCGGCTCTGCAGACGTGGTGCTCATGAGTGTCCTTCCCGAAGGGCGTGGGAGACCTCGCCGACGAGCTTCGCGTACTCGGCCGTGTAGCGGATCTCGGGGTCGCGGGGCATGTCGAAGGGGATGTCGAAGGTGTCGACGAGGTGACCGGGGCGACCCGACATCACGACGACCTTGGTGGAGAGGTAGATGGCCTCGGAGACCGAGTGCGTGATGAAGAGCCCACCGAACTTCTGCTCGACGAAGATCTTCAGTAGCTCGTCGTTCAGGCGTTCGCGGGTGATCTCGTCGAGAGCCCCGAACGGCTCGTCGAACAGGAAGAGTTCGGGGTCGAGGGTGAGGGAGCGTGCGAGCGAGGCGCGCATCTTCATGCCGCCCGACATCTGCTTCGGCAGGTGCTTCTCGAAGCCGTTGAGACCGACGAGGTCGATCGCCCACTGCGCCTTGGGGCCGCGCACCCGCTTGGGCTGCCAGTTGAGCTCGGCCAGCAGCTCGACGTTGGACCGCACGTCGCGCCAGGGCAGGAGCGTGGCGTCTTGGAAGACGTACCCGATGCGGTCGGTGTTGACGGTCGCGGTGCCTTCGCTCGCGGTCTCGAGGCCGGAGGCGATGCGCAGGAGCGTCGACTTGCCGCAGCCCGAGGGGCCGACGACGCTGACGAACTCGCCGGCGCCGACGGTGAGGTCGACGCCGGAGAGGGCGGTGGTGCCGTTGGGGAACGTCATGGCGACGTTGCGGAAATCCAGCAGCGGCGCGGTGGGATCCGCGGTGTCTACGGGAGCAGGGGAGGCCAAGGTCACGGGAGCGCTCACTTTCCGGTCGGGTTACGGTGTCGTCGCGGATGCGGCGGCGCGGACGGGTTCGGTGGTGCGGGGAATCGCCGTCTCGGTCGAGACGGTGGTGCGGCTGACGAGACGGCCGCGGTGGATGACCACGCGATCGGCGCTCGCGAAGGCGACGGCGTCCCCGAGCGAGTCGGCGCGGATCGCGACGAGGTCGGCGCGGGCACCCGGCGCGGGTCCGGCGACGGGAAGCCCCATCACGTCGCGCGCGCCGATCGTCACGGCATCCATGGCCTCGGCGGGAGCGAGGTGCCCCGCCGAGACGAGGAGCGAAGCGGTCTCGAGGTGGTCGCAGCGGCCGACGGGGTTGAAGGGGTCACGGACGTTGTCCGCCCCGGCGGCGACGCGGACGCCCGCGGCCTTGAGGCGGCCGATCGGCGCGATCCCGCGGGGCACGGCGTGCTCGGCATCCCACCCCTGCAGGTACAGGTTGGTGATGGGCAGGGCGATGACGCCGATGTCGGCGACGCGGATCTCTTCGGCCAGCTCGGCGAGGTCGCGGACGGGCATCATGCTGAGGCGTACGCAGTGTCCCGCGGTGCGGGGGCGATGCCACCCGGTCACCGCGCGGGCATATACCGAGAGGGTGTCGGCTCCGGCGAGGCTCTCGTCAGTGTGCAGGTCGATGCCCACGTCGCGACGGCGGGCGAGGGCGATCAGGCGCTCGAGATCGGCGATCGGGTCGTCGGCGAGGTGGGGTGCGCCGCCGACGAGGTCGACGCCCGCGTCGAGCGCCGCGTCGAAGACGTCGTCGGCGATGGTCGGCCCGCCCAGGGCGACGATCTCGATGTCCATGAGGTCGTCGAGCTCTTCGCGCAGGCGCACCATCGCGCGGACGCCCGTGAGCGGGTCGTCGCCGCGCAGGAGGTCGACGTGGGTGCGGACGGACGTGATCCCGGATGCCAGCATCCGCAGCGCCGTGGACCGGGCGCGCCCGAGGGTCTCGTCTTCGTCGAGGTCGACGGCGAACGCGTGCCAGCTCTCGATCGCGCGCTCGAGGTCGCCGAACGGGGGCTGGATGGCATCCCACGATTGCGATTTGTCGAGGTGCGCGTGGGGCTCTGCGCCCGCGGCGGTGACGAGGTAGCCGGTCAGATCGAGCGTCTCACCGTCGGTGTCGGGGAGGGGGCTGCCCGCCGGCACGACCGCCAGCACCTCGTCGCCGTCGAGCGCGATGTCGACGAGCGCGCCCGCGGGGAGGCGCACGCCGCGGAGGGCGGCGATCGAGACGGGTGGAGCGGCAGACACGGGGGCCTCCGAGGAGTCGGGTAGACAGTCGTCGAGACGGGAGCCACGGCATCGGGGCGGGTCGCCGGGGGCGGCCGGCCAGTGTTCGTGTGACGAACATCTGGCGATGATCCGATGCTAGGAACCACGCGTTTCCGCTGTATTTCCTCGGCGTGACCCTCGTGACAAACCTTTCGCCGCGCGCCCGGGGCGCCCCTCCCGCGAGCGCGCGGGGCGACGAGAACAGGGGATCCCACCGGTACAGGCCGTTTCGCCGCGAATCCGCCTGTCTCCGAAAGATCCCCTGTTCTCGTGCTCACCCTCCCTGGGTGAGACCGGTGATCAGGTTGATCGCGACAGCCACCACGAAGGTGCCGAAGAAGTACGACAGCAGACCGTGTCCCATGGCGATGCGGCGCGAGGCGGTCGACGATTGCGTGACGTTGCTCGCGCTGTAGGCCATTCCGATCGAGAAGGCCGTGTAAGCGAAGTCGCTGTAGGCGGGGTCCTCCTCCTGGTCGAAGTCGAAGCGGTAGCGGTCGTCGAGGTAGTACATCCGGGCGTACTTGAAGGCGTAGACGGTGTTGACGAGAGCCCAGGCCGCCACGACGCCGATGACGGCGAGGATGGCGGATGCCGACCCGATGGCATCCTGCTGCTGGCTGCGGATGAGCGCGAACACGACGAGGGCGATGCTCAGGAAGGTCGCCGCGATGATGAGTGCGTCGACCAGCTTGCGAGAGCGGTCCTCGTGCCGCGCGAGGGAGCGTGTGCGCTCGCTGTCGGCGGGCCACGCCCGCGACCACGCCCACGCCAGGAAGACCCCGGACGCGGCCACCCACCCCAGCAGGGGGGCCAGTTCCGGGATGCCGAGGAGCACGGCGACCAGCGCCGTCGCCAGGCCGACCCCCGCGGCGACACCGGCTTTTGGGGCGAGATGAGACATGATGCTCCTTTCCAGGGTGGTACCCGTTCGGTTCAGACGGTCCGGGCGCGCACGAGGGGGACGTACAGTCCCGCCCTCTCGGCGCGCACGGCCGCTAGCGCCCGCGAGGTGGCGTCGAGCTTGACCAGAATGTGTTCCAGGTGTGCTGCGATCGTGCGGGGAGACACCACCAGCGCCCGGGCGATCTCGGCATTGGAGCATCCTTCGATGACGTGCCCCAGGACTTCGAGCTCCCGCGGCGTCAGCCCCCGGAGTCGTTTGGCCGGTGAGAGCACGGCGATCCCGGATGCCACGGTGTCGAGATCCTGCTCGCCGGCCAGCACGGTGACCCGGACGTAGCCGTCTGGCGAGCGGCGTGTGCCGCGCGGCCAGAGGAACGTGGCGTACGTGCGTCCGTCTCCGAGCGCGTCCCGGGCAGCTCCGATGAGCTCGGAGTCTGCGGTGAGGAGGTCATCGTCCGACAGCCCCGGCAGGCGCGCGACGCGCCCGTCCGGCAGGAGGGCCGCGCCCGCGGTGGCGCCGCCCACGAAGACCGCCGAGGCGGCGAGCGACCGGAGAGGGTCTATGCCCGCCGCCAGTTTCGGCACCAGTCGCGCGAGTCGCCGTCGGAGGGTCGGCGGCGGAGGGTCGGCGCGGCGGAACAGCACCGTCACGAAGCCGACGTGCCGACCACCCTCCCCGAAGAGCGCGACCGACAACGCTTCGTGGAACCCGGCGGGAAGCAGGCACTCGGCCCAGCTCTGCAGGTCCGTCGGCGAGGAGGGCAGATCCGAGAGGCTGGTGGGCGGGCGATCACGGTTGGCTCCGGTGATCTCGATATCACGAGCCATCTGGGGTCCGCTGAGGTAGCGCACGCTCGATCGGTCGAGGTCGGTGCTCGCGATGGAGGTGTATCCCTCACCGTCCGGCTCGGCCAGCGCCAGCCAGGCCCCGTCAAACGGGATGTGGTGATGCAGCTCGTCCAGGAGCGCCTGCGCGCGCTCGTGGACGGGCCCCGGGCGTGCCGCGATTTCTGCGAGCCGAAGCGCGCCATCTCCTGTCACGGGGGTCGACCACCTTCGCATCGATCGTGCGTCGGGGAGTCTCCCCGACCTGTGCGTCATGGGGTAGCACGTCAACCCCTGATTTGACCACCGCCTGGCGGGCATCCCGGATCGGTCGATCTGCCGATGGCGTCGCCTTGCGGCCGGGAGTGACATGGAGGTGTCGCGGGGTCGGACGTCGCGCGACTCGTTCGAAGACAGGGCACTCACGGAAGGGAACGGACATGAAAGCAGTCGTGTACGAGGGGCCGCGGCAGGTCACGGTGAAAGATGTCCCGGACGCGCGGATCGAGCGTCCGACCGACGTCCTGGTCCGCATCACCACGACCAACATCTGCGGGTCCGACCTCCACATGTACGAGGGCCGCACGAGCTTCGAGACCGGGCGGTGGTTCGGTCACGAGAACATGGGCGAGGTCATCGCGGTCGGCGACGGCGTCGACAAGGTCACGGTGGGCGAGCACGTCGTGCTCCCGTTCAACGTCGCGTGCGGGCACTGCAAGAACTGCGAGCGGGGCCTCACCAATTACTGCCTCACCGCTCAGCCCGTGCCCGAGTGGGCGGGTGCGGCGTACGGATTCGCCGACATGGGGCCGTGGGCGGGCGGCCAGGCCGAGCTGCTGCGCGTGCCCTGGGGCGACTTCAACTGTCTGCGTCTGGGAGAGGATGCCGAGGAGCGCTCCGCCGACTACGTGATGCTGGCCGACATCTTCCCGACCGGCTACCACGCCACGGAGATGGCGGGAGTGAAGCCGGGGGATCAGACCGTCATCTACGGCGCGGGCCCGGTCGGCCTGATGGCGGCCTTGTCCGCCACGATCAAGGGCGCGAGCAAGGTGATGGTCGTCGACCGGCATCCGGATCGACTCCGACTGGCCGAGTCGATCGGCGCGATTGCGATCGACGATTCGAAGGTCGACCCCGTGCAGGCCGTCCTCGAGCAGACCATGGGTCTCGGCGCCGACAACGGGTGCGAATGCGTCGGCTACCAGGCGCACGATCCGAGCGGCGACGAGCAGCCGAACCTGACCCTCAACCGTCTGGTGCAATCGGTGCGCTTCACGGGGCGGATCGGCACGGTCGGCGTCTTCGTGCCGCAGGACCCGGGCAGTCCCGACGCGTTGGCCAAGGAGGGCCAGATCGCGTTCGACATGGGCCTGCACTGGTTCAAGGGCCAGACCATGGGCACCGGCCAGGCGCCCGTGAAGAAGTACAACCGCCAGTTGCGCGACCTCATCGCCGCGGGGAAGGCGAACCCCTCGTTCATCGTCAGCCACGAGTTGTCACTCGATGAGGCACCGGATGCCTACGAGCACTTCGACAACCGAGACGACGGGTGGACCAAGGTCGTCCTCAAGCCCGGAAAGGCGGCGTGATCATGGCGGGCAAGGCGGCTGCGGCCGTCGGCATCGGGGTCGCGACCGTCGCGGCGGGGCTCGTCGCCCGTTCCCTGGTGAAGAAAGAACGCGAATCGGACGGCGACGGCGCGCATCCCGAAGGGTGGAAGGCGGTGACCATCCTCGGTGAGGCCGAGGACTTCTCCAGCGGCGGGTATCCCGAGCCGTTGAGGCGGCAGGCCGAATCGCTCGAGATCCGTATCGAGCCGGCTCCGGGCGACAAGGGCTTCGAGGTGCACGCCCGGGTGCGGGAGGGGACCGAGCTCGCGGGCGAGGACGATCCCGGCAAGGCGCTTCGCGAAGCCCTCCGCGACGCGAAACAGCTCGTCGAGACGGGCGAGATCCTCCGTTCGACACCGAGGCCGCACGGAGAGCGACCGCCCACCCTGCTCGGGGGCGCGGTCGACAAGGCAGAGGACGAGGCGAAGGGCGAGGGTGTGCTGTGAAGGCTCTGTGTTGGACCGGGGTGAACGAGCTCTCGGTCGAGAACGTCGAGGATCCCGGCATCCTGAATGCGCAGGATGCCATCGTGAAGGTGACGCTCAGTACGACCTGCGGGTCGGATCTGCACCTGCTCGGCGGCTACGTCCCCACGATGCGCGCCGGCGACGTGCTCGGCCACGAGTTCATCGGCGAGATTGTCGAGGTCGGGTCCGCCGTCTCGAAACACAAGGTCGGTGACCGCGTCGTGGTCTGCTCGTTCATCAGCTGCGGGAAGTGCTGGTACTGCCGAAACGAGCTGTACTCCTTGTGCGACAACGGCAACCCCAACGCGGGAATCCCCGAGATGCTCTGGGGGCAGGCCCCTGGCGGCTGCTACGGCTACTCCCATGCTCTCGGTGGCTGGGCCGGCAGCCACGCCGAGTACATCCGCGTGCCCTACGCCGACCAGGGCGCGTTCCCCGTTCCGGAGGGGGTGAGCGACGAGCGGGCGCTGTTCGCCTCGGACGCAGGCCCCACCGGATGGATGGGCGCCGACCTCGGCGGAGTGAAGCCCGGAGACACCGTTGCGGTGTGGGGCGCCGGCGGGGTCGGGCAGATGGCGGCGCGGGCCTCGCTGCTCCTCGGCGCGGAGCGTGTGATCGTGATCGATCGGTTCCAGGAACGGCTCGCTCAGGTGGAGCAGATCATCGGCGCCGAGACCATGAACTACGAAACCAGCGAGGTGACGGCTGAGCTTCGGGAGCTGACCGGCGGCCGAGGGCCCGACGTGTGCATCGAAGCGGTGGGGATGGAAGCCCACCGCGACGGTCCCGATTTCGCGTACGACCAGCTGAAGCAGCAGCTGCGGCTTCAGACGGACAGGCCCACGGCCGTTCGCGAGGCGATCTTCGCCGCCCGCAAGGGCGGCAGCCTCTTCGTGCTCGGCGTGTTCGGGGGCTTCGTCGACAAGTTCCCGTTGGGGGCGGTGATGAACAAGGGCCTGACGCTGCGCTCGGCGCAACAGCACGGGCACCGGTACATCCCGATGCTGCTCGAGCGGATGGCGCGGGACGAGATCCGCACCGAGCACCTCGCCACGTATGTCATGCCCTTGGAGGACGGACCGGAGGGCTACGCGATGTTCAAGAAGAAGACGGACGGGTGCGTCCGGGCGGTCTTCCGGCCCTGACGCCGACCTCCGTCATTCCCGCGAGCGCTCGCCGCCACGAGAACAGGGGATGCCACGGGAACAGGCCATTCCACGCCGGATCGGCCTGTTTTCGCCGAATCCCCTGTTCTGGTGACGGCAGGGCCGCCGCGCGCGTCAGAGCTCGAGCGTGATCCGCTCGCACGCGGCTCGCGAAACGCACACCATCATCGAGCGGTTGGCATCCTGTTCCTCCGGCGACAGCACGGAGTCGCGGTGCTCGACGTCGCCGTCGACGACCGCGACCTCGCACGTGCCGCAGGTGCCGACGCGGCAGCTGGAGGGCACGACCGCGCCCGCCTCTTCGACGACGTCGAGGATCGACCGCTCGGGCGGAACCGTCACGGTGATTCCCGACATCATGAGGTCGACCTCGAAGGGCTCGGCCCACACGGGCGAGCCGAGCACCTTGGCCTCGAAGCGCTCGAGGTGCAGGCTCCCGCGCGGCCAGCCCGCCATCGCCTCCTCGAGGGCCTCGAGCAGACGTGAGGGGCCGCACGAGTACACCACCTCGCGGGCGACGGGGGTGCCGAAGCGCTCCGCGAGGTCGAGACGACGGCCCTCGTCAGCCGCGAAGACCTCGACCCGCTCGCCGTAGCGGGCGACCAGCTCGTCGACGAAGGCCATGGTGCGTCGTGAGCGTCCCGCGTACAGAAGCGTCCAGGCTGCGCCCGCGGCATCGGCCGCCTCGATCATCGGCACGATCGGCGTGATGCCGATCCCCCCGGCGACGAAGACGTACGAGCGCCCGGCGGTGGGAGCGAAGAGGAAGTGGTTCGCCGGTCCGCGCACCCGGAGCGTTTCGCCGACGTGCGCGTTCTCGTGCAGCCATACCGACCCTTCGCGCTCGCGGAGCACGCCGATGCGCCAGGTGCCCCGCTCGCTCGGTGAGCCGCACAGCGAGTACTGCCGCTCGATCCCGGCGGGCAGCACCACGTCGATGTGCGCGCCCGGCGACCAGTGCGGCAGGGTGCCGTTCGCCCGCTCGAGGTCGAGCACCACCACGCCGTCGGCGGCCTCGCGCCGTTGCCGCACGATCGCGTCGAAGGTCACTCCACCGCTCATGAGACTCCCGGGGCCGTGTCGTCCACCGCGTCGGTCGTCGATCCGTGGACGAGTTCTTTGACGATCAGCAGCCGGTAGGGCTCGCCGTCGGGTGAATGCCACCGGTGCGGAGTGCCCGATCGGCAGTAGACGGAGTCACCCACGCTGAGTCGTCGTTCGCCGAACGGACCGAGCGAGATCACGATCGTCCCCTCGAGGACGGTGAGGAACTCGTCTTCCTCGTGCACGTAGTGGTCACCCGGTTCGGCATTCGCGCCGCGGAACTCCAGGGGCTCGAACCGCCGCGGACCCGCGGCGAGAAGGCGGGCGCTGCCCTCGGCGTAGGGGCCGATCAGGCCCTCGTCGGCGAGCACGACCGACGGGCGCACGTCCTGGTCGGTCCGCGGAGGTTCGGATGCCGCGATCAGCTCGACCCGGCTCGTCCCCAGGGCGCGGGCGAGGCGCTCGAGGCTCGCCATGCTCGGACGCGCGAGCCCCCTCTCGAGCTGGCTGAGGAAGGGGTGCGACAGGGCGGCGGCCTCGGCCAGCTGCGTCAGGGTGAGCCCTCGCGCTTTGCGCAGTCCCCGCACGCGCGCTCCGAGCCTCTCGTCACCGGTGGGGGAACGGTCGACCGACGTCGCAGGAGCCATGGTCGTCATCGTCCCACCCTCTCGAACAGCCGCGCGACGATCTCGTCCTCGTCGGCGGTGAGCAGGCGTCCGTCGTCGACGACGATCCGACCGCCCACGATCACGGTGCGCGGGCGTCGTCCGGGTGAGGCCCAGAGGAGCCCTGCCACGGCGTCGGCGACGCCGGCATCCGCCACTCCCGACACCTCCCACAGGCAGAGGTCCGCGGCGGACCCCGGTGTCAGGCGGCCCAGCTCCGGCCGACCCAGCCCGTCCGCCGAACCCGAGGTCGCCAGCGACAGGACCTCGGATGCCGGCAGCTGCGGCCCCACGAGGGCCGAGACCTGCATCGCGAGGCGCGCATCGGCGAGCAGGTGCCCCGCGTCGTTGCTGCCTCCGCCGCTGGTGCCGAGGCCCACGGGGATGCCGGCGTCGAGAAGGCGGCGCACCGGTGCGATGCCCCACCCCATGGGCACGTCGCAGCCGGGTGCGTGCGTGGCGGAGACTCCGGATGCCGCGATCCGCGCGATCTCGTCATCGGTGACGTCGCACAGGTGAGCGAGCGTCACGTCGGGGGCGAGCCAGCCCCAGTCCTCGAGGAGGCCGAGGGGCCGCGAACCGTAGCGCTCGAGGGCGATCTCGACGTCGACGACCTCGTTCGCCTGCGTCCGCCGCCGGAGGCCGTATGCGCGGGCGACCTCGCCCAGCAGGTCGAACGTCTCGCGCGGGTCGCTGTGGACCCCGGCGGGCCCGACGGCGACCTGCAGCATCCCGTCGGCGGAGACGCCGCCGGGCGCGCCGGGCACGAGCGCCTGCACGATGGCCTCGGCCGACGCGGCGGCTTCCTGCGGGTCGTCGCGCGCGGCCCCGCGCACGAACACCAGGCGCGCGCCGAGCTCGGCCGCGGCATCCGCGGCGGCTCGTGCCACGCCGATCGTGTCGGCTCCGCTCGGCCAGGTCAGGTGGTGGTCGGCGACAGTGGTCACCCCGCTCAAGAGGGCTTCGGCGAGTCCCGCGCGCGCGGCCAGACCGGTCAGCTCGGGATCGATCCCCGCGGCGGTGTAGGCCGCCGCCATCGCCGGCAGCCATTCGCGCATCGGGATGCCGCGGGTGCCCGGGAGCGTCCGGAACGCCGTCTGCAGCAGGTGGTGGTGCGCGTTCACGAGACCCGCCGTGACGACGCAGCCCGTGGCATCCACCACGGTGGCCCCGGTCACGTCGGCGCCCTCGACGATCCGTCCGTTCACGCAGGTCACGTCGCCCGTGCGGACGTGTCCGCCGTCATCGACCACGGCGACCGCGTCGCGGATGACCAGAACGCTCACGCGCTCCTCACCGCGCACGACGCTCCTGTCGGCATCTCTCGGACACCGTCGTGCACCCTCGCCCCGAGACCCTCGCGCAGCGGTCGCGCGCCGGCGGCGTTGCGGGATGCCACGATCTCGGCGATCACCGACAGTGCCGTCTCCTCGGGCGTCGAGCCCCCGAGGTCGAGGCCGAGGGGGGAGTGCAGGCGCGAGAGCTCGGCATCGGTCACTCCGGCCGAGCGCAAGAGCACCGCGCGTCGCGCGACGGTGGCACGCGCCCCCATCGCCCCGACGAAACCGACCGGCATCCGCAGGGCCGCGCGCAGCGCCGGCACGTCGAGGCGCTCGTCATGTGTCAGCACGCACACCGCGGTCCGGTCGTCGGGGGCGTCGAGGGTCGCGAGGTAGTCGTGGGGGGAGGCGACGACGAGCTCAGCGGCATCCGGGAAACGTTCCGGGGTGACCAGGAGCGCCCAGTCGTCGCAGACGGTGACAGCGAAGCCCGCGGCGGCACCGAGGCGGCACAGGGCGGCCGCGTGCTCGCCCGCGCCCAGCACGATCAACCGCGGTGGGGCGGGCTTGCGCAGCACCAGCGGCTCCCCGTCGAGGTCGAGACGGAGCACCGCCTCGCGGCCCGCGCGGGCGTCCCCCAAGGCCGCCCGCACGGCGTCGCCCTCGATCGGGTACGCCACGACGTCGACGGCCCCGCCGCACGCGAGGCCCGCCGCGATGGGGGTGACGACGCCGTCGTCGGAGAAACCGAACCGGGCGCGGCGCACCGTTCCCGTCCGCAGCGCGTCGAGGCCGAGCATCACCGCGTCGCTTTCGACGCACCCGCCCGAGATCGATCCGATGACGCGGGCGTCGCGGGTGACCGCGAGGGTGGCGCCCACTCCGCGCGGCGCGCTGCGCACCACGGCGGTGACGGTGACCGCCGCGACCGGGACGTTCGCGTCGAGCAACGGCAGCAGGTCGGCGGCCAGATCGAGCATGGACGCGACGGTAGCCGGGGCGTGTTTCGCGCACGCTACGCTGTCGTGACCATGCCCGCCGCCCCCCTCGAGCCGCCGTGCGGAGTCGTCTTGGCCGCGGGGGCCGGTCGTCGTTTCGGTGGTCCCAAAGCTCTCGCCCGCACCCCCGCGGGTACCCCCTGGATCGCCCTCGCGGTCCGCGCCCTGCGCGAGGGAGGATGCGGTGACATCTTCGTCGCGCTCGGCGCCGGAGCCGACGTCGCGACACCGCTCGTGCCGACCGGGACGACGATCGTGCGCGTCGACGACTGGGAGTCGGGCATGGCGGCGTCCCTCCGTGCGAGCCTCGCGCGGGCGGCATCCGGATCCGCCCCGGCCGCCGTCGTCGTGCCGGTGGACACCCCCGATGTCGCCCCGGCGGCCGTCGCACGCCTGGCTCGCCGCGCCGCGCCCGACGCCCTCGCCCAGGCGGTCTACGGCGATCGGCCCGGGCACCCGGTGCTGCTGGGTCGCGACCATTGGGCGGCCGTGAGCGCCGCCGCCCGCGGCGATATCGGGGCCCGGCCCTACCTGATCGCGCAGAACGCCGAGCTCGTCGAATGCGGCGATCTGTGGTCGGGGGCCGATCGCGACGAGCGCTGATCACGGTCTGATCACGACGCGGATGAATTTTGACGTGGCTATAGACAAAACCCCCTCGAGTGGATAATTTTTCGGAGCCGTCATAATTGCGACGGCGACCAGAGAGCCGGGACGAAGGCGTACCCGATCTGCGCCGGGGAGGGCGCGGGTACGACCATGGGGGTCCCTGCAGTTCAGAGAGGAACGCAGATCACATGCTGAAGAAAATCCTGACCGGTGCGGCCATCGCCGCACTCGCCGTCGGTCTCGGAGCGTGCAGCTCGGAGCGCGCGACCACCGGCGGCGGCGACGCCTCGGGCGGCGGCACCGAGTGCAACGTCGGTATCGCGATGCCCACCCGTAGCCTCGAGCGGTGGATCAACGACGGCGAGCAGCTCCAGAAGAAGCTCACCGACGCTGGCTGCACCGTCGACCTCCAGTACGCCGACAACAAGACCGACCAGCAGATCAGCCAGATCCAGAACCAGATCTCGGGCGGCGCGAAGATCCTCGTGATCGCCGCGATCGACGGTTCGACCCTCGGCCCGGTGCTGCAGGAGGCCAAGGCCCAGAACGCGAAGGTCATCGCGTACGACCGCCTCATCAACGGCAGCGAGAACGTCGACTACTACGCCACGTTCGACAACTACAAGGTCGGCACCCTGCAGGGGCAGTACATCGAGGAGCAGCTGGGGCTGAAGGACGGCAAGGGCCCGTTCAACCTCGAGCCCTTCGCCGGTAGCCCCGACGACAACAACGCGAAGTTCTTCTTCGCCGGCGCGTGGGATGTCCTCAAGCCCTACATCGACAAGGGCCAGCTGGTCGTCCCCAGCGGCAAGTCGCCCGCCAACGACGACGCATGGGCGTCGATCGGCATCCAGGGCTGGGCGTCCGACAAGGCGCAGGCCGAGATGGACAACCGCCTCTCGTCGTTCTACGGCGACGGCAAGAAGGTCAACGTCGTGCTCTCGCCCAACGACAGCCTCGCCATCGGTATCGAGGCGTCGCTGAAGTCGGCCGGCTACACCCCCGGGGCGGACTACCCGATCATCACGGGCCAGGACGCCGACAAGGCCAACGTCAAGGCGATCCTCGACGGCGCCCAGTCGATGACCGTGTGGAAGGACACCCGCGCCCTCGGCGACCGCGTGTTCACGATGATCCAGGAGCTCAAGGACGGCAAGGAGGTCGAGGTCAACGACACCAAGACCTACGACAACGGCAAGAAGGTCGTGCCCTCCTACCTGCTGACCCCCGAGGTCGTCGTCAAGGACGACGTGCAGTCGAAGCTCATCGACTCGGGCTTCCTGAAGGCGTCCGACGTCGGACTCTGATTCACCCCTCGCGGCGGGGCGGGCTTCGGCCCGCCCCGCCGCTCGATCCCTGACGGAGGGACAACCATGACCGAACCGATCCTGCGCATGGCGGGGATCTCGAAGTCGTTCAACGGCATCCCGGCTCTTGCCGACGTCTCGATCGACGTGCACCGCGGCGAGGTCCACGCGATCTGCGGAGAGAACGGCGCCGGGAAGTCCACCCTGATGAAGGTGCTCAGCGGGGTCTACCCGGCCGGCAGCTTCGAGGGCAGCATCACCCTCGAGGGTGAGCAGATGGCGTTCCGCTCGATCAACGACAGCGAAGCCGCCGGCATCGTGATCATCCACCAGGAACTGGCGCTCAGCCCGTACCTGTCGATCGCGGAGAACATCTTCCTCGGCAACGAGAAGGCCCGACGCGGTGTCATCGACTGGAACGCCACGAACACGGCGGCCGCCCAGCTGCTCAAGCGCGTGGGACTCCGCGAGAACCCCGCGACGAAGATCTTCGAGATCGGTGTCGGCAAGCAGCAGCTCGTCGAGATCGCGAAGGCATTGGCGAAGGAGGTCAAGCTCCTCATCCTCGACGAGCCGACCGCAGCCCTGAACGACGACGACTCCGCCCACCTGCTCGACCTCATCGACCAGCTGCGCGACCAGGGCATCACTTGCATCATCATCAGCCACAAGCTGAAGGAGGTGCTCCGCATCGCCGACCGCATCACGATCATCCGCGACGGACGCACCATCGAGACGATGCGTCGCGACGACCCCGAGACCGACGAGGGACGGATCATCCGGGCCATGGTCGGCCGCGACCTCAACAGCCTGTTCCCGCCGCGCGAGCCCGACATCGGCGAAGAACTGTTCCGCGTCGAGAACTGGACCGTCCACCACCCCGTCGACACCGAGCGCGTCGTCATCGACAACGCCTCGTTCACGGTGCGCGCGGGCGAGATCGTCGGTTTCGCGGGCCTGATGGGCGCCGGCCGCACCGAGCTCGCGATGAGCATCTTCGGCCGGATGTACGGCACCGGCATCTCGGGGGAGGTCTACAAGAACGGTCAGCAGATCGACGTCCGCACCGTCGACGCCGCGATCAAGCACGGCATCGCGTACGCCACCGAGGACCGCAAGAAGTACGGCCTCAACCTGATCGGCGACATCCAGGTCAACGTCTCGGCATCCGCGCTGGCCCGTCTCGCCCGCCTCGGCGTGGTCGACCGGTACCGCGAGTACAAGGTCGCCGATTCGTACCGCTACAAGATGAACATCAAGGCGCCCAGCGTCGCGGCGATCACCGGACGGCTGTCCGGCGGGAACCAGCAGAAGGTCGTGCTGTCGAAGTGGATGTTCACCGGTCCCGATGTCCTCATCCTCGACGAGCCGACCCGCGGCATCGACGTCGGGGCGAAGTACGAGATCTACGGCATCATCAACGAACTCGCGGCCCAGGGGAAGGCCGTCATCGTCATCTCGTCGGAGCTGCCCGAGGTCATCGGCCTCTCCGACCGCATCTACACCATCTCCGAGGGACGCATCACGGGCGAGGTCAGCCGTGAAGACGCCACCCAGGAGACGCTCATGCGGCACATGACCGCCGGAAGGAACTGACAGCAATGGCCACCGCATCCACCCAGACGGTCGAAGCGCCGACCCAGCCCGGGCCTCGCCGCCGCGGCATCCTGTCGCGCATCAACTTCCGTCAGTTCGGCATCCTCGCCGCCCTGGTCATCATCATCGTGCTGTTCCAGGTGCTCACCGGCGGACGACTGCTGATGCCCGGAAACGTCAACAACCTCATCCAGCAGAACGCCTACGTGCTGATCCTCGCGATCGGCATGGTCATGGTGATCATCGCCGGCCACATCGACCTGTCGGTGGGCTCGGTGGTCGCCATGGTCGGTGCGATCGCGGCCATCGCGATGAACCAATGGGGCCTGCCCTGGTGGCTGGCGGTCATCCTGTCGCTCGCCGTCGGCGCCGTCGTCGGTGCGTGGCAGGGCTTCTGGGTCGCCTTCGTCGGCATCCCCGCGTTCATCGTGACCCTCGCCGGCATGCTGCTGTTCCGCGGCCTCACGTTGGTGCTGCTGACCGGTGGCACCATCGCCGGTCTGCCCGACGGCTTCACCGCCATCGGCGCCGGCTGGCTGCCTCCGGTGCTGGGTTACGTGGGCGTCTGGGACTCCCTCACCGTCGTGCTCGGTGTCGTCGCCGTCGTCGCGCTCATCGCGCAGCAGCTGCGGACGCGGGCGACGCTGCGCCGCCTCGAGCTGCCCCGCGAGGTCGCGTGGTCGTTCTGGCTGAAGAACGCCATCGCCGCCGTGGCGATCATGGCGGTCGCCTTCACCCTCGCCGCGTACAACGGCACGCCGATCGTGCTGATCATCCTCGCCGTGCTCGTGCTCGCCTACACGTTCGTGCTCAACCGCACGACCTTCGGTCGTCACATCTACGCGATGGGTGGCAACCTCTTCGCCGCGGTGATGAGCGGCGTGAAGACGAAGTGGGTCAACTTCTTCATCTTCGTCAACATGGGTGTGCTCGCCGGTCTCGCCGCGGTCGTCAGCACCGCGCGCGCCGGTGGCGCCGTGGCATCCGCGGGTCAGAACTACGAACTGGATGCCATCGCCGCGGTGTTCATCGGTGGCGCCGCCGTCCAGGGCGGTATCGGGACCGTCATCGGAGCCGTCGTCGGTGGCCTCGTCATGGGCGTGCTGAACATGGGTCTGTCGATCCTGAGCGTGGACGCTGCCTGGCAGATGGCGATCAAGGGCATCGTCCTGCTGCTGGCCGTCGCGTTCGACATCTTCAACAAGCGGCGCAACGGCGGTGCGTGATCGGATGGGGAGCGCGGCCCCGGGGCCCGCTCCCCATCCGTGTCACTGCGTTTCTCGTCCGTACGACTCCGATGGGATGATGGGGGAGGTGCGCCCCTCATGACCCCTGCCGTGTTCGAGCCCGCGACGCCGCTCGCACCCCCGGCCGGTCGTACGACCAACGACCTGATCCGCCAGCAGAACCTCGCGTCCGTGCTGTCGTTGCTCCACTCCCGGGGAGCGCTCTCACGGGCACAACTGGGCGCCACCACCGGTCTCAACCGCTCCACCGTCACCGGTCTCGTGATGGAACTCACCGAGCTAGGACTCGTCCGCGAGGCCCCCGGTGGCGAGCGCACCGGCAAGGTCGGGCGCCCCACCCTCGACATCGAGCCCGAAGACCACGTCGCAGCCCTCAGTGTCCGCGCGGAGCCGCATGCGGTGACCGTCGCCCTCGTCGGTCTCGGCGGCGTCGTGCACGCGCGCCTCCGCCACGACACCGCGAGCGCCCCCTCGCCGCGACGGTTCGTGCAGATCGTCGAATCGTCGGTCGAGGCGATGCGCGCCGACATCGACCGCCACTACCGCGTCGTGGGTGTCGGACTCGCGGTGCCGGGTCTGGTGAACGCCAACGGTTCGGTTCTCGTCTCGCCGACCCTCGGCTGGAAGCGCGAGCCCGTCTCCGCGCGCTTGAGCGACCAGCTCGGGATGCCGGTCACCGCCGGCAACGATGCCAGCATCGGCGCCCTCGCGGAGTCGCGGTTCGGCGTCGGCGTGGGCGTCGGCAACCTCCTCTATCTCGGCGGTGCGATGCACAGCATCGGCGGTGGGCTCATCATCGACGGCACCCTGCTGCGCGGAACCTCGGGCTACGCCGGAGAGCTGGGCCACACGGTCGTCGACCCGCGGGGTCGACGTTGCGTCTGCGGGCGGAAGGGATGCCTCGAAGCCGAGGTCAGCCTCGACCTGCTCGAGCCGCTCCTCGGTCGCCGCAAACTCGACGAAGACGAACTCGACGTCGAACTCGGCGTCGCCCGCAATCCGACCGTGATGTCGGAGGTGACCCGCCAGGTCGAGGTCCTCTCGCTCGCGCTGACGAACTTCGTCAACGCGTTCAGCCCCGAGACCGTCGTGCTCTCGGGCTACCTCGGCGCCCTGCTCTCGGTGAGCCGGGAGCGCCTGGCCGACGCGGTCCGCGTCCACCCCCTCGGGGCCGAGGGCCGCACGATCCGGCTCGAGCGCGCCCACCTCCGCTCGCGTCTCATGCTCATCGGCCCCGCCGAGCTGGCGTTCGCCGACCTGCTGTCGAACCCCGCGGGTTTCCGCGGCTGAGGGGAGCGGCATCCGCACGAACGAGGACGGACGTCGTATCCCGGTCGTTCATGCCGTCGTCGGGCCGGCCGCCTACGGTCATCCCGGGCGTCCGGTCCCGACGGGCACCCGGAAGGTGTTCGTGAACCTCGAAGAGGCCCCCCGCCGGCCGCTGTGGCCGTGGCTGATCGCGCTGGTACTGCTGGTGGGTGGCGGTGGTGCCGTCGTCGCGCAGACGCAGGCGACGGCGCTCGACGTCGAGCGATCCGCCGCGCGCGTCGACCACTGGCGCGCGGCGGCTCCGGCATCCCTCCCGCCTGCCGCACCGACGTCCGCGGCGGCGGACACCGCGGTCGACAGCTCGACGGTGCCGGTGCCCCTGCCCGCGATGATCCTCGTCCCGGATGCGACGTGGACAGAGGCCGTGGCGGCGCGGACCGGCATCCCGCAGCGTGCCCTGCGCGCCTATGCCTCCGCCGCGCTGACCGTCCGAGCGGAGCAGCCCGATTGCGGCCTCGGCTGGAACACGCTCGCGGCCCTCGGCTCGATCGAGTCCGCCCACGGCGCCCACGCCGGCGGCACCCTGGACGCGGAGGGTCATCCCGACCCGCCCATCCGGGGAATCGCTCTCGACGGCACCGCGAGCGCGGCGATCGCCGACACCGACGGGGGCCGATTCGACGGGGATGCCACCTGGGACCGCGCCGTGGGGCCGTTGCAGTTCATCCCGGCGACGTGGGAGCGCTGGGGAGCGGACGCGAACGGCGACGGCGTCGCCGACCCGGACCAGATCGACGACGCCGCCCTCGCGGCGGGGCGCTACCTCTGCGCCTCGGGAGAGATGACGAGCCCCGTCGGCTGGCGACGCGCGGTGTTCTCGTACAACCACCTCGACTCCTACGTCGACGACGTCGCGGCCAGCGCGAACGCGTACGCCGCGCGCTCAGCCGGCTGAGCCGCGACGTCGGCTCAGGCCGGAGGAGCGGACTCCTCGATGAGGTGGAGCTGCGTGCCGTCGGGGTCGATGAGGAAGCCCGCGCGCCGTCCCCACGGGCGGAGCGCGATCGGGCTCAACCGGGGCCACGACGAGTCGCGTTCGGGAACGACGGCCGCGATCGCGGCATGGAGGCCGTCGAGATCGGCGACGCGGACACTGCACATGAACGAACTCGTCGCCGGGTCGAGGTCGGGGAAGGGGAAGAACTCCAAGACGACGGGGCCGCGCTCCACGATCAGCCAGGACGCGTCGCGAAAGCTCTCCTCGAATCCGAAGGAGCCGTAGAACTCCGCCGTCACCGTGAGATCTCGCGACGGCAGATTCGGGACCGCTCGATCACTCATGGGGCGACCCTACGCGGGGTGGGTCGTGGGCGATAGATTGCCGCCATGGCCGAGTTCATCCTGTTCTGCATCCCGGTCGTCATCTACCTGATCGTGCAGTCCCGCCGCGGACATGTCGGTTTCCGGCTCGCCCGGCGCCGTCTCGGTGCGACGTGGGGTCCGGCCTCCGGGTACGGATGGGCAGCGGTGCTCCTCGTCCCGTTGGTGCTCGCCGGGTGGCTCGCGATCGTGCTGATCCCGCTCGAGACCCTCGAAGCGCCCGGTGTGTCGATCGCGCGTCTCACCTCCGTCGGAGCCGCGGTCGGGGTGGTGCTCCGGGCGCTGGGGGAGGAGGTTCTGTTCCGGGGGTTGCTGGGCGGCATCTTCCTCCGCCGGCTCGGCTTCGTCCGAGGAAACCTCCTGCAGGCAGCGGTCTTCCTGCTCCCGCACCTGCCGCTCCTGCTCATCGACGTGCGGACGTGGCCGATCCTCCCCGTCCAGTTCGCGGCGGGATGGCTGCTCGGGTGGTTGCGCCACCGCACCGGGAGCTTCGTGCCCGGCGCCGCGGTCCACGCGGTGAGCAACGTCGTGGCGGGACTTCTCGCGGCCTAGCCCCCGATCACCACGTTCAGCGGCTCCTCGCCCGAGCGGAGGCGGTCGATCTGCCGGCGCACGAGGCGGGCGATACGCGGGTGCATGGCATCCGTCGCTCCACCCACGTGCGGGACGACGAGCGCGCCCTCCAGGCTCCACAGGGGGTGTCCCGCGGGAAGCGGTTCCGGGTCGGTGACGTCGAGCGCCGCGCGGATGCGGCCGCGGCGCACGTGATCGACGAGCGCCTCGGTGTCGACGAGCGGGCCGCGGCCGACGTTGACGACGAGTGCGCCGTCGGGGAGCGCCGACAGGGCAGCATCGTCGACGATGTGGCGGGTCGCGTCGCCACCGGGGAGGGAAGCGATCAGGACGTCGGTCTCGGCGAGCACGTCGTAGAGCTCCCCGAGAGGGAACACCTCGACATCGTCTTGTAGGCGACCGTGCGAGGCGACGGCGCGCAGTTCCACCTCGAAGGGCTTCAGACGCGCGGCGATCGCCCGACCGACGCCGCCGAACCCGAGGAGCGTCACGCGCAGGTCGGCCAGGCCCGGAGCGCCCCCGCCGATCCACTCCCCCCGGTCTTGTGCGCGCACGAAGTCGGGCAGTCGACGCTGTGCCGCCAGAGCGAGGGCGACCGCGAGCTCGGCGGTGGCCGTCTCGTGGACACTCGATGCGTTGGCGAACCGCAGCCCCTCGGGCAGTCGCCCCTCGACGTTGTCGTAGCCGATCGACTGGCTCTGGACCAGGCCGACCTCCACACTCGACAGGGCCTCGATCACCCCGTCCATCGACATGTACGGCGGCACGACCAGGTCGAAGCGCTCGCGCGGGGCGGCATCCTTCATGTCCCAGATCACCACCTCCACCCCGTCCGGGAGCTCGCCGAGGTCATCGCGGAGGCGGGCGTTCGGTACGGACACGGTGAGGGGGATCGCAGTCGTCACCCTTTCACGCTAGTCGGGCGCTCGGCATCGACGGCTCATCCGACACAACGTAGGGGGTCGCTGCGGGAGCCGACCGGTCACGTGTGCACGGGTTCGGTGCGGGCGGACGCTGCTGCGTCCTGTCCCACCGACGGGGATGCGGCGGCGGCCGGACGCCGGCCGATGTGCACGCCGACCGGCACGTCGTACGCGAGGTACTCGTCGAGCAGTTCGTCGGAGTGGCGGGCGAACAGGCGTCGCGAGAGGGCGGCGGCCAGCTTCGTGGCCCCACCGACGAGGCCGGGGATCTGATGGCTGAGCATCCCCTGGCTGACACGCGCGCCGTGATTGAACAGGTGGATCCGCGACAGCGCTTCGCGCCCGCCCCGGTCCACGAGACCGAAGTCGTCGTCGAGGTAGGGGAAGGCCGCGAGTCCCGGATTCTGCGCCGCGGCCTCGGGGCTGAGTCGATCGCTCCAGAGGGTGGCATCCGGAGCCACCGTCGCCAGCTCCGGGCGCCGCGCCAGATCGGACACGATGCCGGTTGCCGCGAGCACGACGTCATAGTGATGGATGCCATGCGGTGTCGTCACGGCGATCTCGGTGCCCGTCCAGGACGCGCTCTCCCACGGCGACGAGGTGAGGAAGCGGAAGTCGTCGAACGCGTGCGCGCGCCACAGGGCGTTCTGCGTAGCGGGCTGGTCGACGGCTGAGAGGTGGACGTTGAACGCCCACTTCTGCGCGTCGGTGAACGTGCCGTAGTTCTCGATGAGACCGGCGAACTCCATCCAGCGGTAGGGGCTCACCTGCGGCATCGCCGCGCGGCGCATGTGCACGTCGACGCTCGCGGCGCCGTGCTCGAGGGCGGTCGCTGCGTTGTCGAAAGCGCCGGTGCCCGCGCCCAGGATGCCGATGCGCAGGCCGGCGAGCGCGTCGAAGTCGATGTCGTCGTGCGTGTGGTGCACGCGGTCGACGGGGAGGGCGTCGAGGATCCCCGGGAGGTGGCGGCCGCCCGCGCCCTCGATGCCGGTGGCGAGGACGACGTGGTGTGCCTCGAGCATCCAGGTGCCGTCGGGTCCCTCGAGGGCGAGCTCGAGCGGACCGTCGCCCGGGATGATCGAGGTCACCCGCGTCGAGGGGATGACAGCGATGGCCGAGACGTCGCGGTACCACTGCAGGAAGCCGTGCCACGCGGCGGTGGGGAAGTACTCGATCGCGTCCCACGCGGCGGGGCCGTACACGGCCTCGAACCAGGCGCGCGGGCTGACCGCGGGGGTGCCCCATGTCGGCCATGCGATGTCTTTGGGGGTGCGCAGCGTGTGCATGCGCGCGTAGGTGGTCCACGGTCCGGCGCCGTCGGCGGGGGCGGCGTCGAGCACGACGACGTCGTCGATCCCGCGGCGGCGGAGACCCCGCGCAAGGACGAGGCCCGCCTGGCCGCCGCCGACGATCACGACGGGGTGCACGCCGTCGCGTTCGTCGACCCACGCGCGACCGTCGCCGGCGCTCAGCGCGGCCTGGTGCGCGGCTTCGCGTTCCAGCGCGGCGAGGCGGGCGGCGGCGTCGGGCAACGGGCTGAGCGCGCTCATTCCGCGTCGATCTCCACGCGCGCACCGAAGGCGTCGTCGAGGCGGTGGTTGTGGTGGTCGGTGACGTTGGTGTCGTCGAGCTCGAGGTTGACGAAGTCCATGCTCGGGTCGGCGAAGAAGGGGCCTGCGTGCCACGTGCCCTTGCGCATCGTGATGGCCGTGCGCGGGGGGATGCGGAAGGCTCGCAGGTCCTCGAGGGCCGGAGCCTCGATGCCGGGAGCGGCGACGGCGATCGTCCACTCGACGTCGCCGACGGCCATGAGCGTCTGTGTCGTCTCGAGGTGACGGGTGACCCGGACGAACTCGGCGGGCTTGTCGTCGAGGTGCATGAGGTAGAAGCGAGGGATGCCGTTCGACACGTCGAGCACGGCCTCTTCGGCGGTGAACGCAGTGCCGTCTTCCATCGGGGTCAGCACGACGCCGTAGGGCTCGAAACCGGCGGGAGTGACGGTCTCGGCGGTGAGGCGATGAGTGGTGAGGGTCTCGGTCATGGCGGCTCGCTTTCGTCGGGTGAGGCGAGCGTACGCTTGTCCAACAAGTTGCGGAGCGACTTGTCCACCAACGTCACCACGTCTTTACGTGCCGGAAACCCTCGCTCAGCTTCTCGCCGATCGTGCCTGCGTCACCGCTGGAGAGCGGCGAGCGCCTCCGCGCGGGGGAGCTCCACGTCGCGGGTGACGGTGTCGTAGTGCCGGATGAGGCCACCCGTCGCGAAGGCGGGCCATCCGGGGTCGCCCGTCTCGGCGAAGCGGATCCAGTCCCCGTGCATGCGTTCGGCGAGGGGCTGGGGTGCCGAGGGTCCGGCGAGTCGTTGGGACGCGGCGTCATCCAGCGCGTCGAAGACGAAACCGATCTCCAGGGCGTGCGCCGCGCGCAGATCGCGCACAGGGCTCTGCCAGCCGAACTCGTAGACGAAGGTGGGTGCGGTGCGGGCGCGCGCGACCTCGACCGCGGGTGCCCGGACGATCGCGTCGGTGAGGACCTGGCCGATGATCTCCCCCACCGACGCATCCGGGAGGGCCCGTCGGTATGCCGCCCATACTCCGCGCGGCAGACGCTTCGCCAGGGCGAGCAGGGCGTAGCTGCGCGGCGTCAGTCTCGCGACCGCCTCCGGGGGATACCAGAGGCGGTACTCGTCGGTGTTCGTGCCGATGATCAGCGGGACGTCAGTGGTGACGATCGCGCGCCGCGGTGTCTCGGGGAGCGTCGCCGTGTCGAGGGTCGCCGTGAAGCCCGGCGCGGCTCGGAGCGGGGTCGATCGCGCGGTCCGTTCGTCGCGAGCCGCGACGAGCCGACCGGGGTCGACGTTCCGCAGGGCAGCTGCGGAGGCGGTCACGCGGAGGGTGCGCGCGATGTCGCGCGTGGGGCGGGCTGCGCGCTTCGGCGTCTCGACGTCGAGCGGACCGGACTGGATGACAGCGCCGGACAGGAGTGGTCGAAGGTCTTCGCGAGCGAGGAGGGCGGCCACGACCGCTCCGCCCGCGGACTCGCCGAAGATCGTGATGCGCGAGGGATCCCCGCCGAATCGGGCGATGTTGCGGTGCGTCCACCGCAGCGCCTCGGCGGCGTCAGCGAGACCGATGTTGCGCGGGGCATCGGGGAGGACGGAGAAGCCTTCTGCGCCGAGTCGATAGTTCGCCGAGACGAAGACCACGCCGTCGCGCGCGAACGGAGTGCCGTCGTACGTGCTGAGGGCGGCGGTACCGCGTTCGAGGGCCCCGCCGTGGAACCACAGCATGACCGCGGCTCCCTCGGCATCCTCGGGTCTCCAGACGTTGACGGTCAGGATGTCGTCGCCGGGGATGATCCGCGAGTCCAGGAGCTGGCCGATGGCGCCGGGATACGGCGATTGGGGCGAGGTGGGTCCCCATTCCGTCGCGTCGCGGACCTGGTCCCACGCCGGGACCGGGACAGGCAGGGAGAAGCGTCGCGGGCCGACCGGTGGCTGTGCGTAGGGGATGCCGAGATAGCGCTCGATGCCCTCTCGGCGGGACCCGCCGACGGGTCCGGTCTGGGTCTGGACGACGGGACGGGTCATGCTTCTTCCTCTCCAGCGGTGATCGGGGGTGGTCTCGCCGTCACCTCGGGTCGACGGCGACGGGGTGGCCCCGCGGGCATGGGCGTTGCGGCACCACGCCCTCCTCAGGACCGCACGCGTCGGATGAGCGCGTTGCGCAGACCGGCGGGGGCGGGCAATTGCACCTCGCGCGACCAGTATCCGATCGCGTCGTCGGCGCCGTACCCGCAGTACGTCATCTCCAACACGGGTGTTCCGGGTTCTGCCGCCAGGATCCGCGCGCGCTCGGCGTCGAGGGCGATCGCATCGATCCACATCGTCTCCCACGCGACCCGGATGCCGTTGGCCTCCTCCGCCAGGTCGAACACCGGTCGTGTGGGGTCGAGGTCTGCCGCCCGGGTGAGCGGCACGAGGTCCTCGGCGAGGGCGTAGGGAGCGCCGTCGACGCGCCACATCTTCCGTGTGCGCAGGACCTCGGTGTCGTCGGGGAGGTCGTCGTAGCGGTCGCCGCCGGGCGCGAGCGTGAGTCGCTCGGCTGCGACGACGTCGAGGGTGGGCTCGTGACCCGCCGCGCGGATCGACAGCGAGTGGTCGAACTGCTCGTCGATGCGCCGGCCGACCCCGGGCAGACGTCGGTTGGGCGACGTGCGAGCGCCCTGCGTGCGATGGACGTACCCGCGTTCCTCGAGGCGGATCAACGCCTCGCGGACCGAGTTGCGGCTCGCGCCGGTGAGCTCGGCCAGACGCGGCTCAGACGGCAGGGTGTCGGCATCCGCGCGCCAGAGGTGCAGGATGCGATCGATCAGCGCGTCCTGATCGGGAGCGGGCTTCTCGGTCACTCCCTCACGCTATCGCGAGGCTGTCGGGGCGAGCGGCCGGGATGCTGTGACGAGGGGAGGGCGTGGGGCCGGGGGAGGAGGGTTCAGAGCGAGGAGTCCTCCGCTCGTCCCTGATCCTTCGCCCGTCACGCTCCACGGGCGCTGGGCGGCACCGCGCGCGGCGAGGGCGTGCAGACAGATCAGGCCGCGGCGCCCACGACGGCTGCGATGGCCGAGGTGAAGAATCCGAGGCCGTCGACACCGGAGCGCATGGCGGCGGCCGTTCCGGGGCCGAAGCCGGGCTCGACCGCGTGCTCGGGGTGCGGCATGAGACCGACGACGTTGCCGCGCTCGTTCGTGAGGCCGGCGATGTCGTCGAGCGAGCCGTTCGGGTTGACGCCGACGTAGCGGAAAGCCACGAGGCCCTCACCGTTGACGCGTTCCAGGGTCTCGGCATCCGCGATGTAGCCGCCGTCGGCGTTCTTCAGCGGGATGACGATCTCGTCGCCCGCGGTGAAGTCGCTGGTCCAGGCGGTGGAGGCGTTCTCGACGCGCAGGCGCTGGTCGCGGCGGATGAACTGCTGGTGGGCGTTGCGGATGAGTCCGCCGGGCAGCAGGTGAGCCTCGACGAGCATCTGGAAGCCGTTGCAGATGCCGAGGACCGGCATGCCCTTGGCGGCGGCGTCCTTGACCTCGGCCATGATGGGCGCGAAGGCCGCTATCGCGCCGGCGCGGAGGTAGTCGCCGTAGCTGAAGCCGCCCGGGAGGACGAGGGCGTCGACGCCCTTCAGGTCGTGTTCGCCGTGCCAGAGGGCGACCGACTCGGCACCCGCGAGGTGGATCGCGCGCTGCGCGTCGCGATCGTCGAGCGAGCCCGGGAAGGTGATGACCCCGATGCGCGCGGTCACTCCACGACCTCGATGTTGACGACGTCTTCGATGACCGCGTTCGAGAGCATCTCGTCGGCGAGCTCGCGCGCGCGGGCCAGGGTGCCCTCGTCGACCTCGCCCTCGACGGTCAGCTCGAAGCGCTTGCCGATGCGCACGTCGGAGAAGCGGTGCTCGCCCAGACGTGACAGGGCACCGGCGACGGCCTTTCCCTGCGGGTCGAGAAGCTCGGCCTTGGGCATGACGTCGACGACGATGGTGGGCACAGCAGCTCCAGATGTCGGGTGGGGTGTGTCGTCCCATTCTACGCAGGGCGCCTCGTCGCGCGGAGGCGGACACTGCGTGACGGCCTCAGGCCTGGCGGCATCACGCGGCGCTCTCCACATCGCCCTCACGAGGAGGCGTGGCCCGTCGTCTCGAGGAGAGGACGCTATCGGCGTCTCCCGCACGTGGGAGCGCTCTCTTGACGGTATGGGAGCGATCCCATACTCTCGACGGAATCGGTGAGAGCGCTCCCACGTCCGAGGCAGGGAGCCGCACACACCTCATCGAGTCGCATCCACCACAAAGGAGTGTCCTGTGAAATCACGCGCCTTGCGCCGTGTCGCCCTCGCCGCGGCCGTCGCCTCCACCTCTGCCCTCGTGCTGGCCGGTTGCTCCGGCGGCGGGGGTGCTGCCGCCGGGAGCAGCGACGAGGAGATCACTCTCACCGTCGCGACGTTCAACGACTTCGGCTACACCGACGAGCTGCTCGCGGCCTACACGGCCGAGCACCCGAACGTGAAGATCGTCCACAACCGCGCGGCGAAGTCCAACGACGCCCGCGCCAACTACTTCCAGAAGCTCGGCAAGTCGGGTCTTGCCGACATCGAGGCCATCGAGGTCGACTGGCTGCCCGAGGTCATGAAGTACTCCGACCTGCTGGCTCCGGTCCCCGACGACCTGAAGGACCGCTGGCTCGACTGGAAGTCCAAGGCCGCCACCGACCCCTCCGGAAACCTGATCGGCTACGGCACCGACATCGGCCCCGAGGCCATCTGCTACCGCGCCGATCTGTTCGAGGCCGCGGGCCTTCCCACCGATCCCGCCGAGGTGGCCGCTGCCCTCACGGGCGACTGGTCGACCTACTTCGCCATGGGCGACACCTACGTCGCCGCGACCGGCAAGCCGTTCTTCGACTCGGCCGGCAGCGTCTACCAGGGCATGATCAACCAGGTCGAGGCGGCGTACGAGAACCCCGAGACGGGCGAGATCACGGCCACGACCAACCCCGACGTCAAGAAGATCTACACCGAGACGCTCGACGCGAGCAAGACGCAGTCGGCCCACTTCGAGCAGTGGTCCACCGACTGGTACGCCGGCATGGCCAACGGGGCGTTCGCAACCCTCTCGTGCCCCGGCTGGATGCTGACGCAGATCGAGGGCAACGCTCCCGAGGTCGCCGGCTGGAAGATCGCCGACGTCTTCCCCAACGGCGGCGGCAACTGGGGAGGGTCGTACCTGACCGTTCCGGCCAACGGCGCGCACGTGGCCGAGGCTCAGGCCCTCGCCGACTGGCTGACCTCCCCCGAGCAGCAGGTGAAGTTCTTCCAGCAGGCGGGTACCTTCCCCAGCCAGGTCGAGGCCCTCAAGGCGCCGGAACTCCTCGACAGCACCAACGCGTACTTCGGTGACGCCCCGATCGGGCAGATCTTCACCAACCGCGCGCAGGCGGTGTCGGTGACCCCCTTCAAGGGCGAGTACTACTTCCAGGTCAACGACGCGATGCAAAAGGCACTCACCCGCGTCGAGAGCAACACACAGGATGCCAAGACCTCGTGGGACCAGTGGGTCTCGCAGGTGGATGCCATCGGCTGATCTCGGTCGTCGCGGGCCGGGCGCCACGCGCGCCCGGCCCGCACCCCCGGAAGGAAACCCATGACCACGACACTGCAGCCGCCCGCGACCCCCGCGTCCTCCGCTCCCGACGGTCCCCCCGCTCGCACCCCCCGACGCGTCGGGTTCGGCTCGACGCTCAGCGCGTGGGATCTGAAGCTCTCGCCCTACCTCTACATCTCGCCCTTCTTCGTCCTCTTCATCGTCACCGGGCTCTTCCCGATCCTGTACACGGGCGTCATCTCGTTCATGGACTGGGATCAGATCCGCGGCTCGGGCACCTTCGTCGGTTTCGACCAGTACGCCTATGTGCTGTCACAGCCGGCCTTCTGGGATGCCCTGCGCAACACCTTCAGCATCTTCGTGCTGTCGACCGTGCCGCAGCTGATCCTCGCGGTCTTCATCGCGGCGATGCTCGATCAGAACATCCGCGCCAAGACCCTGTGGCGCATGGGCGTGCTCGTGCCCTACGTCATGGCACCCGTGGCCGTCGCGCTCATCTTCAGCAACATGTTCGGTGACCAGTACGGCATCATCAACACCCTTCTGGGCCGCATCGGCCTCCCCGGCGTCGGCTGGCACTCCGACGCCTTCGCGAGCCACATCGCGATCGCCACGATGGTCAACTTCCGCTGGACCGGCTACAACACCCTCATCCTGCTCGCCGCGATGCAGGCCGTGCCGCGCGAGTACTACGAGGCCGCGACCGTCGACGGCGCGGGCAAGGTCCGCCAGTTCTTCTCGATCACGCTGCCGAGCCTCAAGCCGACCCTCATCTTCGTCATCATCACCTCGACGATCGGCGGCCTGCAGATCTTCGACGAGCCGCGCATGTTCGACCAGTCGGGCACCGGCGGTTCCGACAACCAGTGGCTCACCATCTCGCTCTACCTCTACAACCTCGGCTGGGGCGAATGGAACTTCGGTCGAGCGGCGGCGCTCGCCTGGATCCTCTTCCTCATCATCCTCGTCATCGGCGCGGTGAACCTCTTCATCAGCCGTTCCCTCGTGCGCGACGAGGGCTCGCGCGACGGCCTGAGCCGTGGCCAGCGCCGCGCCGCCGCTCGCGCCGCGAAGCAGGGCATCGCCGCGGACTCCACCGGAAAGGGTGCCCGTTCATGAGCGTCATCGACACGTCCCCCGTCACGGGGGCCGCCGACCCCGCACCGGCGCGGAAGCGCCCTCGTCCCGTGCGGGGCTCGCGCCCCGGGTGGTTCGTCTACGCCAGCCTCGGCGTCGTCCTGCTCGCGGCCGTCGTACCGTACTACTGGGCGCTGCTCATCGGGTCCGGCGACTCCTCGACGATTCGCAACCCGGAGCTTTCGTGGATCCCCGGCGGCAACTTCTTCGCCAATGCCGCCGACGTCCTGAACAACCCCGCCGTGAACTTCTGGGCGGGGCTGTGGAACTCGATCTTCAGCTCCGCGCTCATCGCGGCATCCGTCGTCTTCTTCTCCACGCTCGCGGGCTGGGCGTTCGCCAAGCTCCGCTTCCGCGGCGGTCCGTGGCTGCTGCTCTTCGTCGTGGCGACGATGGCCGTGCCCACGCAGCTGGGCGTCGTGCCGCTGTACATCCTGTTCAGCGAGCTCGGGTGGACTGGGCAGATCGGCGCGATCATCGTGCCCGCGCTCACCAGCGCCTTCGGGGTGTTCTGGATGACGCAGTATCTGCGCCAAGCCGTGCCCGACGAGCTGATCGAGGCCGCGCGCGTGGACGGGGCGAGCTCCTTCCGCACCTTCCTGACGGTGGGCGTCCCGGCGGCGCGACCGGCCGCGGCCATGCTCGGTCTCTTCACCTTCGTGACCGCGTGGAACAACTTCTTCTGGCCGTTCATCGTGCTCGACCGCCAGAACCCGACGCTGCCCGTGGCCCTCTCGCTGCTGCAGTCGAACTACTTCGTCGACTACTCCGTCGTGCTCGCAGGTGTCCTGCTGTCGACGGTCCCGCTCCTGCTGCTGTTCGTGTTCGCGGGCAAGCAGCTGGTCAGTGGCATCATGCAAGGGGCGGTCAAGGGATGACCCTCGCCCCCACGGAAGGAACCCGAACCATGTCCGTAACCCGAGCCTTTCCCGAGGGCTTCCTCTTCGGAGCCGCGACCGCGGCCTATCAGATCGAGGGAGCGGCGTTCGAGGACGGCCGCACCGCCTCGATCTGGGACGCGTTCGCCCGCGTTCCCGACGCGGTGATCAACGCCGACAACGGCGATGTCGCGTGCGATCACTACCACCGCTACGCGGGTGATGTGCAGCTCATGAAGAGCCTCGGGCTGCAGACCTACCGCTTCTCGACGTCGTGGTCGCGCGTGCGCCCCGACGGCGGGGCGCTGAATCCTGCGGGCGTCGATTTTTACAAGCGCCTCGTCGATGAGCTCCTGGATGCCGGCATCCTCCCGTGGCTCACGCTGTACCACTGGGACCTCCCTCAGGCCCTGCAGGAGAAGGGCGGGTGGACCGTCCGCGAGACGAGCGAGCGGTTCACCGAGTACGCGCTCGACATGCACGACGCGCTCGGCGACCGCGTAAACGTGTGGACGACGCTCAACGAGCCCTGGTGCTCGTCGTTCCTCAGTTACACCGCCGGCGCTCACGCTCCGGGGCACTACTCACAGGCCGAGGGCATGCTCGCCGCGCACCACCTGCTCCTGGGTCACGGACAGACCGTGCGCGAGCTGCGCGCTCGCGACGCGTCGCTCAACCTCGGCCTCACGCTGAACCTGACCGTGGCGGACCCCGTCGACCCGACGAATCCCGCCGACCTCGACGCGGCGCGGCGCATCGACGGGCAGTTCAACCGCTGGTTCCTCGACCCGGTGTTCCGCGCCGAGTACCCGGCGGACGTCATCCGCGACTTCCGCGACACCGATGCGGAGGCGGTTCAGCGCTGGCAGGCAGCCGTGCAGCCGGGCGATCTCGACGTCATCTCGACGCCGATCGACACCCTCGGCGTGAACTACTACCACGGCGAGTACGTCGGCGGCACACCCCCCGTCGTCGCACCTCCCGCGGGCGATGCGCCGACGGTGCGCCCGATCTCTTCGCCGTTCCCGGCTCACGAGAACCTCTACTGGCACGACCGTGGCCTCGACCGCACGAACATGGGCTGGGAGGTGCAGCCCGAAGGGCTCACGCGCCTGCTCCTGCACGTGAGCGAGGAGTATGCGGCCCAGGCCGGGGTGCCCCTCTTCGTCACCGAGAACGGCGCCGCCTACGACGACGAGCTCGTCGTCGAGGCGGACGAGGCTCACGTTCACGACACCGAACGCGTCGAGTTCGTCGAGGCTCATCTCGGTGCGGTCCTGGATGCCGTGGATCAGGGCGTCGACGTCCGTGGCTACTTCTACTGGTCGCTGATGGACAACTTCGAGTGGGCCTGGGGCTACGAGAAGCGTTTCGGGATCGTGTACGTCGACTATCAGACGCAAGAGCGCACGGTGAAGGACTCCGGCCGGCAGTACGCTCGCATCATCGCCGAGCGCGCTCTGGCCGCCGCACCCGCGGTGTAGGCCGCGCGCGAGGGCCCGGAGGAGGGAACGCGATGGAGCTCGCACCCGTGCGGGGCGCCGCCACGATCGAAGAAGTCGCGGCTCGAGCGGGCGTTTCACGCTCGACGGTGTCGCGTGTGGTCAATGGTTCCACCGCGGTCTCTCCCGCCGCTCTCGAGGCGGTGCGTCGCGCGATCGAGGACTTGCAGTACGTCCCCAATCGTGCGGCGCGCTCTCTCGCCAGCCGCCAGACGCGGGCGATCGCGCTGATCATCCCCGAGCAGACCGACCGGTTCTTCGGCGACCCCTTCTTCGCCTCGATCGTGGCGGGGATCAGCGAGGTGGTCGGTGAGTCCGACTACGTCATGAACATGCTCATCGCGAGCGACGACGACAGCACGAAGGCGCTGCGCTATCTCCGCGGCGGGAGCGTCGACGGCGCGATCGTCGCCTCGCACCACACCAGCGACACCTTCCTCGACCGGGTGGGCGAGGTGGTGCCCGTGGTCTACGGCGGTCGTCCGGGACGCGTGCGCACCGACGACTACTACGTCGACGTCGACAACGTCGAGGGTGGCCGCGTCGCCACGCGCTACCTCGTGGATCGGGGCCACCGGCGCATCGGCACGATCTCCGGCCCGCTCGACATGCCCGCCTCCCTCGACCGCCTCCAGGGGTTCCGCGACGAGATGGCGGACGCGGGGCTGGAGCCCGTCGCGATCGAGGACGGCGACTTCACCGAGATGGGCGGGGCCCTCGCGATGAACCGCATCCTGTCGGCGGGCGACCTCCCCGAGGCGCTTTTCGTCGCGAGCGACCTGATGGCCCGGGGGGCTTACACGTCTCTCCGCGACCACGGCCTCGAGGCGGGCCGCGACATCGCCGTGATCGGCTTCGACGACTCTTCCGTGGCGACGACGCTCACCCCGGGACTGACCACGGTGCGCCAGCCCTCGCTCATGCAGGGGCGGCACATGGCATCCGTTCTCCTCGACATCCTCGCCGGGCGTCCGGCGGTGCACGCCACGATCCTGCCGACCGAGATCATCGAGCGCGGGTCGGCCTGATCACTCCCACCGGGCGGTGTCGGGGTCGATGCCGTGCGCGCGGGCGCTCGCCTCGATCGCGTCCCGTAGCCACACCGCGAGCCCGGGGCGGATCGCGTCGTAGTGCGCGGCGAAGCGCGGGTCGGCGGCGTACATCCGTCCGAGGTGCACCTGCATCTGCCTCGTGAGGGGGAAGTACTGCGAGAAGACCTCGCGGTGCCGCTCGACGAGGCTGTCGGCCGCGAGATCGCCGGGCGCGGTGCCGGCGTCGACGGCCGCGCCGAGCTCGGCGTCGAGCGCAGAGACCGACTGCATCACCGCTGCCCAGTCATCGGCAGACCGCGACGCCGACCGTTCGGCGTACTGCTGCCACTGCGGTGAAGCGCCATACGCGTCGCGCGCCTCGCCGGGCCAGCGCGTGTCCCATCCCGGCCCGAAGGTCGCGCGCTGGTCGTCGTCGGAGAGCAGGATGCCGCGTTCCTGGGCCTCGATCATGCGCTCCAGATCCTCGTCGAGTTCCTGCAGCTGGTCGATGCGGTGCGCGAGCTGGGCCCGCTGTACCCGCAGCTGTGCAGCGACGTCACCACCGGGCTCATCGAGAACCGCCCGGATGGCGTCGAGATCCAGCCCGAGCTCGCGGTACACGACGACACGACGGAGGCGTTCGAGATCGTCGTCGGTGTAGAGGCGGTATCCGGCCGCGGAGCGCCCGGCCGGGCGGGCGAGACCGATCTCGTCCCAGTGGTGCAGCGTGCGCACCGTCAGGCCGAGACGTGCGGCGGTCTCGCCCACCGGCATCCCTCGCTCACCCATGAGAGTCATTGTCGTCGCGTCCGATGCCGACCGCCTGAAGGTTCCGCCCCGCGACGGTCGTGGGGTCGAACACTCGCGCGGCGGTGAAGACCACCCGGGCGTTCTCCGGTGTGACGACCTCGACATCGCGGGTGTTCCACGGGGTGTCCCGGGGCTCGGCGGGCCGACCCGCGTCGCGCAGCGAAGCGACGAGCGGGTCGATCTGATCCAGCACGCACGCGAAGCTCACACTCGCGGTCGTCGCCGCGGCGGCGTCGTCGCTCACCGTCAGCAGCACGTCCTGGAACGCCCACCGCCGGAGGTGCGACATCCGACCCGGGATGCCGAAGAGCTCGAAGAATCCGAGGGTCTTCGTCCAGAAGTCGATGGATGCCACGAGGTCGGTGGTCGGGAGGGTGACGAACATCGGCATGCCGTAGATGCCGCGGAACAGCGGGGGTGCGACGGCATCCGGTCCGGGCGGCGGGACGGGGCTGACGTCGAAGGCGTGGAAGGTGTCGTCCATGTCCCCAGGCTCGGCCCTCACGTCGCGTGAGGGTCAAGCCGGGGTGAGAGCCGGGGTGGGAGCGGACTCCTCGCTCCCCCGCGCGCGGGTGAAGAGGGATATGTTGAGCCCGGAAAGAGTGGTCGGTCCGCCGAGATCGCCGCTTCGGGGAGAGGACTCGCCATGCGCCGTGCACCCATCGCCTTCACGGGCGTCCTGTTGATCGGCGTCGTCGCTCTGCTCACCGGGTGCGTGCCGGAGAGCGGCACCCCGACGCCGTCTCCGACGTCGACGACCGTCGTCTCTCCCTCGCCGTCGGCCCCGATCGTTTCGCCGACGCCCTCCACTGCGTCCGCGACCTCGGAATCGACGACGGCGCCGGCCTCGATCCCGGCCTCCTGCGACGACCTCGGTACGGCCGCGACCCGCCAGCAGACGGTCGGCGACCTGACGGCGCAGCACGCCGATGGATTCGTGCGTCCGGCCCCCGCGAATGCGACCACCGAGCTGTCGTGCAACTGGATCCAAGAGGAGGCGGCGGCCGTGCTCCTCCTCATCAGCACCGCCCCTGATGCCGATGTCACCGCCGGCGTCGCCGACCTCGGCGCGCAGGGATACCAGTGCCAGGCGGCCGAGGACTTCGGCGCCCAGTACTGCGTGAAGTCCGGCGGGACCGCCGACACCGAGGACGTCGTGGTCGCGCGCGACGGCGTATGGATCTACCTCGAGACCGTGAACGTCAACGCGCGCGCGTGGCTGTCGGAGATCGCGTCGCAGATCTTCGGCTGAGGGGTCGGTCGTCCGTCAACCGGCGTGCTGCAGGAGATGGGTCTCGGCTGAGGCGGGTCCGCGGCGCCGATGCCGGGGTCACCCGGGATCGGACTCGGCGAGCCGTCGCTCGTGGTCGGCCAGCTCGGACCGGATCTGCTCGATCGCGCGAGGGGTGAAGCGTCTGACCTGCAGGTCGAGGATCGCCATCGCGGCGATCTCGCCGACCCCGAAGGCCGACGCGACCGCGTCGCGCGCGTCATCGGCGTCGCCGGGAACGCCGGCGCACACCCGCAAGAGCTTCTCCGGGTCCTCCAGCACCGCGAGATACGCCCGGAGGATGTCCGCCCGCGTCGTCAGGTCGTCGCGCTCATTCCCCATCCGGTCACCGTACTCGCGTGCCCCTCTCCTCGGCCTCGCCTCGCCCTTGGGGTAACGAGAACAGGGGATGCCACGAGAACAGGCGGCATGCCGCACACTTCGTCCTGTTTTCGTGGCATCCCCTGTTCTCATGGCTGTCCTGCCCGCCTGGGAGCCGGTGCCGGTGGGGGAGTACGCGAGCATCGCGCCCCCTGTGTGACCCTCAGCGCTCCGGGGGCAGCGGCTGCTGGTACACGTCCGGGATGCCGTCGCCGTCGGCATCCACTTCTTCGGCACGCGCGAGCTGCCTGTAGCGCCGGTTGCGTACGAGTAGCACGGCGGAGGCGAGCACGGATGCCACGAGCGAGGCGACCATGATCGCGATCTTCGCGTCGTCGGTGTGGGGCGATCCGCTGGGAAAGCTCAGTTCCGCGATGAGGAGGGACACCGTGAAGCCGATCCCGGCGAGCAGGCCGACGCCGGCGAGGTCGATCCAGGTCAGCGCCGGGTCGAGACGCACCTTCGTGACGAGCGTGAGCAGGCGCACACCGAGCAGGATGCCGAGGGGCTTTCCCAGCACGAGACCGGCGACGACACCGATGGTCACGGGGTCGGTCACCGCTCTGACGAGCCCCTCGCCCCCGCCGACCGCGACTCCCGCGGCGAAGAACGCGAACAGGGGCACGGCGACGCCCGCCGAGAGGGGACGGAATCGGTGCTCGAACTGCTCGGCGAGGTCGATGCCGCGTCCCTCGGGCTGACGACGTGAAGCCGCCACGGGGATGGTGAAGGCGAGCGCGACTCCGGCGATCGTGGCGTGGACGCCCGAGGCGTGCAGGAAGGCCCACGCGGCGAAACCGATCGGCAGCAGCACGACCCACGCCGCCCACCCGTGGCGGGCGAACCAGGCACGACCGAGGTGCGCGATGATCCCGTAGATCGCCACGAGCGCCGCGAAGATCACGAGCGGCACCAGCGAGATGTCGCTCGTGTAGAAGATCGCGATGATCGCGATCGCGATGAGGTCGTCGACCACGGCGAGCGTCAGCAGGAAGATGCGAAGCGGTCCCGGAAGGTGCGACCCCACGAGCGCCAGCACGGCGACGGCGAAGGCGATGTCGGTCGCCGTGGGGATCGCCCAGCCCGCGAGCAGACTCGGCTGCGTGTGGACGATGGCCACATAGATGAGCGCCGGCACGGCGACACCCGCGAAGGCCGCGGTCACCGGCACGATCGCCGTGTTCACCCGTCGGAGGCTTCCGACGACGATCTCGCGCTTGAGCTCGAGACCCACCAGGAAGAAGAAGATCGCGAGCAACCCGTCGGCTGCCCACGCGCCGACGCTCAGCTCGAGATGCCACGGCTCGTAGCCGAAGCGCAGCTCGCGTAGGGCGAAGTACGACTCCGAGGCCGGGGAGTTGGCCCAGACGATCGCGGCGAGGGCCGCGATGACGAGCAGCATGCCGCCGACGGACTCGCGGCGCAGCAGGGTCGTGACGCGGTGGACTTCGGCGGAGCCGGGCCAGCTGGGTGCGCGGACGGTGTCGTGGCTCATGAAGTCTCCAGAGGGATCGATCGACGACATGTCGACCAGACTTCCCGACGCACCTCCTCCAGGATACCGGGGGTCTAGCGGCGGTAGTCGACGTCGGCCAGCGGGATCGGTGCGGGGTTCCGCCCCACCCACGCCACGGCGAGCTCGGTCATCCGTGCGAGGCGGGCCTCATCGTCGGCGCCGTTTCGGACGGCGGAGGCGATCAACCGGACCTCGGCGAGATCGTCGGCGTCGAGAGGTGCCCCCGTTCCGACATGCGTGACGAAGCCGTCGAGCATGCGCGAGAAGTCGGCATCCCGATTCACCCCGCCGTTGTCGAGGATCTCGTGGCCGAGGCGGCCCGCGATGCGGATGACCTCGCCCTGCACGGTGGCCGCAGGCCCCGACGAGGGGACGAGGAGGTCCCACAGCTCCTGATACTGCTGCTGCCAGCGCCCCTCGGGCACCGTGATCGGTGAGACGCCGTCGTGCTGGCGGCGCGCGGCGACCGGAGGGACGCCGAAGAGGCGGTACAGCTCCGCCAGTCCGGCCTCGGTCACGGCGAGCAGGTCGGGGGAGAACCGCGCACGGTGGAACTCGAAGTCCGTGCCGATCCGCGTGACCTCGGCGCGCATTGCGGCGGTGATCGGGCGGCCCGTTTCCTGCAGCAGGCGTGCGACCTCGGAGGTCCGCGCGATCGTCGCGTTCGCGGCGCGCTTCAGCGCCACCTCGAGGGGCGTGAGGCCGTTGTCGTCGACCGCGGCCGGATCCGCTCCGTGCTCGAGGAGCACGCGTACGGTCTCGGGGTGATGATTGCCCGCGGCGGCGTGCAGGGGCGTTCCGCCGAGACGGCGGCGACGCTCGATGTCGGCACCGAGCGAGAGCAGGAGGGGGATCTGTTCCGGCCGGCCTCGGGCCGCGCGGGTGTGGAGCGGGGTCGCGTCGGAGGAGTCGACGGCATCCACGTCCAGGCCCTGGGCGACGAGCCACCGGATGAGACCCTCGGGACAGTCCACGAAACCGATCGCGGTCGACATCGTCGGACCGCCGCGCGCGTCCACCCGGACACGGCCGAACACGGCGATGAGCTCCTCGACGTTCGACGACGCGAGTCGCGCCGCGAAATCCGCCGGCAGAGTCTTGCGCAAGACGGGCATACGTTCCTCCGGCTCAGTCGGCGAGGTCGGCGCGCGTGGGCGGGTCCATGCCCTCGCGCCCCACGGTGATCGCGGCAGCCCGTGCGGCGCGCTCCAGAAGCGCGGGCAGGGTCTCGGCATCGAGTGCACGCACGCTCGCCCGCAGCTCGTCGACGTCGCCGGGGCTGTTCAGGATGCCATCGAGCAGCGCCCCCATGAAGGTGTCGCCCGCGCCGACCGTGTCGACCACGGTGGTCGGGACCGCCGGCACGTCCACGGCGGCGTGGGCGGTGACGCCGAGGGAACCCGCCTCCCCGTCGGTGATCACGGCGAGGCTCGCGCCGAGCGCGACCCAGCGGCGCGCGACGTCGGCGGTCGATGTTCCGGGATAGAGCCACTCGGCGTCCTCGGCGCTCGCCTTGACGACGTCGGAGAGGGCGACGAGCGCTTCGACGCGAGACCGTGCGTCGTCGACGCCACCGGTGAGGGCGGGGCGGATGTTGGGGTCGTAGCTGATGAGCGCCGCGGGGCGGGCGCGTTCTGCCGCGGCGCGGACCTCGTCGGCACCGGGAGCGAGGGTCGCGGCGACCGATCCGGTGTGGAAGATCCTCGCCGCGGGCACCTCGACGGGGGACGGGAGTGCCCAATCGATGTCGAAGTCGTACGTGGCGTCGCCGTTCTCGCCGATCGTCGCGCGGGCTGTCGCGGTGCGCGCGGGGGAGCCGGAGTCGACGAGGACGACTGCGGATGCCGCGAGCCACTCCCGAAGCGCCCGCCCGCGCTCATCGTCGGCGATGCGGGCCACCAGGACGGCGTCGCGCCCGAGGCGTCCGAGTGCCACGGCGACGTTGGCGGGGCTTCCCCCCGGTCGCTCGGACGCCCCCGCGGGGGTGGTCACGATGTCGACGAGCGCTTCGCCGAGCACGGCGACGTCGGGGGTGCGGGGATCGGTGGTCGTCATCGTTGTCCTTCCGAGCGGCGGTCGCCTCGTGCGTCATCTTCGTGCATCAACCGGATCGACGCGAACGCGCGGGGGTCGCCGCTCGCCCGAGCTCGGAGGAGCTGCGCGCGCGACCGAACGCCGAACGCGCGCGCCCCGGGCGGGACGCGCGCGTTCTGGCGAGACAGGGTCAGGCCGAGAGGGCCGCCGGCTGCGTGACGACGAGGCGGTCGCCCTCCCACCCCACGGGCAGAGGGTCGATGATGCCGCCGACGAAGCGGCCGTCCGTGCCGACGTTGCGGAACGCCAGCAGCTGCCAGGCGCCCGCGCGGTCCTGGATCAGGCGCCCGACGTACAGATCGTCATCGGTGAGCGCGGTGGCCGTCGAGATGTCGAACGGGCCGAGCATGCTGTCGGCGGCGACCGCCCACACCGCTCCGCGTGGGTGGCGCGCGCGCACGGCATCCGTCGCCTCAGCGGGCATGCACGAGAACAGCAGCACCGCGCGGCCGTCGACCTCCTCGACCTGGGTCACCTCGAGCTGGCCGAAGCCCTGAGCGGTCGGTTCGCTGACCGGAGCCTGCAGCTCCCACGTCTCGAGGTCAGCGGAGGTCGCGTGCGCGACGACGCCCCGCCCGTTGAGCTCGCCGTGGGTGGCGCGGGCGGTGACGTACATGTGCCAGCCGTTCCCGGCCGGGTCGGCGAACACCCACGGGTCGCGGAAGGCCTCGTCGTGCCAGTCGGTGGTGGCGAGGCGCTCGTAGATCTCACCGTCGGCCTCGAGCACCGGGTTCTCCGGGTTCTTGTGCCAGGTGTACAGATCGTCGCTGGTCGCGTAGCCGATGCGCTGCACGTTGCGGCCGTCTTCGGCAAGGCGCGAGCCCGTGTAGAAGAGGAACCAGGTTCCGTCTTCGCGGCGCACGGTCGAGCCGGTCCAGGTGGCGAGCGCGTCGAAGTCGTCGGCTCCGCCGCGCACGAGGGCGTCGGCGACGCGCTCCCACGACACGAGGTCGCTCGAGACGGCGTGGCCCACCGAGGCGCGGTAGTGGCGGTCTTCCGGGTCGTGCAGCGCGCGCGAGGCGTAGAGGAAGAACAGGTGGTAGCGGTCGCCGTCGTCAGCGAACCAGAAATCCCACACGTAGGAATCGGCGAGGTCGAACACGTCAGGCACTCTCTTTCGGGGCAGCGGTCGGCTGCAGGTCTTCTCGGGTCGGGGGGTCCATGCCCTCGCGCCCCACGGTGATCGCCGCGGCGGCGGCCGCACGGTGCAGCAGGGGAGGAAGGGTCTCGGCATCCAGCGCACGGACGCTCGCGCGCAGCGCGGCGGTGTCGCCCGGGATGTTCAGGATGCCGTCGAGCAGCGTGCCCATGAACGTGTCACCCGCGCCGACGGTGTCGACGACCTGCGCGCGGACCGCGGGGATCTCGACGGTGGTGTGCGCGGTGACGGCGAGGGAGCCGGCATCCCCGTCGGTGATGACGGCGAGCCCCGCGCCGAGGGCGACCCACTCACGAGCGACCTCGACGGGGGCGGTGCCGGGATAGAGCCATTCGGCGTCTTCGGCGCTGGCCTTGACCACGTCGCTGAGCGCGACGAGGGCCTCGACGCGCGCCCGAGCGTCTTGCACCCCGCCCGTGAGGGCCGGGCGGATGTTCGGGTCGTAGCTGATGAGAGTGGTCGGACGCGCTCGTTCTGCGGCAGCGCGTACCTCGTCGGCTCCAGGGGCGAGGGTCGCCGCGACCGAACCGGTGTGGAAGATGCGCGCCGCGGGCACCTCGACGGGCGAGGGGAGGATCCACTCGATGTCGAAGTCGTACGTGGCGTTTCCCCGCTCGTCGATCACCGCACGGGCCGTGGCGGTGCGCTCCGGTGCCCCCGCGGGGTGGAGCGTGACCCCGGATGCCGCGAGCCACGCGCGCAGCAACCGACCGCGGTCGTCCTCGGCGACGCGGGCCACGAGGGTGGTGCCGCGACCGAGCCGGCCGAGCGCGACCGTGACGTTGGCGGGGCTTCCGCCGGGGCGCTCGGCCGCCCCGGCGGAAGTGGTGACGATGTCGATCAGCGCCTCGCCGAGCACGACGACATCGAGCTGTGCGCTCATCCCTTGACGCCGGACGCGGCGATGCTGCTGACGAACGCGCGCTGGAAGACCAGGAACACGATCAGCACGGGCAGGGTGATGAGCGAGGTGTAGGCCATGACCTCGCCCCACGCGGTGTTGAGCTGGAAGAAGTACTGCATGCCGACCATGACCGGTCGCAGATTCTCCTTCTGCACGACCATGAGGGGCCAGAGGTATTGGTTCCATGCGGGCAGGAACGTCAGGATCGCCACCGTGGCGAAGGCGGGGCCCGAGAGCGGCACGATGATGCGGCGGTAGATCGTGAACCAGCTCGCCCCGTCGATGCGCGCCGCTTCGTCGAGCGACGGCGGGATCGTGGAGAAGTACTGCGCGAACAGGAAGATCGAGAAGGCGTTCGCGATGAAGGGCACGATCTGCACCTGGTAGGTGTTCAGCCACCCGAAGTCGTACTTCAGCACGCCGCCCTCCATGACGAGGGTCGGCAACTGGTTGACCCAGTAGACCATCGGCACGGCGATCGTCTCGAAGGGGACGATGAGGGTCGCGATGACGAGCGCGAGCACGACGACCCGGCCCTTCCAGCGCAGGCGCGACAGGGCGAAGCCGGCGAGGGAGTTCACGATCAGCCCGAGTCCGACCGTGAGCACCGTCACGAGGATCGAGTTGAAGAGGAACTGCCCGACGGGCACGCGATCGAAGACGCCGAAGTAGTTGTCGAGGCTGATGTCTCCGGTCGGCAGGAACGCCGCGGGCGAGTTGATGTCGCGGAGGATCTGCGCGTCGGGCTTGAGGCTCGACACGAACATGAACACGAGCGGGAACAGGAAGAACACCGCGAGGATCGACATCGACACGTAGGTGAGGAAGCGGCCGGTGCGGCCCTCCGACGAGCGGGTGCGCACGCGGGCGGGAGCGCTGCGCGGCGCGGCGCTGCGGGGGCGTTCGAGGATGCCGGTCATATCAGTTCTTCTCTCGGGTCAACCAGCGCTGGATGAGGGCGATGATCAGCACGGCGACGAAGAACAGGAGCGAGATCGCGGCGGCGTAGCCGATCTCCTGCTGCTCGTAGCCCTTGCGCACCGCGTGGTACACGACGGTCGACGTCGAGTTGAGGGGTCCGCCCTGGGTCATCACATCGACCTGGACGAAGAGGCCGAGCGCGGCGATCGTGATGGTGACGAGGACGAAGACCATGGTCGGACGAAGGCCCGGCCACGTCACGTGGGCGAACTGGTGCCACCGGCTCGCCCCGTCCATGCGGGCGGCCTCGTAGAGCTCCTCGGGGATGGTCTGAAGGCCCGCGAGCCAGATGATCATGTGGAAGCCGACGGCCTGCCAGATCGAGAGGACGATGATCGCGCCGAGCGCCGTGCTGGGGTCGTTCAGCCAGTCGGCCCCTTTGAGGGCTCCGAAGGTGACGGTGTCGATCATCGAGTTGATGAGGCCGTCGCTCTGGTACATGAAGCGCCAGAGGATCGAGACCACGACGATCGACGTGACGACGGGGATGAAGAACACCACGCGGAAGAACGTGGTGCCCCGGAGGCGCTGGTTGACGAGGATCGCCAGGAGGAGCCCGAGACCCGCCTGCACGGGCACGACCACCAGAGCGAAGAGGAAGGTGTTCAGCGCCGACTGCAGGAACACGGGGTCGGCGGTGAACGCCCGGAAGAAGTTGTCGAGGCCCACGAAGCGCGGTGGGTTCGGCGAGATCAGGCGGGCGTTGGTGAACGACAGCGTGAAGGCCAGCAGCACGGGGACGATGAGGAAGAGGAGGAGCAGGATGCCGGCGGGAGCCATCATCGCCAGGCCCGCCCACGACTCGCGTCCGCGCGAGCTGCGGAAGCGGCGGAGGGATCGGCGCGGCTGCTTCGCCGCGGCGACCGGAGGAGACACGGTCATCAGGTTCTTCTTTCGCGGGTCGCGGTGGGGGCCCGCAAAGGAGCCCCCACCGCTGGGCGCGGCGTTACTTCGCGCCGTAGCCGTCGTTGGACGAGATGTTGGTGTCGATCTCGGTGACCGCGGCATCCAGGGCCGACTGCACGTCGGCGCCGTTCATGATGTCTTTGGCCGCCGTCTCGAACGTGGTCGAGATCACCGCGTAGGCGGGGGTCTCGGGTCGCAGCACGGCGTACTCCTTCGAGAACTCCGCGAACGGGCGCAGCGCCCCGTCGGTGGAGTTGAAGTACTTCGACGCCTCGGTGGCCGCCTCGGTGGCGGGGATCACGAGCTGCTCGTCGGCGAACTGGGTGATGTAGGTGTCGTTGAAGCTGAACTCCAGGTACTGGCGTGCACCGTCGGCGTCGTTGCAGGACGACGAGATGCCCCACTGCCACGAACCGCCACCGATCTTGGGGCCGTTGCCGAGGTCCGGCGGCGGGAGGATCAGCAGGTCGTCGCCGACCGCGTCCACCGCGGCCAGCCCGTTCCACACGCCCGTGTAGCTGAGCGCGACCTTGCCGTCGACGAACTCCTGGTTGCCCACGGTGCCGCCGCTGTTGGCGTAGCCCTTCTTGAACAGGTCCTGGAACCAGGTACCCCACTTCACGGCATCCGGTCCGTTCAGGGCGCCGTCGGCCGACAGCATGGTGTCGCGGTCGATGAGGTCGCCACCGAAGCTCTGCAGGAACGGCGAGTAGGCGTAGGGCCACCACTCGCCCTTGTCCTCGGCGCCGATGTCGATCGGAGTCTCGTACCCCGCCGCCTTGAGGGTCGCCAGGGCGGCGTCGAACTCGGACTCGGTCCAGGGCTGCGCGATGGTCGGAATACGGATGGCGTTGGCATCGAGCACCGACTTGCGCGCGAAGATGCCGAGCGCGGCATCCCAGTAGCCGGCGGAGTAGATCTCGCCGTTGTACTTCCCGACCGCGGTGGGGAGCAGCTTGTCGGTGATGTCGCTGGAGATGTTCAGCGGCTGCAGGTAGTTCGCCCACGCCCAGTTGGGCATGATCGGACCGTCGAGGTCGAGGAGGCAGGGCAGGTCGCCCGATGCCGCCGCCGCGACGATCGCGTCGTTGTACGCGCCCTGCGGGAAGGACTCCGTCTTGACCTCGTATTTGTCCTGGGATGCGTTGAAGTCGCTGATGATCTGTTCGTAGACGGCGAGCTCGGCGGGATTACCGGCCGAGTGCGTCCACATCGTCAGCACGGTGCGACCGTCTTCGGTCGTCGTGCTGCCCTGGCCTGCCTGACCGCATCCGGTGAGCACCAGCGCGGCAGCAACGCCTGTCGCGGCGAGCGGGATGAAGGACTTCTTCATCGTGTTCCTTTCGGTGTACGGCGACATCGCTGTCGCCATCGTGAGGGGACGCCGAGGCGGCGTCAGTCCGTGACCCGGGGTTCCCGCGCGCTGCCGAGGTGCGCGGGAGGGCCGACGGAAGCCCGACGAACGATCGGGCAGTCCATGAGGTGGGGGGAGGCGGTGTCCGCCGCGCGGAGGCCGAGGGCGACCTCCATGGCCCAACGGCCCATGGCCGCGTGGGGGAGCGAGACGGTGGTCAGCGGGGGGTCGAGCTCGGCCGCGACCAGTTGCTGGTCGTCGTAGCCGACGACCGACAGGTCTTCGGGGATCCGGATGCCACGCCGCGGCGCCCACATGACGACGCCGGCCGCGATGCGGTCGTTGAACGCGAAGATGCCGGTGGGGCGCTGCGCCTCGGGCAGGTCGTACAGCTCGGCGATCGCGCGCTGACCGCCGGCGGCCGAGGTCTCAGCGAAGACGTGCAGCGCGGGATCGGGCTCGATGCCGGCCTCGGTGAGCACGTCGAGGTAGCCCCGCAGTCGCAACTCGGCGGCGACCGGGCGGTCGGTGTCGCCGTCGTCGATGTAGGCGATGCGACGGTGCCCCGCGTCGACGAGCTCCTGGGTTGCGGCCCGGCCGCCGGCGTAGTCGTCGGGGACGACGGCGGGGTACCCGCCGCCCTCGGGGCGGCAGTCGAGGAAGACCGTTCCGTCGGGCAGGCCCGCCGGTGCGGGAAGGACGCGATGGTACATCGAGGCGTAGACCATGCTGTCGACGCGGTGGTTCACGAGGGTCGAGATCGCGTCGGACTCGATCTCGGGGTGGCCGTCGGTGTCGACGAGGATCACGAGGCGACCGTTCTCGCGGGCGACCTCTTGTGCTCCGGCGAGCATGCGGCCGGCGAACGGCGTCGTGGCGATGCGGTCGGAGACGAGGCCGATCGTGCCGGTGACACGGGTTCGCAGGCTCCGCGCGATCGGGTTGGGGGAGTAGCCGACCTCGCCGGCGACGCGGCGGACGCGCTCTTTGGTCTCGTCGGAGATGCGCGACTCGGCGCCGTTGAGCACGAGCGAGACGGTCGCGGGTGAGACGCCGGCTGCTTTCGCGACATCTGCGATGCGCACTCGAGCCATGGCTTCACCCTCCATTGGATAATCGATTTATCTTGCTGATAAACCGATTTACCAGCGACCGAGATCAGTGTGCTGTGTTCGGGAGGTCGGTGTCAAGTAACGGTCCGGCAACGACGGTTGCGGCGCGGGTCTCCGGCATCCGGGTCGTGGCGCGAGCGTCGCCGTCGCCGTCGCCGTCGCCGTCGCGGTCGCCGTTGCCGTCGCCGTCGCGGCGCCGGGGGACGGCAGACGTCGCCGGATCGCGGGACGCCGGGGAGGGGCGGTCCGTCGTGCGGAGTGGGGCTGTGACACGCCGGTGGGGGATGGCTCGGGGCGGCGTGTTCGGCCCGGACTCCGCGGGACGGCTCGGTGCCGGGCGTCGTCGGCACCGTCGCCGGATCGCGGGACGCCGGGGAGGGGCGGTCCGTCGTGCGGAGTGGGGCCGTGACACGCCGGTGGGGGATGGCTCGGGGCGGCGTGTTCGGCCCGGACTCCGCGGGGCGGCTCGGGCGTCAGAGGGTCGGCCAGCCCGTCCGACCTCCGCGGGACGGCCCGGGTTCAGGAGCCCGGTACGACGATCACGGCCCGGACTCCGCAGGACGGTCGTTCGGGGTCAGAGAGCCCGCCGACCGCGACGCCGCGCGGACTCAGCGGGGGCGACGCCGCGCGGCGAAGAACGTGACGATGCCCTGGCCGATGAAGTATCCACAGGCCGCGGTGATGAAGTGAGCCACGGTGGGGGCGCCGTTGGCATCCCACCACAGCATGGCTGCCAGGGCGACGGTTCCCACGGCGACCATGAGGATCCCGGAACGGGCGGACGAGCGGGCGGTGGCGGCGGTCATGGTGTCTCCGGGGTCGGCCGAGGGCGGGGATGGCGCCCCGGTCGTCGGACCCGTGCGCGATCCCACGCTACCGTCGGCCGCGAGGGGGCCCTGCCGACACCGCGACGGTCGACGCGGCCGCAGGCGTGTCACCCCCACCGCGTGCGGTCTCGACACGCGCGTGCGGTCGTGCCGCCCCGGCCGGGCGGCCGGTCGGGGCGGTGCAGTCTCGGGATGCCGGTCCTCCGGCGCTCAGGCCGGGTCGCCGCCCAGCGGGCCCACCGCGGGGATCGGGCCGCCGTCGTCGGCACCGGTCTTGCGCGCGCGGGCGATGGCGTTTCCGAGGTGGTAGATCACCAGGGCGGCGACGGATCCGAGCACGATGGCGCCGAGCTGGAACTGTCCGATGTCCATCGTGAAGCCCGCGATCGCGAGCACCAGGGCCACGGCACCCGTGTACTGATTGACGGGGCGCGAGAAATCGACGCGGTTGTCGACCCAGATCTTGATGCCGATGATGCCGATCAATCCGTACAGCGCGGTCGTGACGCCGCCGAGGACTCCGGGCGGGATGGTGTTGAACACCGCACCGACCTTCGGGGAGAGGCTCAGCAGGATCGCGGCGAGGCCGGCGACCCAGTACACCGCCGTGGAGTACACGCGGGTCGCGGCCATGACGCCGATGTTCTCGCCGTAGGTCGTGGTGCCCGAGCCGCCGAACGATCCCGCGAGGGTTGTGGCGACGCCGTCGGCGATGAGGGCGCGACCGGTGGAGCGGTTGGCCGTGGCATCCGTCATCGCCGCGACTCCGCGGACGTGCCCGACGTTCTCGGCCACGAGCACCAGCACGACGGGCAGGAACATCGCAATGACCGACCACGTGCCCGGCGAGGCGAAGTCGGGGAAGTGGAACTCGGGCAGGCCCACCCACGGGGCGGCACCGACGGCGTCGAAGTCGATGAGCTTCTCGCCGGTCGTGACCTGGATCAGCACGGTGGCGACGTAGCCGACGATCACGCCGAGGAAGATCGAGACGCGCCCGAGGAATCCCCGGAACAGCACGCTGAACAGGATGACGGCGACGAGCGTGATGGTGCCGGGGAGGGGCTGCTTCTGGAAGCTGCCCCAGGCGACCGGTGCGAGGTTGAAGCCGATGAGCGCGACGATCGCGCCCGCCACCACCGGCGGCATGACCTTGTCGACCCACCCGAGTCCGACGAACTGCACCACGAAGCCCACCGCGGCGAGCAGGACGCCGACGGCGACGATGCCCGCGAGCGCCGAGCCCGTCCCGGCGGTCGTCGTGGCGGCCGTGATCGGCGCGATGAACGCGAACGACGAGCCGAGGTAGCTGGGCAGCCGGTTCTTCGTCACGAGAAGGAACAGCAGCGTCCCCACGCCCGAGAACAGCAGCGTCGTCGATACCGGGAAGTCGGTGAGCACGGGCACGAGGAAGGTCGCACCGAACATCGCGATGACGTGCTGGAGGCCGATCGCGATCGTGGCGCCCCAGTTGAGGCGCTCGCCGGGGGCGACGACCGCGCCCGGGGCCACGGTGCGGCCGTTTCCGTGCAGCTTCCAGCGGAACATGTGTCTCCTTGGGGGTGTGGTCGGGGGCCCTTCGGCGGGCTCGGGGACCCGAGCTCGGGCTCAGGGGCCGGCGCTCGGGCTCAGGAGCCGGTGCTCACGGCTCGGGGCTCGCCGGGGCGGCGGGACGCGGTGGCTGAGCCTGTCGAAGCCTCCGCGGGCGGATCAGGATGCCGTGAGCAACTGCAGCAGCTCCGCGTAACGCTCGCGGGTGCGCTCGACGATCTCGGCGGGAAGCGCGGGCGGCTCGCCCTGCTTGTCCCAGTTCGCCGCGAGCCAGTCGCGCACGATCTGCTTGTCGAAGCTCGCCATGCGCTCCGCCGGGGTGGCGCCGGTGCGCCAGGCTTCGGCATCCCAGTATCGCGAAGAGTCCGAGGTCAGGACCTCGTCGGCGAGGGTCAGCACCCCGTTCGCATCGAAGCCGAACTCGAACTTCGTGTCGGCGAGGATCAGCCCGTGCGCCTCGGCGGTCGTCGCCGCGCGGCGGTAGATCTCCAGCGACGCGTCGCGCAGCGCCGTCGCCGTCTCGGCGCCGACGATCTCGACGGAACGCTCGAACGTGATGTTCTCGTCGTGCTCGCCCATCGGCGCTTTGAACGCGGGCGTGTACAGCGGTTCCGGCAGGCGGTCGCCGTCGTTCAGGCCCTCGGGGAGACGGATGCCGCAGACCGTGCCCTCGGTGCGGTACTCCGCCCAGCCCGACCCGGTGAGGTAGCCGCGGACGACGCACTCGATCGGCTGCATGTCGAGCGAGCGGACCAGCATGGCGCGGCCGCGGACGGCATCCGGGATCAGCTCCACCGCGCCGCCTGCCACCAGCGCGTGGTCGGCGGCCAGATGATTCGGGATGCCACGCCCCCCGTCGGCGCCGGCGAGCTGGTCGAACCACCACAGGCTCAGCGTCGTCAGGAGCACGCCCTTGTCGGGGATGCCGGGCGAGAGCACGTGGTCGAACGCGCTGACGCGGTCGCTCGCGACCACGAGCAGGTGCGCGGGCGTCGCGTGTTCAGCGGTGTCGGCGGGGACGTAGAGGTCGCGCACCTTGCCGGAATAGACGTGGCGCCAACCGGCGAGATCGGCGGGGGGAGCGGGAGTCACCCGCTCATTATTGCGGGTGCGAGCCCGCCCCACCGGCGCGGATTGTGTCACACGCGGCGTGACGGCGCCCGCCCCTCGGTCCGCGGCGCGGCCCTGAGTACCCTCGATGGAATGACCGAGGCAGCCCCCGACACCACGGTGAGCATCGACCCGCATCTGGGCAGTCGCCACAAGACGATCCGCGGATGGGTGTTCTGGCCCGCCGCTGCGATCGCCCTGGCGTTCATTGCTTTCGCCATGCTCTTCCCGACCGCAGCCGAGGCCACGTTCGGCGCGGTCCAGACCACCATCGTGTCGGCGTTCAACTGGTACTACGTGCTGATCGCGGCGTTCTTCGTCGTGTTCGCCCTCACGATGGGCTTCAGCCGGTTCGGCAACATCACGCTCGGACAGGACGACGACGAGCCCGAGTTCTCCACCATGTCGTGGTTCTCCCTGCTGTTCGCGGCGGGCATGGGCATCGGCCTGGTGTTCTACGGCGTGAGCGAGCCGCTCAGTCACTTCGCCGAACCGCGTCCGGGGGTCTCGGGAACACCGAACCAGCTCGCGCAGCAGGCCATGTCGCAGACCTTCCTGCACTGGGGTGTTCACGCGTGGTCGATCTACGTCGTGATCGGGCTGGCCCTGGCGTACGCGTTCCACCGTCGCCGTCGCCCGCGCACCATCCGGTGGGCCCTCGAACCGATCCTCGGCGCCCGTCTCGTGCAGGGCGCCTGGGGCAACGCGGTGGATGTCGCCGCCCTCGTCGGCACCCTCTTCGGCGTCGCGACGTCGCTGGGTCTCGGCGTCATCCAGATCAGCGCGGGGCTGGAGTACCTCGGCATCGTGTCGCCGTCGGTGATCAGCCAGGCGATCATCGTCGGGATCATCACCGGCTTCGTGCTGTTCTCGGTGCTGTCGGGCGTCGGCAAGGGCATGAAGTGGCTGTCGAACATCAACCTCGTGCTCGCCGGCCTTCTCATGCTGTACCTGCTGTTCGCCGGACCCACCGAGTTCCTCCTGCGCGACGTCGTGCAGTCGATCGGCAACTACATCCAGAACTTCGTCGGCCTCTCCTTCACCACGAGCGCCTACTCGGGTGAGGAGGGCGTGGCCTGGCAGGGCACGTGGACGGCGTTCTACTGGGGCTGGTGGATCTCCTGGGCCCCCTTCGTCGGAATCTTCATCGCCCGCATCTCGCGCGGTCGGACGGTCCGCGAGTTCGTCACCGGCGTCATCTTGGTGCCCACGCTCGTCGGCATCCTGTGGTTCACCGTGCTCGGTGGGACCGCGATCTACGGCGAGCTGACCGGGACGGTCGCGCTGGTGGGCCCCGACGGGTCGGTGAACGTGTCGACCGCGCTCTTCCAGATGCTCGAGAGCGTTCCCGGCACGGTCTTCCTCTCCGTCGGATTCCTCATCCTCATCGGGATCTTCTTCGTGACATCGGCCGATTCGGGCGCGCTCGTGATGGGCATGATCGCCACCGGCGGCGAAGAGGAGCCGAAGCGCTGGGTGCGTATCTTCTTCACCCTCGCGACCTCGCTCATCGCGTTCGCCCTGCTGCTGGCGGGCGGCTTGACCGCCCTGCAGACCGCGGCGATCAGCATCGCCCTGCCGTTCAGTCTCGTGCTGCTCGCGATCTGCTGGGCCACGGTCGTGGCGTTCCGGCGGGAGTTGCGCGCGTACGACAAGGCCGAGCGGGCGCAGCTGCGCGACTCGATCGGCGAGCACTACGGCCTCGAGGTCGAGGAGCCCAATCAGCGCGGGATCTTCGGCATCCCCGTGCGGTGGCGTCCGCGCCGGCCCGCGCCGACCCCGCCCGCTTCGGCGTCGCTCGGCTCCGAGGCGCCATCGTCGCCCGAGTCGTAGGCACCCCGATTACCGACTGAGTGTCCAGAACACCCGGACGCGGCGAAAAACCGTCCGGGTGTTTTGGACACTCGACGCGAGAGCGCGAGGGCGCGCGGGGGCGAGCGCGCGCGGGGGCGAGGGCGCGAGGGCGCGAGGGCGACCCCGATCGTACGGGTGTGCGTGCCCGCGACGCGAGAGCATCACGTCGCGACGCGCGGAGGGCTCGCGAATCCGCACCGATACGCGTATAGTCCACGTGGACTAGTCGATACGGACCATAAGGAGGGCGGATGCCGGAGCCCGCGCGTCTCACGCCGCTCGCCGTCATGATCCTCGCCACCCTGCGCGAGTCCGACATGCACCCGTACGAGCTCATCCGGCTGCTCAAGGAGCGCCGTGACGATCGGCTCGTGTCGCTGCAGAAGGGCACGATCTACCACACGGTCGCGCGCCTCGAGCGCGACGGCCTCCTGGCCGAGGTCGGTGTGGACCGCGATGGCAACCGTCCCGAGCGGACGACCTACACGCTCCTGGATGCCGGCCGCCAGGCGGTCGAGGACTGGGTGCGCGCCGAGCTTCCCCAGGTCGATCGGGCGAGCGACTTCCGCGTCGCGCTGTCCGAGGCCCACAACCTCGAGCGCGACGAGGTCGTCGCCCTGCTCGACCAGCGCCGTGCGCTTCTCGTCGCATCCGCCGACGAACATCGCGCGGGTCTCGAGCGGGCGGCGGGTCGCCGCACCCCCGAACAGTTCCTCGTCGAACTGCAGCGGCAGACAGCTCTTCTCGACGCCGAACTCGCGTGGCAGGACTCCCTGCGCGCGCGCCTCGCCGACCGCTCCCTCGCCTGGGGCGTCGACGAGATCCCCGAACACATCAAGAACAAGCACCGCGTCTCAAAGGAGACAGTCGCATGACCGACGCTCGCGCCGCCACCACGGCATCCACTCGCACCGGGTCTCACAAGACCCCCGAACGCAGCCCCTGGCCCGCCCTCTGGGCGCTGGTCATCGGGTTCTTCATGATCCTGGTCGACACCACGATCGTCTCGGTGGCCAACCCCGCCATCAAGGCCGCCCTCGATCCGAACACGAACAACCTCGACAACGTCGTGTGGGTCACCAGTGCCTACCTGCTGACGTACGCCGTGCCGCTGCTGATCACCGGTCGTCTCGGTGACCGCTTCGGCCCGAAGAACGTCTACCTCACGGGCCTCGCGATCTTCACGCTCGCCTCCCTCGCGTGCGGCCTGGCCCCGACGCTCGAGGTGCTCATCGTCGCCCGTGCCGTGCAGGGGCTCGGGGCCGCCCTGATGACCCCGCAGACCATGGCGGTCATCACCCGCACCTTCCCGCCGCAGAACCGCGGTGCGGCCATAGGGCTGTGGGGCGCCACCGCGGGTGTCGCCACCCTCGTCGGTCCCCTCGCCGGCGGTCTGCTCGTCGACGGTCTCGGGTGGGAGTGGATCTTCTTCATCAACATCCCGGTCGGCATCATCGGCTTCATCGCCGCGCTGGTCCTCGTGCCGCAGCTGCCCCGCACCGCCCACAAGTTCGACATCCTCGGCGTGCTGCTCAGTGCGGTCGGCCTCTTCCTCATCGTCTTCGGTCTCCAGGAGGGCGAGCACTTCTCGTGGGCCGCGTGGATCTGGGCCATGGTCGTCGCCGGCGTGGTGGTCATGGGTGTCTTCGTCTGGACGCAGGCGCGCAACAAGGGAGAGCCGCTCGTGCCGCTCGACCTCTTCCGCGATCGCAACTTCTCGATCGCCAACCTCGCGATCGCCGCGGTGGGCTTCACGGTGACGAGCATGGCCCTGCCGCAGATGTTCTACCTGCAGCTCGCGCGGGGTCTCACCCCGACGGAATCCGCGCTGCTGCTCATCCCCCTCGCCATCCTCTCCGGTGTGCTCGCGCCGTTCGCCGGCAAGCTCCTCGACCGCACCGACCCGCGGTTCCTGCTGGTGCCGGGTCTGCTCCTCGTCGGTGGGTCGCTCGGCTTGTACACCGCGCTCATCCTGAACGACGCGCCGATCTGGGCGTTCCTCATCCCGGCGGCGTTCATGGGTGTCGGCAACGCGGGGATGTGGGGTCCGCTCGCGACCACCGCGACGCGCAACCTCCCGCCGCGGCAGGCGGGTGCCGGCGCCGGCATCTACAACACCACCCGCACCGTCGGGTCGGTGATCGGGTCGGCATCCATCGCGGCCTTCATGCAGGCACGTCTCGAGGCGAACCTGCCGGGGGCTGCGGATGCCGGGGCGAGCTTCGGCTCCGGAACGCTGCCGCCGCAGGTCGTCGGCGGATTCTCGGAGGCCATGGGACAGTCGCTGCTCCTGCCGATCGCGGTCATCGCCGTGGGCCTCGTGGCGGTGCTGTTCATGCGCCGCCCCTCGATGATCCGTCCGCACGGAGCTCCGCGCGACGCCGTTCCGACCGCGCCGACGCAGGCTGCTCCCGCCGCCGCGGGGGAGTAGCCCCGCCGGTCGTCGAGACGCCGTCACTCCCTCGGGGTGGCGGCGTCCGTCGTTTTCCGGCTCGCCCACGGCCGCCACCGCTGTACGCGACAGGGAAGGTCAGATAACGTACCTTTCGTTTCGCGGCCCGCCCCGTCACCGCGAGCGTGAAAGCAGGTGAGTGGCACCCGTGCCCATCGTCGATCTGAGAGGGAGCCCGAGAGGGCGTCGTGCGGCCTTCGCGCAGACGCAGCTTCCCTTCGCTCTCGGCCTCGTCTACGTGGCCGTCGTCGTCGGGATCATCGACTCGTCCCTGCTGGCCACGACGACGTCGATCGCCGGCTTCTCCCTGGGCGTCGCGGCGACCGTGTTGGCGGGCTTCGTCCCGTGGGAGAAGTTCTCTCCCACGTGGCTGCTGGTCGTGGCGGTTCTCGATGTGGTCGCCGTCGCGCTGATTCGAGCGGACGTCGTGCAAGTGCTCCCGGGGGCGACGCTGCTGGCCGTCTTCCCCCTGGTCTGGGCGTCCTATTCCTTCGGTTGGGCCGGCATTTCTCTCGCCGTCGTCGGGTCGGCGTTCATCGTCACCTTTCGCTTCCTTTCCGAGGGGTCCGCGCCGCAGACGGAGGTGGAGTGGGCGAACACGGTCACTCTCCCGTTGGCCATCGTCGCGTTCGCGGTCACGGCCTTCCTCGCGGCGCGGCGGCTGCAGCGCCGCGAGCGGCAGCTGGCGCAGGCGACTCGAGCGCAGCTGAAGGCGCTCTCCGACGCGCACGACGCCGAGGCTCTCGTCTCCGGCGTGCTCGACACCGTGGCCGCGGGCGTGGCGTTCTTCGACGATCAGGGCCGCCTGAAGGTCGCCAACGCGGCCGCTCACGAGATAGCGGAGGCGGCGGGGTTCCGCCTGGACGAGCCGCCGTACGCGGGGGAGGACATCCTCGGCGCAGACAGGGTCACGCGCATTCCGGCCGACGAGCAGTTCATCCCGAAAGCACTGCGCGGCGAGGTGATCCGCGGGCATCTCGCCTGGCTCGGGTCGCCCGAGGCGCAGATGGCGGTCCTTGCCTCCGCGAACCAGCTGCGTCGGCAGGACGGATCCGTGCAGGGGACCGTGGTCGTCGCCTACGACGTCACCGAGCTCGCCGATGCGATCGAGGTGCGCGAGCAGTTCCTGCGCACGGTCTCCCACGAGCTGCGGACCCCGCTGACCGGCGTGACCGGCTTCCTGGCGCTCATCGACGAAGCCATCGGAGACGATGATCCGAAGGTGCGACGCTACATCGACGTCGTCACCCGACGCGCCGACGACCTCCTCGATCGCATCACCGACCTCGTCTCCGCGACAGGCTGCGACCGGGATCTCCGTTTCGGAGAGGTCGACCTCCGGGAGATCGTGGATGCCGCGGCGCGGCGCATCGAGAAGTTGGCCGACGCGGAGTCCTCTTCCGTGCAGATTCTGAGCGCGTGTCGAGCGCGGATCCGCGCGGATCGCGAGCAGCTGGAGAATGCGATCGCGGAGGTTCTGACGAATGCCGTCAAGTTCGGCGAACCCGCTTCCCGGGTCGAGGTGTCCTTCTGCGAGCAGAACGAGCGGGTCCGGATCGCCGTCGCCAACGACGGGCCGGGCCTCTCCTATGGGGAGCAGCGGCGGGTCTTCGACCGCTTCTACCGCACCGCTCATGCACGCTCCCGTGCGGTGCAGGGATTCGGGCTGGGGCTGACTCGCGTGCGTGCCATCGTGAACGCTCACGAGGGGCGCGTCCTCATCGACAGTGAGCCCGGCGGGCGGACGACCGTGACGCTCGATCTTCCGGTCGCGCCCCGCGTGCCGGCGGAGGCGAGCTGACCCAAGGCCGGTGTGCCGGCGCCTCCGGTATCGGGCATCCGCGGAGCCGGTACTCGCGGTGAGCGCGTGTCCGAACCGCACACTCGTGTCGGGTATGCCGCCAGCATGTGCGTAATCGATGTGGACTATGTATGGCCAAAAATGGCCTCGTTTACCCCCAGGTCCTGAGGTCGAGAAGGCTGTGTGGAAATTTTCCCCCCGTATTCATCTATACGTGTGTATAGTCAATCGTGGAGATCGGGATGACTCTCACCCCGTTCGCGTTTCCCCGCATTCCTCGAAGGAGTCATCCGTGACCGCTCCCGCCACCGCCGTTCGCCCTTCTCTCTCGGTGTCGTCATCAACGCCAGCGCGGTCGAGGCGCTGACGAACACCATGTACTTCGTGTCGACCGGCGCGCAGATCGTCGCGGGCCTCCTTATCGCCCGGGCCGGCGTCTCCGCAGCGAAGTAGCGTGAGGCACGTGCCCCGCAGCTATCAGTCCCCCAAGCGACAGGCCGAGGCCGCCGCCACGCGCGCGAACATCGTCGACACGGCGGCCCGGCTCTTCGTCCGCGACGGCTACGTCGCCACCTCGATCAAGGCCATCGCGGCCGAGGCGGGGGTCTCGATCCCGACGGTGCACCTGAACGGCCCGAAGCACGCCCTTCTCATCGCCGCCTTCGAGCGGACCTTCGCGGGCGACGAGGGCCGGCACTCGCTCACCGAGCGTCCCGAGCTCGCGGCCATCATGAGCGAGCCCGACACCGACCTTGCGATCGGCCGGTACGTCGACTTCCTGATCGAGGCCAATCAGCGATCGGCGGCGATCGTGCGGGCTATGCTCGCCGCGGCCGACGGCGACGCCGAGGTGCGCGCTGCCTATCTCGACCTCGAGATGCGCCGCCACCGCGACATGACGATCGCGGCGGGCTGGTTCCTTCAGCGCGACCGCATCCGCATCGACCAGCTCGCTCTCGCGGCCGACGTGCTCGGCCTCCTCACCGGCCCCGACCCGTGGACGCACTTCACCGTCGCCCGCGGGTGGGATATCGACGCCTATCGGTCGTGGCTGACCGCGCAGCTGCTCCACCTCTCCGACAACCTCGCCTGACCCTCCGCCGCACCGGCGGAGGCCGCATCAAGAAAGACCGAGATGACTTCCTCCGCCCTCATCTGCAGCATGCCCGCCGTCGGGCACGTCGGCCCGCTCCTCGTCGTCGCCGCCGAGCTGCAGCGCCGCGGCTGGCGCGTGCGCCTGCTGACCGGTGCCCGGTACCGGTCGATGGTCGAGGCCGCCGGCATCCGGTTCCTGCCTCTGCCGCCCGAGGCCGACACGCTCGACGACATCGGAACGGGCGACGACGTGCGTGAGCGGGGGCTCGCGACGATCAACCGCGGCGTGGAGCGGGCGTTCCTCGACCCGGCAGGCCCCGCGGCGGCCACGCTGGAGCACGTCCTCGCGGAAGAGTCGGCGGACGTCGTGCTGCACGACATGCTCTTCCTGGGGGTGCAGACCCTGTTCGGTCGGCCGCCCTCCCGGCGTCCCCTCACGGTCATGTGCGGCATCACGGCGGCGGGCTTCTCCAGCCGTGACACGCCCCCGTACGGTCTCGGCATCACGCCGCTCCGCCAGCCGGTGCTCAATCGCCTGCGCAACCGGGTCCTGGGGGTGACGGCGAAGACCGTCCTGCGACCGGTGCACCGCTCGCTCGACCTCTTCCTCTCCAGCGTCGGGGCGCCACCGCTCAACGGCGCATTCTTCATGGATGTGCTCTCGCGCAGCGACCTGCTCGCCCAGTTCACCGTCGAGGAGTTCGAGTACCCCCGCAGCGATGCACCCGCGAACCTGCGCTTCTACGGCCCCATGCCCACCGCCTCCAGCCGGCCGACCCCCGCGCCGGCGTGGTTCGCCGACCTCGACCCGGCTCTGCCGCTCGTGCACGTCACGCAGGGCACCGTCGCCAACACCGACTACAGCGAGGTCATCGAGCCGACCCTCACGGCCCTGGCCCACCTGCCGGTGCAGGTGGCGGTGACCACCGGAGGTCGCTCTGTCGACACCCTCCCGCCGCTTCCTTCCAACGCGTTCGCGGCGAGCTACCTGCCCTACGACGAGTTGCTCGCCCGCACGAGCGTCCTCGTGACGAATGGCGGATACGGCGGCCTCCACCACGCCATGCGCCACGGTGTCCCGATCGTCATCGCCGGCGACTCGGAAGACAAGGTCGAGACCTCCGCCCGCGTGCAGCACGCCGGCGTGGGGGTGAACCTGCGGACGGGTCGCCCGACCCCGGATGCCATCCGCGCGGCCGTCCGACGGATCCTCGCCGATCCGCGCTATGCGGCGAACGCCCGGCGCATCGGTGACGCGATCGCGGTCGCGCCGGGCGCCCCCGGCCTCGTCGACGACGTGGAGGCGATGCTCGTCGCGCGCACCTGACGTGCCGCGCGGGGCCGGGGTGGGGGCGGTTCCGAGCCGTCGTGCGGAGTTCGTGGTGAAACGCCGGGGTGGTGGCATCCGGGGTCGGCGTGTCGGGGTGGGACTCCGCCTGACGTGCCGCGGGCGGTTCCGAGCCGTCGTGCGGTGTTCGTGGTGAAACGCCGGGGTGGTGGCATCCGGGGTCGGCGTGTCGGGGTGGAATTCCGCCTGACGGCTCGCGGGGTCACGGCGCCCGGGGTCGTGTCGCTCGCTCCGGCGAAACCCCCGCCGCTAGGCGCGCGGCGGCGCGGTCGAGCCGCGCACGATCAGCTCCGACGGCAGCACCGCCGCTTCGTCGGGCGTCGTGCCGGCCATCGACTGCAGCAGCAGGTCCACCGCCAGGGCGCCGGATCGCGCGATCGGCATCCGCACGGTGGTCAGGCTCGGAGTCACGGCGCCCGCGAGTTCGATGTCGTCGATCCCGACGATGCTGACGTCGTCGGGGCACGCGTGACCGAGCTCGCCCATCCCGGCTTCGAGCCCCAGGGCGACGAGGTCGTTGTAGGCGATCACGGCGGTCGCGCCGCTGGCGACGGCGGCGGCGGCGCTCGCCCGACCGCCCTGGATGGACGCGGCGTGGTTGCTCAGGCGCGTGAGGCGGATGCCGTGCCGCTCGCAGGCTCGGCCGACGGTGTGCGCGCGCTGGTCGTCGGCCCATGAGCCGTGCGGGCCCGAGGCGTAGGCGAGGTGCGCGTGGCCGAGGGCTGCGAGATGCTCGACGGCCTGGCTCGGGCCGCGATCGGCGTCCATGATCACGCAGACGGCGCCGGGGATCAGACGGTTGATGACCACGTGCGGAGTGTCGCCGACGAGCGCGAGCACCTCCGCCTCGGGGAGGCGCGGAGAGCACAGCAGCAGCCCGTCGGCCTTGCCTGCGAGCTCGATGGACTCGCGCTCGCGGCGCAGGTCTTCGTCGGCGTCGTAGAGCACGATGCGGTGTCGCCCGTGCCAGGCCTGGCCTTGGATGGCCTTGAGCAGGGTCGCGTACACGGGGTTCGCGGCATCCGGAACGACGACCGCGATCGTGCGCGCCCCGGTCGGGGTCTGCGGGGTCGCGTAGCCGAGTTCGGCGGCCGCGAGGCGGACGCGCTCGAGCGTCGCGGGGGCGAGGCGGTCGGGTTCGCCGAAGGCACGCGAGGCCGTGGCGATCGAGACGCCGGCGTGCCGGGCCACGTCGGTGAGGGTCGCCGCCATTCCTGCTCCTTCGTGCTGTGAGTCCATCTTCGTCCATGGCGTAGTGAAAACTATTGACAAGTTTGTACAAACACCGCACACTGCTTGTATGCCGATCATCGACGATCTCTCCGAACCGACCGCGCGCATGGGTCGCGACGCCTCGACGTCAGTCGTCCTTCCCGCGGCTCCCGCGTCCGCCGGCATCCTGCACCTCGGCCTCGGCAGCTTCCACCGCGCGCATCAGGCGGTCTACACCGCCGCCGCTCTCCGCGCCGAGGGCGGCGATTGGGGGATCGTCGGCGTCGCCTCGCGGTCTCGCCGGATCGTCGACGCCCTGCACGCGCAGGATCATCTCTACGCCGTCGCCACGATCTCGCCCGAGGGGACGACCCTCGACATCCCCGGCGCCCACACCGACTCCTACGTCGCCGCGGACGACCCGGGCCGCGTCGTCCGCGACCTCGCCGACCCGTCGATCCGCGTGGTGACGCTCACGGTCACCGAGAACGGCTACAGCTTCTCGTCATCGACCCAGCACCTCGACGTCACCGACCCGCGCGTGCAGGCCGACCTCCGCGGCGGCGCACCGAGCTCGACCATCGGTCAGCTCGCTCGCGGTCTGCAGGCGCGCGCCGCCGCCGGCGGGGCCCCCGTCTCGATCCTCAGCTGCGACAACCTGCTCTCCAACGGCTCGCACACCGAGAAGCTCGTCCGCGAGTTCCTCCAGGAGCTTCCGGATGCCGAGGCCGCCGACGTCCTGACCTACCTCGACCGCGCGGTGACCTTCCCCTCGAGCATGGTCGACCGCATCGTCCCCGCGACCACCGCCGAGCTCACCGACCGCGTGGCGGCGCTGCTGGGCGTCCGCGACGACGCTCCCGTCCCCGCCGAGCCCTTCACGATGTGGGCGATCGAAGACCGCTTCGCCGCGGGCCGGCCCGCCTGGGAGGCCGGTGGTGCCGTGTTCACCGACGAAGTCGGCGCCTACGAACAGCTGAAGGTGCGTCTGCTCAACGGCACCCACTCGCTCATCGCCTACCTGGGAGCACTGCGGGGCGTTCCCACGATCCCGGATGCCATCGCCCTCGCCGACGTCGAAGCCGCCGCCGCGGCGGTTCTGCGCGGCGAGTACGAGCCCTCGGTCACCGCTCCGGCCGGTGTCGACATCGAGCAGTACGAGCGCGACCTGTTCTCCCGCTGGGCGAACAGCGCGCTCGGCCACCGCACGAGCCAGGTCGGGTCCGACGGGTCGGTCAAGCTCGGGCAGCGCATCCCCGGACCCGTCGCCCACGCCTTCGCCCGCGGCGAGTTCCCGCACCTGATCGCGCTGACGGTGGCCGGGTACCTGGTCTGCATCGCCCCTCCCGCGGGGTTCGACCCCGGCCCGCACGCCGAGGCCATGAGCGATCCCGCTCGTGAGCGTCTCACGGCCGTGCCGACCCGGAATGGGCGCGACCTGGCACACCGCGCCATCGTTGATCTGCGACTGTTCGGCGACGACGTCGCGCATCGCACCGCGTTCATCGACCGGGTCGGCGACCTCGTCGACAGGATCGTGCAGCGCGGCGTCGAGAGCGCGATCGCCGACAGCCTCGCTGCGGCCGGCAGCCTGGCCCGCCCCACCCCCTGACCACCTCGGCGCCCCACACGGCGCGACAACAGAAGGAGACGCGATGAAGCTCCTCGCGATCCACGGCGCAGAAGACATCCGCTGGGAAGACCGACCGACCCCCGAACCCGGAGAGGGTGAGGTGCGCCTGCGCGTGCGTTACGTCGGCATCTGCGGGTCGGACCTGCACTACTACTCCCACGGCAAGAACGGCGAGTATGCCGTCCGTGAGCCCCTCACTCCCGGCCACGAGCTCTCGGCCGAGGTCGACCTCGACCCGTCGGGGCGCCTCGCGCCGGGAACCCCCGTCACCGTGCATCCTGCCCGCTTCGGCCCCTCGGTTCCCGGTCTCGAGGACCGTCCCCACCTGCGCGCCGGCGGAGATTACCTCGGCAGCGCCGCAGGTTTTCCGCACCGTCAGGGCGGGGCGTCTGAGTTCCTCCTCGTCGAGGAGCACATGGTGCGCGTGCTGCCCGAGGGCCTCTCCCTGGAGCGCGCGGCCCTCGCCGAGCCGCTCGCCGTCGCAATCCACGCCGTGGGCCTCGCGGGCGACCTGACCGGGAAGCGTGCTCTCGTCATCGGCGCGGGTCCCATCGGTCTGCTCGTTGCCGCCGCCGCCGTGAATGCGGGCGCCGCCGTCGTGGGCGCCAGCGACGTGCGCCCCGAGCCCCTGGAACGAGCGCGGGCGCTCGGCGCCACCGAGACGTTCCTCGTCGGCACCGACGCGATCGACCCCGAGTCGTTCGACGTCGTTCTCGAGTGCTCCGGCGTGGGTGTCGCCCTCACCCAGGCCGTCCGCGCCGCCCGCCGCGCCGGCACCGTCGTGCAGGTCGGCATGCTCCCCGACGCCGAGATCGGGGTGAACCTCGCCCCGATGCTCGCCAAGGAGCTCACCCTGCGCGGCGCGTTCCGGTTCTCGACCGAGATCGACGACGCGATCGCGCTCCTCGCGTCGACCGACGCCCTCGACGCCGTCGTCTCGCACGTGATCCCCGCCACCGACGCGGTCGCCGCGTTCGCCACGGCGCGGGACTCCTCAGCATCCGCCAAGGTCCTCCTGTCCCTGTAACACCTGCACCCGTCATCACTACAAAGGAGTAATCCGATGAGCAGCTCTTCCGCCCCCGGCGTCGACGCCTCGACGTCGCCGCCCGTCGCCAAACGATCCGTCGGCGACCTCGCCCGCGCCGCCGTCTCGGGCTGGCTCGGCACCGCGCTGGAGTTCATGGACTTCCAGCTCTATTCGCTGGCCGCCGCCCTCGTCTTCAGCCAGATCTTCTTCGCCGGCGGCGACGCCGCGATGGCGGTCGTGCTCGCGATGGCGACCTACGGCGTGGGCTACGTGGCCCGCCCGGTCGGCGCGTTCTTCTTCGCCCGCATCGGCGACAAGATCGGCCGCAAGCAGGTGCTGTTCTACACGATCCTGCTGATGGGAGCGGCGACGACCCTCATCGGCGTGCTGCCGACCTACGACCAGGTCGGCATCCTGGCCCCGATCCTCCTCGTGATCCTCCGCCTCGCCCAGGGCTTCGGTGCGGGCGCTGAGATCTCCGGTGCGGGCGTCATGCTCGCCGAGTACGCCCCCGACAACCGTCGCGGCGTCGTCGCCTCGCTCGTCGCGCTGGGTACCAACTGCGGCACGCTGTTCGCCTCCGGTATCTGGGCGATCCTGCTCGCCGTGATGATGGAGAGCGACGTCATCGCGTGGGGCTGGCGCATTCCCTTCATCGGCAGCGCCGTCATCATGCTCTTCGCCCTCTGGGTCCGCTTCAACCTCAAGGAGAGCCCGGTCTTCGAGGAGCGCACCGACGTCGTCGACGGCAAGGCGCTCTCGCGCGCCGAGCTGCAGAAGGTGGCCACCGAGACCAACGACATCCGCACCCTGGAGTCGCTGCAGAAGAAGCCGCTCAAGGCTGTGCTCGTATCGTTCTTCCTGCGCTTCGGCCAGGCCGGCAACTCCGGCATCGTGCAGACCTACCTGATCTCGTTCATCACGATCACCCTCGCCATCTCCAAGGAGGTCGGTCCCGAGATCGTCATCGTCTCGTCGCTGATCGGCTTCATCACCATCCCCGTCGTGGGCTTCTTGGGCGACAAGTTCGGCCGCCGCCGCATGTACATCGTCATGTCGTCGCTGTCGCTGCTGCTGATCGTCCCGACCCTGCTGTTGATCAACTCGCGCGACGTCGCCTGGATCTTCGTCGGCTATGCGCTGATCCACAACATCTCGGTGCTGGGTCTGGCATCCATGGAGAACATCTCGATCCCCGAGATCTTCGGTGCCCGCAACCGCTACACCCTCACCGCCGTGGTCCGCGAGATCGCCGCCATCGTCGCCACGGGCATCGGTCCGGTCGTGGCCGCCGCCTGGGTGGCCGCGGCCACCGGCAGCATCGTGCCGATCATGGTGCTGATGGGCGTGTTCACCGCCTCGGCGCTGGTCGCCGCGATCGTCGCTCCCGAGTGGACCGGTCGCGACCTGACCGACCCGCGCGCGGCGATGTGATCCCGCGGGGCTCGACGCCCCGCACCCCTCCCCGGGCGGGCTCGTGACGGCGAGTCCGCCCGGCATCCTCTCCTCCGGGCGGCGCCGGTCCGACCCGCGCCCTCCCTCTCGACCAGAAAGTTCCCCATGAGCATCGCCTCCGTCGACGTCATCGTCACGAGCCCCGGCCGCAACTTCGTCACCCTGAAGGTCACCACCAGCGACGGCATCGTCGGATGGGGGGATGCCACCCTCAACGGCCGCGAGCTGTCGGTGGCCTCCTACCTCTCCGATCACCTCGCCTCGATGCTGATCGGCCGCGACGAGGACCGCATCGAAGACACCTGGCAATACCTCTACCGGGGTGCGTACTGGCGCCGCGGGCCGGTGACGATGGCCGCGATCGCCGCGGTCGACATGGCGCTGTGGGACATCAAGGCCAAGAAGGCCGGGATGCCGCTGTACCAGCTGCTGGGTGGGGCGAGCCGTGACGGCGTGCGCGTCTACGCACACGCCTCGGGCACCGATTTCGAAGCCCTGTCGAACGCCATCACCGGATACCGCGAGCTCGGCTTCACCGCCGTGCGCGTACAGACGGGTGTTCCCGGCCTCGGCCAGATCTACGGCGTCTCGTCCACGGGTCCCGGCGTGCGGTACGACTACGAACCGGCGAAGCGTTCGGGTGACCGCCCGTCCGAGGAGACGTGGGACACCCGCCAGTACCTCAACCACATGCCCGGGGTGTTCGCGAAGATCCGCGAGGAGTTCGGTACCGACCTGCGCATCCTCCACGACGGCCACCACCGCATGACCCCGATCGAGGCCGCGCGCTTCGCCAAAGACGTCGAGCCCTATGACCTGTTCTGGCTCGAAGACGCCACTCCCGGCGAGGACCAGACGGCGCTGCGCCTCATCCGTCAGCACTCCACGACCCCGCTCGCGATCGGCGAGGTCTTCAACACGGTCTACGACTACCAGACGCTCATCACCGAGCGCCTGATCGACTACGTCCGCTCGGCCGTCACCCACACCGGTGGCATCACCGCGATGAAGAAGCTGCTCGACTTCGCCGCGATCTACGGCATCCGCTCCGGCATCCACGGGCCCACCGACATCTCGCCCGTCGGGATGGCCGCAGCGCTCCACCTCGATCTCGCGATCCACAACTTCGGCATCCAGGAGTACATGCCGCACAACGAGCAGACGCTCGAGGTGTTCCAGACGAGCTTCACCTTCGACAAGGGCTTCCTGCACCCGGGCGACCAGCCGGGTCTCGGCGTCGAGCTCGACGAGGAGGCCGCGGGTGCGTTCGAGTACACCAAGGCCTACCTGCCCGTGAACCGCCTGCTCGACGGGACCGTCCATGACTGGTGAGCTCCCCGCCCGCACGTTGGCCTCGAAGCTCGTCGTCGTCGCCCGGGCCTCCGCAGCGTCGGACTACGCGCCGGTGCTCGCCGCCCTCGCCGAGGGGGGCGTGCAGAGCGTCGAGTTGACGCTGACGACGCCCGGAACCTTCGACGCCTTCGCGGCCCTGCGGGCCTCGTTCGACGGCGATCTCGGCATCGGCACGGTCACGACCCTGGATCAGCTCGAGCGCGCGATCGAGGTCGGTGCCGACTATGTCGTCACTCCCATCACCTCTTCCGCACTCGTCGAGCGGGCCGTGAGGGCCGGCATCCCGATCATCCCCGGTGGCCTGACGCCGACCGAGCTGTTCGCGTCGTGGTCGGCGGGCGCATCGGCCGTGAAGGTCTTCCCGGCCGGGCAGGTCGGCCCGGGCTACCTGAAAGACCTGCGCGGACCGTTCCCCGACATCGCGGTCGTCCCTTCGGGAGGAGTGGATGCCGACGGTGCGGCCGCGTGGCTCGCCGCGGGCGCCGTGGCGGTCAGCGTGGGCGGACCGCTGCTCGGTGACGCGTTCCGGGGCGGTGACCTCGGCGCGCTGCGCGAGCGGGCGAAGCGGTTCGTGGAGGTGTGCGGGTCGTGACCCGCGTCGTCACCCTCGGCGAGACCATGGCGCTCGCGCGCACCACCGAGATCGGTTCTCTTCGCCACGCGGCGGGACTCGCGCTCGGGATCGGCGGGGCCGAGAGCAACGTCGCCGTCGGGCTCCAGCGCCTCGGTGTCGACACGTCGTGGCTCGGCCGCGTCGGTGACGACCCCCTCGGCGAGCGGATCGCGCGCGAGCTGCGCGGGGAGGGACTCGACGTGCGCGCGGTGGTCGACGGCGGGGCGCCCACGGGCCTCATGATCAAGGAACGCCCGTCCGCGGCATCCACGGCGGTCCACTACTACCGACGCGGCTCGGCGGGGTCGCGGCTGGTGGCCGACGACGTGCCGGCCGGGTGGATCGAGGACGCAGCGCTGCTGCACGTCACCGGCATCACTCCGCTGCTGTCCGACAGCGCGCGCGAGACCGTGCTCGCGGTCGTCGAGCGCGCACGCGCCGCCGACGTGCCGGTGAGCTTCGACATCAACTACCGCTCGGCGCTGGCCGCTCCCGAGGTCGCGGGACCGGTGCTGCGCGAGATCGCCGAGCGCGCGACGCTCGTGTTCGGGGGCGTGGAGGAGCTCGACCTCCTGGGACCGGATGCCGCGGCGGCCCTTCTCGCGGCCGGCGTGGCGCAGGTGATCGTCAAGCGCGGGCCGGCGGGTGCCGCGGTCTTCTCGCTCGCCGACGTGACCGAGGCGCCCGGCTTCGTCATCGAGCCGCTCGACACCGTGGGCGCGGGTGACGCGTTCGTGGCCGGGTATCTCAGCGCCTGGCTCGACGATCTGTCCGCCGGGGACGCCCTCGTGCGCGGCAACGCGTGCGGAGCGATGGCCTGCCTCGTCCCCGGCGACTGGGAGGCCGCGCCGTCGCGTCGCGACCTCGAACGCTTCCTTACCGGTGGCGGCGACCCCGTACGGCGGTGACCGGCGCCGGGCGGGGACGCCGGGGCCCGCCTGTCAGGGCGTGATCGCGTCGACGAAGACCCGTGCCTCGTCGATCAGCGCTTCCCACGCCGCCGGTCCGGCATCCATCGGCACTTCCACCCACTCCCGCAGTGGACGTCCGCGCATGATCATGGGCCCCGCGCTACCCGCGGCGAGGAGGTCTCCCGCGCGCTGCTCCGACAGCTTCACGACGAGTGAGCCGTTGTGCACGACGAACGCGTAGACCTTCGCGCGGACGCGGAGCCCCTCGGTCCCGAACATGCGCCCGATGTCGATGTCGGGCAGCGCGCACTGGCGCACGGCGATCGGGTCGAAGATCTCGTGCGCGCGGGCCATGGCATCCCGGTCCACCATGACGAGAGGCTAGCGGGGAGGAATGCCGAGGGCGAGGGCCCGCCCGGGGAGGTTCGCCCGCGTCTCCTCTTCGCACTTCCGGCGCGCCGGGGCAGGCGCGCCCGGCGGTCGGGTTCGGGACGCCGGCGGGGGAGACGGCCCCGGTGTCAGCCCTCGACGACGCGGAGCGCGATGTCGGTTCGGTACTGGCCGCCCTCGAGGCCGATGCGCTCGAGGCCGGCGTAGGCCGCGGTGCGCGCCTCGCGGAAGGTCGACCCGAGCGCGACGACGCTGAGCACGCGCCCGCCGGTGGCGACGAAATGCCCGTCCGGTGCGGCGGTCGCGGCGTGCGCGAGGTGGACGCCGTCGACCTCCTCGGCCTCGTCGATGCCGCTCAGCGCGCGACCGGTGATCGGTGCCTCGGGGTATCCCTCGCTCGCGAGCACGACTGTGACGGCGGCGGCCTCGGCGAAAGCGGGACGCGGGCGGTCCTCGAGAGTGCCCGAGGCCGCGGCGAGCAGCAGCTCCGACAGGGGGTCGAGGAGGCGGGGGAGCACGACCTGGGTCTCGGGGTCGCCGAAACGCGCGTTGAACTCGATGACTTTGATGCCCTGGGCGGTGAGGATCAGCCCGGCGTAGAGGAGCCCGATGAACGGCGTGCCCTCGGCATCCATCTCCCGGATCACGGGCTCGGCGATCTCGCGCGTGACCTGGTCGACGAACTCCGCCTCGCTGCCGAAGCGCTCGTCGAGCCACGGCAGGGGGGAGTACGCGCCCATGCCGCCGGTGTTCGGGCCCTCGTCGCCGTCGCGGAGGCGCTTGAAGTCCTGAGCGGGGCTCAGCGGCAGCACGCGGTCGCCGTCGCTGAGGAAGAACAGCGACACTTCGGGGCCGGAGAGGAACTCCTCGACCAGCACCGCGCCCGTGGTCAGGTACGTCGTGGCGTGCGCGATCGCGGCCTCGCGGTCGGAGGTCACGATGACCCCCTTGCCCGCCGCCAGCCCATCGGCCTTGACCACGTACGGGGCGCCGTACTCGTCGAGCGCCGCCTCCACGGTGGGGAGGTCGGCCGCGCGCACCGCACGACCGGTGGGGACGCGGGCGGCATCCATGATGCGCTTCGCGAACGTCTTCGATCCCTCGAGCTGGGCCGCGGCCTTGCCGGGACCGAACACCGGGATGCCGTGCTCGCGCAGCGCGTCGGCGACGCCGGCGACCAGGGGCGCCTCGGGGCCGACGATGACGAGGTCGACCGCCTCGTCCTTCGCGAAGGTGAGAACGGCCGCGGGGTCGTTCGCGTCGAGGGCGACGAGGTGCGCATCGCGTGCGATTCCGGCGTTGCCGGGGGCGGCGAAGATCGCGTGCGATGCCTCTTCGGAGCGCAGGGCGAGGATGATGGCGTGCTCGCGCGCGCCCGAACCGAGGACCAGGATTCTCACGCGGCCAGCCTACCGAGCGCCGGGTGGCGACTTCGAAGCGGGACGTTCGGGGGGAGGAGGGCGTCGCCAGGCCCCGAATCCGCTGATTCTCCAGCGGATTGCGTCGCCGAGCGCGCGGGCCACCGGGCGGCGGCCCGCGAGTACCGTGGATGCCATGCCCCCACGCCGAATCGAGACCGGTGACGGCCGGGCCGCCCTCGAGGCGGTGGCCGTCGGCGACGCCCCGCGCGCGGTGACGGCGACCGCCGTGCGGTACCTGCTGCAACTGCTCGTCGAGAAGGCGCCGGGCAACTCCGTCGAGATGCGCGTCCCGCCCTTCGGGGCCGTGCAGGTGCTCGAAGGCCCCCGCCACACCCGCGGGACCCCGCCCAACGTCGTCGAGACCGACGCCGCGACCTGGGTCGCCGTCGCCACCGGTCGGGAACGGTGGATGGATGCCGTCGCCGCCGGCCGCATCACCGCGTCGGGTGTCCGGGCCGACCTGAGCGCGCTGCTGCCGCTGCGGCCGTAGGGTCCCGGCCCGCGGTGACCGAGGGAGGGCCCGCCGGCACCGCGTCCGTCGGGCGTGCGCCCGTGGGGTCGGGACCGAACCCGCGGCACCGGCGCCGCGTCGGCCCGGCGTCCGCCCGTGGGGCCGGGGCTCAACACGCGGCACCGGGCCCGTCCGGCGTCCGCCCGTGGGGTCGGCGCCGGACCCGCGGCCTGCCCTCGCCGTCGAGACACCGCAACCCGCCGACGACGAGGCGGTGGGACAATGGACCCATGGCCGAACAGCCCGACCCCGAACGCCCCTCCTTCGCACGTGACGACTTCTCGCGTGACGACTTCTCGCGTGACGACCTGTCGCGTGACGACATCGAGACGGTCACGGTGCGTCGCGCCCCGAAGTACGGTGTCTTCCTGGCTGCGGGGGCGTTCGTGGGCATCCTGGTCGCCCTCATCCTGACGTTCGCGATCGGCGACGCCGGCGTGAGCCCCTACACGCAGGTCGTGTATTCGCAGCTCCAGGTCTTCGGCTTCACGGCGCTGATCTGCGTCGTGGTGGGCATCACCGCCGGAGCGATCGTCGCCCTGATCTTCGAGCGCGTGCTCGGAGGCCGCACGCGCCAGGTGATCGTCGATCACGAGCAGCACGGGGTCTGACTCAGGCCAGCTCCGCGATGATCGGGTGAATCGCGGAGTCGAACGCGGCGACGTCGCCACGGAGGCCATCGGTCACCGCCACGGTGAGTGAGCCGATCCACCACACACCGCGCTGCGTCAGCGGCAGGATCTGCACGTTCAGCTCGAACGAGTGCGCGCGCCGACCGACCACGCGCTCGTGCGCGGCGATCGCGCTGGCGTACGCCCGATACGACACCCCCGGGCGCGCGGCCGCTTCACGTGAGTACCGCTGGTGCGCGTGGTGCGCGAAGTCGAGCGCGTCGTCGGCGAAGGGGGTCATCGCCTCGCGCAGCGCGTCGGCGCCTTCGATGGGGAGCGTGGCGAGCCCGTCGAAGTCGTCGACGAGCTCCAGGGGCCCGGGGGAGGGATGTGCCTGCGGCTCGACGGTCATCGCCCAGTACGCGCGCCACTCTCGCTCGAGCTGCGCTTGCGCGGCATCCGTTCTCTGTGCGGGGGCGGTCGGCGGGATCCGACGGAGGTGCGGCAGCTCTTCCGGTGAGCGGATGCCGAGAACCTGACGCACGTACAGCGCGACGAGCACCGGCGACCCCGCGTCTTCGCGGATCACCCACTCCGGTTGTCCGCCCGTCATGGCGTCATTGTAGGGACGCGCGCCGCCCCGGGCGATGGGCCTTGCGTCGGCGGCATCCATGGGGCGGGACGCGACCGCTTGATGCTCGCGGTGGTCGTGATGAGCGGAGGATGAGGGGCGGGCGGAGGACGCGGGGCGCCGAGGTGTCCTCCCTTCGTCCCTGATCCTCCGCTCATCACGCCGCAGTCCCGGAAGAGGCGTTGAGCACTCCTCCTGCACATCGACGACTCCCGACCACCGATCCCCGATCGGGCCCGAACGCTCCCTCGAGCGCGGCGCGGTCCAGGACCCTGAACGCATGTCGTCCCTTTCGCGTGACCCCGTCGAGTTCGTCCGTCGAGGAGGCGGCGTCCTGCGCAGCGTGCGCCTTCGAGACGAGGGAATGTCCTGGCGCGCCGTGGCCACGGCTGTCGAGGAGGGGCGGCTCCTCCGGATCCGCCGCTCGTGGCTCGCACTGCCCGACGCGCCCCCGTCTCTCCGCGAGGCCGCGCGGGCGGGTGTCGTCCTCTCCTGCCTCAGCGCCGCCGAGCACCTGGGGCTGTGGGTCGCCCACCCGCGCGGCACTCACGTGGCTGCGCCGCCGAAGGCCGGCCGGGTGGAAGTCGTCGAGGGCACGCGCGTGCACCGGTCTCGTCCGGTGGTGCCGCGGCATCCGGACGATCTCGTGGATGCCATCGAGAACGTGCTGGTTCTCGTCGCGACGTGCGTGCCGCGCGAGGAAGCGCTCGTCGTGTGGGAATCGGCGGTGAACAAAGATCTCGTGTCGACGGAGTCGCTGGCACGGCTGGCCCTGCCGGGGCGGGCTCGATCGGTGCTGGCTGACGTGCAGCCTTTCGCGGATTCGGGTCTCGAGACCCTCGTGATCCTCCGCCTCCGGTGGATGAAGATCCGCCTCCTGCCGCAGGCCTTCCTGCACGGTCATCGCGTCGACCTTCTCATCGGCGAGCGGCTCGTCATCCAGATCGACGGCGCGCATCACGTGGGAGCACAACGGACGGAAGACATCCGGCACGACGCTGTGCTCGCGCTTCACGGGTATCACGTCATCCGCGTCGGGTATCGCCAGGTCATCGAAGACTGGCCGAGCGTGCAGTTCTTCATCTCACGTGCCGTCGCGCAGGGCCTCCACCTCGCGCGAGACCGATGAAGCTCGCGCGAGGATGCCGCTCCCACGGCGGTCTCGCGCCGCAGGGGTGGGGCCTCGCAGCCGTTCGTGTGCGGGGAGGAGGACACGGGACGAGCGGAGGACGCGTGGCGACGAGGCGTCCTCCCTTCGCCCCTCTTCCTCCACTGGTCACGGGCGGTGGGGCGCGCTTTGCGGCGAAGCGCGGGCGTCGCGCTTCGAGGGTGGGCTGTTTGCGTGCCCAGCGGAGGATGAGGGACGGGCGGAGGACGCATAGCACCGAGGCGTCCTCCCTTCGTCCCCGGTCCTCCCTTCGCCCCGCCCACCGGCCGGTGGCAGCCGCTGGGCGCAGCGCGCGACACCCGGGCGCGCCCACCCCGGGTACTCTGGTCGAGTGGCCTCAGCTCCCCACGAAAACCCCTATTCCGCCGCCGGCGTCGACACTGCCGCCGGAGACCTCGCCGTCGAACTGATGAAGTCGGCCGTGCGCCGCACCCACGGGCCGGAAGTCCTCGGTGGTGTGGGCGGGTTCGCCGGCCTCTTCGATGCGTCGGCGCTGCGCGACTACGCCAAGCCCCTGCTCGCGACGAGCACCGACGGCGTCGGCACGAAGGTCGCGATCGCGCAGGCGATCGACAAACACGACACGATCGGCGAAGACCTCGTCGGCATGGTCGTCGACGACATCGTCGTGGTCGGCGCGCGTCCGCTCTTCATGACCGACTACATCGCCTGCGGCAAGGTCGTGCCGCAGCGGATCGCCGACATCGTCGCGGGGATCGCGCGCGGTTGTGCCCTGACCGGCACGGCGCTCGTCGGCGGCGAGACCGCCGAGCACCCCGGCCTGCTCGGCATCGACGACTACGACGTCGCGGGAGCTGCGACCGGCGTCGTCGAGGCCGACCGCGTCCTCGGCGCCGACCGCGTCCGCCCGGGCGACGTCGTCCTCGCCCTCGCCTCGAGCGGCCTGCACTCCAACGGCTACTCGCTCGTGCGCCACATCATCACCGGCGCGGGCATCGCGTACGGCTCCGCGTCAGCCGACCTCGGCGGAACGTGGGGCGAGGCGCTGCTCGAGCCCACGCGACTGTACACCTCGCCCCTGCTGCGCCTGCTCGGCGACGACGCCACCGCCCACGGCATCCATTCGCTCAGCCACGTGACCGGCGGCGGGATCGCCGCGAACCTCGCGCGCGTGCTGCCGCAGAACACGTGGGTCGACGTCGACCGCTCGACCTGGAGCCCCTCTCCGGTGTTCCGCGTGCTGGCCGACATCGGCGGACTCGAGCTCACCGCGACCGAGGGCACGTGGAACCTCGGCATCGGCTTCCTCGCCGTCGTCTCGCCCGAGATCGCGGATGCCGCGACCTCGGCGCTCACGGCCGACGGCATCGCCACGTGGCAGGTCGGCGTCGTCCGCGACGACGCGCGCCCCGAGGGCGACTACGAACAGGGCGCGAAGGGCGTCGACGGAGGCGCCGTGCGCCTGGTCGGAACCTACGCGGATGCCGGGTCCCCGGCGAACGGAGCGAAGTAACACCCCATGTGCGGCATCGTCGGCATGGCCGGGCAGGGCCCGGTCAACCAGGAGATCTACGACGCGCTCCTCCTTCTCCAGCACCGGGGACAGGACTCCACGGGCATCGCCACCGCCGAGGCGAGCGGCGTCTTCCACATCCACAAGGCCCGCGGCCAGGTGCGGGAAGCGTTCCGCACGCGCGACATGCGCGCGCTGCTCGGCGACATCGGCCTCGGGCACGTGCGCTACGCGACGAAGGGCACCGCGTCGAACGAAGAAGAGGCGCAGCCCTTCTACGTCAACGCGCCGTACGGCATCGTGCTCGTGCACAACGGCAATCTCACCAACACGCGTGAGCTGACCACAGAGCTCTTCCACAAAGACCGTCGTCACCTCAACACCAGCAGCGACACCGAACTGCTCGTGAACATCCTCGGATCCGAGCTGCAGTCCGAGATCACCGGCCCCGACCTCGACCCCGCCCAGGTGTTCCGCGCCGTCGCGCGCGTGCATGAGCGCGTCGAGGGATCGTATGCGTCCATCGCCCTGATCGCCGGGTACGGGCTCCTCGCCTTCCGCGACCCGTTCGGCATCCGTCCCCTCATCCTCGGCAAGCGTCCCGCGGCGCAGGTGCCCGGTGGCGAGCCGCGTGACGAGTGGGTCGTGGCATCCGAGTCCCTCGTCCTCGAGAACGCCGGCTTCGAGGTCGTCCGCGACCTCGATCCCGGTGAGGCCGTGTTCATCACCCTCGACGGAACGCTCCACGCACAGCAGTGCGCCACGGAGACGATGCTCGCGCCGTGCTCGTTCGAGTACGTCTACCTCGCGCGGCCCGACTCTGTCATGAACGGCGTCTCGGTGTACGAGACGCGCCTGCGCATGGGCGAGCGCCTCGCGGACACGGTGGCGAAGTACACGCCCGCGGGCTCGATCGACGTCGTCATGCCCATCCCCGACTCCGCGCGCCCCGCCGCGATGCAGGTGGCTCGCAAGCTCGGCATCGAGTACCGCGAGGGCTTCTACAAGAACCGGTACGTCGGCCGCACGTTCATCATGCCGGGCCAGGCGGTGCGCAAGAAGAGCGTCCGCCAGAAGCTCAACGCGATGTCGACGGAGTTCCAGGGTAAGAACGTGCTGTTGGTCGACGACTCGATCGTCCGCGGCACGACGAGCCGCGAGATCATCCAGATGGCTCGGGATGCCGGGGCCAAGAGCGTCACCTTCGCGTCGGCCGCTCCTCCCGTGCGGTACCCCCACGTCTACGGCATCAACATGCCCTCGCGTCACGAGCTGGTGGCCCACGGCCGGACCATCCCCGAGATCGCCGAAGAACTCGGCTGCGATTACCTCGTCTACCAGGAGGTCGACGACCTGAAGGCCGCGATCATGGAGGGCACCGACCTGGTCGACCTCGACATGAGCTGCTTCGACGGTCGTTACGTCACGGGCACCGTGTCGGAGGAGTACCTCGCCTGGGTCGAGGGCAGCCAAGAGTCTTGAGTCCACGCCGCGCGGGGACCGTCGCGCTGGCCGCGGCAGCCATCGTGCTGCTCGCGTTGACCCTGCGCATCGCGGTCGCGTCGCTCTCGCCGTTGCTGGTGGTCATCGAGCGCGACTTCGAGCTGCCGGCCGCGATCGTCGGCCTGATCGGCATGGCGCCGCCCGTGGCGTTCGCCGTCTCGGGGTTCGTCACCCCGGCGATCGAGAGGCGGGTCGGGCTCGAGCGCACCGTCCTCGTGGCCGCGACCCTCGCCGCCACCATGCTGGCCCTGCGGGCGGCGGCGGTGGATGCCATCACCCTCCTCGCCGCGACCGCGGGGATCTTCGCGGCGGTCGGGGTGGCCAACGTTCTCCTGCCCGCGGTGGTGAAGAAGTACTTCCCCGCGCGTATCGGCCTGATGACCACGACGTACACGACGACGATGGCCATCGCGACGTTCACCCCGCCCCTGGTGGCGGTTCCCCTTGCCGACAGCGTCGGGTGGCGCGGTTCCTTCACGCTGTGGGCCGCCGTGGCCGTGGTCGCGGTGGTGCCCTGGGTCGCCATGAGCCTCCGGGCCCGCGCTGCGCGCGCTGACATCATCGAGCGGCCGAAGACGTCCGTGCTGTCGCGGGTCGTGCGGGTGCCCCAGACATGGGCGCTGGCCGTCACGTTCGCGGTGAACTCTTCGGTCGCCTACGGGCTTTTCGCGTGGCTCCCGCCCCTGGTGATGGGAGTCGCGGGTGTGGATGCGGCCGAGGCCGGCGGACTGCTCGCCCTGTTCTCGTTCATGGGGCTGCCGGTGTCGCTCGTCGTGCCGCTGCTCGTGGCGCGTGCGCGCAGCGTCGCGCCGTTCTACGTCGTCGCTGTCGCGAGCGGGCTGGCCGGGGTGGCGGGTCTGCTCTTCGCCCCCACGATCGCGACGACGCTGTGGGTGGTGCTCATCGGCATCCCGCCCCTGCTGTTCCCGATGGCGCTCGTGCTGTTCGGACTGCGGACGCGGTCGCACGATACCGCGGTCGCGCTCAGCGGCTTCGTGCAGAGCGTCGGTTACGGACTCGCCGCGCTGATGCCGCTGGCCATCGGCGTCACCCATGAGGTGACGGGCGGCTGGACGGCAGGCCTCGTGCTGCTCGGGGTCGTCGTCGCGTGCGCGATCCCCGCGGGAGTCGTCGTCGCGCGGTCGGAGACCATCGAGGATGCCTGGGAACGCCGCACCGGCGCCGCCTGGTGAGAGGGCGCGCGACAACGTCGTGAGCCGGACCGGCTCACGGGAAGACGGTCAGGCCTTCTCGTCCTCGTACTCGTCGTTGTACTGGTCTGCCCACTTGTCGACGTACGCGTCGTCACCCGGTTCGGGTGCGCCGAGTTCGCGCTCGAGCGCTGCGTAGTTCACCGAATAGGTGTCGTACTTCAGCTCACGGGCGATCTTGGTGTGCTTCGCCTTCTGACGGCCACGCCCCATGCGAGACCCCCTCACGATCGACATCGCAGGCCGTGCTCAGGGCCCTGCGTATTGCGGTTCCGGACCGAGCCGGTAAGAGTAACACCCAGGATATCACGGTGCCCTCGGCCCCCGACCGTCATGGGTGCGGACGCGGGGTCCGGGCGGCGGAAGGAGAGCGGCATGAGTGATCACGAAGCGCAGGCAGTGGCATCCGGAGTCGTCATCGCGGGCGTGGTCCCCGGGCAGTCGCCGCGGGTGATCACCGAGGCGGCGCGGTACGCCGCGCTCTCGGGCGTCGAACTCATCGTGGCCCACGTCGACACCACGCGGTTCGTCGCCTTCGAGGACCCCGACGGGTACGTGAACGCGGCGACGCTCGATGTGGCGGGCGAGGTCGCCCGCGCCGCGCTGGCGGAGGTCGAGAGCGCCGCGGCCGTCGCGTTGGCCGGCCACCGCGTGACGTGGAGCGTGCGCCAGCTCATCGGCGACCCGGCGCTCTCGCTCATCCAGCTCGCGGACGACGTCGGCGCGTCGCTCCTGGTGGTCGGCACGCGCAAGCGGGGGCTGGGGGAGTCGTTGCGCGAGTTCCTGACCGGCTCGGTCGCCGCTCGGCTCTCCCACCGGCAGCGCCGGCCGGTGCTGGTCGTTCCGCTGGGAGAGCCGGTCGGTGCTCACGAGGAGCTGCCCTGGGAGTAGCGTCAGCCGCGCATGGCTCGGGCGACGGCGTCGGAGGCCTGGCGCAGCGCCGCCTCGATCTCGTCGACTCCGGATGCCGCGAGCTCCCCGCCCCGGGCGACGTGCGAGCGGAGCTCGGAGCGCACGCGACCGCGGAATTCGGTGATGGCGGCGTCCGCGCGGTGCAGCTGTTCGCGCGTGCGCGATCGTGCGTCATCGGGCGGCGCCGCCGCGGCCTGCTCACGCTCCTCGCGCGATGCGGCGGCGAGGTCGGCGCGCAGGCTCCGCATGGCATCCCGCACGCTGCCGCGTACCTCGTCGGCGATCAGGCGCACGCTGTCGGCGAGGTCGGCCTGGATGCCTTCGAGATCCCCGGTGCGCGAGGCGACCTCGGCGCGTCCGGCATCCGTGATCTCGTACACGGTCTTGCGGCCGTCGACGGTCTTGGTGACCAGGCCCTCGTCCTCGAGCTTGGCGAGGCGGGGATAGATCGTCCCGGCGGACGGGGAATACGTGCCACCGGTGCGGTCGGACAGGGCCTGCATGAGGTCGTACCCGTGGCGAGGCGACTCGTCGAGCAGGCTCAGGATGTACAGGCGCAGACCGCCGTGGGAGAAGACGGGGCTCATCACCACTCCTCTTCGGTCGCGAGTTCTTCGGGGCGCAGGCCGGAGATGCCGCGGCGGAGCACGGTGATCTCGCCCGAGACGGTGTTGGCGCGCACATCGACGAACGATCCGGCGAGAGTTCCCGTCGACCCGTTGTAGCTCGTCGGGCCCGACCCCGAGCGCACGTGTCCGTCGATCTGCACCCGGCCGCTCACCGAGCGGGAGACGTAGGTGGCGGGAAGGCCGCGGTCGAGACGGATCGTGGCGGCGCCGTTGACCGAGTTCAGCGCGATCGCCTGGACGGGGCCCGTCGCGTCGACGAGCATCGCCCCCGAGACGGTGTCGATCGAGGCTTTCGTCACCTCTCCGGTGACGGTGATGTCGCCGGAGACGCTGTTCGCGCTGAGGGCGCCCTCGAGCTCGCGCACCTGCACGTCACCCGAGACGGCGTTGACGTTGACGTCGCCCACGAGACCGTCGACCATGATGTCGCCCGACACGGTGTTGAGCTTGGCGTCGGTGCGCAGACCCGACACGAGTGCGCTCGCGCTCACGACGCCCAGGGTCAGGGCCACCGCGCGGGGCACGGCGACGCTCACCTCGGCCTTGGGGCCGCCGGCGCCGAAGTTGCGGAACACCTCGAGGAAGTTGTCCCACCGCAGCTGGGGGTGGTCGATCTCGACGCGGCCGTCGACCATCTCGATGCGCAGGTCTTTGACGGTCACGCCGTGGACCTCGATGCGCGCGGTCGGCTCGTCGTGGGCGATGACGTCGACCTGACCTCCGACGAGGCCGATCTTGACCTCGCGCAGCGACTCCAGGTCGATGACCCGCGTTTCGCCGGGGTGGACGATCCATTTCTCCATGGGTGGGCTCCTCTCTCGCGATATATCGCGTTAGAGGACAGTATCGAGATATATCGCGTTCGTGTCAAGGTGTCGGAGTGCGCGGGCCGAGGGGAGGAGATGCAGAGAGGGGAGGAGGAACGGCAGCCGAGGCATCCTCCGCTCCCCGTTTCTCCTCCCCTCGCCGGGGCCTGCCGGCGGGCGGCGCCTCGCCCGGGCCCCGCGCGCGAGCGGCGCCGCGGCCGGGCCTCCCCGCGCGGGCGGCGCCTCGCCCGAAGGGGGCGTGGTGACGAGGCGCAGACACGGAAGGCGCGGGAGCGAGGAGCGCGGCCGGGAAAAGCGGATGCCACGTGCTCGATGAGCACGTGGCATCCGGGGCGGGCGAACCCGCCGGGGGGAGAGGGGACGCGCACCCGAAACGCGTCGTCCTCGGAGGGGTCTGTCAGACGGGCTTGCGTCCGCTGATCAAGCGGAACAGCAGCACGATGAGGGCGATGAGGCCGACGATGATCGCGATCCACAGCAGGAAGCTGGCGGCCTGGCTGAGACCGCTCACGATGGCGATCACGATCGCGGCGACGATGATGATGATGAGGAAGATGTTCATGGGGGGCTCCTTGCAATTCGCCGCGCCGAACGCGGCACCGGGCGAGTGGTGATTCAACGGTGTCACTTGCGGCGTATCCGCGCAGGGGGTTGACGTTCCTGGAAATCGGCTGATAGCCGCGCGTGCTGTCAACCCGCAGTCTGGTCGGCGCCGGTCGTCGTAGCGTCGGTTTCCCGACGGAAGGAGACGGCCATGCCCCAGGGGCGAGGATCCAACAGTCTGAAAGACCCGGAACTCTACGAGGAATTGCGCAAACAGGGCGACTCGAAGGAGGAGGCCGCGCGCATCTCGAACGCGGCCGCCGCGCAAGGGCGCGGCGCGGTCGGGGAGAAGGGCGGCCACGCCGAGAACTACGAAGACCGCACCGTCGACGAGTTGAAGAAGCGCGCGAAGGAGCTCGGTATCACCGGCTACTCGGGCAAGAAGAAGGCGGAGCTGATCGACCTGCTCCGCAACCACTGACGTATGCCGCGTCTCATCCGCGTTCGCCCCTACGAAGACCCGGGCTATCGCCGCGTGCGGTCGGGATCGGGCTACCGCTTCGTCGATCACACCGGGGCCGCGGTTCCCGAAGGTGACGCGGAACGGGCGCGGGGTCTGGTGATCCCGCCCGCGTGGCGCGAGGTGTGGATCGCGAAGGAGCCCAACGCGCACATCCAGGCGGTGGGCACGGACGAAGCCGGTCGTCGGCAGTACACGTATCACGCCGACTGGTCGAAGAGGCAGGACAAGGGCAAGTTCGCGCGCGCCCTGCAGCTCGCCGAGGCGCTGCCGCGGGCCCGCGCCCGGGTCACGCAGTCGCTGCGTCGCAGCGACATCGACCGCGAGCGGGTGCTGGCGGTGTCGTTCCGCTTCCTCGACCTCGTGGCGCCCCGCGTGGGCAATGCGCGGTACTTCGTCACGAACGGCAGTCGAGGTCTCACGACCCTCCAGCGGCGCGACGCGACGGTCGAGGGCGACCTCATCCGCCTGTCTTTCCCGGCGAAGAGCGGCAAGCGCGCCGACCTGCGCGTGCACGATGCCGAGTTGGCATCCCTCGTCGAAGAGCTCGCCCTCGGGCGTTCGCGTGCCGCTCTGCTCAGCTACAGACGCGGCCGTCGGCGCGTGCCGCTGACGCCCGGCGACGTGAACGCCTACGTCCGCTCGCTCACCGGCGGGCCGTTCAGCGCGAAAGACTTCCGGACCCTCCGCGGGACGATCCTCGCGGCCGAGTCGCTCGCCACCGTCGGCGCTGTCGGCGGCAAGAACGAGCGCAAGAAGGCCGAGGTGGCCGCGGTGCGCGCGACCGCCGAGGCGCTCGGCAACACTCCGGCCGTCGCGCGCTCGAGCTACATCGACCCCCGCGTGTTCTCGCTCTATCGCAAGGGCCGCACGATGGAGTTGGGCGGATCGAAGGATGCCGCGATCAGGCGGCTGATCCTCGGGGAGTGATCGCGTCGACGACGTCGGGGAGCTCGGGGACGGGGACGACGACGACGTCCTGGATCTTCCCGTCGAGCGCGACGCAGCCATCCCGGGCGCTCTCGACGTCGAGCAGCGCGACTCTGCGCCGGCGGGGGACGACGAACGCCTCGATGTGGAAGACGTGACCCTCGTCGCGCACGCGACTCCCCGCCGCGGCGACCCAGGGCAGACCCGCGAGGTACTGGTCCACCCGGTCGACGAGGGGATGCGGGTGGGCGTCGTCGAAGGTCGTCGCGCGGGCGTCCATGAGGTCGATCACGGCGGCGCGCAGGTTGCTCACCCCGTCGTGCACGATGCTGCCCGCGATGAAGATCGCCGCAGCGGCATCCATCCACCACCATCCGATCCCGATGCCGAGCACACCCACGATCGTGCCGACCGACGTCATCCAGTCGGCCTTGTTCATGTCGGCGTCGGCGTAGAGCACCTTGTCGTGCAGCTCGCGCGCGAGGCCGAGCTTCATGCGTCCCACGATCACCGGGGGGACCGCCGTGACCGCCATCACGGCGACCATCAGCCAGCCCAGCCAGATGGTCGCCCCGAAGAGATTCACGGTGCCGATCGTGGGGTGCTCACCCGTCACCAGGCCGATGCCGGAATCGATGATCAAGAACGCCCCCATCGCGGTGAGGGCGACAGCGGCGACGAGGTGTCCGACCGCGACCGAACGGTGGAACCCGTAGGGGTGACGCACGGTCGGGCGGCGGCGGGCGAGGCGGACCGCGATGAGGAACGCGATCGGCGGGATGAACGACAGCAGGTCCTCGATCCACGCGGCCTTCATCGCCTGGGAGTTGCCGAGCACGAGGAACACGAGGGTCGCGGTCACCACGAGGAACGCGAGGGTGATCCACTCCAGGCGGATCGCGCGACGGAGCACGTGTGCCTGACGCTCGGGCAGCTCGGTGCGGCCGAAGCGCGCGGTCTCAGGACTCATCGGCCGACACCGTGCGTGGAGGCTTCGTCGGTCAAGAAGGTCTCGAGGCGCGAGACGAAGGCGTTCTCGCCGAGCGGCACGAGCATGACGATCTTCGCCGTCGATCCATCCTCGAGCGTGACCTCGCCGTAGGGGCGGGTCATGCCGGCCTTGTTCGTCCACGGCGTCTGGTCGGTGAGGCCGCCCGCGACGACGTCGAGGTCATCGTTCTCCAGGCCCCGGACGAGTGCTTCCTCCGAGCCGACGGTCCATTCCACCCGGGCGTCCAGCGTCTCGGCGAAGTCGGTGAGCGTGTCGACCTCGCTGCCGCTGGGCTCGTCGCCGTCGACGCGGACGAAGTCGCCGTGGGGGGAGACGCCGGCGCGCAGCACGCCGCCTTCGACGTGATCGAGGGTGCCCTGCGGGTCGCTGGGAATCCGGATGCCGCACCCGCCGAGGACGAGGGCGCACAGGGTGACCGCGACGGCGGTCACCGTTCTCGATCTGGTCATGATGCGGACCTTCCCTTGCAGCCTCCGGTGACGGGGACGCGGGGATTCTGCGCCGCCGGGGCCGGTGCTGTCGCGGGGGTTGCGTCACCCGCGTCGCGCTCGTAGAGCTCCGTGCGGCGATGCCCGGGCTGAGTGTCCACGACGCCCGGACGTCTCGAGAGATCGTCCGGGTGTCGTGGACACCCGAGCGGCTTTCCTTGGGGTGCGGCGGCGTAGGGTGGCGCGGTGAGCATGTGGCGTGACGTGGTCCTCGTCGCCGTCGGCGGAGCGATCGGCACGGCTGCGCGCGCCGGCCTCACGCTGGCGTTCGGCGACGATCTCGGGCCCGCCCTCGTGCCGCTCATCAACATCGCCGGCGCGTTCGCCATCGGCATCCTGTTCGGATGGAGGGCTCGGATGCCGGAGTCCTCCCGCGCGCAGCGGACGCAGCTGTTCCTCGGAACCGGTGTGCTCGGCGGCTTCACGACGTACAGCGCGCTCGCCGTGGAGTCCGCGGATCTCGCGCTGCTGTGGTGGGGGGTGGCGACGGTGCTCGTCGGCACGGCGGCGGCCTGGTTCGGGGTGAGGATCGGGCGCGGGAGTCTCCCGCGCCGCTGACGCTTGTCTGCGTCCAGAGAAAATGGTACAAATGTGCCACTTCCTGGCGCAGCTGTGCTGCGCCGTGACCCCGACCCGGAGGTTCGACGATGAACACCGCCCCGAAGATCGTCACGCTCGGCGCGCATGTCCTCGACACGATCGTGCAGCCCGTCGACGCCATCCCCGACGGGCAGGGCTCGTTGCTGGTCGATGAGATCGTCATGTCGGCCGCGGGACCCGCCGGCGGTACCGCGCTCGTCCTCGCGAAGCTCGGCGCCCGCGTCGTCACCAGCGGGTCGGTCGGCGACGACGTGACCGGGCGGGTGCTGGTGGGACTCCTGGCCGACGCCGGCGTCGACGTGGGCAACCTGCGAACGGGGGAGCTGCCGACGTCGGCGTCGGTGCTGCCCATCCGCTCCGACGGTTCGCGCCCCGCGCTGCACGTCGTCGGGGCCAACGCGCTCGCCGCGGACATCGTGCCCTGGGACGCCATCGCGGCCGCCGACCACGTCCACATCGGCGCCCCCGAGCTCCTCGGCCCCGAGAACGTCATCGAGATCCTCGACGACGCGCGCGATCACGGGGCGACGACCTCCCTCGACTTCCTCATCGGCGGCGAGCCCGCGTTCTACGCTCTCATCGAGCCGCTTCTCGCGCACACCGACTACGTGTTGCCGAACGCCGAGCAGGCGCTCGGGTGGACCGCGGCCGTTGACCTGCACGCGGCGGCCCGAGCCCTGGCGGCGGCGGGTGCTCGAGTGGTCGCGATCACCGACGGTGGTCGCGACATCGTCCTCGTCGAGGCGGGGGAGCTCACCGAGATCCCGATCGTCCCCTCCGAGCCCGTCGACACCAGTGGGGGCGGCGACGCCTTCTCCGCCGGTTTCGTGTTCGCGAAGCTCCGCGGGCGTTCGTCGCTGGAGGCCGCGCGGTTCGGCTCGGCGACCGCCGCCCAGGTGGTCGCGGGGGTCGGGACGTCGCACGGCACGTACGATGCGGCATCCATCGAGGCGACCCTGGCGCGAGTCGCCCGATGATCTATGTGCGCGACGCGGTCGCGGCCGCGTGCCGAGCTCTGGCCGACGAGGGGCTGGTCAAGAGCACGGCCGGAAACGTCAGCGTGCGGGTGGGCGACGCGATCGCGATCACCGCCACCGGAGTGGTGTTCGCCGAGGCGGTGGCCGACGACATCGTGATCGTTCATCCCGACGGGATGATCGCGGGAGCGCTCGCCCCGAGCTCGGAGCTCGCGCTGCACCGCGCCGCCTACGCCGACGACGCGGTGGGCGCGGTCGTGCATACGCACGCGCCCGCGGCGGTGGCGCTCTCTCTCGTCGCCGACCGTCTGCCCTGCGTGCACTATCAGCAGCTCTCGCTCGGCGGGGAGGTCGCCGTCGTACCGTTCGCGGTCTTCGGATCGGCAGAGTTGGCCGCCGCCACCGGCGACGCCCTCGCCGCCGCGAACGCCGTGATCCTCGCCCACCACGGCGCCGTCACCACCGGCCGCGATCTCGCCGGTGCCATCGCGAACACCGCTCTGCTGGAATGGGCGTGCGACATCTACCTCCGCGCACGGGCGGTGGGGGAGCCGGCCGAACTCACCCCGGCTCAGCAGGCGGACGTCATCGCCGCCGCCGTCGCGACGGGATACGGACAGAAGCACGAGGTCTGACATGAACGCCGCCACGGCCGCCACCTCCTTCGATTCGCTGAGTCCGCTCGACGGGCGAGTCGTCGGCCGCTTCGCGATCCACGATGCCGACGGCGTGGGCGCCGCCGTCGCCCGAGCCCGCCGCGCGAGCCGCGGGTGGGTGGCGCTCGGCTTCGACGGCCGGCGTCGCGTGCTGCGGGCGTGGCGGCGCGACATCGTGGCGCACCTCGACGACCTCATCGCCCTCGTGCGCGCCGAGACGGGCAAGCCCACGGGCGACGCGCGGCTCGAGATCATGCTCGCGCTCGACCACCTCGCGTGGGCCGCGTCGAACGCGCGCCGGACGCTGCGCCGTCGCCGCGTGGCATCCGGGATCCTCATGGTCAATCAGGCGTCCAGCGTGGGATACGTGCCCTACGGGGTCGTGGGCGTGATCGGGCCGTGGAACTATCCCGTCTTCACGCCGATGGGATCACTCGCCTACGCTCTCGCCGCGGGCAACACGGTGGTCTTCAAGCCCAGTGAGTACACGCCCGGGGTCGGCTCGTGGCTGCGATCCGCGTTCGTCCGGGCCGGTGGACCCGCCGACGCGTTCACCGTGGTCACCGGCCTCGGCGACACCGGCGCCGCCCTGTGCCGAGCGGGGGTCGACAAGATCGCCTTCACCGGTTCGACCGCGACGGGAAAGGCCGTCATGGCGGCGTGTGCCGAGACCCTCACCCCGGTCGTGATCGAGGCGGGCGGCAAGGACGCCCTGCTCGTGGACGAGGATGCCGACCTCTCCGCGGCGGCCGAGGCGGCGGTGTGGGGTGCCTACTCGAACGCGGGGCAGACGTGCATCGGCATCGAGCGCGTCTACGCGCACGAGAAGATCTACGACCGCTTCGTCGATGCCGTCGCCGAGCGCACCCGCGAGCTGCGCGCCGGGACGGACGCCGAGGCACGCGTGGGGCCGCTCACGATGCCGCGCCAAGCGGATGTCGTGCGCGCGCACGTGGCCGACGCGCTCGATCACGGCGGCACGCTGCGCGTGGGGAGCGCCCCCGGCGCGGGCACGACGATCCCGCCCGTGCTGCTGACGGGTGTCGACGAGCGGTCGCGGGCGGTGCGCGAGGAGACGTTCGGTCCCACGCTCGTGGTCAACCGCGTGGCCTCCATGGACGAAGCCGTCGAGAAGGCCAATGCCGTGCGCTACGGCCTGTCGGGCGCGGTGTTCTCGAAGAGGCGCGGCACCGAGTTGGCCCTGCGTCTGCGCGGCGGGATGATCGCGATCAACTCCGTGATCTCGTTCGCGGCCGTGCCCGCGCTGCCGTTCGGCGGGGTGGGCGATTCCGGCTTCGGGCGGATCCACGGGGCCGACGGCCTCCGTGAGTTCGCGTCCGCGAAGGCGCTCACACGCCAGCGTTTCCGCCTGTTGACGCTCACGACCATGAGGCGCACCGCGAAGACCGACCGGCTCGTCGACCGGATCATCCGCCTGCTGTACGGGTGAGGCGGAGAGGCCTCGCCGGAAAGCCCGTCACCGCACCGAGCGCACGCGCATGATGAGGATCGAGCCCAGGAGCCCCGCGACCCCGCTCGCGAGGAACAGTCCCGCGAACCCGCCGAAGAGGACGACGGCACCGGCGCCGAGCAGCGGCCCGAAGGCCTGGGGGCCGGCGAGGGCGATGTTCATGATCCCGACGTCCTTCCCCCGTGTCTCGGCCGAGGGGAGCACCTGGGTCGCCAGGGCCTGGTCGACGGCGAAGAAGCACCCCTGACCGAGACCCAGCAGCACGGCCCCCACGACCGCTGTCGCCTCGGCGGGCGCCACGGCGAGGAGAAGCGCCGCCACCGCCTGTGCCGCCCCGGACGCGAGGACGAAGACCCGTCGACGCCCCACGACGTCGCTGAGCTTTCCGAGGGCCACGGATGCCACGATCGTGACGACCATGTAGATGACGGTGGTGAACACCAGGAACCCGGTCGGGTCGGCCACGCGCAGCGCGAACGTGAAGAAGTACAGCAGCATCGTCGTGGCGATCGCGTTGCCGAGGTTGATGAGCACGCGGCTGGCGACGGTCCACGCGAAGTCGGGGTGCCGACGCGGGTCGACCCAGATCGATGACACGATGCCGCGGAGCGTCAGCGGTCCGAGTCGCGCGGCCTCCGCGTCGGTCAGCGGGACATCGTGCAGTCGCAGCAGGAACGGCACCGCGAGGACCACGGCGCAGACCGCCAGCGACAGATAGCCCGACGCGGTCGTCGTGAACACCGCCGTCACCAGCACCATCCCGAGCAGGATGCCGAGGGCGTTCGGCGCCGAGATCCACCCGGAGACGAGCCCGCGTTGATTCTCGGGCACGCGGTCGGCCATCACCGCCGTGAGCGCGGCCGAGGCCATGCAGAATCCGATCATCGTCACGGTCCACAGCACGACGGTGCCGAGTGTCTCGGTCTGGAGGCCGAGGAGGCCGAGCCCCGCACCCACCACGAGCACGCCGCCGAGGATCCAGGGGCGACGGCGCCCGAACCGCGACCGGGTGCGGTCGCTGAGCGCGCCGACGATCGGATACGCCACGACGACGAACGCTCCCGCGACCGCGCTGACGAGCCCGTACGCGACGAGTGAGCTCAGCCACTGCTCCGACGTGTGCTGCGCGGCGATCTGAAGGGGGAGCAGCACCTGTACCGGGACGAGCTGCGCCATCCACAGGCCCAGCCACACCCCCGCGAAGGCCGCGATCCAGCCGGCCCGCACCGGTCGGGTCGGCTCGGCATAGGCCGTGAGCATCGGCGGCTGCGTCTCGGCGTTCACCGGTGGTCGCCCGCGCGTGTGGGGGCCAGGGTCGACTGGGCCCAGCGTCCCGCTTCGGCGACGGCTTCGCGGGCGTCACGGAGGGCGCCGCAGGCGTTGAAGAAGCCATGGATCTGCCCGGTGTGGGTGACCAGCGTCGTCGGCACTCCGGCCGCCTCGAGGCGCGCGGCGTAATCGACGCCCTCGTCGCGCAGGACGTCGAAGCCCGAGACGGCGACGTAGGCGGGAGCGACGCCGGCGAGGTCATCGGTGAGGATCGGCGAGACGAGGGGATCATCGGCGCTGCCTCCCCCGCTGAGGTAGTGCGCGGCGTACCAGTCCATCTGCGTCTCGGTCAGGAAGAACCCGTCGCGGAAGAGGGCGTACGAGCGCCGCTTCCGTGAGAGGTCGGTCACGGGGCAGAAGAGGATCTGGAACGCGGGTGCTCCCGCATCGTCGTCACGCGCGACGTTCGAGATGATCGCGGCGAGGTTTCCTCCGGCGCTCTCTCCGCCGACCCCGACGGTGCCGGGAGTTCCGCCCCAGCGTGCGGCGTTGTCGCGCGTCCACCGGAACGCGTCGACCGCGTCGTTCATACCGCGCGGGAACGGGAACTCCGGAGCGAGACGGTAGTCGACCGAGACCACCGTCATTCCCGTCGTCACTGCGAGCGTCCGGCAGACGGCGTCCCCGCTGTCGATCGAGCCCAGCACCCATCCGCCGCCGTGGAAGTACACGACGGTGCCACGGGCGGGGCGGTCGAGGCGCGCGCGATAGACCCGGCCCCTCACGGCGCCGTCGCGGGTGGGGATCGAGATGTCTTCGCGCTGCGCGAGTCGCGTGCCGCTGGCGAACGTCCAGGCTTCGCGTTCGATGTGGGCGCGTGCGTCGGGGAGCGGCAGCTCTTCGAAACGAGCTCCCGGGGAGCTGTTCATGACCTTCAACGAGGTCTGGACGGCCGGGTGCAGCGCGTTGCCGTCGATCGTGACGGGGGCACCGGCCGCGGCGCGGAGAACGGCCGGGGGGAGAGAGCCGAGGGCTCGAGCGCCGACGCGCAGGAGGCGGTCGGAAAAGCGGGGGCGGATCATCGCGGGTGAACCCTTCTGTCGAACACGGCGTCGTGTCGACTATCGGGTCACTTTATTGCACAGAAGTACAGTTTTGTGTGACGAAGTCGTGAACTTCATCGGCTTCGAGGTGACACCTGGGTATTTACCTGTACATTTGTGCCGACTAGGCGGGCGGTCTCTCGAGCGCCGATGTGGCGGCGAGGGTCACGAAGCCGACGAGCACGGCGCGCAGCGCGTGCGCCAGAGACTGGTACTGAACGACCTCGGAACGAGCGATGCGATGAAGAGCGAAGCCGTCGATCACGGCGACGACCGCCGCGGCGGCGTGCGGATCGGTCACGCCGTTGGTGCGCAGCACCGCCGCAGCGAGCGAGCGCGTCTCGTCGAGGATGCGCTCGACGTGCACGCGCAGCGCCGGGTGCCGCGACGCGAAGAGATAGATCTCGAACTGCGCGACCGTGTGGTCCGCCGACTGCTGACGGACGATCTCGACGAACTCGTCGATCGCGGCGCCGGGACGGTTCTCCCCGTTCTCGAGGAGCGCACGGAACTGCTGCAGGCGCTCGAACTCCGCCGCCATGGCGTGGGCGACGGCTTCGCCGATCATGTCGTCGAGCGAGGCGAAGAAGTAGGTCGTGGAGGAGTGCGGCACCCCGGCTGCCGCGGCCACGGAACGGTGGGTCACTCCCGAGATCCCGCGCTCGGCGATGATCGCGAGTGTCGCCTCCAGCAGCAGTTCGCGCCGCGCACGACCCCTTGCGCGCATCGACCTGTTCGTCGTCTCGCTCACCGAGTCCTCCTCGCCGACCCGACCGGTCGGCATCGCATCAGAAACGGAGCAAGCCTATGACCGCGTCCCCGCTCGAGCCCGATCCCCCGGTCGATGTCGTCGTCGTCGGCGCCGGGCTGTCGGGCCTCACCGCGGCGCGTCGCATGCGTCAATACGGTCTGTCGGTCCGCGTGCTCGAGGCGGCGAGCCGTGTGGGCGGGCGTGTGCACTCCGCCCGCGTCGACGGCGTGCACGTCGACCTCGGGGGAACGTTCGTCGGACCGGGGCAGGACCGCGTCATCGCCCTGGCAGACGAGATGGGGGTGTCCCGGTCCCGAACGTTCGGCGCGGGGCAGAACGTGCTCCGCTGGCGCGGCCAGCGTCGTCGCTACCGGGGAACGGTGCCCCCGATGGGCGCGAGTCTGCTCGACGTGGGCCGTGTGCAGCTGATGATCGATCGCCTCGCCCGCACGGTGCCGTGCGGTGATCCGGCGGCCGCACCCCGCGCGAGCGAGTGGGATGCCGAGAGCCTCGGCTCGTGGCTGCGTCGCAGTCACGCGTCGGCGGCCGCGCGCGATCTGATCGCGATCGCGGGACGGACCACCTGGGGGTGCGAACCCGACGAGATCTCGCTGCTGCACGCGTTGCACTACATCCATCAGGCCGGCGGACTGTCGTCGATGCTCGACACCGAGGGTGGGGCGCAAGAGGAGCACTTCGTCGAAGGCTCGCACGAGATCGCCCTGCGCATCGCCGCCGAGCTCGGCGACGACGTGTGGCTCGACGCGCCCGTCAAACGCATCGAGACGACCGCTGACGCGGTGATCGTCGGGGCGAGGGGCGAGAGCGTTCGCGCGCGCTGCGTCGTGGTGGCCGTGCCGCCCGCCGTGCGCGGGCGGATCACCTTCTCGCCTGGCCTCCCGGCTCGACACGCCCAGATGGTCCAACGCTGGCCGGCCGGCGTGCTGTCGAAGGCGTACGCGGTGTACGAGAGGCCCTTCTGGCGCGACCAGGACCTGTCGGGTCAGGGGATCTCCGACACCGGACCCGTCTTCATCACCTTCGATGCGGGCCCCGAGACCGGCGATGGTCCTGGCATCCTGCTCGGGTTCATCGGGGGCGTGTACGCGCGCGAGTGGGACGATCTCCCGCTCGCCGAGCGGCGAGCCCGAGCCCTGTCGTCTTTCGCCGACCTGTTCGGCTCTCGCGCGCTGGATGCCACCGGCTACATCGACCAGCGCTGGGGGGCCGACCCGTGGGTCGGGGGTGGGCCCACCGCCGCGCCGGGCCCCGGGGCGGTCGTCCCCTATGCCGCCACCCTCGCCATCCCGGCGGGTCGTGTCCTGTGGGCCGGTACCGAGACGGCCGACCGGTGGACGGGCTTCATGGATGGGGCGGTCCGCGCCGGGGAACGCGCCGCGCTCCAGGCGCGCGGGCTCGTCGCGGTCGGAACCCCGGGGTCGACCGCAACGGTTTCATCCGCATCTCGACAGACGGGAGTCGCCTCATGACCTGGCGCCGCGAGTACAGCCACCTCACCACCGCATCGGCCGATGCGGTCTGGAAACGATGGACGACTCCCGAGGACTGGGCGGTCGACGATCCCGATCTGCGTCGTGCCGAGTTCGCCGTGCCGGCGCGGGTGGGGGCGAAGGGGCGAGTGGTCAACCACGGCACGCCCGGGCAGACGTTCACGTTCACGGAGCTGCAGCCGGGCGTGGCGATGAACTTCCGCATCCCCTTGCCGGGTGCTGTGCTGACCTTCCCCCACCGCATGCGGCAGACCCCGAACGGCCTGTCGGTGACGCACGGGGTGGAGATCTCCGGCCCCCTCGCGGCGGTGTTCGGTCGCCTCGTGGGCCGCAAGATCGCGGCCGGGCTGCCCGCCGTCGTGCGGTTGGTCACCACGAACGCGCTCTCCGACATGGCGGCCGAGGGGTGAAGGAGCCGTCGTGTCGATCCTGATGACGCTGACGGCGGCGGCGATGTGGGTCAACACCGCACCGATCCGTCGCGCGCTCGCCCGCGACGATTACCTCGTCACCTTGTCGCCCGATCGTCGGCCCGTCGACCCACCCCCGCATCTTCGCCGCACGGGTCGGGTCGTCGTGACGCGGCGGGAGGGGCTCTCGGTCATCCGGTACGAGCCGGCCACGCGCACCCCCGGGCTCGAGCTGATGTACCTGCCGGGCGGCGGGCTCGTGAACCCGCTCGTCGCCGAGCACTGGTGGATCGTCGCGCGCCTCGCCCGCGCCACGGGGGCGGCGGTCACCGTCGTGAACTACCCCCTCGCGCCCGAGCACGACGCAGCGGACACCGCGGCCTTCATCGACGCCGAGTACGAGCGCCTCGCGCAGCGATCGGGCTTGTCGCGGCTCATCGTCGCGGGTGATTCAGCGGGCGGCACGCTCGCCCTGGGGCTCACCGCCCGCGCCGATCGCCGCCCCGACGCTCTGGTGCTCTTCTCCCCCTGGCTCGACCTCGAACTCGCGCACCCGGGGATCGCGAGCCGAATGCGCCGTGACCCCTCGCTGAGAGTGCCGGGACTCCGAGCCGCGGCGGACGCGTGGGCGAACGGCCGCTCGCTCCGAGATCCCGGGCTCAACCCCATCCGTGCCGATCTCTCGAGCCTCCCGCCGACGGTGATCTTCCAGGGCGGCCGTGACATCTTCTTCGACGACACGATGTCCTTCTTCGCGCGCGCACGGGCGGCGGGTGCCCCGGTGCGCGTGGTGGCCGCCCCCGATGGCTTTCACGTCTACGTGGGCGCGTTCTGGACGGTCGAGGCCCGCGCCGCGTACGCGCTGGTCGGCGAGATCGCCCGAGATCCGTCACGGGTGGTGACGTAGTAGGACAAATGTGCAAGAATCTCGCCCAGGGTGACGACGGTGCGCCCGGGACCAGGAGACACGATGGCTGCGCGATACGACCTCGCGAAGGTGAAGCTCGGCACGCTCATGACCGACCCCGACGCGGAGAGCATCATCCTCGACGTCATTCCCGACCTCAAGAAGAGCCCGACGTACCTCGTCGCCCGCACGCTGACCGCGAGCGCGGCGCTGCAGCTGGCCGCCGCGCAGCTCGGGGCGGAGAAGGCCGCAGAGCTGCGTCGCCGCGTGGAGGCGCTCGAGGCCTGAGGCCCGACCTCACCAGGCGGTCCCGCATCACCCGCTTCGCCGCACGGGGCACGCGCATCTCCACCCTCATCGTCGAGCATGCGACGCTCCAGCACGTCGACCTGCGAGAAGCGGACCTCGGTGGTGTCGCGGGGCTGGGAGCCCTCCGCGGGGCGACGATCTCTCTCTCCCCCCCCGGGGGGCAGCTCCCGCAGCCGGCCCCCGTGCTCGCGGCCGACCGGGGTATCGCCGTCAGCGACTGATCGCTCCATCCGTTCGATGTCGGAGACCCGGTCTCGCGTCGAAGGGCGGGTCGAGTGGTTCCCTCCTCCGTCCACGCCTCGGAGGCGGTGCTCGCCGACCTCCTCGGCGTAGATTGACGCACGTGACTCCGCTCGTCTTCGCCGCCGTCGCCCTGGCCGGGGGAGCCGGTGCGGCCGCGCGGTACCTCCTCGACGTCGCCATCCGTCGGCGTACGGGGGAGAGGTTTCCGTGGGGGATTCTCGTCGTCAACCTCTCCGGTGCGTTGGCGCTCGGCATCCTGAGTCCGCTCCCCGCCGACGAAGCCTGGCGGTGGATCGTCGGCACGGGCCTGCTCGGCGGCTATACGACCTTCAGCGCCGTGGCGGTGACGACGGCGCTGCTCGCCGACGAAGGGCGTGCGCGCGCTGCCACCATTTACGCGGTCGTGTCGTTCGTGGGCTCAGTCCTGGCGGCGGCCGTCGGTCTGACCCTGGGCTCGCTGCTCTGACGCCGCCCTTCTCGGAAGGCACATGGGATACTGAGGCTCGATACACCTCTGTATCGACAGCGCACCCGAGAGGTCCTTCGTGTCGTATCTGGCCGTCCTGAGCCTGAAGAACCGCGCCCTCATCGCGCTCGTCACGATCGTCGCGGCGATCTTCGGCGGGCTCGCGCTGACAAGCCTCAAGCAAGAGCTCATCCCCTCGATCGAGTTCCCTCAGCTCGCGGTCGTCACCACCTACCCGGGTGCCTCGCCCGAGGTCGTGGAGGCCGACGTGTCGACGCCGATCGAGAACGCGATCCGCGGTGTCGACGGGCTCGAGTCCACCACGGCGACGAGCACGACGAACTCCTCCATCGTGTCCGCGTCGTTCACCTACGGCACCGACCTGGCCGCCGCGCAGCAGAAGATCCTCGCCGCGATCGCACGCATCAACGATCAGCTGCCCGAGTCGGCCGACACCACGGTCGCGTCGGCGAGCATCGACGACTTCCCCGTGATCCAGCTCGCCGTCACCGGGTTCAGCGACGCGCAAGCGACCCAGTCCACGCTCGAGACGAGCATCGTCCCCGACATCGAAGACATCGAGGGCGTGAACGGTGCCCAGATCGTCGGCGGCACGGGGCAGCGGGTGACCATCACGCCCGACACCGGCAAGCTCTCCGAGCGCGGTTACACCCAGCAGTCGATCACCGATGCCCTCGATGCCAACGGCGTGCTCTTCCCCGGCGGGGCGATCACCGAGGGCGACCAGACACTCACCGTGCAGACCGGCGCGAAGATCACCAGCGTCGACGAGATCGCCGCCCTTCCTCTCGTCCCCTCTGACGCCGCGCAGCTCCGCGCCGGGGCGACCACGATCGGCGACGTCGCCACGGTGGCGCAGCAGGCCGACCCGACCACGACCCTGTCGCGCGTCGACGGTCAGCCGGCGCTGACGATCGCCGTCACGAAGCTCCCGGCCGCGAACACCGTCGACGTCTCGCGCGGGGTGCTCGCGGCGCTACCGACCCTCGAGTCCGCCCTCGGCAACGGCGCGACCTTCACGGTCGTGTTCGACCAGGCGCCGTTCGTCGAGCAGTCGATCGAGGCGCTCGCGCAGGAGGGGCTGTTGGGCCTCGTCTTCGCGGTCGTCGTGATCCTCATCTTCCTGATGTCGGTGCGTTCGACCCTGGTCACCGCGATCTCGATCCCCACGAGCGTGCTCATCACGTTCGTCGGTCTCCAGGCGTTCGGCTACTCGCTCAACATCCTCACGCTCGGCGCCCTCACGATCGCGATCGGACGCGTCGTCGACGACTCGATCGTCGTGATCGAGAACATCAAGCGGCACTACGTGCGCGACGCGGAGAAGATCCCCACGATCGTGCGCGCGGTGCGCGAGGTCGCGGCCGCCATCACGGCATCCACGATCACCTCCGTCGCGGTGTTCCTGCCGATCGCCTTCGTGGGTGATGTCACCGGCGAGCTGTTCCGCCCCTTCTCGCTCACCGTCACGATCGCGATGGCCGCCTCGCTCCTGGTGTCGCTGACGATCGTGCCCGTGCTGGCGTCGTGGTTCCTGAAGCCCGGGAAGGTGATCCGGGATGCCGAGGGCACCCCGATCGATCCCGAAGCCCCCGGCGCGCCGCCCTCCCGCCTGCAGAAGGGCTACGTGCCCGTGCTGCGGTGGACGCTGAAGCACTCGTGGGTCACGCTGACCCTCGCCGTGCTGGTGCTCGGCGGAACGCTGGCCTCGGTGCCGCTGCTGAAGACCGACTTCCTCGGCGACTCCGGCCAGAACACCTTCACCGTGACACAGAAGATCGGCTCGGCTCCGAGCCTGGATGCCGAGGATGCCGCGGCGCAGAAGGTCGAGGCCGTGTTGCTCGACACCCCCGGTGTCGAGACCGTCCAGACCTCGATCGGGTCGAGTGGATCGGCGCTGCGCGACGCGTTCTCCGGCGGGGGATCGGGGATCACCTACTCCATCACGTCGCAGGCGGGGGTCGACCAGGTCGACCTGCGCGAACGCGTGCGCACCGAGCTCGACGCGCTCACGGATGCCGGTGAGATCGAGGTCGCCGCCTCGGGGGGAGGCCTCGGGTCCACCGACATCACCGTCGACGTCACGGCCCCCGACGGCCAGACCCTGCAGCAGGCCAACGACGCCGTGGTCTCGGGGCTCCAGGGTCGTGACGGGATCGGACAGGTCACGAGCAGCCTCTCGGCCTCGCTCCCGTACGTCTCGGTCCGCGTGGATCGCGCCGCCGCCGCCGAACGCGGCCTGTCCGAGCGCACCGTCGGTGCCCTCGTGTCGAACACGATGCAGCCGCGCCAGGCCGGCACGGTCGAGATCGACGGTCGCGGGGTCACGGTGTACGTCGCCGCGAGCAACCCGCCCACCACGGTCGACGCCCTGCGCGCTCTCGAGATCCCGACCGCGACCGGCACCGTCCGCCTCGACGAGATCGCCACGGTCGACGAGAGTCAGACGCCTCCCTCGATCACCACCGCCCGGGGTCTGCGCACCGCGACGGTGACCGTGACCCCCACCACCGACGACCTCGGCAGCTCCTCGTCGAGCGTGAACACCGCGCTCGCCGACGTGCAGCTGCCGGAGGGGGCGACGGCGAAAGTCGGCGGTGCCGTGACCGACCAGCAGGATGCCTTCGGGCAGCTGGGACTCGCGCTGCTGGCGGCGATCCTGATCGTCTACGTCGTGATGGTGGCCACGTTCAAGTCGCTCCGCCAGCCGCTGGAGCTTCTCGTGTCGGTGCCGTTCGCCGCGACCGGGGCGATCCTCCTGCTCCTCGTCACGGGCGTGCCCCTGGGAGTGGCCGGAATGATCGGGGCGCTCATGCTGGTCGGCATCGTGGTGACCAATGCGATCGTGCTCATCGACCTCGTGAACCAGTACCGGGCGAGGGGGCTCAGCGTGTACGAGGCCACCATCGTCGGTGGTTCACGCCGTCTGCGTCCGATCCTCATGACCGCGCTCGCGGCGATCTTCGCGCTCGTGCCGATGGCGTTGGGCATCACCGGGCACGGCGGCTTCATCTCTCAGCCGCTGGCCGTCGTGGTGATCGGCGGACTGGTGTCGTCGACGTTCCTGACCCTGCTGGTGCTTCCGACGCTCTACAACCTCGTGGAGGGAGCCCGAGAGCGTCGCCTCGCGCGGCGCGCTGCACGCTCATCGGACGACGACGGCGCACCGGAGGTCGCGGCTGCGGAGGAGCACCCGCTGAGCCGACGAGAGCTCCGCGACTGGCACTGAGCCGGGCGAGGCGTGGCCTCGACACGCGAGCGCGAAGCGGATCCGCCGCGGCCGATGCGCGGGGGCCGTGTTCGTCGGCGTGGCCGAGAACGGCGCGGGTCGGAATCGGCAGCAGGGGGAGCGATCCGACGAGGCGTACGGAGAGGGGGCGACGCGGGCGACGAGACGCCCCGTGCGCCGGGGTGGTGGTCGACGCCGACGCGGACGCCGGCGCCTCGACCGCTCGGGTGGCGGCGCCGGCAACGGCGTGCGTGAAGATCCCCGACCACCCGAACATGGCGGCGAAGGCGATCACCTCGAAGAGCGCGAGGTTGATGGTGGCCGTCACGAAGAGCCAGGCCCCCGCGAAGAGGAAGACGAAGACCAGGACGGTCGACACCGCGAGACGGCGGCCCAGGCGGTGCAGCAGCACGGGCGTGGTGATCAGCAGGGCCGCGAAGCCGAGGACCATCATGCCCGCGACCTTGTCGTGCAGGTCCTTGTTGCTGTTGAGGGGGACGCAGCCCACGAGCGCCAGGTTGACCCCGATCACGGTGAGGCACAGGAAAGCGACCGACGCCGCTCCCCGTCGCCCGGCCCCGCGGCCCAGGCGGCGCAGATCGCGACGCACGCGCACCGCGTAGACGACCACGAGCACCCCGCCGAGTTTCAGAGTGCTGTTGAACAGGGCACCCGAGACATCGTGGAACGTTCCCAGCTGGCTGAAGTGCAACTGCCACCAGAGCGGATCGGTCGTGGTCACGATCGACGCGAGGATGCCGCCGACGAGCACGACCAGGACCAGGGCGGCCAGGTGCATCGTCGACAGGGCGTCCGCGCGTCGCGCCAGTCGGCGCACGGTGGCGACGACAGCTCGCGGAGACGAGAAGGGGAGGGCGGAAGGAACGGTTTGGCGGACCGCGATGCTCATTTTGGGGTGCTTTCCCTGGGGACGGACCGAAAGTCCCCCAGCACCGCGAGACCCCCGGCCCCCGTCGGCTTAATCGGGTGAACCGAGAATCGCCTTGCTTATGATTCCCGGCGTCGACGGAATCCGTCAGCATGATGCTAACTTTTCTCACGCCCGAAAGGGAAAGTCTTGTTCTTCAAATACCCCAGGTCGCACGGTAAAAATGTGTCCCCCATAAGGGGGACAATTTCGCTGGTTATGCGCTAAAGCGAATTCCCCATTCGCGTCGAATAGCGCTATCGGGTGCCAAAGCGGAGACATCGATACCGGACGCGAATGCATTGGCCGGAGCCGTCATCGGCTCGATCGCGACAGCGAGCGACTGCCCCGGATAGCGGTCGGTCGTGAACACCTGCGCCCACCCGAATCCCTCGTCCTGCCACATCTGCAGGCGCCGGCCGTCCGGGGCGGTGAGGGTGTGGTGCGCACGGCCCTCGGCATCCCGGTCCAGCCCCCGGTAGCCGTTGTCGAGCGAGGCGTCTCCCAGGCGCCGGCCGCCGCGCAAGTCGGTGTGCTCGTCCACGGGCACCTCGTCGACGGGGATGTTGCGCTCGTCGAGCACGAGGGTCGTCGTACCCGTGGAGTGGATCACGAGATCCTCGGTCGGCACGCCGCCGATGCAGAGGTACGGGTGCACGCCGAGCGCGACGGGCGCGGTGGTCGCCCCGATGTTCTCGATGTCGTGCGTGACGTGGAGCCCGTCTGCGCGGAGGGCGAAAGTCACGCGCGTGCGCAGGTGGAACGGGTAGCCGGTCTGCGGCACGACGTCCGCGCCCAGCACGAGTCGCTCGTCGGTCTGCTCGATCGGCTGGTACGTCCCGAAGCGCAGCAGCCCGTGGCTGGCGTTGCCGAACTTCGGCTCGCTGATCGCGAGCTGCTGATCGACGCCGTCGAAGGTGTACTTGCCGTCCCGGATACGGTTCGGCCACGGTACGAGCACGACACCGGATGCCGCGGGCGTCGGGACGTCGTCGGGGTACCGCGGCACGAGGTCGACACCGTCGACGGTGAGGGCGCGCAGCGCGGCCCCGACCTGGGCGATCTCGGCGGAGGAGCGCGGGCCGCGCAGGTGGAAGCGGTGGCCGGTGGGGTCGGCGGTCATGACGAGGCCTTTCTCGGGCGGGGCGGACGCTGCAGCCAGGGGCGCAGCAGACGGGTGACCCACGGGAGAACCGCGTAGGTCATGACGGGGGTGAGCATGAGGGTCGTGGCGAGGACGCGCAGCACGAGGGGGATCTCCGCGAAGCCGGGCACGAAGCCCAGCAACCACGACGCGAGGAGATTCGTCGGGAAGAAGCCGACCCAGATCGTCACGGCCTGCTTCCACCGCGCGGGTGCGGGCGGCACCGGCTGTTGAATCGGTGAGGTCGTGGCATCCGTGGGCTCGAGGACCGAACCGAACGAGGCGTCGAACCAGCCCTCGATGCCCGTGCGCCGTTCGACCCGCTCCTCCCGGGCGAAAGGGCGACCGGAGTCGAGCCACCACTGCCGCTGCGTCGACGTCTCCCACCCCTCGAGCGTGACGATGTCGCGGAACCGGTACAGCATGTACCAGAGGTCGCTGTCTTCTCCCGCGCGGACCCAGCCCGAGCCGAGGAAGCCGGGGAAGGCGGTCGCGAGGTCGGTGCCGGCCTGCATCCAGGAGGTCGCTTCGGCGGTGCGCGTCGGGTCGATGCGCCGCTCGATCGCCACCGTGATGGGGTGGGCGTCGGTGTCTGCCATGCGTCCATCTTCGTGGAGGAGCGCGCGTGTGCCGCCGTCCGCGCGCCACGAGAACAGGAGATCGCGCGAGAACCGGGCGATGGACGCTGGTTCGGTCCTGTTCTCGTGGCATCCCCTGTTCTCGCGTGGCGTGGCGCGCGAGAACGGGTGGGCGAACGTGCTCCCAGACCTGGGCGGGTCCGTGGGCCGGGCTGGCACGAGAACAGGGGATCGCGCGAGAACAGGGCGATGGGTGCTGGTTCGGGCCTGTTTCGGTGGCATCCCCTGTTCTGGTGGCGCGGTGGGGTCGGTGTTTTGGGGGCGGCGCGGGGGGCTGCGGGGGAGGGGGGGTGCGATGAGAACAGGGAATCGGTGAGAACAGGGAATCGGTGAGAACAGGGAATCGGTGAGAACAGGCCGCCCGTCGCCGATTCGGCCTGTCGCGGTGGGATCCCCTGTTCTCGTGGCGTGAGACATGGATGCCATTCACAGGCGCGACCTGTACCGTTATCGGGTCGGCTCTGGACACCGCGTGTGATGCGCGGATGGGTTTGTGAGTCCAAGGGGCCGATGGACAGGACGCGATCGCGGCCTCGACCATCATCAGTGAATGGCCCCCGGCCGACGATAGTCCGGGTTTTGCACCGCCGTGCGGTGTTGCTGTCTCGCGTGAAACAGAACCCAGAAGGACATTGTCATGCCCAAGAACAAGAAGCCCGCCGGCGGTCGACCCGCCAAGAACTTCGAGCCGCGCTACGCCGCGCAGACCTCGTTCCAAGACCGCAAGCGTCGACCCGGTGCCGAGGCTCCCGCCAAGCCCGGCAGCAAGAGCCCGAACCACCGCGGGTACCGCCCCGAGGCAGAGGCCGCACCCGCGAAGGGGCGCTGGAGCGCGCAGGAACGTGCCGGTCGCGACGAAGCCCGCGGCATCCGCCACTCGTCTCGCGACGACCGCTTCGGCCGTTCGGATCGGGATGCCACGCCCGGCCGCCGCGACGACCGTCCCGCGCGGTCGTTCGACGATCGTCCGCGTCGCGAGTCCGGCGACCGCCCGGCTCGCTCGTTCGACCGGAACGATCGTCCCGCACGGTCGTTCGACCGTGACGCCCGCGCCCCGCGGGGCGAGCGTGTGGATCGCGACAACCGCCGCACGTTCGGCGACGCCCGTCCGTCCTTCCGCGACGAGCGTCCCCGACGTGACAGCGCCGAGCGCCCCGCCCGCTCCTTCGACCGTGATGAGCGTCCGCGTCGTTCGTTCGATGAGCGTCCCGCGCGGTCGTTCGAGCGTCGTGATGAGCGTCCGGCGCGTGGCGATGACCGTCCCGCGCGGTCGTTCGATCGCAGCGACCGTCCCGCCCGCTCCTTCGACCGTGATGAGCGTCCGCGTCGTTCGTTCGATGAGCGTCCCGCGCGGTCGTTCGAGCGTCGTGATGAGCGTCCGGCGCGTGGCGATGACCGTCCCGCGCGGTCGTTCGACCGCAGCGACCGTCCCGCCCGCTCCTTCGATCGCAGCGACCGTCCGGCCCGTTCCTTCGAGGACCGCCCGCGCCGCACCGACGGCCCGAGCCGTTCCGACTGGAACGCCACCCCGAAGCGCTCCGCCGAGCACGAACAGCGCGTCGACGTGGTGCACGAGCGCCTGCAGGCCGAGGCGGTCGACGCCGCGACCGTGACCGGTGCCGGCTTCGCCGAGCTGGGCCTGGGCGACAACATCGTCCGCGCCCTCGCCGGTCTGGGGGCCGCGAGCCCCTTCCCGATCCAGGCCGCCACCGTCGCGCCCATCCTCGAGGGTCGCGACGTCCTCGCCCGCGGCCGCACCGGCTCGGGCAAGACCATCGCCTTCGGCGCCCCGCTCGTCGAGAGCATCCTGCGCGCCCAGGCCGGTCAGCGTCGCGAGTTCGGTCGCGCCCCGAAGGCGCTCATCCTCGCCCCCACCCGCGAGCTCGCTCTGCAGATCGACCGCACCGTGCAGACCATCGCCCGCAGCGTCGGCCTGTTCACCACGCAGATCTACGGCGGTGTGCCGCAGGCACGCCAGGTCGGTGCGCTGAAGAAGGGCGTCGACATCATCATCGGCACCCCCGGCCGCATCGAAGACCTGCTGAACCAGGGCAAGCTCGACCTCTCGCAGGTGCAGGTCGCCGTGCTCGACGAGGCCGACCACATGTGCGAGCTCGGCTTCCTCGAGCCGGTGCAGCGCATCCTCCGCGCCACCGCTCAGGGCAGCCAGAAGCTGCTCTTCTCCGCCACGCTCGACCGTGAGGTCGCCGCCCTCGTCGACGAGTTCCTCGTCGAGCCGGCCGTCTACGAGGTCGCCGGCGAGGACCAGGACTCGAGCACGATCGAGCACCGCGTGCTCGTGATCGAGCACCGCGACAAGGCGCAGATCCTCGACTCTCTCGTCGACCGCGAGGGGAAGACGCTCGTCTTCGCCCGCACGCGCGCCTACGCCGAGATGCTCGCCGAGCAGTTCGATGAGGCGGGGATCGCGGCGGTCGCTCTGCACGGTGACCTCAACCAGCAGAAGCGCACCCGCAACCTCGAGAAGCTCACCTCGGGTCGTGTCAACGTGCTCGTCGCCACCGATGTCGCCGCTCGTGGCATCCACGTCGACGACATCGATCTGGTGATCCAGGCCGATGCTCCCGACGAGTACAAGACGTACCTGCACCGTTCGGGCCGTACCGGCCGCGCGGGCCGCAGCGGCACCGTGGTGACCCTCATCACGCGCCAGCGTCAGCGTCGGATGACCGAGCTGCTCGACCGCGCCGAGATCGACGCGCCGTTCGAGCAGGCGCGGCTGGGCGACGACCTGATCGAAGAGATCTCGGGTCGCCAGCTGGCCGACGTCACGTCGTAAGCCTCTCCGTGCTCGAAACCCCCGTCGCGTCTCGCGGCGGGGGTTTCGGCGTTCAGAACAGGGTCGGCTCGCTCGCCGGCGCGACGCGCGGTCTCGTGGATGCCGCGACCCCGGTGCCGCGGACGGGGCCGAGGCTGCTGGCGGGCGGGGTGCGCGCGGCAAGTCCCGGCTGCGGACGGCCGCGGGGGTGATCGTCTTCGTCCCACCCGTCGAGGCGATGCATCCGCAGAAGCGGCCGCATGCGTTTGCCGAGCCACGTGCGATACGCCTTCGGTGCGGAGACCGAGACACCCGGATACAGACCCCGATACGACGACACGAGGTGCGGGTGCTCCCTCTCGAGCCACTGCAGGAACCACTGCTTCGCACCCGGGCGCAGGTGCAGCGCTCCGTAGACGACGCGCGCGGCGCCCGCGGCGCGGATGCGGGCCAGGGCGTCGTCGAGAACGGCGACCGAATCGGTCAGGTGCGGCAGGATCGGCATGAGGAAGACCGTCACGCGGAACCCCGCCGCTGTCGCCGCCCGCACGGTCTCCAGGCGGGCGTCGGCACTCGGCGTCCCGGGCTCGATCGAGTGCTGCAGGGTGTCGTCGAAGACCGCGATCGACATCGCGAGCGACACTTTCACCTGCTGGGCGGCGTCGGTGAGCAGCGGGAGGTCGCGCCGCAAGAGGGTGCCTTTGGTCAGGACAGAGAAGGGCGTCCGGGTCTCGGTCAGCGCCCCGATGATGCCGGGCATGAGTCGGTAGCGGCCCTCGGCCCGCTGGTACGGGTCGGTGTTCGTGCCGAGCATCACGGGCTCCCGAGCCCACGACCCGCGTTGCAGCTCGGTGCGCAGCACCTCGGCGACATTGACCTTCACGACGATCTGCGAGTCGAAGTCAGCGCCGTAGTCGAGGTCGAGGTACTCGTGGGTCTTCCGCGCGAAGCAGTACGAGCAGGCGTGCGTGCAGCCCCGATACGGGTTCACGGTCCAGTCGAACGGCATGGCTGACATGCCGGGCACCCGGTTCAGGGCGCTCTTGCACAGCACCTCGTGAAAGGTCATCCCCGCGAACTCCGGGGTGGTCACCGATCGGACGAGCCCGTCCATACGCTCCATGCCGGGAAGCGCGGCGGTGTCGTCCACGCCCAGTTGCTGTCCCTGCCACCTCATGCACTCAGTCGAACACACGTTCTATTATTTGGCAAGAATGGAAGGCGGTTCGTCGTACTTCTCACCCCAGCGCGGCTCGTACGACGCGCCGTGGTGGACCTCGACGTGATCGGGCCCCTCGCCACCACGCGCACCCAAGAGCAGTCGGGTGAGGGCCGCACCCGACGAGAGCAGGTCGTCGAGCGCCGTCTTCAGGTCGGCGTCGGTCACCGCGGCCCCGTCACCCCGCACCGCGGCGATCAGGACGGTGCGTCGGAGGAGCTCTTTCGCGAAGGAGCCCGTGGTTCCCTCGGCGCGGGCGGCAGCGGCATCCAGAGCCTCATCCGACAGCGGCAGGTCGGCCGCGTACCGCCGGAACAGGCGTCGGCGTGCGTCGAGTCCGGGAAGGGGGATCTCGACGCCGAGGTCGACGCGGCCGGGACGCGCGGCCAGCGCCTCCTCGAGGATGTGGACGTGGTTGGTCGTCATGACGAAGGCCACGTCGGCGTCGGCCTCGAGCCCGTCGAGCGCATCCAGCACCTCGAAGAGGATCGGCTGGGGCGAGTACCCGCGGTCGGCGGCGACGAGGTCGATGTCTTCCAGCACCACGAGCGACGGCGGGAACGTGCGGGCGATCTCGGCTGCGGCCGCGATGAACCGGATGCTGGAGCCTGTCAGCACGACGGCAGTGGTCTCGGGTGTGAGGGAGAGGAGATGGCGCACCGTGAGCGTCTTGCCGGTGCCCGGCGGCCCGTACAGCAGAACCCCGCGCTTGAGGTGCTGGCCGGCGGCGCGCAGCGTGTCGCGGTGCTCGCCCACCCCGACGACATGGCCGACCACCCGCTCGAGCACGCCGTCCTCGAGCACGATGTCGTCGGCCCGCACCTCGGGGCGCTCGAGGAACGTCGCGCCGGCATCCGAGCCGTACTCGGTCGGTACGAAGGAGAGCACGCGGCCCCGGAGCACGCTCTTGTCGACCATCAGTCGGCGCAGCTCAGCGATGACGGCCGTCGCGGCGTCCTGGTCGGGACTCAGCACCTCGAGCCGCGCGGTCGACTCGCCGTGGCGCGGCGACGCGCCTCGCTGCACGATCGCGACAGGCTGCCCTCCGACGTGCAACAGACGCACGCCGAACGAGACGACGCGTCGCTCGGTACCCGGCCCCGTCGCGCGCATCTCGGAGGAGACGGGTCCGGGGGAGAAGTGGGCGTAGGCATTGCTGATGAGATCGGCGACCGATGAGTGGAACCGTTGCTCCCCTCCCGTGACGCCCAGGAGCGTCCCCCCGCTTCGCGTCATCAGGTCGTCGAGTGCGATGTCGGCATCGACCAGACGGTGCGCGGGCACCGCTTCGGTCAGGACCGGTACCGAGGCGGCATCCACGCCCAGGTGCTCGCCGATCGCGACGCCGAGGGGCGTGCGGTCCGTGGCCGCCTCTGTCGCGGTGAGCCGTTCGACACGCTTGAGGTATCGGCCGACGACCCGCATCAGCTCGTGATCATCGTCGTCGAGCATTGTCGTTTCCTCTCCCGGGGGGGCGTGCCGCATCCTCCCCAGCGTGGCTGCGGCGACGTCACCACGCAACCGAGGATTCGCCGAGCGAGGTGCGCTCCGACTCGACCCCGATGAGGACCCGAGGGACAATGGGACGAATGAGCCCCACCGAACCGACGTTCCCGACCCGTCGCGCCGCGCGCGCGGAGGCCGAGCGTCAGGCGACGGCGGCTCTTGCGATCCCCGAGGCCGCGCCCACGCGCAGCCGACGCGCGACGTACCAGGAACCGCCCACGCAGGGCCGATCCGAGACCCGTCGCCCGCGCGAGCGCCGAGGCCCCGCCATCCCGGGCCGCGCGCTCCTCGGCACTGCGCTGCTGCGACGCCGCGTCGCCGTGGCCGTCGCGGGAGTGGCGGTGATCGCGGCCTGCGCCACCGCCGTGGGTCTCGCCGCCGGGGGAGCCGGACGAAATGCCACGGGCTCGGTCAACGCGGCCGCGCCCGACGCGGTGGCCGTCGCCCAGGGGCCGCCGGCCGTTCCGGCCGAAGGCCTCCCCGTGCCTCAGCTCGCCGCGGCCCCCGCCGCCGCGACGCCGTGCGACAACCCGGCGTTCACGGCCGCCCTGGCGTCGAAGGACGACGGTGCGGCGATCGCCGCAGCCGGAGGCGGGGGCGCGTTCCGTGACGCCGTGGCATCCGGTATCGCCCCCTGTGTGTCGCTGAGCGATCCGACGCACCAATGGGTCGTCGTGAACAAGAAGAGGCCGTACGACCCCGTTGACTGGCGCCCTGACGACCTCGTCATGCCCGACGGCGTGCGAGCACTGGAGCAGAGTGCGATGCGGTCGTCGGCGGCGAACGCCCTGTCGACCCTCGTGCGGGCGGCCGACGACGCCGGAGCGGGTGAGATCGGGTACCTCAGCGCCTTCCGTTCGTACTCCACGCAGCAGGAGACCTACGCCGGACGTGTCGCGGTAGGCGGAGTCGAGGCCGCAGACCGCGAGAGCGCCCGGGCGGGGTTCAGCGAGCACCAGTCGGGTCTCGCCGTCGACATCGTGCCGTGTCGAGGCTCGTGCGGAACGCTCGACGACGTCGCCGGCTCGTCGCAGGGCGCATGGGTCCGCGATCACGCGTGGGAGTACGGCTTCGTCACCCGCTACGTCGAGGGTCGCGAGGACGTGTCGGGGTACGAGCCCGAGGCCTGGCACCTGCGCTACATCGGTCCCGAACTCGCGCAGGCGTACCACGACGGCGGCTACACGACCCTCGAGGAGTTCTTCGGTCTGCCGGCTGCGCCCACCTATTGAGACCCGGGTTCCTCAGTTCACGACGCCGTTGCTGCAGGTCTGCTGCGCGGCGGTCGACCCGGTGATCGACTCGGGAAGTGCAACGGCTCCCGTCGTCGGGTCGACTGTTCCCGGTTCGATCTCGGGGGTCTCGGCGGGCGTCGCCGTCTCGCCCGGGGTGGGCTGGGCGACGACGCCGTCGTTGGCCCCGACATCGCCCGTGACCTCGATGCCCTGATTCGCCGCGAGGGCGTCCCACAGCACCTGCGCCGCGGAGTAGTTCGGCTCCACACGATCGGCGTCCGTGCTGGCCTCGACGGTGGGGTACTGCACGAACACGATGTCGTCGAAGGGCACGTCTTTGACCGCCGACGCAATCTGCACGAGCGTGAGCGGATTGGTGAGACTCTGCGTCGGCGTGACATTGCGCAGACCCGTGGATGCCAGCCGGAACACCGTCGCGGGGTTCGACAGCACCTCCTCGCTGACGAGTTTGCGGGCCAGGCGTGACATGTACTGCTGCTGGTTGCTGATGCGGGCGAGGTCGCTTCCGCCGACGCCGTAGCGCGTGCGCAAGAACTGCAGGGCCTCGTATCCCTGGATCGTGCGCGGGCCGGCGGGCCAGTCGATCGCGGTGTACTCGTCGCGCATGGGGCTGGCGAGACAGATCTCGACGCCGCCGATCGCGTTCGTGATCTCGATCACTCCGCCGAAGGTCACCATCGCGCCGAACTGCACGGACTGCCCGCTCATGTCGGAGATCGCCGTCATCACGCACGAGAGGCCGCCGTAGGAGTAGATCTCGTTGATCTGCACGTAGCCGCCGCCCCATCGGTCCCCGTCCGGGGTGTCGCACGCGGGCGCCTCGAAGAGCAGGTCGCGCGGGAACGACACGACCGTGACCCGGCGCGGGGCGTCGGAGATGTGCAGCAGGATGTTGACGTCGTTCAGCTGGCCCTCGGCATCCGGGCCCTCGCAGCGCTCGCCGAAGAGCGCATTCAGGTTCTCTTCGCAGGCGTCGATACCGACCACCATCATGTTGACACCGCCCTCGAGCTGACCGAGGTCGGGCGGGACGGGCGGCTGGTTCTCGACGACCACGGCTTCGGCGACGTAGTCCGAGGTCAGATCGGCGGCGGTGTACGCCGCGACGCCGGCGACGGCGACGAGCACGACCGTGACGGCGACAGCGAGGACTTTGGCGAGCTGGCTCAAAGGATGAGGGGAGCGCAGCTGAGCGTGTTGCGCGACGGTGCGACGGCGCCGGGGCATGGATTCTCCTCGATTTTTCCCGAGTCTAGGGCGACGGATGCCACAGCCCCGGGCGCGCGGGAACGGCCGTGTCGGCGGGTCAGAACGGCCGCAGCACCACGAACACCACGACCGACACCACCCAGAACGCCGTCACGAACACCGTGTCGCGTCGACGCCACGGGACGAGGTGCCGTTCCGTGCGGTCGGGGTGCGCGCCGAAGGCGCGGGCATCCATCGCCAGGGCGACGCGTTCGGCGTGACGGATCGCCCCGGCCAGCAGCGGGACGACGTACCCGGCCCACCTCGCCGGCGCGGACACCACCCCGCCGCGGGCGCCGCGCACCCGGTGCGCCTGGCGGATGACGGCGAGCTCGTGTCCGAAACGCGGGACGAAACGGATGGCGGCGAGGGCCGCGTACCCGATCCGGTACGGCAGACGCAGCTGCTGCACGAGTGCGCGCACGAGATCGGTCCCCTCGGTCGTCAGACCACCGATGAAGGCGAGAGCCATGATCGCGGCGAGACGCAGACCTGTGGCCAGACCGATCTTCAGCGCTCCCACGGTCAGCGCCCACCCGCCGAGGCGGACGACCTCGGGTGTCCCGGCCACGCGGGCCGGATCGATCCAGAGCGCGAAACCCAGGCTGACGATCACCACGGCGACCGGGATCAGGGCGAACAGGATGCCGGCTGCCCGGGGCGTGAGACGCGCGCCGAGCAGCAGGAGGGCGTAGGCGAGTGCGAGGAACACCAGGGGGGTCGAGAGGTCCCGCACGAAGACGAGCGCGATCATCGCGGGTGCGGGGGCGGCGAACTTCGCGAGCGGGTTGAGCACCGAGAGGAACCGGGGCGCGCGCGCCGCGGCGGGGGTGGCCGTCGCGATCGCGGCGGTCACGCGCGCACCTCGGGAAGGTCGCGGAGACGGGCAACCGTCGAGAGCCCCGGGATCCCCGAGAACGCCTCGCGCAGCGGCGGGGGCCGAAGCCCCACGCGGTCGATCAGGGCCTCGTCGGCGAACACCTCGGCGACGGGGCCGTCGGCCGCGAGGCGTCCGTCGTCGACGACGAGCACGCGGTCGGCGTGCTCGGCGACCACCTGCATGTCGTGGGTCACGATGAGGATCGTCGTGCCCCCCGCGCGCAGATCGTCCAGGAGCGAGAGCAGTTCGTCGGCGCGCGCGCGATCCTGCCCGAAGGTCGGTTCGTCGAGCACGAGCAGCTCCGCGCCCCCGACGAGGGCGGTGCCCACCGACAGGCGGCGCTTCTGCCCGCCCGAGAGCAGGAACGGGTGCACTCCGGCCTTGTCGGCGAGGCCGAAGCGGGCCAGCAGGTCGTCGGTGCGACGCCGCACCTCGTCGCCGTCGAGACGCTGTCGCCGCAGGCCGTGCGCGATCTCGTCGAACACCGTCGTGGCGATGAACTGGTGCTCGGGGTTCTGGAAGACGAATCCCACGTGCCGCGCGAGCACCCGCGGGTCTGCTCGGCGCACGTCGAGACCGTCGACGCGGACGGCACCACGCGGGGGCCGCAGCACCCCCGCGATCGCCTGCACCAGTGTCGTCTTGCCCGCGCCGTTCGCCCCCACGACGGCGACGAACTCGCCCCGGGCGATCTCGAGGTCGATGCCGTGCAGCACCGGCGTTCGCCCGCGCGACAGTCGAAGCCCCTCGATGCGGACGAGAGGATCACCGGCACGTCGACCCGGCACCCGCGGGACGGATGCCACCACCCGAGGCGCGGCCCCTTCCAGGGCCGCGTGCAGTTCGGCGGGGGTGAGCGGAAGCCGGTCGAACGTGAAGCCGAGGCGCCGGAGGCGAAGTGCTGCGAGCGTCGCCGTGGGCAGCCAGACCCCGAGCGCGTGGAGGTCGGCGGCGCGCCCGCGCAGCACGGCGTCGATGGACCCGTCGGCGACGAGGCATCCGCTCGCGTCCAGCACGATCACGCGGTCGACGAGCCCGACCGCCGCGTCGAGATTGTGCTCGACGAGGACGATCGCGCGATCGCCCTCGTCGACGACGTCGCGCAGCGCCGCGTACACGTCATCGACGCCGCGCGGATCGAGGTTGGCGGTGGGCTCGTCGAGGACGAGCACCGGCGATCCCATCGCGAGAGCGCACGCGATGGCGAGACGCTGCCGACCGCCGCCCGACAGCACGTCGGGGGACTCGTGCCGCCGGTCCCACAATCCCACCCGTCGAAGCGCCGACTCGGCGCGGGCGAGCACCGCCTCGACGGGGAGCTTCAGGTTCTCGGGGCCGAAAGCGACCTCATCGAGGAGGGTGCCGGTGATGAGCTGGGCGTCGGGATCCTGGAAGACCATTCCCACCGTGGTCGCGAGCTCGGCGACGGCGGCGGTGGCCGCATCCGTTCCGCCCACGCGGATATCGCCCTCGACGGTGGCGGGGACCGCGTGCGGGATGAGGCCGTTCATCGCGAGAGCGAGCGTCGACTTGCCCGAACCGCTCGGGCCGAGGAGCAGCACGACCTCGCCGGGACGGACGTCGAAGCTCACCTCCGACGGGGTCGCGACGGCGGCCTCGAGGTGCGTGATCGACACCGCGCGCAGGCTCAGCAGCGCGTCGGTGTCACCTGCTGCGGGCGCGGCGACGGGGTGGGGGCGAGTTGTCACGGGTGCATCCTCGGGAGCGCGTACGCCCCAACTTAGCCGACCCTAACTCGCGGGGCTCGCGCTCATCTCGGCGTCGAGAGACCGCGGGCGACGCCCGCACCGCGCAGACCGGAGCCGATGCCGAGGCCGACGGCGGTCCACACCACCGGACCGAGGATGCTGATCACCACCGCGGCGACCCGGGCGACGGGGGCGAGGCTCGCGATGTCGCCCGCGAACCACACCGGCACAGCGATCACGATGCCGACGATGACCGCCGAGATGAAGAAGCGTGCCGCCGCCCAGACGCGGTACCGAGTGAGGGCGGCGACCCCCTCCTGGATGCCGCCGATGAGCAGCGCCGTCCCGAGGAAGCGGAAGGTCCACTGCGGGGCCATCGCGCTGGCGACGAGGGCCGCGAGCACGTGGGTGACGAGCGCGACCCAGGCGCGGCGAACCACCTGCTGGGCGATGATCCCCGGCAGCACGTGCGACCCGAGCACGAGACCGTACGCCCAGGGCGCTCCCGCGAGCACCGCGAGGGTCAGCCATCCGGCTGCCCCGCCGAGAATCCCCGTTCCCACCCCGATCGCCGCGCAGACCAGCAGCACGCGAGTGGAGAGAACGGATGCCGGGGCCATGGGGCCAGCGTAACGGCGGCACCGGCGAGCCGGCGTCTTCCGTTCCGGCCCCTCACGTCTTCGGTGCCGAGTGTCCGAGAAACCCGGAGGGCGGCGGCATCCTCTCCGGGTTTCTTGGACACTCGATCGGTGAGGGGGCGAGTCGCCGCAACGCGAACCACGAAGGGGCGGCTCGGGCGCGCAAGTCAGCGCCGGCGGCGCGGCGTGAGGCGGACCGCGGGCAGGGGAGGGGCGGGGATGCGCTCGGAGCCGTGGTCGATGACCTGGCCGAAGCGCGGCGACTGCGCCTCCCACGCTCCGCGGGCCTCGACGATCTCGTCGTGCGTGCGGCCGACGAAGTTCCACCACATGACGATGTCGGCCTCGAAGGGCTCGCCGCCGAGAAGGAACACGCGGGCGCCCTCGGCGCTCACGAGCTCGACATGATCGCGGCCCTTACCGAGGTACAGGAGGCGGCTGTGATCGACATGGGCCGTACCGTCGACGTCGGCCGACACGGGCTCGGAGCGCCGTGCAGCGTCGGCATCGACGGCCTCCATTCCGGTCTCCACATCCGCGGAACCGATCATGCCGTACAGCGCATATTCCCATTCGGGTCGGAGGGGGATCCGCACGCGGACACTCGCGGGAAGCCGGACCTCGGCGCCCACGATCGGCGTGTGGACGGTCGCCGGCGAGCGCACAGAACCCAGCTCGCCCATCACGACGACGGCGTCCGCCCCGTCGGCGAGGTCGAGGACGGGAAGGTCCTCGTGGCGCTCGAACGCCGGGCCGCCGTGCCGTCGGGATTCGGGCAGCGCCACCCAGAGCTGCAGGGCGTCCAGCGCGACCGGCCCGTCTCCGAGCGAGTACTCCGAGTGCGCGATGCCCTCGCCGCTGGTCATGAGGTTGAGCGCGCCCGGACGCACCACGACGTCGCTGCCCACGGCATCCCGATGCCGCACCTCGCCGATGATCGGCCACGTCACCGTCTGCAGCCCGATGTGCGGATGCGGTTCGACGCGCATCGTCGTCTCCTGCGGACCGAAGCGGTCGAGGAAGCACCACGCCCCGACCATCGGCAGCGCACGGTGTGGCAGCGTGCGGTGCACCTCCATGCCGCGGACGCCGCCCAGCGGCACCTCGCGAGCCTCGACGACGAGGGCGCGCGGACCGTCGCAGGCGACGGGACCCTCGGATGCCGGCGGCGCGACGTCGAGTCGGGTCATGCCGGTTCGCTGGGGTCGGCCGAATCCGCCGCGTCACTGTCGGCGGGCCACTCGATCACGAGGCCGGGCACGTCGTGCTCGCGCAGGTAGTGCGCGACGAAGGGGCAGGACGGGATGATGCTGTCACCGCGGCGGGCGAGATCGGCGAGCGCCTCGCTCGCGAGGGTGGAGCCGAGGCCCCGACCCTTGAACGTGGGGTCGACCTCGGTGTGCGGGAGCACGACCCGGTCGGGACCGGCGGGGCGGAACTCGAGGAACCCGCCCAGCTCTTCGCCCACATGGATCTCGTAGCGGTGGGCGTCGTCGTTGCGGGTCACGGTCACTGCGTCGGTCATGGCGCCTCCTGTCGTCGGTCTCTCCAGCAACGTAGGCGGGGCCCGGGGTGTTCCGCCATCCCCGTCGTCCGCACGCGCGACCTGGTAGCGGGCCCCGGGCGGCGTCGAGCACGGTCGCGGCCCGTGCGAAACTCCTGAGAAATCGACGCGCCGGGCCCGGACAGAGCGGGGGGAGGGGGAGTCGAGGCGAAAACTCAGGAGTTTCGCCCGCCGCCCGGCCCGCCGGCCCGCCGCCGCCCGCCGCCCCGCCGCTCACCGCACCGTTCACGCCGCTCACCGCATGAGGAGGGGATGCCACGGTGCCGGGGCACGGCATCCGTTTAGCCTTCCCGAGTCCGCAGCGCCGCGAACAGGAGACAACATGAGCGCTTCCGTCGACGACGACATCGTCACCGACCCGAAACTTCCCCCCGTCGCCGTCCCACCCGACAAGCTCCGCAGTACGTGGACTCCCGCGAAGATCGCGCTGTGGGTCGCGATCGCGCTGCTGGGCGCTCTCGGCTGGACGATGCTCGCGATCATCCGCGGCGAGACGGTGAACGCGATCTGGTTCGTGTTCGCCGCGGTCTGCACGTACCTCATCGGTTACCGCTTCTACTCGAAGGTCATCGAGCGCTACATCGTGCGGCCTGACGACCGGCGGGCCACCCCGGGCGAGCGCAAGCACGACGGCAAGGACTACGTGCCGACCGACCGACGCGTGCTGTACGGCCACCACTTCGCCGCCATCGCTGGCGCCGGTCCGCTGGTCGGTCCCGTCCTCGCGGCCCAGATGGGTTACCTCCCCGGCACGATCTGGATCATCGTCGGCGTCATCCTCGCGGGCGCCGTGCAGGACTACCTCGTGCTGTTCTTCTCGATGCGCCGCGGGGGCCGCACGATCGGTCAGATGGCGCGCGACGAGCTCGGGAAGATCGGCGGCACCGCCGCGATCCTGGCGAGCCTGCTCATCATGCTGATCATCGTGGCGATCCTCGCCCTGGTCGTGGTCAACGCCCTCGGCGAGAGCCCGTGGGGCGTGTTCAGCGTGTCGATGACCATCCCGATCGCGCTGTTCATGGGTCTGTACCTGCGCTACATCCGCCCGGGCCGCATCACCGAGATCTCGATCATCGGCTTCGTCCTCCTCATCGCCGCGATCGTCGCGGGCGGCTGGGTCGCCTCGACCGAGTGGGGCTACGCGGCCTTCCACCTCGACCGCTCCGTCATCGCATGGGGCATCATCGTCTACGGCTTCGTTGCCGCGGTCCTGCCCGTCTGGCTGCTGCTCGCCCCGCGCGACTACCTGTCGACGTTCATGAAGGTCGGCGTCATCGTGATGCTCGCCGGCGCCATCGTTCTCGTGCGTCCCGAGATCTCGGTCCCCGCGTTCAGCGAGTTCGCCGGTGGGCAGACCGGACCGGTGTTCAGCGGACCGATCTTCCCGTTCCTCTTCGTCACGATCGCGTGCGGCGCCCTCAGCGGCTTCCACGCGCTCATCGCCTCGGGCACCACGCCCAAGCTCGTCGAGAAGGAGCGCCAGACGCGCTTCATCGGGTACGGCGGCATGCTCATGGAGTCGTTCGTCGCGATCATGGCGCTGGTTGCGGCTCTGTCGATCGACCGCGGGATCTACTTCGCGATGAACGCCTCCCCGGCCGCCACGCTCGGCACCGTCGAGGGGGCTGTCGCCTTCGTCAACGGCCTGGGACTCGCCGGAGTCAACCTCACGCCCGACATGCTGACGACCACCGCCGCGGCGGTGGGCGAGAGCTCGATCGTCTCGCGCACGGGTGGCGCTCCGACGCTCGCGCTCGGTCTCGCGCACATCATGCAACAGGCCCTCGGCGGTCAGGCGATGATGGCGTTCTGGTACCACTTCGCCATCATGTTCGAGGCGCTCTTCATCCTGACGGCGGTGGATGCCGGTACCCGCGTCGCCCGCTTCATGCTCCAGGACTCGATCGGCACCGTGATCCCCAAGTTCAAGGACCTGTCGTGGCGACCGGGCGTCTGGATCTGCACCGCTGTCATGGTCGCCGGATGGGGCTCGATCCTGATCCTCGGCGTGACCGACCCGCTGGGCGGCATCAACACGTTCTTCCCCCTGTTCGGCATCGCCAACCAGTTGCTCGCCGCGATCTCGCTCGCCGTGGTCCTCGCGATCGTCGCCAAGCGCGGACGCGCGTACTTCCGCTGGCTGTGGATCGTGGCCCTGCCGCTCGCCTTCGCCGCGGTCGTCACGATCACCGCATCGATGTACAAGATCTTCTCGCCGGTCCCGGCGGTGGGGTACTGGGCCAACCACATCGCTTTCCGCGACGCGCTGGCGGCGGGCAAGACCGAGTTCGGCACCGCGAAGACCGTCGCCGCCATGGAGGCGGTCGTGCGCAACACCTTCGTGCAGGGGGTGCTGTCGATCGTGTTCGTCACGCTCGCGATCATCGTCATCGTGATGGCCGTGGTCGTCACGATCAAGGCCCTGCGCGCCGGAGGGGGCGAGAACCTCGAAGACACTCCCGTGCCGTCGCGTCGCTTCGCCCCGGCCGGGTTCCTCGCCACCAAGGCCGAGCGCGAGATCGAGAAGGAATGGGAGGCTCTCCCGGCCGACCACCCCGATCGTCCGACCGCGTCGGCGCACCACTGAGGTCGTCATGAGCGAATCGGATGCCACGGCCCTCACCCGCGCGGAAGCGCGTTCGGCCCTCACACGCCTGGGTGCGAGCCTCGCGCGGGTGGGTCGTGGCATCCGGTGGTACGTCACGACGCTCATGGGTGACCGCGCCTACGACGTGTACGTCGCGCATCATCGGGCGCATCACCCGGGCGAAGCGCCGCTGACCGAGCGGCAGTTCTGGCGGCAGCGGGCGGCGGAGCAAGACCGCAATCCCGGCGCCCGCTGCTGCTGACTAGGCTGCGACCATGCTCGACGCACCGTTGCTCGCCGGGGCCGCGGGGGTCGTCGTCGGTGCGGCGTCGACCCTCGCGCTCGTCTTCGCGCGCCGCTTCGCGTTGGCTCCGCGAGACCTCGGCAGCGACGCCGAGCGCGCGACGCACCGGACCCTTCATCTCGCCGCGGCCGCGGCATCCGCTCTCCGGGGCGGGCGCGACGAACCGGATGCCGCCCGCGCGGCCAAGCACCTGAGGGCGCTGCTGGCGGCCGACGCCGTCGCGATCGTCGAGACCGGCGCGGACCGCGTCGCGCTGGACGGCGCCGACGCCCTCTCAGCGTCGGCACGCCGGATCGCGGCCCGCGTGCAGGAGACCGGGCGTCGCCAGGTGTTCACGGAGGCCGACGGTGACGCGGTGGGGGCGCCGATCGTCGTCGACGGGCGTGTGTGGGGAGCGATCGTGGCGTTCGCGTCGCCCGTGCGCGGACCCCTCGTGCGAGCGACCGGCGACGTCGCCGAGTGGTGCGCGGCGCAGCTCGAGCTCGCGGGCCTCGACGCCTCGCGCGCCGCGCTCGCCGAGGCGGAGCTTCGCGCGCTGCGCGCGCAGATCAGTCCGCACTTCATCTACAACGCGCTGACGGCGATCGCGTCGTTCATCTCGACCGACCCTCCCCGCGCCCGCGACCTCGTCGTCGAGTTCGCCGACTTCACCCGGTACTCGTTCCGGCGCCAGGGGGAGTTCACGACCCTCGCCGAGGAACTGCGCAGCATCCACTCGTATCTCGAGCTCGAGCGTGCGCGCTTCGGCGACCGTCTGTCGGTTCGTCTGCGGATCGCCCCCGAGACGCTCGCGACCGTCATCCCGTTCCTGTCGGTGCAGCCGCTCGTCGAGAACGCCGTGCGACACGGGCTCGAGCCGGGCGAGCGCGGCGGGATCATCACGGTCACCGCGATCGACGACGGCACGCACACCGAGGTCGTGGTCGACGATGACGGCGTCGGCATGGATCCCGACGAGCTCGCGACCCTGCTCGACCTCGATGCGGCCTCCACGCACGTCGGCCTGCGCAACGTCGACGCGCGCCTTCGCCAGCTCTACGGACCGGCGGGCGGCCTGATCGTCGAGACGAATCTCGGCTCTGGCACGGCCGTGCGCTTGCGCGTGCCCAAGTCGCAGCCGCAGCACGAGACGGTGCACCCGTGAGCGTCGAGGTGCTCGTCGCCGACGACGAGGCTCCCGCGCGCGCCGAACTGGTCGCGCTGCTTTCGGGTGATCCGCGCGTGTCGGCGGTGCACGCCGCAGCGAACGGGGCTGAGGCCCTGCGCGTGCTGGAGCGCGCCGAGATCGCGGTGGCGTTCCTCGATATCCACATGCCCGGGCTCTCCGGCTTCGACCTCGCCGCCGCGTTCTCGCGCCTGCGCGACCGGCCCGCGATCGTCTTCGTCACCGCCGACGACGCCGGCGCGGTGAAGGCCTTCGATCTCGAGGCCGTCGACTACGTGCTCAAGCCGGTGCGAGTCGAGCGCCTCCACCGGGCGCTCGGGCGCGCGTTGGTGGCGGGCACCGCGACCGAGACGGACGACGACGAGACGATCCCGGTCACCGTCGGGTCGACCACGCGGCTCGTGCGGCGCGGCGAGATCCGCTGGGTGCAGGCGAACGGCGACTATTCGCGCCTGTACACCCCGACCTCCGAGCATCTGGTGCGTGTGCCCCTCTCCGACCTCGCTGACCGCTGGGCGCACGCGGGCTTCGTGCGGGTGCACCGCTCGTACCTCGTTCACCGGGATGCCATCGTCGAGGTGCGCCTGTCGGGCGCGGCGCCCACGGTGGTGCTGAGCGAGATCGAGCTCCCGGTGAGCCGTCGGCTGGTGCCGTCGGTGCGCGACGCGCTACTGCGCTGAGTCGTCGCGGCCGCCGCGCGGGTCAGTGACGCGCGCGGTGGCGGCGGACGGCGGCGCGATTCGCGCAGCGCACCGAGCAGTACTTCTGCCGGCCGTTGCGCGTGACGTCGACGACGACGTTCACGCAGGGCTCGGCGGCGCAGCGGCCGAGCCGATCCTGACCGCGGGTGACGAGGTGCAGGGCCGTTCCCACCGAGATGACGGCGGCGAGGACGCGGGGAAGAGCGTCGTCCTCGTCGCGGTAGTGGAGGTGCCAGCCCTCGCCGTTGTGGTTGGTGAGGCGGGGGTAGGCCGTGACGCGGGCCATCCGCTCGTTCAACAGTTCTGCGCGCGCGTCGGGGTCGGTCTCGTCGACCACGACCAGCCAGTCGTCGATGACGTCCCGCGTCCGCTCGTAGTCGTCGGATGCGACGGGGAAGGTCATCGACATGCCCAGGTCGCGAGCCCGCTGCTCGACACCATCCCGATCGGCGGGCCACTCGTTGGCGAGCGAGGCGGCGAGCAGGACCGCGTACTCTCCGTAAGGGTTGAGATGCACAACGCCATTACAGCACGCTGGCAGCATGACCGCCCCCGAGACCCTGTCGACGCCCCTCGCTGCACCCGTCCACGAACATGCGTGGGTGACCGAATCCGCACACCTGACCAGCGAGGGTCGCATCCGCTACGTGCGGTGCACGGGATGCCGCGCCCGCCGCGTCGACCTCGACCCGGCCTCGGCGACGCCTCCCGTCCCGCTCTCGCGCGAGGTCTGAGCCGGGGAACGGACGTCGACGCCGACCGCCCCGGATGCCACGATGGGAGGCCATGACCGACGAGACGCCGCGCCTTCCTCGCGTGCGGGTCACGGCATCCCGAACCGGCCGGGTGCCACGCCCCGCCACGCGCGGCTTCGCGCTGCCGGGGCGCACCCCCGACGAAGCGGACGACGTGTTCTCGCGCGGCCTGGTGCGCGCACAGTTGCGGCTCGCGATCGGCTGCGTCGCCGCGTTCCTCGTCGTGGCCGCGGCGCTCGCCGTGGTCATCGCCGCGCTTCCGGTGCTGGGCGATCCTGTGCTGATCGGAGTACCGCTGTCGTGGCTCGCCCACGCGTACGGGTTCTATCCGCTCATCCTCGTCTTCGCGCTCATCTTCGTGCGCGCGGCGGCGCGCAACGAACGCCGATACCGCCACCTCGCCGAGTCGCCGGGGCCCGACGCGTGAACCCCGTGTTCGACCTCACCGCGGTGGGGCTGCTCGTCGCGGTGACCGCCGTGCTCGGCTTCTCCGGCGTGCGCCTGTCGCGGACGACGAGCGATTTCTTCGTCGCCTCCCGCAGCGTCGGCAGCGTCTGGAACGCCTCGGCGATCAGCGGCGAATACCTCTCTGCGGGCACGTTCCTCGGGCTCGCCGGACTGGTCCTCCTCTCGGGCGCGGAGGGATTCTGGTTCCCCATCGGCTACGCGGCGGGGTACCTGCTCGTGCTCCTCTTCGTCGCGGCGCCCCTGCGTCGCAGCGGCGCGTACACGATTCCCGACTTCGTCGAGGCGCGCCTCGAGTCGCGCACGGCCCGCCGCGTGACGAGCGTCGTCGTGCTCGTCATCGGGTGGCTGTACATCGTGCCCCAACTCCACGGGGCGACCCTCGCGCTCGGCGTCGTGGCGGACGTCCCGCCCTGGACGGGGGCGGTCGTGGTCGCGACCCTCGTCGCGGGAATCGTCGCGGCGGGAGGGATGCGCGCGATCACCGCGGTCCAGGCGTTCCAGTACTGGTTGAAGCTCACCGCGCTCCTCGTTCCCGCGATCTTCCTGCTGGCCGTGCTGTCGCAGGGCGATCGGGAGTTCGACCCCGTCACGGTCTTCCCGGCCGAGTTCGGACCGGGGGCGGTCGACACCTACGCCACGGTGTCGCTGCTCCTGGCTCTGCTGCTCGGCACGATCGGACTCCCGCACGTGCTCGTGCGGTTCTACACCAGCCCCGACGGCGGGTCCGCGCGGCGGACGACCGTCGTCGTGATCGTGCTGATCGGCGCGTTCTACGCCGTGTCGTCGACGATGGGGCTGATCGCGCGGGTGGTGGCACCCGACCTCGCGGTCCGCGGCCTGGCCGACACCGTCGTCCTCGCGCTGCCCTCGCGCCTGCTGCCGGGCCTGGTGGGAGAACTGCTGACGGCCCTCATCGTGGCCGGAGCCTTCGCGGCCTTCCTCGCGACCTCGTCGGGGCTCGTCGTCTCTCTGGCGGGGGTGGTCAGCCAGGACGTGTTCGGGGGCGGCGTCCGCTCGTTCCGTCTCTCCGCGGTGCTGTGCACCGTGGTCCCCCTCGCGGTGGCGCTGCTCACGGAACCCGCGGGACTCGTCTCCAGCGTCGGTGCGGTCTTCGTGTTCGCGGCGTCGACCCTGTCGCCGGTGCTCCTGCTGGGCGTGTGGTGGCCGCGGCTGACGTCGCGAGGAGCGGTCGCCGGCATGATCGTGGGTGCCGTCTCGTGCGGGGTCGCGTTCGTCGGCGGGGGGATGACACAGGATGCCGGAGCCTGGGCGGCTGTCTTCGCCCAGCCCGCGGCATGGACGATCCCGTTGACCACGGCGGTGATCGTCGCGGTGTCGCTCGGCGACCGCGCGGGTGTGCCGTTCCGCGTCGAGCGGTATCTGGCGCGCCTGCACACCCCCGACTCGTGAGCCGTCGGGCCGTCGCCGCCTCGGAGCGGCCGCAGCCAGATCGTGACGAGGCGGCGGCGTCGAGCCCGGTGCCGGGCGAGCGCGGGCGGGGGTGACCGCCTAGGGTGGGGGCGTGTCCACCCCCTCTGCCGCTGAGACCGCGATCGGCGCCGCGCTGGGCCGGGTCGTGCGCTCCGCCCGGACGGAGCGGGGCTTGTCGATGCGGGCCCTCGCCGCGGCGGCCGAGATCAGCCAGCCGTTCCTCAGCCAGATCGAGAGCGGTCAGACGATGCCGTCCGTCGTCACGCTGTTCCGCCTCGCGAAAGGGCTCGGCATCTCTCCGTCCGAGTTGCTTCCCTCGGTGGCGGATCCCGAGCCCATCTACCTCACGCGAGGCGCCGACGCGACGCGGGTGCGTGTGAGGGAGTCGGATGAGCGCGCGACGAGCCGTGTCCTCTCCTCGGGGAGCGCGCGCGGCGCGAACGTGCAGGAGTACCGTCTCGTCGGGCCCTACACGGGCGACTGGTTCGAGTCCGACGGCGAGATCACCTCCTACGTCATCGACGGCGCGATCACCGCCACGATCGAGGGGCGCGGCGAGTGGGAGCTGGGCCCCGGCGACGCGCTGTGGCATCCGGGGGCGCTCCGTAACCGCTGGGAGATCCGCGGTGACGGGACGGCGACCGTGCTGCTCGTCTACGCGACCGTCTGAGCGGAAACATGATCGTCACGCGATAGCCACGAGCTATCAAAGTTAGCTGCCTACGATCAGGGTGTGCCCCGGTCAATCCTGCTCGTGCCCGACATCGTCGTGACGATGGACGACGCCCTCGCGGTCCTCTCGGATGCCGCGGTGCTCGTCACCGGCGCCACGATCGCGGCGGTCGGGCCCGCCGCCGACCTCGCCGTGGCCCACCCCGACGCCGAGCGCGTCGATCTTCCGGGACGCCTCCTCATGCCGGGCCTCGTCAACGCCCACCATCATTCGGGCATGCTGCGCGGCACCGCCGAGCATCTCCCGGTCTGGGAGTGGCTGCGCCTGCACATCGACCCGATGCATCGGGTGCTCCGCCCCGACGAGGCGGAGGCTGCCGCGTGGCTCTGCTACGCCGAGGGACTGCTCTCGGGCACCACCACGGTGGTCGACATGTGGCGGTACATGGACGGAGCCGTCCGGGCCGCGACCGCTCTCGGCAACCGCGTCGTCACCGTGAACTACGTCGGCGCCCACCCGGACTTCGACTACTTCGACACCCTCGACGACAACGAGCGGATACTGCGCCAGCACACCGGCGCGGCGAACGGCCGCGTGATGCCGTGGGTGGGCCTGGAGCACCCGTTCTACGCCGATGCGGCCGGCCAGCGCCGGGCCGTCGAGCTGGCGCGCGAATACGACACCGGTCTGTACACCCACTGCAGCGAGTCGGAGCTCGAGCTCGCGGACTTCGCGCAACGCCACGGGACGCGCCCCATGTTCGCCCTCGAGCAGCTGGGGTTCTTCGACGCGCCGCGCACGATGATCGCGCACGCCGTCTGGCTCGACGAGGCCGAGGTCGACCTCATCGCCGCCCGCGGCGTCGGCGTCTCGCACAACCCGGTGTCCAACATGAAGCTCGCCAGCGGTATGGCGCCCGTCACCGAGATGCTCGCGGCCGGCGTGAACGTGGGTCTGGGTACCGACGGCGAGAAGGAGAACAACAACCTCGACATGTTCGAGGAGATGAAGATCGCCTCCCTCCTCGGCAAGCTCCGCACGATGGATGCCGCGGCGATGGACTCATGGGACGTGCTGCGGATGGCCACGCGCGGCGGCGCGGCGGCCATCGGCCGTGGTGGAGAGCTCGGTGCGATCACGGTCGGGCGCAAAGCCGACATGGTGGCGGTACGCACCGACACCCCGCGGATGACGCCGCTGCTGCCGGCGGGCGGATACGCGAACATCCACCACAATCTCGTGCACGCCGTCCGCGGCTCCGACGTCGACCTCACCATGGTCGACGGTGACATCGTCGTCCGCGACGGGCGGTTGGTCGGCGCCGACCTCGCCGAGATTATCGACCGCGTCCGCGCGCTCGTCCCGGGCCTCTTCGCCCGCCGCTCGGCCTGGCTGGCCGCGCAGGACGACCCCGCCGGACTCTTCCACGGGTGACGGGAGCAGCATGACCACGGACCTCTCCCCGGCGCCGCTGCGTGCACGGGTGAACGCGTTCCTCGCCGACGATCCCGGGCGTCTGCTCATCGGGGGTTGCTGGACGCACGCGGCGTCCGGCGAGCGCTTCGCCACGAGCGACCCGGCGACGGGGCGGACCATCGCCGAAGTCGCCCGCGGTCGCGAGGCCGACGTCGCCGTCGCCGTCCGGGCGGCCCGCGCGGCGCTCGAGGGGGAGTGGGGGCGGATGCGCCCGGCCGACCGCGGCGCTCTCCTGTGGCGGATCGCCGACCTCATGCAGGAGCACCTCGACGACCTCGCCGAGCTCGAGACGCTCGACCAGGGCAAGAACCTCCGCACCTCCCGCTTCGGTGAGGTGCCCGCGGCGATCAACCAGTTCCGCTACTACGCGGGCTGGCCGACGAAGATCCTCGGCGAGACGATCCCCACCTCGCTCAGCCGGACCCCTCCCGACAAGGAGGTCTTCGCCTACACGCGCCGCGAGCCCGTCGGCGTGGTCGCCGCGATCGTGCCGTGGAACTCCCCGCTGATCATGACCGCGATGAAGCTCGCCCCGGCTCTCGCGGCCGGGTGCACGATCGTGCTCAAGCCCGCCGAGAACACGCCCCTCAGCGCCCTGTACCTCGCTCGACTCCTGCAGGAAGCCGGGCTCCCCGACGGTGTCGTGAACGTCGTCACGGGGTTCGGCGGCGAGGCCGGGCAGGCCCTCGCGGAGGCCCCGGGTGTCGACAAGCTCGCCTTCACCGGGTCGCCCGCGGTCGGCAAGCGGCTCGTGGCCGCGGCATCCGGGAGCCTCAAGCGCCTCACTCTCGAGCTCGGTGGCAAGTCGCCCGCGATCGTCCTGCCGGACGCCGACCTGGGCGCGGCCGTCGAAGGGATCTCGCGCGGCATCTTCGACAACGGGGGTCAGGTGTGCGTCGCGAGCGCCCGCGTGTACGCGCACCGAGACGTGTACCGCGACGTCGTCGACGGTATGGCCGCGTTCGGTGCGGGGCTGCGCCTCGGCCACGGCCTCGACGCGGCGACGGATCTCGGCCCTCTCGTCAGCGAGGCGCAGGCCGCGCGGGTGGCGGCGTACATCGACGAGGGGCGTGCCGAGGGCGCCGAGGTCGTCACCGGGGGCGAGCGCAGCGGGCCGGCGGGCACGTTCTACTCCCCGACGGTGGTCACCGGGGTCCGACCCGACATGCGCCTGATGCGCGAGGAGATCTTCGGACCCGTCGCCGTCGTGACGCCGTTCGACGACGTCGACGAGGTCGTCGGCTGGGCCAACGACTCGCCCTACGGTCTCGCAGCCAGCGTGTGGACGCAGGGTCTCAGCGAGGCGCACCGCACCGCCGCGCGCCTGCAGGCGGGGACGGTGTGGGTCAACTGCCACTCCTTCCTCGGTCCCGAGCTTCCCAAGGGTGGGCACAAAGAGTCGGGATGGGGCTACGAGAACGGGCCGCAGGGCCTGGAGAACTACCTGGAGACCAAGACGGTGGTGATGGTGATCTGATGAGCGAGAAAACACGCATCGCGCTGGGCGTCTTCGAGATGATGAACCCCAGCAACGGGATGCCGACCTGGACCGACCCGCGCGGCCGCGGCGACGACTGGGATCGGTTGGAGTACTGGGTCGATCTCGCACGGATGCTGGATGCCGCCGGCTTCGACTTCCTCTTCTTCGCCGACACCTATGGCTACGCCACGCTCGACGGCGTGATGCCCGATGAGGTCGCCGCCCACGGCATCCAGTTCCCGGCGCTCGACCCCATGCTCGCGATCGCCGCCCTGGCGCGCGAGACCGAGACGCTCGGCTTCGTCGTCACCTCGCCCACGATCGTGGAGAAGCCGTACGGCACCGCCCGCCGCTTCGCGACGCTCGACCGCCTGACCGGCGGACGCATCGGCTGGAACGTCGTGACCGGCAGCTCGCAGGCCACCACCGACGAGCTGTTCGGGGTCACGGCGCAGCTGACGCACGACCAGCGCTACGACGCCGCCGACGACTTCCTCGACACGTGCCTGCACCACTGGGAGCACAGCTGGGACGACGACGCCGAGGTACGCGATCGCGCCCGGGGCGTGTACGCCGACCCGTCGAAGCTGCACCGCGTCGAGGTCGACGGCGTCTACCAGCACTCGCGCGGGGTGTTCGCGGTCCCGCCGACACCCCAGCGCTCGCCGATGCTCTTCCAGGCCGGCACCTCCGACCGGGGGCGCGCCTACGCCGCGCGCAACGCGGAGGCCGTGTTCATCCAGGGCCAGTCCATCGCCTCCGCCGCCGCCCACGTCGCCGACATCCGGGAGCAGGCCGTGCGGCAGGGGCGTCGCCCGGACGACGTGAAGGTCGTCACGGGTATGACCGTGACCGTCGCCCCGACCCGCGCCGAGGCCCTCGCATCACGCGCCGAGTACGAGGCGCTGCTCACGCGGGCCGATGCCGCCGTGATGTTCGCCGGGATCACGGGCCTGGACCTGACCGGCCTCGACCCCGACACGCGCGTCGTCGACCTGAGGACCGACCTCGGACAGACGCTCGTGCAGCGGTACGCGCGGCAGAACCCCGACATGAAGGTCGGCGAGATCCTCGACGCGTTCCGCACCAAGGCGATCCGCGGTTTCCAGGTGACGGGAGCGCCGGACGAGGTCGCCGACGAGATCGAGGCGATCGTCGACGGCTCCGGCATCGACGGCATCATGCTCGAGCCGACCTTCGGCGGGCCCGACGCCTACCGGGCGTTCATCGACCTCGTGCTGCCGATCCTCGTCGCGCGCGGCCGGGCGACGGTGCCTCCCGGCGCGACGCTGCGCGAGCACCTCACGGGCGCTCCGCGACTGGCATCCACCCATCGTGCGCACGCGCTGCGTGCCGCAGAACTCGTGCGCTGAGCCGGCCACCGCGGACGCCGCACGGATGACCATCGACTCGAGAGGAAGAAACGGATGAGAGCGGATGCCGTGGAGGCCGTGCTGCGCGGACTGAAACGCGCGGGCGTGAGCGTGGCGACGTACCTGCCCGACTCGCTGCTGAAAGAGCTGTATCCGGCGTTGGATGCGGATGCCGACATCCGCACCATTCCGGTGACGAACGAGGGAGAGGGCGCCGCGATCGCGGGAGGGGTCTTCCTCTCCGGCAAACGCGCGGTGCTCGTGATGGAGAATTCCGGCCTGCGCGCCGCGACCGAGCACCTCGCCCGGATGGGCCTGGGAGCCGGCATCCCGGTCGTGATGATCATGAGCTACCGCGGGGAGATGGGCGAGAACAACTGGTGGGCCATCCCGCACGGGATCACCATGGAGCCGCTGCTCCAGGCCCTGCGTACCCCCTACACGATCGTGCGCACGGTGGAGGAGATCGAGACCGCCATCGTCCGCGCGTACGAGACCGCCTACGCGTCGTACTACCACGCCGCCATCGTCCTCGGAGGAGACCTGGTCCGATGAGCTATTCCCGCTTCCACGCCATGCGTCTGCTCGGCGACCGCCTGCGCGACGAGCTCGTCATCCTCTCTCTCGGCGGTGCGGTCGACGAGTGGTACAACGCCGCCCCGCACATGCGCGAGGCCTCGCTGTTCCAACAGCAGCTCGGCTGTGTCACCCCCGAAGCGTTCGGCCTGGCCGTCGGCCTCCCGCACCGCCGGATCGTCTCGCTCGACACCGACGGTGGACTGCTGTTCAATCTCGGCATCCTCACCACCCTCGGCAACGAGCGCCCCCACAATCTCTTCATCGTCGTGTGGGACAACGAGCAATACCAGTCCATCGGCGGGCCCGCCACCCACACCGCCAAGGGGCGCGTCGACCTCGCCGCGATCGCCCGCGGCGCCGGCGTCGACAAGGCCTTCACCGCCGAGACCCTGGAGGAGTTCGACGCGCACTGCGCGGCGGGCCTCGCCGCCTCCGAGCCCTACCTCGTCGTCGCCAAGACCGACGGCATCCTGGAGCCTGGCATCAAGCGGAAGCACTCGGACGGCCGCGAAGACAAGTACATCTTCGTCCGCCACGTCGAGGCCTCCGAGGGCATCACCATCATGGGACCCAGCGAGCACAACTGATGCCGGTCGCTCGCATCCCCGCGCCCCGCTACGACGCGATCGTGGTGGGGGCGGGCGCGGCCGGGTGCGTGATCGCCGCGCGACTGTCGGAGGATCCGGCGGTGCGGGTCCTCCTCGTCGAGGCGGGGCCCGACGGGCGGACGGATGCCGCGATCGTCGACGCCGCGCACTGGGACGCCCTCCTCGGGGGGACGTACGACTACGCCTATCGCTCGGCGCCCGCGGAGGCCGTGCTCGACCGCTCGCTCGCCATGCCCCGCGGGCGGGTGCTCGGAGGCTCGTCGTCGACCAACGCGATGCTCTGGTACCGGGGTCATCCCGACGACTACGACGAGTGGGCCGCGCGCGGCGCGGACGGCTGGTCGTACGCCGACCTGCTGCCGTTCTTCCGCCGGTCGGAGGCTCGCGCGGGCGGCGATCCCGTGCACCGGGGTACGAGCGGCCCCATGCGGGTGGGGCCGCTCGCCGCGGTGCACCCGATCGCCCATGCGCTCCTCGGCGCCGCGGTCGAGCGGGGCCTTCCCGCGCTCGACGACGCGAACGCCGGCGCGAACGAGGGCGCCGTCTTCGCCGACTACAACGCGGTCGTGGGTGACGACGGCGCGTTCGAACGGTGGTCCGTCGTGCGTGCCTACCTCGACCCGGCGCTCGGGCGCCCGAACCTCGATGTCCTGGTGGGCAGCCGCGTTCACGGCGTCGTGCTCGAGGGCGAGGTGGTTCGCGGCATCCGGCACGTCGTCGACGGCGATCTCATCACGACGCACGCCACACAGACGATCCTCGCCGCGGGGGCGATCGACACCCCGCGTCTGCTGCAGCTGTCGGGCATCGGTGATCCCGCGCGCCTCGCGGCCGTCGGCATCCGCCCTCGCCACGACCTCCCGGGCGTCGGCGAGAACTTCCAGGACCACCCGCTGATCCTCGGCATGAACTTCCGCGCCCGCGCCGACCTCGGCCCCGTGATCGGCAACGGCGGCGGCACGATGGTGAACTGGCAGAGCTCGCAAGCGCGCGGACGCCCCGACCTCCACGCCGTGATCGCGCATGGCTCACGCGGCGACGACGCCCTCCACGCCGCGCACGACCTCTCCGGTGAGCGGGTGTTCGCGCTCGTGCCGGGGCTGTATCACTCGCGCAGCGTGGGGTGGGTGCGGGTGCGGTCGGCCGACCCCGACACGGCGCCCGAGATCCAGCCGAACTACCTCGCCGATCCGGCCGACCTGGCCGCGATGGTCGACGCCGTGGACGCCGTGCAGGATCTCGTCGCCACGTCCGCGTACGCCGAGCTCGCCGCGGGGCCGATCACGCCGGCGGCCGGGCTGTCGCGAGAGACGCAGGAGCGGTTCGTCCGCGAGAACGTGGGCACGTTCTTCCACTGCTCGGGCACGGCCCGCATCGGCGTCGACGAGCTCGCGGTCGTCGATCCGGGTCTGCGGGTCCGGGGGCTCGAGGGGTTGTGGGTCGCCGACGCTTCCGTCATGCCGACGATTCCCACGAGCAACACCCAGGCGCCGACGATCGCGATCGCCGAGCGTGCCGCCGAGCTCCTGCGCGCGGCCGGTCGCTGAGCGGCGGCGTGGGTCAGCGCTCGAGCAGCGCGTCCAGCGTCAGGAAGGCGGCACGGAACTCGGCTCGCAGCCGCTCCTTCTCGTCCTCGCCGCAGAACGCCATATCGATCCCGGCGAGGGCGATGCGCTTCGCATCCTCGGCGTCCAGGCCCAGGGCGGTCAGCCCTTCGCGATACTCGCGCCCGAGGTCGGTGCGGAAGAAGAGCGCGTCGTCGGTCGACACCGAGATCGGCAGACCGGCGTCGACCATCGCCCGGATGCGGTGGCTCTCATCCAGCGTCCACCCCGAGCAGATCGTCGTCGACCAGGGTGTCGTGGCGAAGCCGATGCCGCGCTCCTGTGCCAGGGCCAGGACGGCGGGGTCGTCGACGACGCGGTACCCGTGATCGAGGCGGTCGCACTCCAGCACCTCGATGGCCGCGCGCACATTCTCCGGGCTCGACGACGGCGTCTCCCCGACGTGTGCCGTGCGCCGCAGCCCCTGGGCGCCGGCCAGCGCGTATGCCTCCGCGAAGCGCAGGGGGTCCTCGGTGTTCTCGGGCGTCAGGTCGTCCTGGCCGATACCGACCACCTTCGGCCGCGGGTTCGCGATCATCTCTCGGACGAGCTCGACCGCTGCCTCGCCCGACTCGCGGCGGTTGATCGCCACGACCACACGGAAGCCGACGCCGAAGTCGCGTTCGGCGCGCGAGAGCCCCGCGATCACGGCGTCGATCACCTCGGCGTACGACAGAGGGGATGCGTGGTGCGCGAAGTACTGCGGGTTGACGTAGTACTCGCGGTAACGCAGGTTCCCGTCGCGCACCGCGTCTTCGACTCCTTCCCACGCCACCCGGGCGATGTCCTCGGGGGTGCGGAGGACCTCGTGGGCCACCCGCCAGCCGCGCAGGAAGTCCACGAGATCGTCGAAGTCGAACAACTTCTCGACGTCGTCGGTCCACAGCGGTACGCCGTATCGCCCGGCGAGCTCGTGGAGCGTGGACGCCCTCATGGTCGAGGTCAGGTGGCAGTGCAGCTCGGTCTTCGGCAGCAGGTGCAGGTAGTCGGGCAGCGAGATCACGCGTCGTCCTCTCTCGGGCGCACGGACGCACCCTGCTTCACCACCACGAGGCGGTACATCTCACCCGTTGCCGACCACCAGCGATGGGTGACACCGCCGGCGTAGTAGGCCGAATCGCCGACGCGCAGGTGCGTGCGCGCGCCGTCGAGCTCGAACACGACCTCGCCCTCGACGACGTACGCGAACTCGTCCTCTCCGTGCACGAAGGTCTCGCCCGGTTCGATGTTGGCGCCCTGCACCTCGAGCGGATGCAGCGGTCGCTCGCTGTGGACGAGCATTCGCGCGGCGCCCGCGCCGAACGACGCATCGACCGCTTCTTCGTCGCGACGATGCACCTCCACGGCCACGTCATCGGAGGCGGGGGCGTCCGAGGCGCCGATGAGCTCGATCGGGCTCGTCTGCAGAGCCACGGCGATCCGCCGTAGCGACGACAGGCTCGGGAGCGCGAGGCCGCGCTCGAGCTGGCTCAGGAACGGATGCGACAGAGCGGTGGCCTCCGCCAGTTGCACGAGCGTCATGGATCGCGCGTGACGGACCTGGCGGATGTAGGCGCCGAGCCGCTGATTGGCAGCCGCCTCGTCCGCCACGACCGCGGATGCGTGAGCGGAGGCCGACGTCACGGCGGTCAGCTCGCGAGTGCGACGCCGTGGGTGGCGGCATACTCGCGGACGGCGGTCACGTACGCATCCCGGCGAGAGGGGGACAGCCACGACGCCTCGAAGGAGTTGATGGCCAGCTGAGCCAGATCCGCCGCCTCCAGCCCCGCCTTCTCGGCCAGGGTCACGTAGTTCTCCGCCACGTACGCCCCGAAGTAGGCCGGGTCGTCGGAATTGACCATGACCCGGACGCCCTCGCGCAGGAGGCTGACGATCTCATCGGCCTTCATCTGGCTCGTCACGAACGAGTTCGACACCGGGCAGGTGGTGAACCCGAGGCCGCGCTCCTTGGCGAGGGCGACCAGAGCCGGATCCTCGACGATGTTCGTGCCGTGGTCGATGCGGTCCACGCCGATCTCCTCGATCACCGCGCGGATGTTCTCGATCGAGCCGACCTGGTCGATGTCGCAGTGCATCGTCAGAAGGAAACCTTCCGACTTGGCGCGGGCGAAGACGTCTGCGAACTTCGCCGGGGGGTTGTCGCGCTCGTCGGAGTCGAGCCCGACACCGATGATCCAGGCCTTGTAGGGGAGGGCCTCCATGAGCGTGGCCATGGCGTACTCGGCAGAGAAGTCGCGGAGGAAGCAGAGGATGAGCTCGGCCGAGATCCCCAGCTCCCGGCTCGCGCGCACCGCGGCCCGGCGGTACCCCGTGATCACGGTGTCGAACGGCACGCCCCGGCTCGTGTGCGCCTGCGGGTCGAAGAACATCTCGACGTGCACGACGCCCTGCTCTTTCGCCTTCTGCAGGTAGGCCCAGGCGAGGTCGTGGAAGTCCTCCGCGGTCTGCAGCACACGCATCGCCGGGTAGTAGACGGCGAGGAAGCTGGTCAGGTCGGTGAAGTCGTAGGTGGCCTTCACCTCGTCGACGGTCTTCTCCGCGAGCTCGATGCCGTTGCGGGCGGCGAGCTCGAACTTCAGCTCGGGCTCGAGCGTCCCCTCCAGGTGCAGGTGCAGCTCGGCCTTGGGAAGGCCGAAGGCGAAGGCGGTGATGTCGGTCATGGAGTACTCCGGGGAGGGGCGGGCGATGCCGCGCGGATGGGTCGGAAGAAGGTGAGGCGTGTTGCTGCCCCAGGCGTCAGGTACGAGCGGCCATGCCCATTCTCGTCAGCACGACGGACTCGAGGATCTGCACGAGGTTGTACAGCACGAGCGCCGTTCCCGTGACCAGGACGACCGCCGTCCACACCGCCGAGAACTGCGCACCGGCGATGTAACCGCCGACGGCTCCGCCGATGCCACCGCCCACCGCGAGCCATTCGGCGAGCAGAGCCCCCGTGATGGCGCCCGGCACCGAGATGCGCACCGCCGCGAAGAACTCCGGCAGCGAGTTGGGCAGGGCGACCTTGCGGAGGCGCGTCCAGGCGCCCCCGCCGTACACGGTGACGAGGTCGTTCATCTGCGGCGTCGCGGACTTCAAACCGAAGACGATGTTGACCAGCGCCGGGAAGAGCACGACGATGCCGCCGATGACGGCGACGGAGGCGAAATCGCGTCCGAAGATGAGGATGATGACGGGCGCCATCGCCACCAGCGGCACCGAGCGCAGGAGCATCGCGAGCGGCATGAGCGCGTGCTCGATGCCCTTGCTGAGCTGGAACCCGGTCGCCACGACGAGGGCCACGAGCAGCCCCGCACCGAAGCCGACGGCGGAGTGGCCGATGGTCACGCCGAGCTGGCCGAACAGCTGCGCGCGGTTGGCCTCGGCTGCGGGAACCGTGAACAGGAAGTTCCAGACGTCCAGCGGTCCCTTGCCCACGTACGTCGAGATGCCGAACAGGCTGAGCGCGCCCACCCAGATGACGATCACGGCGACGATCGTGAGGACGAACGTCAGCAGGCTCCGCCCCAGCGCCTGACGGGTTGCGCGGCGCGTGGCCCGCCGGATGTCGGCGGACAGATCGGAGCGGGGGGCCGCCGGAGCCGGCTCGGCCGCCGGCGGCGTCTTGAGGACGACGGTCATCGGATCGTTCCCTTCGACCAGGGCGCGACGGCCCGCGAGATCAGACCCAGCAGACCGTAACCGGCGAGGGCGACGGCACCCGAGACGAGGGCGATGTCCCACACGCGCGGCGCGTTGAGCGCCTGCTGCGCGGCGATCATCGCGGGACCGACCCCGACGGTGATCTTGCCGAAGAACTCGCCGAGAACGGCGCCGAGGAACGCCGCGGGCACGGCGATCTGCAGGGCGTTGAGAATCGCGGGCAGCGCCGCGATGAGACGAACCTTGCGCAACTGCGTGAGTCGGGAGCCGCCGTACACCGTGATGACGTCGAGGCTCGCCCGGTCGGCGGCTTTCAGGCCCAGGAGGGCGCCGACGACGGTCGTGAAGAAGCAGCTGAGGGCCGCGAGGAAGATCGCCGTCGTCGACGGCTGCCCGGGCTGGGGGAGAGGTGCGATGACGATGAGGAGCAGGCCCAGCGCGACGATCGGGATGCAGTACGTGATGATCGCGATCTGCATCACGACGCCCTCCAGGCGCGGCACGATGAGCACGAGCGCTGACAGGAGGAGAGCGAGACCGTTGCCCCACAGGTAGCCGGTGCCCGCCTCAGCGAGGGTGACGCTGAGGTTGCGGGCATAGAACTCCCACCCGGTCGCCCCGAACTCGAGGACGACCTGCAGCGGGGTCGGGATGGCCTGCACCCCGCCCGGTCCGACGTTCGAGAACACCGTCGCGGCGAGGATCCACCACAGCACGATGATCGCCACACCGCCGATGAGGCCGGTGACCCACGCCGGGAGGCGCACGTCTTCCCACTGGATGGCCCGGCCCTTGCGGACCTCAGTGGTCATCGGCGGCGGCGCCTCCCACGCCGAAGAGCAGTTCGGACGCCTGATCGACGTACGCGTGGAACTCGGGCGTGCGCATCATCTCGGGTGTCCGAGGCCGCGGGAGGTCGATCTGCATGACCTCCTTGATCCGGCCGGGCCGCGGGCTCATGACCGCGACCTGGTCGGAGAGGAAGATCGCCTCCGAGATGCCGTGGGTCACCAGCAGCGTCGTCGCGGGCTTCTCGGTCCAGATGCGCAACAGCTCGAGGTTGAGCTTCTGCCGGGTCATGTCGTCGAGCGCGCCGAAGGGCTCGTCGAACAGAAGGACCGAGGGCTTCATGATCAGCGAACGCGCGATCGACACGCGTTGGCGCATACCGCCCGACAGCTGAGCCGGTTTGGCCTTCTCGAAGCCCTTGAGCCCGACCAGCTCGATCATCTCGGCGACGTACGCCTTGTCGACCGGCTTGCCGGCGACCTCGAACGGCAGCTGGATGTTGGACTGGACGCTGCGCCACGGCAGCAGCGCGGAATCCTGGAACGCGATGCCCAGCTCATTGCCGCGACGCAGCTCCTTCGGGCTCTTGCCGTCCACCCGGGTCGTGCCGCTGGTGGGGTCCTCGAGCCCGGCGAGGATGCGCAGGATCGTGGACTTGCCGCACCCGGAGGGGCCGAGCAGGGCGAGAAACGTGCCCTTGTCGGTGTGGAGGTTCGCGTCTTGGAGCGCGACGACGCTCTTGCGTCCCACGCTGAAGACCTTGTTCAGGTCGGTGATCTGGAGGCCGGTGCCCAGGCTGTTCGCCTGGGCACCGGTCTGGAGAGCCGTATCGGTCACGATGGCTTCTTCCCGCGGGGTGGTCAGCCCGCGTAGTTCTTCAGGTCGGGGTTCTCTTCGTAGACCTGCTGCAGCAGGCTCAGGTCGAACAGCTGCGACGTCTCCAGGGTGAGACCCGCGTCGGCGAGGCTCTTCACGGTCGCCGCCTGCAGGTCGTCGCTGATGGAGAACAGGCCGTTCGCGGCCGTCTCGTCGGAGACGATCAGTTCGTTCTGCGCCTTCGCACCGGCGAGGGAGTTCTCGGGGTTGAGGTCGAGGTCCTTGCCGTACTGCTCGACGGCCAGGCGCGAGCCCTCCGCCGGGTCCTTGAGTGCGTCGGTCCAGCCGCGGATCTCGGCCGTGAGGAACGCCTTGAGCTTCGCGGGCTCGTTGGCGATCGTGTCGTCGGTCGCGACGAAGGTCTCGGCCACGAACGGCAGACCGTTGTCGGCGAACGGGAGGTTGCTCACTTCCAGGCCCTGCGACGCGACCGTGATGGACTCATTGGTCAGGTAGGCCATGAAGCCGTCGACCTCGCCGTTGACGAGCGGGGCCGGGTCGTACTGCACCGGCACGATCGTCAGCTCGCTCGGGTCGACCCCGTTGGCCTTGAGGAACGCGTTGAACAGCGACGTGTTGGAGTCCTGGATGCCGATCTTCTTGCCCTTGAGGTCGGCGACGGTGGTGATGTCGCCGCCGCTCTTGAGGGAGAGGATCGTGAACGGGTTCCGCTGGAAGGTGGAACCGATGATCTTCACCGGCGCACCTTCGGACGCCACGGCCGAGCCCACGGAGACGGCGTCGCTCAGCGCCACGTCGGCGCTGCCCGAGAGCAGCTCGGCGACGCCGGTGGAGGGACCGGGCACGAGGTTGACGCCGGAGAAGCCGGCGTCGGTGAAGTAGCCCTTGCTGTCGGCGAAGTACTCACCGGCGAATTCTTCGTTGAGGATCCAGCTGAGCTGCACGGTGAGGTCGCCGTAGCCGTCCACGGAAGCGTCGGCCGAACCGCCGCTCGAGGTGCTTCCTCCGCTGCAGGCGGTGAGGGCGAGGGCAGAGATCGCGACACCTGCGAAGGCCGCGACGACGCGCTGCGCGCGTCGAGAGGAAAGGAACGTCATCTGCTGTGTCTCCTGTGTGCTTGTGATGCGACATCGGGTGGGTGCGCGGCACCCAGACACTCGATGCCAACGCGCCTGACGCTACGCAATGTAGATTTCACGAACACTGGCGCGGATGTTTCGCGGCCGTTACACCCGTGCGATTCCGACCCGGATCGGCTTCGCCTCAACGGTGCGGGCGGTGACGGGACGACGCGGATGCCGCTTCCCGTGCGCCGTGCGCAGGATGCGGGCCCCTCCTCCCCGCTCCTCCTCTGCGCAGCACCATCCCCAGGGCGGGCTCCGGACGGCGGTGGTGTCGGTGCTCCGGGTTACCGTGGACGGGTGACTTCTTCCGGCGCCGCCCCCGAGCCCTTCGCCGACGCGCCGACCGAGCCGTTCGGCGGCTACGACGACCCCTATGCCGACGTGGAGTGGGACCCCGATCTGTTCGGTCCGCCGGACGACCTCGATGCCCCGCCGCCGCCGGTCGATCCGACCTCGGCGTTCGCCCGCGCCGCGGCGGCCACCGGCACGGCTCGCGAGCTCCCCGCCGTGCGCGACTTCACGGGCCGCGACCCGCGCGAGGTGCTCCACGAGGTCTACGGCTACGACGCCTTCCGCGGTGACCAGGCCGATATCGTGCAGCACGTCGTCGACGGGGGAGACGCCGTCGTCCTCATGCCCACCGGTGGGGGCAAGAGCGTCACGTACCAGGTGCCCGCGCTCGTGCGTCCGGGCACGGGACTGGTGGTCAGTCCGCTGATCGCCCTCATGCACGACCAGGTCGAAGCGCTCATCGCCAACGGTGTGCGGGCGGGCTACCTCAACTCCACCCAGGCTCCGGCCGAGCGTCAGGCCGTCGAGCAGGCCTACCTCGCCGGCGAGCTCGACCTCTTGTACGTCGCGCCCGAGCGCTTGAACGGCGCGCAGACCCTGGGGCTGCTCGCGCGAGGTCGCCTCAGCGTCATCGCGATCGACGAGGCGCACTGCGTGTCGCAGTGGGGCCACGACTTCCGTCCCGACTACCTGGCGCTCGGAGACCTCGCCGACCGGTTCCCCGGCGTGCCGCGCATGGCGCTCACCGCCACCGCGACCCCCGAGACCGCGAGAGAGATCGTCGAGCGCCTGCGACTGCGTGACGCCCGGGGGTTCGTCGCGAGCTTCGACCGCCCCAACATCCAGTACCGCATCGACGCCAAGGTCGACCCGCGCCGCCAGCTCGTGCAGTTCATCAAGGCACAGCCTGAGGGATCGGCCGGCATCGTCTACGCGCTGAGTCGCAAGAGCGTCGAGCAGATGGCGGCGTACCTCTGCACCCAGGGGCTCGACGCCCTGCCGTACCACGCGGGACTCGACGCGTCCGTCCGCGCCGCGAACCAGTCGCGGTTCCTCCGCGAAGACGGCGTGATCATGGTCGCCACGATCGCGTTCGGCATGGGGATCGACAAGCCCGACGTGCGTTTCGTCGCCCACATCGACCTGCCCAAGTCGGTCGAGGGGTACTACCAAGAGACGGGGCGCGCCGGACGCGATGGCGACCCCTCGGTCGTGTGGATGGCCTATGGCCTCGGCGATGTCGTGCAGCAACGCCGCATGATCGACCAGTCGCCCGGCGACCGCTCCTACAAGATGCGACTCGGTCAGCACCTCGACGCCATGCTCGCCCTCTGCGAGACGGTCGGATGCCGCCGGCAGAACCTCCTCGACTATTTCGGGCAGCGCTCCGAACCGTGTGGCAACTGCGACACGTGCCTCACCCCGCCCGAGACGTGGGACGGTCTGATCGCCGCGCAGAAGCTGCTCTCGACGATCGTTCGTCTGCAGCGCGAACGCGGTCAGGCGTTCGGGGCGGGGCACCTCATCGACATCCTGCGCGGCGCCAAGACCGAGCGCATCTCGCAGCAGGGACACGATCGCCTCAGCACGTACGGCCTGGGAGCCGACCTCTCCGACCAGGATTGGCGCAGCGTCATCCGTCAGCTCCTGGCGCGGGGCATCATCGTCGCGCAGGGCGACTACGGCACTCTCGCCCTCAGCGAGGCGTCGGCGGGCGTGCTGCGCGGCGAGACGCCCGTTCCGTTGCGACGCGATGTCCTGGGTCGCGCCGGTGGGGGCGGGAGCAGGCAGCGCACCTCGCGCACCGACGATGTCGCGCCCGCCGACCGCGACCTCTTCGAGGCGCTCCGTGCGTGGCGCGCCGAGAAGGCTCGCGAGCAAGGGGTGCCGGCGTACATCGTCTTCGGCGATGCAACGCTGCGCGCGATCGCCGCGGCGCGCCCCGCGGCCATCGACGATCTCGACGGCATCACCGGCATCGGCGCGAAGAAGCGCGAGGCGTACGGCGACGGCATCCTGACGGTTGTCGCCGCGAACTGACGCGTGCGTCCCGGTCCCGTCGACGGACTCAGCAGCCGGGGCTCGAGTCAGTGACCGGGGCTCGAAGGAGTGCTCCCGTGACTCGTCGCGTGAGCCGGCTGAGCCCGTTGAGGCCATCGGGCATGTTGCTGCGTGCCCTGCCGCGCGAGGTGGCTGAACCGCCGGTCGTCCTCGGCGGGGCGCACAGCCTCGGCACGGGAATGTTGACCACCCACAACGACCTCGCCGCCTGCCTCCCGGCACGATTGGCGATACTCCACAGGTCGTTTGCCGGTGCGTTGTGGGACTCCTACCGTGGAGGCATCCCTTTGCAACGTCGAAAGGTGCCGAAAATGACCGACGCCGCCGTCCGTCCCACCACGCCCGCCACGAGCACGCGCACGCCTGTCGGAGGTGCACCCGCCGCCCCGCACTCCGCGGCGGAGGCCTCCGAGGCGCGTATCGACATCGACCGGGTCACCGACCTGCTGCTCGGAACCTGGGGCGACACGCGCCGCCAGGCACGCGAGATGCTCAAAGACCCCGCCCTGTGGCGCGACGACAGCCTGGGGATGGACGCCCATCGCGAGCGCACGCTGAGCCAGCTGCACCTGCTCGTGCAGAACAAGGCCGTGCACCGCGCTTTCCCGAAGCGCTTCGGCGGTGAAGAGAACAACGGCGCCAACATCGCCGGCTTCGAGGAGCTCGTCGCCGCCGACCCGAGCCTCCAGATCAAGTCGGGCGTGCAGTGGGGTCTGTTCGGCTCCGCCGTCCTGCAGCTGGGCACCGCCGAGCACCACGAGAAGTGGCTGCCCGGCATCATGAGCCTCGAGATCCCCGGCGCGTTCGCGATGACCGAGACCGGCCACGGCTCCGACGTCGCCGCCATCGGCACCACGGCCACCTATGACCCCGAGACCGAGGAGTTCGTCATCCACACGCCCTTCCGGGGCGCGTGGAAGGACTACCTCGGCAACGCGGCGCTGCACGGCAAGGCGGCGACGGTGTTCGCGCAGCTCATCACCAACGGCGTCAACCACGGCGTGCACTGCTTCTACGTGCCCCTGCGCGACGACGAGGGCTCCTTCCTCCCCGGCATCGGCGGCGAAGACGACGGTCTCAAGGGAGGCCTGAACGGCATCGACAACGGTCGCCTGCACTTCGACCACGTCCGCGTCCCGCGCACCAACCTGCTCAACCGCTACGGCGACGTCGCCGCCGACGGAACGTACTCGAGCGACATCGCGAGCCCCGGCCGGCGCTTCTTCACGATGCTCGGCACCCTCGTGCAGGGCCGCGTCTCGCTCGACGGCGCCGCCGCCTGGGCCTCGGCCATCGGCCTGATCATCGCGATCACCTACGGCAACCAGCGCCGCCAGTTCGACTCGGGCAGCGGAACCCCCGAGGTCACGCTGCTCGACTACGGCAAGCACCAGCGCCGCCTGCTTCCGCGCCTGGCGACGACGTACGCCGAGATCTTCGCGCACGACGAGTTCCTGCAGAAGTTCGACGGCGTCTTCAGCGGCGCGCTCGACACCGACGCCGACCGCGAAGACCTCGAGACGCTCGCCGCAGCGCTCAAGCCGCTGTCGACCTGGCACGCCCTCGACACGCTCCAGGAAGCGCGCGAGGCGTGCGGTGGGCAAGGCTTCCTCTTCGAGAACCGCCTCGTGGGCCTGCGCGCCGACCTCGACATCTTCGTGACCTTCGAGGGCGACAACAACATCCTGCTGCAGCTCGTCGGCAAGCGCCTGCTCGCCGATTACGCCCGTCAGTTCAAGGGCAAGGATGCCAAGCAGCTCGCCGCCTTCGCGGTCGGGCAGACCGCCGGAAAGCTCTTCCACGGTGCAGGTCTCCGTCAACTCGGCCAGGCCGTGACCGACCTCGGGTCCACGGCCCGCTCGGTCGAGAGGGGTCTCCGCGCCGAGCAGCAGCACGAGCTGCTGGCGGGTCGCGTGCAGCAGATGATCGCCGACATCGCGGGGCGCTTGCGCCCGGCATCCAAGCTCTCCCGCGAAGATGCGGCCGCGCTCTTCAACGAGAACCAGGCCGAGCTGATCGAAGCGGCTCGCGCTCACGGCGAGCTGCTGCAGTGGGAGGCGTTCACCGACGCGCTCGCGCGCCTCACCGACCCCGGCACCCGGCAGGTCGTCACGTGGCTGCGAGACCTCTTCGGGCTGCAGCTCATCGAGAAGCACCTCGCGTGGCACCTGATCCACGGGCGCCTGTCGACCCAGCGTGCCGCTGCCGTGTCGAGCTACATCGATCGCCTGTGCGCGCGCCTTCGCCCGCACGCGCAGGACCTCGTGGATGCCTTCGGCTACGGGCCCGAGCACGTGCGCGCCTCGATCGCCAGCGGCGTCGAAGACGACCGTCAGAATGAGGCCGCGGCGTACTACGCCGAACTGCGCGCCTCGGGCAACGCGCCTGTGCCGGAGAAGAAGCCGGCGAAGTAGGCGCGCGCGGGCGGCGGCCGTGGGGGACCGCCGCTCGCGCGCTTCACACCCTGCCCGGCGCGGGGCACCAGAACAGGCGATCTGCCGAGAACAGGACGAATCCGTGAGGATTCCCCTGTTCCGGGCAGATCGCCTGTTCTCGTGACGGCGGCCGGCGTGCGCGCCCGAAGCTCTCCGCGGCAGCTCCCCATCGCAACGACCCACACCGACACGCGAGCGGGCCCGCCCCACCCCGGAGGGGGACGGGCCCGCGACGAGCATCAGCGCAGAGTGAAAGGCACCGTCGTGGCGTTGCCCGCCACGTCGTAGACGACGAGCGTGTTCTCGCCCGACACGGCTCCGAACACCCCGGGAGCGACGAAGTTCACGTCGGACCAGGTGTTGTCGACGAGGTCCTTCACGACCCCGTTGATGACCGCGCGGTCGATCTTGCCGGCGTCGTAGAGCTTGAAGCTCACCTTGTCGTAGGCCTCGGCAGTGCCCTGGGTGAACTCCGCCCCCTGCTTCACCGTGACCGTCGGGGCCGTGGTGTCGACGTCGCCGGCGGCGACCACGCGGACATCGTCGACGAACCCCGTGTTGTCGCCCTCGGTGGTGGTCGCCACGAACGAGATGGTGTGCTCGCCCTGCGTCACCGTGAACGGTGCCGTCTCGTAGTACTGATACGTGCCCCCGACGGGGATGTAGTGCCCGAGCGTCTCCCCGTCGACCTGCACGTCGAACTCCTGCTGGCCGCCGTAGCCGACACGGTTGGCCGCGGCGAACGTGATCGCGAAGGTCCCCGCCGGGAAGACGACCGTCTGGTCGATGCGGCTGGCGAGCCCCGAGTCGCTCTTCAGGTACGCCGTCCGCTCGCCCTGCGGGGCGGGTGAGGCCGGAACGAACACGCTGTTGTTGTGCTGGATGCCGGCGCGGGCGCTGAACGTCCAGCCGTTCACCATCGGGCCGTTGGCCGTCCCCCCGGTGGCGGGACGCTCGAACCCGGCGTTGAGGATGCTCACCAGCGGCGGCTCCTCCGACACGTCCGGGTTGACGAAGCAGCGGTTGTCGCCGCCCGGGTTCGGGTCGGAGCCGAACGACGCGACCGCGCAGTCCACGCCGTCGGTGAAGGTGCCGAACACGAACTGCCCGTCCGAGCCGAAGGCGACGTTCGCCTCGCCCTCGAAGGCGCACTCCCCGCCGTCGGCGTACTGGCAGAACGTGTATCCGTCGGGGGCGTTCTGCACGTCGCTCACTTTGTAGAGGCGGGAGGTCACGCCCGACGCGTCCGCGCCGGGAGCGATCGCGACGGCACGCAGGTACGTCGTCTTGAGCGCCTCCAGGAAGATCTGCCCGGTGTACGGGGTGGAGGATGCCGTGGGCTCGCTGCCGTCGGTCGTGTAGAAGATCTGCGCGTCGGGGGTGGCGCTCGTGATGGTCACGGCTTCGATCGACGGGTAGACGCCGCGTTCCAGGCTGAACACCGGGGCGTCCGTCACGCCGGGCGTGCTGGCCGGGGTGACCTCGACCTGGGCGACGCCGTATTCGCCGTTCGGGAGGGTCGCCCGCACCGCGACAGTGCGCTCGGTGGTCACCGACGGGGCCGTGAACAGGCCATTGGCGTCGATGCTGCCGTTGTCGGTGCCGACGACCGACCAGGTCGGCGTGCCGGTGCCGTCGATGACGTTCGCGCCGAGCTGCACCTGGCCTCCTCCGGCGACGGCCGTGCGGACGGGCGTCATCTCCACTTGTGTGGCCGCGGGGGCCGTGGTGTAGATCGCGTAGGTGTGCTCGTCGCCGATCTCGGTGTCGGTGAAGGAGTTGGCATCCGGGGTCAGCGTTCCGCTCGATGCCGGCAACAGGGCGTTCTCACCGGGCTGGGCGATCGCGTCCGTATAAGCGATGCGGGTGAAGGCGTCGGTGGCGTTCCCCCCTTCGAACTGCACGCGCACGTCTTTCGCGGAGCCCGACTGCGTCTCCACGAGCACGGTCAGCTCGCCGTCCGGCGCGCGGAAGGCGGTCGCGCGGACGTCGTCATCCGAGACCTCGGTACCGAGCACCGTGCTGTGCGTGGGCACGTAGCGCATGAGCGGGCCGGCCTCCGAGAACGCCGCCGTGGGTTCCAGACCCAGGATGAGCGAGTCCCACAGGTTGTACGAGCCGTTCGTGTCGCCCGCCGGGTCTCCGGTCATGACACCGTTGAGCTGCCAGATGAGGTTGGAGTGCACGCCGTCGTTGGCGCTGCGGATGATGTAGTTCGCGTAGCCGGTCTCCCAGACGCTCGTGCCCGGGTTGGTCCAGCCCATCTCGGAGAGGTTCAGCGGAGCATCGCCGATGACGGCTCGGCGCTGGGCGATGGCATCCCCCATCGCGTCGTACGACTCGCCGTACAGGTGGAACGAGTACTGATCGAACACGTCGCCCGCGTTCTCGGCCATGTACTGCGTCCAGGCGACGGCGTTGACCTCTTCGGGGCCCCAGATCTGCACGTCGTCGCGCAGGCCGTCGGCGGTCAGGCGGTCGCTCACCGCGCGAGCCATGTCGGCGTAGTAGGCCTTCTCGTCACCGGGGGCCCAGAAGTCCCAGCTCCCGTTCGGCTCGTTGTAAAACGTGAGGTGGTCGACGTTGTCGTAGCCGCGATCGAAGAGGTTCTTCAGCAGGGCCGATGCCGAAGCGCCGTACGCGGGCAGGTCGGCCGGCGCGGAGATGTAGGGGTCGGGGGCACCGGGGATCGTGAACCAGTCGTGGACGCGCGCGCCGACCTTCCACCCGAAGTTCAGCTCGACCTCGGTGCCCGCGTCGCGGAACGCGTCGAGGTAGCGGTAGAACGCGAGCATCTCGGGGCTCTCGAAGTCGTACTGTCCCTTTTCGAGTTCCATCCAGTCGATCTGGAACCAGATACGGGCGACCTTCGGCTGCAGGGTGTGGATGCGCTCGACGTCGACCTCCCAATCGGCGTCGTCGTAGCCGTACTTCGTCGTGCCCTCGAGCAGGCTCCAGGGGATGACGTTGACGCCCACGCCGAGGTAGTCCTCCTGCACGGTCTGGTCGAGGTGGACGGTGACGGTGCGCTGCTCGTCGGCCGCGGAGGCCGCCGTGGGAACGAGCAGGGCGGCGGCGACGACGCTCGTCGTCGCGGTCAGGGCGAGGGCGGTGCGCCGTCGTCTCATGAGTTCTCCTATCGCCGGTGATGGGAGGCGTCGCGGGGGATTCGAGGGACGAATCGGTAGTGAAGCTACGCCGGGGGTGACGTGAGTGACATTATGTGGCGTTCCTCCTCGGCGCAAGAGGCGGAACGGCGGGCTTCTTGCGGTCATCCGTCGGAATGTTCTGTAGTTGGGCTACCAAGAACCACTAATTTCAGTTACTTTACTTAAACCTCGCCAGACGGTGGGGAAGACGGTCCGGCACGGTGAAGTGCCGGGAGAGGAACGACGATGATCCTGCGTAGCTCTCGGCGAGGTCTGGCCCTCGTCGCTGCCCTCGGTGCGACCGCCATCGCCCTCAGCGGGTGCGTGTCACCCGGGGGCGACGAGAAGGGCATCTCGATCGCCACCGGTTCGCTGGGCGACATCACGAAGAACTTCAACCCGTTCTCGCCCAACGTGCTGCAACCCACCCTCGGAGCGATCTACGAGCCCCTGTTCTTCTACAACACGATCTCGGCGGGCGACCCGGAGCCGATGCTGGGCACGGAGTTCTCGTGGAACGACGACGCGACCCAGCTGACCATCGAGCTGCGCCCGGACGTCACGTGGAGCGACGGTGAGGCGTTCACCGCCGACGACGTCGTCTTCACCTACGACCTGCTGGCTCAGACCCCTGAGATCAACACGATCGGCTACGCCGGAGAGGCTGCGGCGGTCGACGACGACACCGTCACCGTGACCTTCCCCGAGCCCTCCCTGCCCATCGGCCCGGAGCTGATCGGCCGCACGGCCATCGTGCCCGAGCACCTGTGGAGCGGGTTCGACGACGTCGTCAACTTCGTCAACGACCAGCCCGTCGGCACCGGCCCCTTCACGCTCGCCAGCTTCACCCCGCAGAGCTACGTGCTCTCGCGGAACGAGTCCTACTGGCAGCCCGACAGGCCCCAGCTCGAAACCCTCCGTTACGTCTCGTTCGCGAGCGGCGACGCCGCGATCACGGCGATGACGAACGGCCAGCTCGACTGGAACACCGGTCTCGTCCCCAACTTCGCCGAGCAGGTCGAGAACGACCCGTACCTCGAGCAGATCAACACCCCCATCAACCAGACCACGTGGGTCGCGTGCGCCGAGGCCTCCCTCGGATGCTCGGGCCCGCAGACCGACCCCGCGGTACGACTGGCCATCAGCGCGGCGATCGACCGACAGGAGATCATCGACATCGCCTTCGAGGGCCTCGGCGGCGCGGTGTCTCCGGCCCTGCTGCTGCCCGAGCGCGACGCCGATCTCATCGCCCCCGACCTGACGGTGCAGACCCCGCCGAACGCCGACGTGGAGAAGGCCGCCAGCCTCCTCACGAGCGCCGGTTGGACACGCGGAAGCGACGGCTTCTTCGCCAAGGACGGTCAGAAGCTCAGCGTCACCGTGCAGGTGCCGCAGGAGTGGACCGACTACGTCACCGCGATCGAGGTGGCCTCGCAGCAACTCGCGTCCGCCGGTATCGACCTCCAGCCCGAGGCTCTGCCGGGAGCGCAGTGGAACGAGCGACGTTTCTCCGGCGATTTCCAGTTCACGATGGACGGCGTCTACCAGGGCCCGGCCCCCGACCCGTACTACATCTACGCGACGTACTTCACGACGGATGCCACGGCGCCGGTGGGCCAGCAGGCGCCCACGAGCTACTCGCGCTACTCCGACCCGGCGGTCGACGACCTCGTCGCCGCGGCCCGTGTCGAGCTCGACCCCGACAAGCGCAAAGCGACCTACTTCCAGATCCAGCGCGTCATCTCGCAGGCCATGCCCTACATCCCCGTGCTCGTCGTCCCCACGGTGACGTACTACAGCACACGCAACGCCACCGGGTGGCCGACCGAGGACGACCTGTACGCGTTCCCGGCATCCTGGTCGATCTGGAACCTCGGCGTCGTCACCGCCCGTCTCCAGCCGGCGGCCGCGCAGTGATCGGGTCTCGTCCGCGGGCGGGGCGCGGGGGTGAGAGCGGGTGAGGTACTACGGCCAGAAGCTCGCGTTCTACGCCATCGCCCTCTGGGCCGCGCTCACGTTGAACTTCTTCCTCCCGCGTCTGTTGCCCGGCAACCCCGTCGACATCATGCTCGCGAAGCTGGCGCAGAAAGGACCGGTGAGCCCCAGCGCGCGCCAGAGTCTGGAACTCCTGCTCGGCACGAACGACCACCGATCGCTGTGGGAGTCGTACCTGGGGTACCTGGGCAACGTCGTGCGGTTCGACTTCGGGCCCTCGATCACCTGCTTCCCCACTCCCGTGCAGGATGTCATCGGGCAGGCCCTGCCCTGGACGATCGTGCTCGTGGGGGTGTCCACTCTGCTGTCGTTCGTCTTCGGCGTGACGCTCGGCACCCTGGCGGGGTGGAAGCGCGGGGGGTGGCTCGACAACTTCATCCCCGTCACGACGATGCTCCAGGCGGTGCCGTACTTCTGGATGGCGATCCTGCTGGTGTACCTGCTCGCCGTGGTCTGGCGCATCTTCCCCGCGTTCGGCGGGTACGACATCTACACGACCTCCCCGGGGTGGACGTGGTCGTTCGTGTCGAGCGCGATCGTGCACGCGACGCTGCCGGCGGTCACCATCATCATCAGCTCAGTCGGCGGCTGGATGCTCGGCATGCGCAACATGATGGTCGCCACCCTCTCGGAGGACTACATCACCACGGCCGAAGCGAAGGGGCTGTCGCCCGTGCGGATCCGTCAGCGCTACGCGGCCCGCAACGCCGTGCTCCCTTCGGTGGCGGGGTTCGCCCTGTCGCTGGGCTTCGTCGTCTCGGGGTCGCTGGTCACCGAACAGGTGTTCTCGTACCCGGGGATCGGCTACTCGCTGCTCCAGGCGGTCAACAACAACGACTACGCCCTCATGCAGGGACTGTTCCTCGTCATCACCCTCGCCGTCCTCGGCGCCAATCTCGTCGTCGATCTGCTGTACGGGGTCATCGATCCCCGCACACGGGTCCGGAGGTAGCCATGTCTTCGCAATCCGTGACCGCCACCATCGCGCAGCTCTCGCCGCGTCGGCGCGGGCGCCGTCGTCTGGGCGGCAAGCTCGTCGCCGGCCTCTCGATCACCGGCGCGATCGTGGCGTTCGGTCTCATCGCGCCGCCCTTCGTGGGTGATCCGTTCCTGATCCGCCCGATCGGCATCACGCCCCCGAGCGGAGAGTTCTGGCTCGGCACGACGCAGAAGGGCCAGGACATCTTCGCCCAGCTGGCCGTCTCGACGACGAACTCCCTGCTGATCGGTGTGAGCGTCGGCATCCTGAGTCTCGTTCTCGCCGCGTTCTTCGGCATCGTGGGCGCCTACCTCGGGCGCTGGCTCGACGAGGGCTTCTCGCTGATCACCAACATCGCGCTGGTGATCCCGGGGCTACCACTCATCATCGTCATCTCCAGCTACGTCGAGGATCGCGGCCTCGCGGTCGTCGCGCTCATCCTCGCGTTCACCAGCTGGGCGGGTGGAGCACGCGTGCTGCGGGCGGTGACGCTCAGCCTGCGCAGCCGGGACTACGTCTCGGCGGCCCGCGTCGCGGGAGAGAAGTCGTGGCGCATCATCGCGGTGGAGATCCTGCCGAACCTCCTGCCGATCCTCGCCTCCTCGTTCGTGTTCGGAGTGGTCTCGGCGATCCTCGCCGAAGCGGGACTGTCGTACCTCGGGCTCGGCGTCTCGTCGGACTACACCTGGGGTCGCATGCTCTACGAGGCGCAGATGGGATCGGCGCTCCGCTCGGGAGCGTGGTGGTGGTTCGTGCCGCCGGGTCTGTTGATCGCTCTCCTCGGCGCGGCTCTATCGTTGATCAACTTCGCGCTCGACGAGATCGTGAACCCGAAGCTGCGGGCTCCGCGTCGTGTGCGTCCCGTGAAGGCCACCGCATGAGCGCCCCCGTGCTGCGCGTCGACGACCTGCGCATCGACTACCTGGCCGAGCCCGTCGTGCACGCCGTCCGCGGGGTGAGCTTCGACCTCGCCCGCGGCGAGATCCTCGGGATCGCGGGCGAATCGGGCTGTGGCAAGACCACGCTCGCGTACGGCATCACCCAGCTCCTGCGGCCGCCCGCGCAGCTCACCGGGGGCGAGGTGACCTTCCTCGCCGGGGGCGAGTCGATCCGCGTCGACCTGCTGCAGGGCTCCGCGCTGCGGGCCTTCCGGTGGGACCGCATCTCGATGGTGTTCCAGGGCGCGATGAACGCCCTCAACCCGGTGCTCCGGGTGCGCGCGCAACTGGATGACGTGCTGACCACGCACCGTCCGTCGATGACCGCCGCCGAGCGTCGCGCACGATGCGCCGCGCTGATGGACGTGGTCGGCGTTCCCGCCGAGCGGCTCGAAGCCTTCCCGCACGAGCTCTCGGGAGGGATGCGACAGCGCGTGATGATCGCGATGGCGCTCCTGCTGGATCCGCCGATCATGATCATGGACGAGCCGACCACGGCTCTCGACGTCGTGGTGCAGCGCGACATCCTGCGCGAGGTCACGCGGCTGCGCGACGAGCTCGGCTTCGCGGTGATCTTCATCACGCACGATCTCCCGCTGCTGCTCGAGGTGAGCGATCGCATCGCCATCATGCGCGCCGGCGAGATCGTCGAGCTTGCGCCGACCCGAGAGCTCTACGAGAACCCGCGTGAGGACTACACGCGCGAACTGCTCGCCGCCTTCCCGAGCCTCACCGGCGAGGGCTGGACGGGACGACACCCGGAGGAGACCTCATGAACGCCATCGAAGCGGTGGGTCTGACCAAGACCTACGGGAGCGGGCGGCACGCTGTGGCCGCCGTGAAGGGTGTCGACTTCGCCCTCTCGGCCGGGCGCACCGTCGCGCTGGTGGGCGAGAGCGGCAGCGGGAAGTCGACCGTGGCGAAGATGCTGCTGCAACTGGAACGTCCGACGTCGGGAGAGATCCTGCTCGACGGGCACCGACTGGGCACGCGGGGAACCGACCTCCGGCGGTTCCGGTCGCACGTGCAGATGGTGTTCCAAGACCCGTTCGCGTCACTGAACCCGTTCCACACGGTGCTGCATCACCTCGCGCGCCCGCTCGTGATCTCGGGACGTGCGCGGGGGCGCCGCGCGGTCGCCGAGGCCGCCGAGCACCTGCTCGAGCGGGTGCACCTGAGCCCCGGCGCCGACTTCCTCGCCCGTCGCCCGCACGAGCTGTCGGGCGGGCAACGCCAGCGCGTGGCGATCGCCCGCGCCCTCGCGCCCGGCCCGAGGGTGCTGATCGCCGACGAACCGGTGTCGATGCTCGACGTGTCCATTCGCCTGGGTGTTCTCCGCCTGCTCGCCGACATCCAGCGGCAGGAGGAACTGGCACTGCTGTACATCACGCACGACCTGGCGACGGCGCGGCACTTCTCCGACGAGATCCTCGTGATGTACCGCGGCGAGATCGTCGAGGCGGGCGCGGCCGACGACGTCATCCTGCGCCCCCAGCACCCGTACACGCAGCGGCTCGCGGAGGCCGCTCCCGACCCGCGGCGGCGCTTCGCGACACCGTCATGATCCGGCGGTCGCGGGTGCGACAGCCACGGCAGGGGGCGGAGTCGTCCGGACACGATCCGTGGTACTGCTACAGGGTGAGCCTCGACACCGTGCAGCCTCCGCCTCGCGTGAGCGGCGGCGGGCTCGGTGGCATCCGGGTCCGTCTCTCGCGGGACACGACGTCCGCGCGCTGCCCGGGCGGAAACCGATGACGGATGCCGATCGCGCGGCGACGCGGCCGCCCACCCGCAGTGTCGTGCTCGAGTTGATCCGTGCGGAGGGTCCCATCAGCCGCACCGAGCTCGCAGCCGCCACATCCCTGACGCCCGCATCGATGACCACCGTGGTGCGCGAACTGATCCGCGACGGTCTCGTGACGGAGGTCGGGCAGGACGCCCCCACGCGCGGCAAGCCCCGGACGCTGCTCGAGGCCCGCCCCGATGCGCGCTACGCGGTGGGCGTGCTGCTCGGCTTCGCCTCGACGTCGTATGTCGCGGTGAACCTCTGGGGCGAACTCGTCGCCCAGCGCGACGGTGCCGGGGCGGCGAACGATCCGCCCGCGACCGTGGTGCGTCGCGTCGCCGACGAGGTGCGCGAGCTCATCGCCGAACTCGACGTCGATCCCGCGATCGTCACGGGCGCGGGAGTCGTCGTGCCCGGACCGATCGACAGCGTGCGCGGTACCGCGGTGCAGCTGCCCGCCGAGCGGCCGTGGTCGGACTTCGGTCTGCGCGCCGCCCTGTCGGAGGCGATGGGGTTGCCCGTCGTGATGGAGAACGACGCGACCGCCGCAGCGGTGGGCGAGTACTACTCACGGGCGACCCGCGGCGAGGCCACCTTCGCGACGATCCACATGGGGATCGGCATCGGGGCCGGCATCGTGATCGGTGGGGAGCCGCTGCGGGGGGCGAGCGCGAACGCCGGCGAGATCGGGCACCTCTCGGTCGACTTCGACGGTCCACTGTGTCACTGCGGAAACCGTGGATGCCTCGAGCTCGTCGCAGCCCCCTTCGCCGTCGAGCTCGCCTACGCGCAGCGCACCGGCCGCTCGCTCGCCTGGGCGGAGGTGGTCGACGCCGCGTTGTCGGGGGCCGACACCGACGCCGTGGCCGTGCTCACGCGCGCCGCGGACGCCCTCGGCGTGGCGATCACGGGGCTCGTGAATCTGCTCGACGTCGGTCTCGTCGTCCTCACCGGCGACGGCTTCGGCGCTGCCGCGGAGTTCTTCGCCGCGCGGGCGCAGGAGAGTGTCGATCGGGCATTCTTCGCGCGGCGCACGCACCCCGTGCGCATCACGGTCTCGGCACGCCCCTCGGGAGCTGCGGCGCTCGGCGGGGCCGCCCTGGCCCTCCGCGCCGCGCTCGCCGGCTGAGGCGCGGTCGCGGCGGGGCGGGTCCGGGGCGTGCCGTCGTGCGGAGGTGGGCCGTGGCGCGCCGGTTCGGGATGCCGCGGGGCGGCGTGTCGGGGGTGGGGTCCGCGTGAGGGTCCGGGGTCGGTCTGCGGTCGTGCGGTTCTGGCCTGGCCGGGGTCGGCGGGGCGGGGCGTGCCGTCGTGCGGAGGTGGGCCGTGGCGCGCCGGTTCGGGATGCCGCGGGGCGGCGTGTCGGGGGCGGGGTCCGCGTGAGGGTCCGGGGTCGGTCGGTGGTCGTGCGGTTCTGGCCTGGCCGGGGTCGGCGGGGCGGGGCGTGCCGTCGTGCGGAGGCGGGCCGTGGCGCGCCGGTTCGGGATGCCGCGGGGCGGCGTGTCGGGGGCGGACTCCGCGTGACGGCACGGGGCCGCCGCACCCTGTGCGCGACGGCCCGGTGACGGCTCAGTCAGCTCGCGGCGACCGCCGCCGACGCCTCAGCCGACAGGGTGCGCACGGTCTCGGCATCCTTCGCCGTGAGGGCGGCGGCGGGGACCATCCACGAACCGCTTACCGCGAAGACGTTGCCGAGCGAGAGGTACTCGGCCGCGTTCGTCGCCGAGACGCCTCCCGACGGCAGGAACCGCACGTCGGGGAACGGACCGCCGAAGGCGCGGATCGCCGCGGGGCCACCCACGGGACCCGCGGGGAACAGCTTGAGGTGGTGGAGTCCCGCGGCGATCGCGCGCTGGATCTCGGTCGCCGTCGCCACCCCGGGGATGAACGGGATGCCGAGGGTCGCCGCGCGCTCGGCGACGGCATCGTCGAACCCGGGCGAGACGAGATACGTCGCCCCCGCGTCGACGGCCGCGTCGACCTGCGCGACCGTGGTCACCGTGCCGGCGCCCACCGCGAAGCCGGACCGCCCGGCCACCGCGCGGATCGCGTCGAGCGCGGCGGGCGTGCGCAGGGTGATCTCGGCGGTCGGGATGCCACCGGCGGCGAGCGCGTCGGCGAGGTCGGGCGCGAAGGATGCGTCGTCGAGGACGACGACGGGGACGATGCGGCTGCCGTGCAGCACGTCGACGCCGCTCATGCGTCCTGCGAGGTCGGGGCGACCACGATCTCGCGGAAGCTGACGTGCTGCGGGAGCTGGTACGCCGTGAGGATCGCGTGGGCGATGTCGTCGGGGACGAGTCCGCCGCCGATGCTCTGCTTGTACTCGCGGTAGCCGTCGAGCACGTCACCCTCGCCGGTGTTGCTGAGCAGGGCGGTGTCGACCATGCCCGGCGCGACGAGGAGCACGCGCACGCCGTGCGCGGCGTTCTCTCGGCGCAGACCCTCGGTCATCGCGTGGACCGCGTACTTCGTGCCGTTGTAGACGACGTGGTTCTCGTAGAGCTGCTTGCCGGCGATCGAGCCGATGTTGACGATCGTGCCGCGGCGGCGGCTCTGCATGCCGGGGAGGACCAGCTGGCTGTTCTTCACCAGCGCGACGCAGTTGACGTCGAACTGCTCCTGCACGAGGGCGGGATCCTGCTCAGCGACGGCCGACAGCGCCATGAGGCCCGCGTTGTTGACGAGGAGGTCGACCGGGCCGAAGCGCTCCTCGGCGCGCGCGATCGCCGCGGCCACCGCGGCGGTGTCGGTGACATCGGCCTCGGCGAGCTCGGCATCCGGAAGGTCGAGGGCCTGCATCGGGGCGAGGCGCCGCGCGATGAGCAGCAGGGGGTGTCCGGCGGCCGAGAAGGCGCGGGCGGTCGCGGCACCGATCCCGGAGCTGGCTCCGGTGATGACGACGAGGGGCAGGGCGGTCATGCGTTCTCCTGGGAGGGGGCGGATCGGGCGAAGAGCAGCGCGGCGTCGGCCGCGGCGGCGTAGCGGTCGCGGAGGGCGGCGTAGGCGCGCACTCCGTCGGGATCAGGGGTGAGACGCTCGACGACCTCGTGCGCGTCGTCGGCCGCGGCGAGCGAGGACCACACACCCGAGCCGGCGAACACGAGCGCCGCGGCGCCGAGGGTGGCGGCCTGCTGGTCGACGGTGGTGCGCAGCAGAGCCGTGTCGAGCACGTCGGCGTAGACACGGTTCCACACCGCCGAACGACTGCCGCCGCCGGAGATCAGCAGATCGGTGTCGGCCGGCAACCCGCTGAGGGAGCGGATGTGACGCAGGCTGCGGTCGAGCGCGAAGGCGATGCCCTCGATGCACGCGCGCACCAGATCTTCCGCCGCGGTGCCGAGTTCGATGCCGGTGAGCGTGCCCCGGACACCGCTCCCGCCCTCGAGCGGCGTGCCGCCCGCGAGCGTCGGGACGAGTACCGCCCCGCGAGCACCGCGCGGGCTCGCCGCAGCGGCGTCGATGAACGCTCCGATGTCGGCGCCGGGGCGCAGGACGTCGCGAAGCCACGTGAGGGTCGTGCCGCTGCTGAACGTCGAGAGCGCGCTGATGTACAGGCCCGGCACGGCGTGACGGAACACGTAAGGGCGCGTGGCGACGTCGAGGACGGGTGCGCTCGAGGCCACGGTCATCCAGCTCGACGACCCGAGGGCGGCGTAGATCCGGCCGTCGGTGGTCCCCCGCGACCCCAGCGCCATCGCCGCGTTGTCGACCGCCCCCGCGTGCACCGCGATCCCCGCGGGGAGGCCGAGCGCTTCGGCGGCCGCCGGACGGAGCGTTCCGACGATGTCGGCGGACTCGCGAGGCGTGGGCAGGAGCGAGCGGTCGAGCTCAGCCGCGTCGAGGATCGCGTCGTCGTAGTCGCCGCGGGTGAGGTCGTACGCGCCCGTCCCGGATGCCATGGAGTGGTCGGTCGCGATCTCCCCGGTGAGCCGGAGGGTGATCCAGTCCTTCGAGCCCAGCAGCGCGCGCGTGCGGGCCCACCCCTCGGGGTCCTCGGTGCGAAGCGTCTGCGCCTTGAACACCGGGTACAGCTGCGCGCCGAAGCCGTTCCCGGTGCGCAGGTACCACTCGTTCTCGTCGATACGGTCGAAGATCTCGCCCGTGCGACCGCGGGTGTCCGACCAGATCGGGGTGTCCCGGGTGACCAGCTCGCCGCCCGCGTCGACCTGTACGACGCCCAGGCTCTGCCCCGAAAGGGCGATGCCGATGACCGCGTCACGGACGTCGGCGACCTCGGCGATCACGGTGCGCGTGGCCGAGACCACGGCATCCCACCACTCCTCGGGCCGCTGTTCGGCACGACCGGGACCGGGATGCCGCGTCGGATACGACACGACCGTCTCGGCGATCGATCGACCGTCGGCCGACCAGAGCGACGCTTTGCAGCCCCCGGTGCCGAGGTCGAGAGCGAGAGCGAGGGGACCCATCGATCAGCGGGTGGCCAGCGCGAGTTCGCTCAACCGCTCGAACGAGGGGCCCGAGGTGGGGATATCGAGGTGGAACACCTCGGCGATGACCTGCGTCCAACCGTGCACGAAGTAGATCCAACCATCCTCGACCTGCAGGCGGCGCTCGGCGCTCTGCGCCCGCGCTTGATCCAGGAAGACGAGATCGCCGCGGTAGTTGAGGTCCCACGCGACGCCGTCGAGAGGGAAGACGGCGTCGTCGGGGAGCGGCGAGCCGGGCGCGTCTTTGCCGAGACCGGTGGCGTTGACGACGAGCGAACGCGGCGCGAGGTCGGCGAGCACGCGCGCGTTGTCCGCCGGGGTGGGGGTGAGGTGGTACTCGAAGAGCGTGTCGGTCGGCAGCGAGGCGTGGATCTCGCGCAGGTGGTCCAGGCGCGCGGCCGAGCGGTTGGTGACGATGACGCGTGCGGGACGATCGAGGCCGCGTTCCTGCCGCGAGAGGTACCAGCTGATCGCGATCGACGACCCGCCCGCCCCGAGACACAGAGCGTCGGCCGGGCCCTGCGACCAGAAGCCCGCGGGCAGGAACGCGTCGAGCGCGAGCCCGCTCGAGATCGGGTCCTTCGCGTGACAGATGAGCCGGCCGTCGCGCTTGGAGATGCAGCTGGTCTCACCCATCAGCGCGGCGAAGGCGTCGATCTCGTCGAAGAGATCGCGGCACGCGGCGAAGAGGTCGATCTTGTGCGTGGTCACCAGGGCACCGAGGCTCAGCGGGTCCTCCGCGATGAAGCGGACCACGGCGCGGTAGTCGTCGGCGGGCGCGTGCAGGGGCAGGTCGATGCCCTGGAGCACGGCATCCTCGAGTCCGAGGTGAGCGGCCCACCGGGGGAAGACGTGCTGGATGGAGGAACTTCCGGTCGTGACGCCGATGAAGTAGAGAGTGGGAACCGTCGCCGGGCGCAGCGTCGAGGCGGTCAGGGTGGGAAAGGTCATCGCGAGTCCTTCGTTGCAGCGACCGCGGCCAGCGCGGCGGTGGCGTTCATGCCGAATCGGGTGACGCCGAGTTCGGCCATCGTGCGGACGGTGTCGAGGTCGCGGATGCCGCCGGCAGCCTTGAGTGCCGCGCGACCGTCGGCTCGTTCGGCGATGAGGCGGATGTGCTCGATCGATGTCGGGACCCCCGACCAGCCGGTGCCGGTCTTGATCCACGGCACGCCCGCTTCGACCGCGGCGTCGACGCCGCGGCGGATGTCGTCGTCGTCGAGGCGTCCGACCTCGAGGATCGCGCGCAGCGGCACGCGGCCGTCGACGACCTCGACGATCGCCGCGAGCTCGTTCGTGACGTAGGCGTCGTCGCCGGAGCGCAGGCGTCCGATCGCGACGACGACGTCGAGCTCTTGCGCGCCGAGGGAGAGGAGTTCGGATGCCTCGGCCACCTTCGTCGCGGTCGTGGCACCGCCGCTCGGGAACGACACCGGCGAGCCCGCGAGGACGCTCGTTCCTTCGAGTCGTTCGCGCAGGTAACCCAGCCACTCGGGCAGGACGTGGGCGCTCACGAAACCGCCCGCGACCGCCTGCCGGACGAGCTCGTCGATGTCGGCGCGGGCGTGCTGCGCCTGGACGCAGCTGATGTCGATGTGCCGAGCGAGGTCGGCGAGGACGGGACCGGGATCAGCCACGGTAGCCTCCGTGATCGGGGTTCGGCCGGGTCGTCCAGGCATCGCCGTCGGCGACGACCAGCTGTTTCATCCCGCCGGCATCGGCGATGATGCCGTAGTCCTGGCCCGCCTCGGTCGCATAGGTGAAGAGCGTGACGAGCGTGTCGTCGCCGACGTTGACGCTGCGATGGATCCAGCCGCCGGGGACGTGCACGACCACCCCGGATGAGATCGGGAGGGCGCGGGAGTCTCCGTCGATCGACTCCAGCAGCATGACGCCGGACCCGGCGACGCCGTAGTAGAGCTCGGCGAACTCCGACTGCGCGTGCAGGTGCCCACGTGTCATCGCGAACTCGTCGCCGATGCGTCCGGGTTGCAGCACGCTGAGCCCGATCGTGAGGGCGCCTCGGCCCGTCTCGGGGGTGCTGCTCTCGACCCAGTACACCGGCTCCCCGGTGTCGCGGGAGACCGCCTCGGCGTAGGCCGCGTCGTCGCGGTAGACACCGGCGAGGTCGGGCAAGTGCTTCTCGTAACGCTCCGAACCTCCGTCGAGGAGGCCCCGGGCGAAATCGACGGTCATCCGGGCCGGTTCGGCCAGTCGTGCAGCGGCGCACATGAAGTCGTTCCCTTCGCCGACGACCGGGGTGCGTCGTCGTGAGTAGTAACACTACAGAATCCGGGCACGTTTCGACAATCCCGGCGGTTTCGACCGCGCTTCCGCGAGTCTGCGCGTAGTCCAGCTACTTCTCGCGCGGTGCGCGGGCCGGATCGGGGGGGCGAGCGGAGGAGATATGTCGAGCGGAGGGCGTGTGAGCGCTCCCTCCTCCTCCGCTCGCCGGATCTCCTCGCCCCTCGCCCCGCGCCCCGGCGCGCGCGTTCATGCCGGGGCCGGCAGCCGGGCATCCTTCGCCGTGCGTCGGCGCTCGGTCCTCGTCCCGGCCCGCCTGGGCTGAGCGGAGGAAAGAAGTCGAGCGGAGGGCGGGGGAGCGCTCCCTCCTCCTCCGCCCGCCAGATCTCCTCCCCCCGCGCCCCGGCGCGCGCGGCGGCCCTGCCCCGCGCGTGCTCGACGCTCGCGCCCCCGCGGCGCCCCCGGCTGGCGCGCGGCGCCGCGGCTCAGCGCCAGGTCAACCAGGCGGCGGGGTTGCGGCGGAGCACGGCGTCGGCGAGATCGTCGCCGCCCTCTCGGCGCAGGCGCGGCACGAAACGGTCCCCGAGGTACCGCAGCCCGGGCATGCCGCCGTAGGCGATGTAGCGAGTACGGCGGGCCACGTCGCCGCCGAGCAGGATGCGGTCCGTTCCTCCGGCCGCGGCGGTGGCGATCAGGCACGACAGCACGACGGCGTCGGGGTGCTCGCGCGCCCGGGCCGGACCGTCGTAGCCGAGGAACGCGCCCGTCGCCGCGAGCTCGGCGTGCAGGACAGGGTCGGGGTTGCGGTCGATGTGCGCCAGCGCCACGCGATCCGGTCGCACGCCCACGGCCCCGAGGGCCTCGAGCGCCTCGAACGCCGCCGTCCCGTGCTCGAGGTGGACCATCACCGGGGCGCCCGTGGCCTGGTGCGCGCGACCGATGGCCTCGATGGAGCGGGCGGCGATGGCATCCAGTCGCCAATAGCCCATCCCGGCCTTGAGGACGCCTGCGCGCACCGCGGGGTCACGGGGCTCGCCCGGTTCGGCGGCGCCGCGCTCCAGATCGTCTTCGAAGGCCGCCGCGAGCGCCTCGACGTCGGCGGATAAGAGGGGATGGCCCTCGCCGTAGTGCTCGCGCCGATGCAGCCCGGTGGTCAGCACGACCGTCACCCCGGTCGCCTCCGCGATGCGGCGCGCGGCCGCCGGGCGACGGCCGAGGCCGAGGGGCGTGGCATCCACGAGAGTTCGGAATCCGGATGCCGCGAACTGCCGGGTCTCTTCCGTGCTGGCCGCTTCGTCGTCGAGATCGTCGCCCGGGAGGAGCGGTGACACCTGGAACAGGTGCTCGTGGTAGTCGACGTTTCCGAGTGAATCCGGGGCGACGTCGCCGGTGACCGTCCGGACGTGGCCGGTCATGCGGGGATCGCGACCGGGTGTGCGGGGGCCTCGCCGCGCAGCAGCGCGACCATGTCGGTGGTGGCCATGCGGCCCATCCCGTCGACGCCCTCGCGCGTCTGGGCGCCGAGGTGCGCGGTGATGATCACGCGATCGGCGAGATCGTCGGCGAGAAGCGGCGAAGCGGCCTCGCCCACGTTCTCGATGGCCAGCGTGTCGGCGGCGTACGCCGCGACGCGGCCGCGGCGGGCCGCGCGCGCCACGGCATCCTCGTCGACGAGGTCGGCGCGGGCGGTGTTCACGAGCAGCACCGGGCGGTCGGCGGCGGCGAGCCAGCGCTCATCGATGACCTGTCGACCCCCTGGCGCATGTAGTGTCACGACATCGCAGCGGGTCGAGAGGGTCTCGGTGTCTGCGCGTTCCACGGTCTCGAAGAGCGGATCGCGGGCGTCGACCCAGGGGTCGGCACCGAGAACGGTCGCGCCGAAGGCGCGCAGTCGCTCGGTCACGAGGCGTCCGATCCGGCCGAGACCGACCACTCCGACCGTCAGGGCCGACAGCTCACGGGCCGGCTTTCCCGACCAGTCACCCGCGCGCACCCGACGGTCGGCGGCGGGAATTCCGCGCAGTGCCGTCAGCAGCAGGGCGAGCGTGTGCTCGGCCACCGCGGCGGAGTTCGCTCCCGGGGTGTTCGTGACCGGGATGCCGCGCGCCGCGGCGGCGGCCAGGTCGACGCTGTCGACGCCCACGCCGTACCGCGCGATGCCGCGGAGTCGCGGGGCCAGATCGAGATGCGCGGCGGTGACCGGGCCGGTGCCGGCGATCCACCCGTCGGCCTCGGCGAGAAGCGGCGCCAGCTCGGCCAGGTCGTGCGACGAACCGGCGCGCACGACGCGGTAACCGGCCTCGGCGAGGACCGTCTCGGGGTCGTACTCGCCCGACCCGAACGAGCGGGAGGTGACCAGCACGACCCCGGTCACGCGTCGCCCTCGGGGGTGTCGTTCTCGGCGTGACGCATCGCGGCGAGCTCGCTCTTCATGCGGCGCACGGCCGCTGTGTGCTCGGGGGAGCGGCGCAGGGCGACGCCGGTTGCGAGGATGTCGATGACGACGAGGCCGGCGAGACGGCTCGTCGACGGGGTGTAGACGTCGGTGTCTTCGAATGTCCGCACGACCAGGGGAATATCGGCCATCTCCGACAGGGGGCTGACGCGGCCGGTCAGCGAGATCACCGTTCCGCCGGCCTTGTGGGCGGCGTGGGCGACCGTAAGCGTCTGCTCGGTGTGCCCGGTGTTCGAGATCGCCACGGTGACGCTGCGCGGCCCCGACATCGTGGCGGCGATGAACTGCTGGTGGAAGTCCTCCGGCGCCTGGCAGGGCACGCCGAAGAGCGGGAACTTCTGCTGCGCGTCCTGCGCGATGATGCCGCTGGCGCCGAAGCCGATGAAGAGGATGTCGCTGGCATCCAGGATCGCTTCGATCGCGCGCTCGACGGCGGCGGGGGCGAGTGTGCGGCGCGCGCGGTCGAGGCTGGAGATGGTGTGGTCGAAGATCTTCTCGGCCACGTCGCCCGACGAGTCGGACGAGGTGATGGTCGAGTGGGTGACCGGAAGGCCGAGGGCCAGGGTCTGCGCCAGCTGGATCTTGAAGTCCTGGAAGCCCTCGCACCCGACCGAGCCGCAGAAGCGCATGACGGTGGGTTCGCTGACCTCGGCGGCTTCGGCGAGACCCGCCATCGTGTACTGCGCGGCGCCCACCGGATTGTCGAGGACGATCGCGGCGACGCGCTGTTCGGAGCGGCGCAGATGCGGCAGCTGACGGGTGATGCGCTCGAGAAGTGTGTCGGTGGACTCTTCGCTGGCCTGCTCGACGTCGAGGGTCATCGCGAGCTCCTTCCATGTAGTATGGCTACATCTTAGCCGATGCGGGCTCGCCCGCACAGCGCGAGCGCACAGGAGGACGACGATGTACCGACAACGGCTGGAACTCACCGATCGGGTGGCGGTGGTCACGGGAGGCTCCCGCGGCATCGGACTCGCGGTGGTCACCGCTCTCGAGGAGTTCGGCGCGACCGTCGTGATCGCGGACGTGCTCGATGAGGCCGGTACCGCGGCCGCGGCATCGTTCGAGGGCGGGCGCGTGTCGTATGTGCATCTCGACGTCACGGATGCCGCGGAGGTCGAGCGCGTCTTCGCCGACGTCGCGGCGCGTCTCGGTTCGGTCGACATCCTCGTCACCTCGGCCGGCATCGCCAACCACCAGCCCTCGCTGGAGCTCGAGCGCGAGACCTGGGATCGGGTGCTCGCCGTCAATGCGACGGGGACGTTCTGGTGCGCCCGCGAGGCCGCGCGCCACATGCAGGAGCGCGGCGGCTCGATCGTGGCGATCGGCTCGATGTCGGGTGAACTCGCCAACGCCCCGCAGCGTCAGGCCGCGTACAACGCCTCGAAGGGGGCCGTGCACCTCGCCGTGAAGTCGCTCGCGATCGAGTTCGCCGAACAGGGCATCCGCGTCAACGCCGTCGCCCCCGGCTACGTCGGCACCGAGCTGACCAAGGAGGGGGTTCCGAGCGACTGGTGGGACGACTGGGTGCGCCGCACCCCGATGGGCCGCCTCGGCGCTCCGGAAGAGATCGGTTCTCTCGTCGCGTTCCTCGCGTCGGACGCGGCGTCTTACATGACCGGCTCGGTCGTGCTGATCGACGGCGGCTACTCGGCCTGGTGAGGTGAGCCGCGCGGGCGCGCTGGCGCTGCTGTTGCTGCGCTCTCGCGCGCTGCCGCGAGCCACGCATAAACGCTGTTCGCGCGCATAAACGCGCTCTCCCCGTGTTTATGCGCGTGAATCGCGTTCATGGGTGAGCCGCCGCCCCGCCGTGCTCCGCTCCGCACCGCCGTCGCGCCGTCGCGATGCCCCGCCGTCCCGCCGTCGCGATGCCCCGCCGCCCCGCCGTCGCGCCGCCCCGCCGTCGCGCCGGCGCGTCGCGGGAGCGATCCCGCCCTCGTTGGACGACATCGCCGCGTGGCTCCGGGCCCACGCGCGGCCCTCGTCGTGAACACCAGGGCCCCGCGCCCCCGCTCTCAGCCCAGCGCCACCCGCACCTCGTGCCTCCCGGCCTCGATGCGGCGGCGGAGCCCCGGCAGCTCGATCTCGGCGCGCACGCCGATCGGCACCTCGCACGACAGCGCCACCTCGCCGTCCTCGACGCGCCACTGCACCGACAGCTCGCCGTACGGCGTGCGTACGGCAGCGGACGCCGACGACAGAGCGGTCCCGAGCACCTGCGGGGCGATGCGCGCCTCACGCCAGCCCGGCGCGACGGCCTCGAGTCCGGCGACGTCGGCGTAGAACCAGTCCTCGATCGTGCCGAGGAAGTAGTGTCCGCGCGAACGCGATTCTTCCTTCCAGTGCTCCCAGAGCGAGGTCGCGCCGTTCTCGACCCAGAAGCCCCAGCTCGGGAACGTCGTCTGCAGCGCGACCCCGACGGCGACGTCGGCGTGCCCGAAGCGGGTCAGCTGGGGCAGCAGGTGCTTGGTCGCCAGGGCCCCGGTCGACAGGTGGTGGCCGCGCTCGACGACGTCGGCGGCGAGGCGGTCGGCTGCGCGCCGGCGGTCGGCCTCGGGGAGGATGTCGAAGGCCAGGGCCAGCGCGGTGTGCGCCTGGCGGTAGCCGTCGTCGCCCCGGCCGCGGAGCTCGGCGGTCTCGGCATCCCAGAACTCCGCGAGGAATGCGGTGCGCGAGCGTGTGGCGCTGAGCTCCCACTCGCCCGGATCCTCGCCGAGGACCCGCGCCATCGCCGCCGCGGTGTCGCACATCGCGACGACGAAGGCGGTGGCCGCAACACGGGTGTCCTCGGGGGCGTTGCCGCCGCCCGGGTCGGTCTCGGGGCTCACCCAGTCGCCGAGGGTCGTGTCGAAGAGACCGTCGACGCCCCGGCTCAGCTCGAACCGCAGGTAGTCGCGCGCGTCGGGCCAGACGTCGGCGAGCACGCGCGCGTCGCCGCGCAGCCGATAGATGTCCCACGGCACCAGCAGCAGCGCGGAATGCCAGGTCGGCGCGGGCGTCCAGTCCATGCGCCACCCGCCGTGCGGGGCGATCACCTCCGGCGCTCCCTCCCCGTGCCGGGATGCCGCGACGTCGGCGACCCACTTGGCCAGCAGCTCGTGCGTGTCGAGGTTGAGCAGCATCATGCGGGCGCCGACCATGCCGTCCCCCGTCCACCCGTTCTTCTCGTACTTCGGGGTGTCGGTCGGAATGCCGTGCAGGTTGTTGAGGATCGTGCGCACCGTGAGCTCGTGCAGGGTGTTCAGCATCGGCGACGACGTCTCGAAGCGGCCCGTGCGCGCGGCGCGCGTGTGCACGACGCGCGCACGTAGCGTGGGCAGCTCTCGAGCTCGCACCTCGACGTGCTGGAACCCGTGCCAGGTGAATCGCGGATGCCACCGCAGTGGTCGATCCGAGAGCGTCACGCGATCCGTCTGGAACCGGCCGTCGAAGTACCCCTTCTCATCGTCCGAGTTCGGCGTGCCGTCGGCGCGGAGGCTCTCGCCGAAGCGCAGCTCGATCTCGGCGCCGGGGTCGGCTTCGGCCTCGATCTCGACCCATCCCGCGATCACGCGGGGGAACGACACGACCCAGCGGTCCTCACCGAGCGGCGACACCTGCGTCGGTTCGAGCAGCTCACCCTCCACGATCGGAGGCTGGCGCTGCACGACGGGGAGCCCGCGCGGCCCGTCGACCTCGCGGGCCACGCCCCATCCGGTGTCGTCGAACCCCGCGGTGCTCCACCCCGGTTGCTCGAGACGGGCGTCGTAGTCCTCGCCGGCATACAGATCGTCGAAGCGCGTGGGCCCGTCGGTGCTGCGCCACGCGGAGTCGCTCACGACCACGCGCTCGCCGCGGCTGTCGCGCAGGAGCAGCAGCACGCGCGTCGAGGGATCGGCGTGCCAGGGCGCCGTCTCCCAGTTCCACGTGTTGCGTCCGCGCATGCCGTAGAAGCCGCGGCCGAGTTCGACGCCGATCGCGTGGCGGCCGGGCGTCAGCCGGTCCGTGACGTCGATGACGGTGTACTGCGCGCTCACCTCGTAGTCGGTGAAGCCCGGTCCGAGCACGCTGTCGTCGGCGGGCGTGCCGTCGAGCTCGACACGGGCCAGACCCCCGGCCCCGACCACGAGGTACGCCTCGTCGGGGGCGGCATCCACGTCGAATTCCGTCCGCAGCAGGGGCGCGGCCGCGTCGTCCTCGGCGCCGCCGATGGAGGCCGCGCCGCGCCACTCGTCGTCGAGGACGCCCGTGACGAAGCTCCCCGTCGCGGCGGCGTCGCCGGCGGTCGTCGTGACGACGACGCTCCACGCGTATCGGCGGAGCGAGGCGAGGGGCGGGCCGTCGTACGCGACGTCGACACTCCGGTCCGATTCGACGGGACCGCTCTGCCAGATCGTGCCGACGGCGTCGCGCACGCTCACCCGGAAGGACAGCTGTCGCACGCCGTCGACGTCCGAGCGCAGGGTCCACCCGAATCGGGGCGCGCTAGACACCCCGACCGGGTCGAGGGCATGTTCGACGGTGAGGTCGCCGACGGCGATCACGCGGCGTCTCGCAGAGCGCGCAGCTCGGGGGCGTCGCCCCACCGGGCATCCAGCGCGGCGTCGACGGAGGGATGCTGGGCGAGGAAGGTCGCGAGGGCGACCGGGCGGTCCTGCGGACGCGTCTGCTTCTGGTTGATCTCGCCGAGCAGGCTCCACCGCCGGTCTCCGCGCTCCGTGGGCTCGGCGAACGCACCGGCGTAGGACGTGTAGTCGAACACCTCGACCGCGTCGCCGACCTGCACGACACCGAGACGGAAGTCGGCGCACATGAACCACGTCACGGTCTCTCCCGCGCGCGAGGCCTGCACGCCGCTGCCGCTCTGCTGCAGGAGGTAGGCGAGGTCTTCGTTGTCGGCGTGGTGGGCCCGCCACTCGTCCCCGAAGCGGCTGATCGTCGCCACCTCGAGATCGCTCCACCGCTCGCGCAGACCGCCGAGCCAGCCCGCCCAGGCGTCCAGCGTCGTGGGGTCGTGCGCGAGACCTCGGGCGACCTCGCTGATCTCGTAGTTGACCGTCAGCCATCCGAGGCCGTTGCGCGCGACGTTGCGCTCGTTCAGGTGGGCCTCGCTCGTGGCATCCAGTTCTCTCAGGGCGTCCGCGCGGGGAAGGCGGTGCAGGGTCTCGATCGGGCCGAGTCCGAGGCGGGAGTTGTACTCCGACGACATGCCGGCGGTGCGGGCGGCGACGAGGTCGACCGTCCAGCCGTCGAGCTGCACCGCGTCGATGCGGTCATCGCCGCGACCGGGCACGAGGAAGTGGCTGCGCGAGGGGTAATAGGGGTACGCGAGCGAGCCGTCGCCGTCTTGCAGATCGATGTCGAACTGGCTCCAGATGTTGCCCTGGACGGTCCGGATGCCGAGGTCGCGGGCTCCCGCGATGTTCGCGGCCGAGAGGAACCCGGCCACCAGCGCCGTGGTCGGCCGGTCGAAATGCGTGTGCAGCAGGTCGACCGCGTCGGAGATGTCGCGGGCGACCTCGTCGCGCGTGCCGTAGAGGTTGGCGAAGAATCCGCCGGGAACGAACGTGATGTCGTCGCCGTGCTCGGCGGCCAGGCGGGCGAGCGTGCGGCGAATGTCGCGGTAGCGCGGGGACTCGTCGGTGAGCGCACCCCACGACAGTGCCCACGTGAGGGAGGCGTCGGGCACGGCGCCGCGCACCGCGTCGGAGAAGCGCTCGACGAGGGCAGCGGAGTGAAGCTCGGTCTCGTCCTCCCAGAGGGAGGTGTCCCGTGTCGCCTCGATCTGGTGGCGACGCACGATGGTGTTGATGGTCAGTCGTCGGCCGAGCGGCGGGCGTGTATCCATGGGGCCTCACCCTATCGACGGACAGGCGTCGATGAGTAGTTCCACTAGCCGTTTCGGGCGAGTAAGTCGTCGTTACGCATTCGATATGGGCGAATGAACCGATTTTGTGTAGTCTTGCTACCGACAGTACGTCGCGCGGAATGGACCGCGCGGCGATCGACGGAGATAAGGGAGTGGCCATGACGAAGTGGCTGAGGCACACGGCGGTAGCGGCGGTCGCACTGACCACCGTAGGCGCGCTGAGCGGCTGTGCGGGAGGTTCCAGCGGCGGCCCGACCGAGCTCAGCTTCATGATGTGGGGCGACGGCGGTGACACGCAGACCGCGTACGAAGACGTCATCACCGCGTTCGAGGCCGCGAACCCCGACATCACGATCAACGCCGAGTTCTTCAACACGAACGACTACGACAACATCCTCAAGACCCGCCTGTCCGGCGGTGCCGGTCCCGACGTGTACGGCTTCGACCTCGGCAACATCGACACCTTCGTCGCCGACGGCTTCGCCGCCGATCTCTCCGACGGTGGCGAGAGCTACCTGTCGAAGCTCACCCCCGAGGCTGCCGCGGACAGCCAGCGCGCGGGCGGGACGTACAACCTGCCCATCTCGCTCTCGGGCAACGGCATCATCTACAACAAGGCGCTCTTCGAGAAGGCCGGTATCTCCGCCCCGCCCACGACGTACACCGAGCTCCTCGCCGACTCGAAGAAGCTGTCCGACGCCGGCGTCATCCCCTTCGCCATGAGCGCGCAGGACAACTGGTGGCCGCAGTTCATCGTCTACTACGCCCTCGCCGAGCACGGTGCGAACGAGGAGCTCGGCGCGCAGATGGCCGCGGGAGAGACGACCTTCTCCGAGAGCGAGGCGTGGGCCGAGTCGCTCGACGTCGTCCGCGATCTGACGCCCTACTACATGCCCAACCCGGTCGGCACGAGCCAGACGGCCGCACAGTCGGCGTTCCTCGGCGGGCAGGCGGCGATGTTCCCCGCGACGTGGATCCTCTCCGATGCCCGCGAGGCCGGCCTCGACCTCGGGTACATGAACTTCCCGACGGTCGATCAGCCGAGCAACGACCTGTGGGGCACCTACCAGGTGCGCTTCGGCGTCAACCCGAACAACGGCGACGCCAAGCTCGCCGCCTCGCACAAGTTCCTCGACTTCTTCCTGCAGGACGACACGTACAAGACGTTCCTCGACAAGGTGAAGCTCTTCCCCACGACCGAGGGTGTCGAGATCGGCGCCGACGTCGACCCGCTGTTCCCCGAGATGCAGGCGGCCTGGGAGGGCAAGACCTTCGTGGCGGCGTTCTCGCCGACCGACCCGAGCATCCAGGACGCCCTCCTGGTGGGACTGCAGAACATCATCAGCGGGCAGAAGGACACCCCGCAGGTCCTCGCGGACCTCGACGTGGCCCTCGAGCAGTACCGCGCCAACAACCGCTGAACACGCGAACCGCCCCGCCCCGCGATGACGCGCGGTGCGGGGCGGTTCCCTTTTCGGAAGGACATCCCCCATGCCCCGTTCCCTGCCCTTGACGGCCGCGGCCGCGACGGCACTGACCGCCCTCGCCCTGGCATCCCTGACCGCATGCCAGTCCGCCTCGAGCGAGACGACCACCCTCAGCTTCCTCATGTGGGGCGACGGCGGTGACACCCAGAAGGCCTACGAGAAGGTCATCGACGCCTTCGAGGCTGAGAATCCCGGCGTCACCGTCAACGCCGAGTTCGTGAACACCAACGATTACGACAACGTGCTCAAGACGCGTCTTTCCGGCGGTGCCGGCCCCGACGTCTACGGGTTCGACCCGAAGAACCTCACCGACTTCGTCCGCGACGGCTTCGCCGCCGACCTTTCGGGAGCCGACTTCTTCGCGCGTCTCGACGACGCCGCGGCGCAGGAGGCCCGTCGGGGAGCGGAGGGGGATGCCGCGTACTCCGTGCCGATCTCGCAGTCGGGCAACGGCATCATCTACAACACCGCGCTGTTCGAGAAAGCCGGCATCACGGAGGTGCCGCAGACGTACACCGAGCTGAAGGCCGCGGCCGAGAAGCTGTCGGCGGCCGGCATCACCCCGATCGCGATGAGCGCCCAGGACAGCTGGTGGCCACAGTTCATCGCGTACTACGCGATGGCTCAGCACGTCTTCCCCGACGACCCCGACGCGGTCGAGCAGCTGCTCGCGGGGGAGCGGACCTTCGCCGACACCCCCGGCTACGCCGAGGCGCTCGAGGTCGTGAAGGACCTCGTGCCGGCCTACATGCCCGACCCGCTCGGGACGAACCAGTCGGCCGCCAAGTCCGCCTTCCTGACGGGGCAGGCGGCGATGTTCCCGGCGACGTGGATCCTCTCCGACGCGCGGGCGGCCGGTGTGGAGCCCGGCTACATGAACTTCCCGACGCTCGACGCCGACGTCGCCGACATGTGGGGCAGCTATCTCGTCGCGTGGGGGATCAATCCGGGCAACGATCGCGTCGAGGCCGCCGAGAGCTTCATCGACTTCTTCTTCCAGGAAGAGGTGTACACCGATTTCCTCACCTCGGTGAAAGCGTTCCCGACCACGACGGGGATCGACGTCTCGGCGAACGACCCCCTCTTCCCCGACATGGTCGCGGCCTGGGAGGGGAAGACCTTCCGTCCCGTCGTGATCCCGGCGCACCCGCAGCTGCAGGAGACGCTCCTCGTGGGGATGCAGAACCTCATCGCGGGGCGAAGTGATGTCGACACGGTGATCGGAGAACTCGACGCGAGCCTCGCCGAGATCCGCGCCAACGCGGACTGACCGACGCCGACGACAGTCCGAGACGAGAGCCCCCGCCGGCGCGCCGGCGGGGGCTTCGACATGCCTTCTCGGTCCACTCGACGGTAGCGCGGCTACGCGATATCCGTCGATCGGGCCGGAATGAGGGTCTCGCATGGGCAGGACCGAGGATGCCATGTAGTATGGCTACACAACGAGACCAAGGATGTGCTTGTGACTCCGCTACTGACGATCGCCGACGATCGTGCCACCGTGTCATTCGACCCCGAGACGGGCGGCATCGCCCGCGTCGATGCCCCGGGGATGGCGCGCGAGGCCGCGACGCCGGCCTCTCTGTTCGTCCTCGAGGTCCCGCGCGGCGGCGACCGGACTGTCGTCGTCGAGACCTCCGCGCAGACGCTCACACGCGTCGAGCACGACGGCGATCACGCTCTGCGCCTGGTGTGGACGGACCCGGTGACGTCCGCGGGCGAACGGCTTTCGGGCGAGATCGCGGTGACCGCGCGGGTCGCCGACGGCGCGGTGCGCCTGGGGTTGTCGTTCCACCTCGACGAGGGCGGCGTCGAGGCCGTGCGCTTCCCGTCGCTGCGGGGCATCCGTCCCGCCGAAGGCTCCCTCGAGCTGCGCGGCGTGGACTACTCGACGGGCACGCGCGTCTCCCTCCTCCCGGTGTTCGACTCGAACGCGCCGTACTGGGGCACGACGTTCCCCGACTACGCGAGCGGCAACCTCCGCCCCGAGCTGGTCGGCACCCCGACCTCGCCCTTCGTCGTGCTCGCCGGAGACGCCGGCGGCCTCACGATCCAGCCGGCCGAACGCACGCTCGCCTTCATCGGGTGGCGCGCGAGCCTCGAGCCCGGCTTCTCCGACAGCCTCCTGCGCCGCGGGGGTGCGGATGCCGCCGTGACCCTCGACGCGATCCACTTCCCCGAGGGAGCGGGCATCGAGGCCGAGCTCCCCGAGATCGCCCTCGTCCCCTACGCGGGGGAGTGGCCGAACGGTCTCACCGCCTACCTGCCCACCCAGGACCCGACCCGGCGGAGCGCGGCACCCTGGCTGCAGGAACCGCGCTCGTGGCTGCAGGTGCAGGTGATGTCGACCGAGGGCGAACCTCGCTACGACTTCGACGACCTCGTCGACATCATCGAGGAGTGCGCCCGCGAGGGGATCGGCGCGATCCAGATCGTCGGGTGGAACGAGGGCGGTCAAGACGGTCTCGTGCCGCAGCACCGTCCCGCCGCCAAGCTCGGCGGTGAAGAAGGCCTGCGCCGCGCGCTCGCCCGGGCGCGCGAGCTCGACGTCGCCACCGTCCTGTACGTGAAGTAGGTCTGGGTCGAGAAGCCCGGTCCTCTGTGGGAAGAACTCGCACCGTTCGTCTCGCGCGACCCGAACGGTCAGCCCTACGCCCAGCCCGGCCCGGTGTACCACTCGTCGCGGAAGCGCTACGGCATCAACACCCCCTGGTACGTCCCGCTGTGCTTCGGCGTGGAGGAGCTGCGGCGACGCTTCGCCGACGAGGTCGCCGACATGGCGGAGTGGGGGGCCGATGGCATCCTGGCCGACGAGTCGCTCTATCACGGCCGCGCTCTGCTGTGCTTCGCCGACGATCACGGTCACCCCGTCGGCGCGAGCGCGTTCACGTGGGATGCCGCCTTCGTGGAGGACATCCGCGCGGGACTCGGCGACCGTGCCGACACGTTCGTCATCGCGGCCGAAGGCGCCTACGACGACCAGTTCGCGCACTACGACGTCTCGTACTTCCGCAGCGCCTCGCCGACCCACCGCCCCCTCGGGCGTCAGCTGCGCCCCGACGCCCGCATCGTGACCGCGCTGACGGGGTTCGACGACCGCTCGATGGTCGCGCAGTGTCTGCTGTACGGCTACGCGATGAGCCTCGAGCCGTACAACTTCAAGGGTCGACCGGGCGACATGCCGGCGACCGTGGCGCTCGCCCGACGGGCCGACGCCCTGCGCGACCGCCACCGCGACGTGCTCTGGAACGGGCGCATCCTCGTCGATCACGACGTCGTCGCCCACCGGCCCGACGGCTCGGTCCACGACCTCCTCACCGTGTGGGAGGGGGCCGACGGGACCCGTGCCGTCGTCGTGGCCACCTACGGCGACGAGACCCTGTCGCTTCACCTCACCGGCTCCGGTCTCGGCGCGGCCGAGATCGACGACCTCGACGGACACCGCGCTCGTGTCGTGGACGGGCGCATCGACGTGCCCGCCCGAAGCGTGATCGTCGTCACCTCCCTCTCTGACCCGATTGGATCGCTATGAGCAGCACACGCGTCGAGGACCCACGGGTCCTCGCCCTGGACGACCCCACCGCCACGCAGGCGGTCACGACGCGCTCGCTGAAGGCGCGCCTGTGGACCGGGCGTTCCACTGCGGGCAAGTTCTGGATCGCCGTCGCCCCCGCGCTGGTGCTCTACACCGTCTTCACGGTGTACCCCATGGGACAGGTGATCGTGGCGAGCTTCACCGACGCGCGGGGGTTCAACCGCGCGTGGGAGTTCGTCGGTGCCGACAACTTCGTGCGCATCTTCTCGGGCGACCCCGTGCTCATGGAGGCGATCGGGAACACCGCGATCTACGGGTTCTTCAAGATCATCGTCCAGACGATCCTGGCGTTCCTCATCGCCGTGCTCCTGCATCGCCAGCTCCGGCTCGGAAACATCTACCGCGCGATCTTCTTCGCCCCGATGGTCATCTCCCCCGTGGCGATCGTGTTCACGTGGAGCTTCATGTACGACCCCACCACGGGAACGTTCAACACGCTGCTGCGCAGCATCGGGCTCGGCGGGCTCGCACAGGACTGGCTCGGCAACTACGACCTCGCTCTGTACAGCGTCATCCTCGTCGACCTGTGGAGCGGTCTGGGCTTCAACGTCGTCATCTTCCTCGCGGGGCTGTCGACGATCCCCGGTGAGATCCTCGAGGCGGCCAAGGTCGACGGCGCGCGCGGGTGGAAGGCGATGCGCTTCATCACGATCCCGCTCATGATCCCCTCGATCGGACTCGTGCTCGTGCTGTCGATCAACGGCGCCCTGAGAGCGTTCGACACCGTCTACCTGATGACGCGGGGCGGGCCGGGCAACTCGACACAGCTGTTCATGACGCAGGTGTTCCAGGAGGGCTTGGTCAACAACAACTTCGGCTACGCCTCGGCCATGGCCGTGCTGGTGCTGATCGTGCTGATCGCGATCGCCGCCGTGCAGAACAGACTCAACAACCGCGTCGCTGCCGAGGAGGGCAACCGATGACCACGAGCACCAGCGCGAACCCGCGCTTCACGACGCGCTCCGCCCTGCGCTTCGCCCGTCGCATCCCGATCAATCTGCTGTTGATCGTGCTCAGCATCGCGATGATCTACCCGATCGTCATCATCGTCATCACCGCGTTCAAGCCGAACCTCGAGGTGCTGACCAACCCCACCGGGCTGCCGCAGGCGCCGACCTTCGACAACTTCGTCACCTCGTGGCAGGATGCCGGCTTCACCAACCTCTTCTTCAACTCGGTGCTGCTGACGGTCACGAGCATGACCGTGGCGACCTTCGTCGCGGCCCTCGCCTCCTACGCGATCGTGCGGCAGGCCACGAGGATCGGATCCGGGGTGTATCTCCTGCTGGCGGCCGGTATCTTCCTGCCGATGCAGCTCGCGCTGGTGCCGCAGTTCCGGGTGGTCCGCGACCTCGGCCTCATCAACAACTACGCCGGTGTGATCCTCATCTACATCGCCGGCGCGCTGCCCTTCGGCGTCTTCCTCATGGCGGCCTTCATGCGCCAGGTCCCGAAAGAGATCGTCGAGGCCGCGGTCATCGACGGCGCGGGATACTTCACCCTGTTCCGTCGCATCTTCCTGCCGCTCGCGCGTCCCGCGATCGCGACGTTCTGGGTCCTGCAGGGCGTGGGCGTCTGGAACGACTACCTCGTGCCGCAGCTGCTGCTCACCGATCCGTCGAAGCGCACGCTGACCACCGGCGTCCTCTACTTCAAAGCGCAGTACCTCGCGGACTGGGGCAACATCATGGCGGCCGTGCTCATCATGAGCCTGCCGATCCTGCTGCTGTTCGTCTTCGCGCAGCGCTTCTTCGTCAGCGGACTGTACGCCGGGGCGGTGAAGTGAGGGCATGACCTCGCTCGACGACCGCGAGCGGGTGCGATCGCTCGCCTCGCCGCTGTATGGCGACCGCTGGGTGCAGGAGCACGCGAGCCTCCCCGTCTCGTCTCCGGCGGCGTCGGGGACGAGCGGGGGGCCTCTCGCGACCGATCGCGACACGATCTCGCTCGACGGCGAGTGGCTGCTCGCCGGGGCGCCCGCGGGTCGCGAGTTCGCGATCGAGCGGTGGTTCGGTGGACAGGCCCCGCCCGCGCCCGTGGGGTGGCATCGCCCCGACACCGACCGCTCGACCTGGATTCCGGCCACGGTGCCGGGCACAGTGCAGGCCGCGCTCACCGCGGCGGGCGAGATCCCCGACCCGCTGCTCGACGACAACACCTACGTCGAGCTCACCGAGCACGGTGTTCCCCGCGAGTGGCCCTGGTACTTCCGGCGCACACGCGTCGAGGAGCAGCAGTGGTGGTACGCCCGGCGCATCGACGTCCCGGCCGACTGGCGCGGGCACCGAGTGCGCCTGACGTTCGACGGCGTCGACGACGCGGCATCCTTCTGGCTCAATGGTGAGCCGATCGCGCGGCACTCCGGCATCTACGGCGGGCCTGATATCGACGTGACGACGCTCCTCCGCGGAGACGGCACCGACGAGATCGTCGTGCGTCTCGACGCGCCGCCGCGCGACTGGCACGGGGTGCTCAAACCGTCTCCCGGGTGGGGCTGGCACTACGGCCACCTCATCTCGATCGGGATCTGGCGCGGGGTGCGGCTCGAACGCGTGCCCGACCTCGAGCTCGACGACCTGTTCGTCTCGACCGTCCACGCCGCCGACGACGACGCGCGCCTGCGCGTGCAGTGGGATCTGATCGCGCACACCGACAGCGGTCCCGCTCCGACCCGCGTGCGCGTGCTCGACCCCGAGGGCGAGGTCGTCGCCGACGTCACGGCGCAGGCCGTGGCATCCCGAGGCACGTCCCGGCACGCGATCGAGATCGACATCCCGGATGCCCGCCTGTGGTGGCCCTTCGGCTACGGCGCGCAGCCGCTGTACCGCGTCGAGGCGAGCGTCGACGGCTCCGCACGCTCGACGACCGTCGGCGTCCGCACCGTCGAGATGCGCCCGCTCCCCGAGGTGTCGGGCGACGACGTCTACGACTGGCAGTTCGTCGTCAACGGGCGGCCGCTCTTCCTCAAGGGCGCCAACTGGTGCTTCACCGACCCGATGGCCCGCCGCGGCTTCGAGATCGACCGGCACATCCTCGATCTCGTCGTGCGCGCGAACCTCCAGATGCTGCGGGCGTGGGGCGGCGGCACGATCGAGAGCGACGCCTTCTACGACGAATGCGACCGCCGCGGCATCCTCGTTCTGCAGGAGTTCCCGCTCTCGTTCGGCCTGGATGCCACCGGAGCCACCCTGGCGACCGTGGACGAGCAGGCGTCGCGCATCGTGCGGCGGCTGCGGTCGCACCCCTCGCTCGTGATGTGGGGCGGAGGCAACGAGAACCCCGACACGATCTCGGGCGACGATCTGCTCACCGTCATCGGCACGCGCGTGCGGCAGTACGACCCGACGCGGCCGTTCCACCGCACCGATCCCTGGGGAGGCAGCGAGCACTACTACGGCGTCTACCACGAAGGGCAGCCCGTCGAGGAGTACGCGACGCACGTGCCGCCGGTGTTCGGGGAGTATGGACTGTCGAGCCAGTGCGACCTCGACAGCATGGCGCGCTTCCTCGATCCGGCGCTCCTGGAGCAGTGGCCGCCGCCCCCGCACGGCGCGATCGTGCAGCACCAGGCGCAGTTCTCGCTCTTCGACCTGTTCAAACAGGCGCGGTACGCGCACTACGGTCCGCTCACCGACTGGGCGACCTTCGTGGAGTACTCCCAACTCGCGCAGGGCGACGCCCTCCGGTTCGCCTCCGAGCGCCTCCGCGCCCACGCCGGCACCCGTACCGCGGCGTACTGGTTCTACAAGGTCGGCGAGGTGTTCCCGGGTGCCTCCTGGGCGATCGTCGACTACTACGGGCGCGCGAAGCTGTCGTACTACCGCGCGCGGCAGTTCGGTGCGGCACGGTCGGCTTTCGCGGTGTACGACCGCACGTCGCTCGCCGCGGGCGAGGTGTTCTCCGCCGAGGTGCACGCGGCGAACGACACCCCCGACCCGCTGGCCGCCACCGTCACCGCCCGCCTCTACGACGCCCGGTTCCGCGTGATCGTCGAGCGCGAGGCATCCGTGGATCTGGATGCCGACGCCCACACGCTCGCCTTCACCCTCGAGGCCGAGGCCCCCGACGAGGGGCCGCTCGTACTGGCCGTGTACCTGCGCGGCGGGGACGGCAGCCGGATCTCCTCGGCCTGGTACGCGCTGAACGCCCAGCCGCGCAGCGCCGAGGTCGAAGCCCTCGAGGCCGAGCCGCTCGACAGCCTGACCGACCGGCCGATCGAGGAACTGCTCGAGCCGTACGCGACGGGGCCGGCGCCGCTGAAGGAGCAACCGCGCACGCGGCTGGAGGCCCGCATCGGCGACGGCGTGCTGCACGTGCGGAACGCCGGCGAGGTTCCGGCGCCGATCGTCGTCATCGACGGCTTCCCCACCGCCCCGGGGGCATGGCTCGACGACAACGCCTTCGGCCTCGAGGCGGGGGAGGAGCGTGACGTCGCTTTCTCCCTGGCGGGCGCCGACTGGCCCGACGCGCGCGTACGCGCCTGGAACGCGGATGCCGTGGCGGTGACGTCGTGACCGTGCCCCGCATCCTCGCCACGTGCGGCGGGTGGGCCGACGCGTCGTGGGGCGATGTGCGCTTCGGTCCCCTCCTGCGTTACGCGCTCGACCTCACCGGGGTCGAGGGCCGCCCGCGGGTCGTCTTCGTCAACACGGCCGGCGGCGACCAGCGCGTCGACGAGGGACGAGAGCTCGCCGCGGCGATGGCGGCGGGAGTGGATGCCGTGCACCTGCGCCTCTTCGGGCGAACCGCCGTCGACCTCGACGACGTCGTCGGCCCCGCGGATCTCGTGTGGGTGGGCGGCGGCAGCGTCGCGAACCTCCTGCCCGTGTGGCGGACGCACGGGCTCGATGCGGTGCTGCGCCGCGCGTGGGAGGGCGGGGCGGTGCTCGCGGGAACCTCGGCCGGCGCCCTGTGCTGGCACGAGGGAGGTCCGACGTCGGGATTCGGCGAGATCCGCACGATCACCGACGGCCTGGGCTTCATCCCCGGCTCGCTCGGGGTCCACTACGACTCACAGGTCGAGCGTCGCCCCGCTCTGCACACGGCCGTGGGTTCGGGGCAGTTGCCGGGCGGGTTCGGCCTCGACGAGGGCACCGGGGTGCTGTACGAGGAGGCGCGCGCGGTGGACTTCGTGACCGAACTGCCCGGGGGGCAGGTGCATCGTGTCGATCGTGTCGGCGACGGCGACGGCGACGGCGACGGCGTAGTCGAGGAGGCGGTGGCGACCCGCGCGCTGTGACGCGGCAGCCGCGGCGTCCTCAGAACAGCTGCCACGAGAACAGGGGATGCGCCCAGAACAGGGTGTCTGCGCGCGCGGCGGCCTGTTGCCGGGGCATCCCCTGTTCTGGTGACACCGTGCGGCGTTCGGGCTCGGCCGTGGCAGCCCGTGTCGGAGACCACCCGTAGCCTGTCGGCATGAGCGACCTCACGACCGGTTCCGACGGCATCGTCCGCTGTGCGTGGACCGGCGCCGATGCCGAGTACCAGCGCTATCACGACGAAGAGTGGGGCACCGCGCTGCACGGCGATCGCCCGCTGTTCGAGAAGATGAGCCTCGAGGGCTTCCAGGCGGGACTCGCGTGGATCACGATCCTGCGCAAACGCCCCCGCTTCCGCGAGGTGTTCCACGGGTTCGACCCGGCGGCGGTCGCCGCGTTCGGCCCTGATGACGTCGACCGGTTGCTTCAGGATGCCGGCATCATCCGCCATCGCGGAAAGATCGAGGCGGTGATCGGCAACGCCACCATCGTCGCCGACATGCCGGAGGGAGAACTCGACGCGCTGATGTGGTCGTTCGCTCCCGCGACGCACGAGCCGCCGACCTCGTTCGCCGAGGTGCCGGCGGTGACGCCCGAATCTACGGCGATGAGCAAGGAGCTGCGTCGCCGGGGGTTCCGCTTCGTCGGCCCGACCACGATGTACGCCCTCATGCAGTCCTCCGGCATGGTCGACGACCACGTCGCCGGGTGCTGGCGCGCGGCGGCCTGAGCCCGGCCGGGGTCGGCGTCGGCCCGGCGGCGGTCAGGCGCGCGATACGGCGCAGCCTGGCCGCTTCGGCGTGGCGAGAAGATCAGTCGGGCGGTGACGCGGCCTGCTGCGCCTCGAGCTCTCTCAGCCGACGCAGCTTCGACCAGGGGACGAAAGCGATCCAGGCGATCGATGCGATCGAGGCGCCCATGATCATCGAGGAGATGTCCATGGCTCGACGCTACGGAGCGTTCGGCGCGGGCACCTCCCTCGGACGACGGAGATGCGCCCCACCCGCTAGACTGATGGGCGGAGCTTTCGCTCCGCGCGTCGTCGAACGCACCGGCCCCCTCTCTCAGGGCCTTTGACCTTCACGGCGAACGGATGCGCCACCCGGCGCCTTCGCCCATGCGGCCGCAGCATCGCGGCATCCCGAACCGCCGTGTGCTTCCGCGCCGCGGCAGGAGTATTCATGACGTCCCAGACTTTCGCCGACCTCGGCGTGCCCGCCCCCCTCATCGACGTTCTCGCCACCCAGGGCAAGAACGAGCCCTTCCCGATCCAGGCCGACACCCTGCCCGACACGCTCGCCGGTCGCGACGTGCTCGGCCGCGGCAAGACCGGCTCGGGCAAGACCCTCGCCTTCTCGCTGCCGCTCGTCGCGCGGCTGGCCGCGAACACCGACCGCCGGCGGGGCCGCAAGCCCCGCGCGCTCGTGCTCGCCCCCACCCGTGAGCTCGCCAACCAGATCGACGAGGTCATCAAGCCCCTCGCACAGCCCTTCGGTCTGGTCACCACCACCGTCTACGGCGGTGTGAACCAGAAGCGTCAGGTCGACGCGCTGAACGCCGGCGTCGACATCCTCGTCGCGTGCCCCGGTCGCCTCGAAGATCTGATCGGTCAGGGCTTCGCGAACCTCGGCGACATCGAGATCACCGTCCTCGACGAGGCCGACCACATGGCCGACCTCGGCTTCCTCCCCGGCGTCACGCGCCTGCTCGCCCGCACGCCCGCCGACGGCCAGCGCCTGCTGTTCTCGGCCACGCTCGACAACGGCGTGGACAAGCTCGTCAAGCGTTTCCTCCGCAACGAGGTGCTGCACTCGGTCGACGAGGCGCACTCGCACGTCGCCGCGATGACCCACCACGTGTTCGCCCCGGTCGACGCGGATGCCAAGAAGGACCTCGTGCAGACGCTCGCCTCCGGCACCGCGCGCCGCATCCTCTTTATGCGCACCAAGCACCAGGCCAAGAAGCTCGCGAAGCAGCTGACCGCGTCGGGTATTCCCGCCGTCGACCTGCACGGCAACCTGTCGCAGCCGGCCCGCGACCGCAACCTCGCCGCCTTCGGCGACGGCCGCGCCAAGGTGCTCGTGGCCACCGACGTCGCCGCCCGCGGTGTGCACGTCGACGGTGTCGAGCTGGTCGTGCACGTCGACCCGCCCGTCGAGCACAAGGCGTACCTGCACCGCTCAGGCCGCACCGCCCGCGCGGGCTCGGCCGGCGACGTCGTGACGATCATGCTCCCCGAGCAGCGTCGCGACACCCTCGACATCCTGCGCAAGGCCAAGATCTCGGCGGCGCCGCAGCAGGTCACCTCGACCTCGCCCGAGGTCGTCGCCCTCGTCGGCGAGGTGGCCCCCTACGTCAAGCCCGAGCCGGTCGTCGCGCAGCCCCAGGGCGGCGGACGCTCGCAGGGCGCCAACGCCCAGCGCAAGCGCGCCGCGCGTGCCGAGGGGCAGCAGCCCTCCACCCGCTCGGGTGCGCAGGGCGGCGGCGGTCGTCGTCGCTCCGCGGGCGCTGCGGCGACGGATGCTCCGGCTGCCGGTCGCGCGGCCCAGGGCGGCCGCGGTGGCCAGCGCTCCGGCGCGGGTCGTGGTCAGGGCGGCACGCAGCGCACCGGTTCGGGCGCCGCGCGTCCGCAGGGTGCCGGGCGCTCGGCATCCGGTGCCCCCACGACCGGCATGGTCGTCGGTGCCCGTTCCCCGCGCACGAACCGTCGCGCCCAGGGCTGACCCTTTCTCCCGGTGCCCCCGCAGATCCGTCTGCGGGGGCACCGTCGTCCCTTCCTCGACCGGCGCCGGCGGGAGTCGTGCGGAGCCGTCCTGCGGAGCGCCGTCGCGACACGCCGGTTCGAGACCTCACGGCGCCAGTGGGTATTGCGCGGAGCCGTCTCGCGGGGTTGAGGTCCGACACGCCGGTTCAGGATGCCGCGGCAGCGGTGTTTCGGCCGGGACTCCGCGTGACGGTACCGGCGTTCTTTTCCGGCGCGGTGCTGCGGGGGATGCCGTGTGGAGCCGTCCCGCGGAGTTGAGGTCCGACACGCTGGTTCAGGATGCCGCGGCAGCGGTGTTTCGGCCGGGATTCCGCGTGACGGTACCGGCGTTCTTTTCCGGCGCGGTGCTGCGGTGGATGCCGTGCGGAGCCGTCCCGCGGAGTCGAGGTCCGACACGCCGGTTCGGGATGCTGCGGCAGCGGCGTTTCGGCCGGGACTCCGCGCGACGGCACGCTCACAAGGCCCGGACTCCGCGCCACGGCTCCCGCCCCCGCCCCGTCTCCCGCCCCCGCTACGGCTCCCGCCCCCGACTCCGCACGACGCCGCGCCGAAGAGCGTCCCCGACTCCGCACGACGGCTCGCCCGCGGCCGGCCGCGTCGCGGATGTCGGAGGTCTGCGCCACACTGGGGGTCGATCCCGAGGAGGCGCGCATGACCGACCCCGACGCCCACGCCGTCATCCGCGTGCGCGGCGCGCGCGAGAACAATCTGCGGAACGTCGACCTCGACATCCCCAAACGCCGGCTCACGGTGTTCACGGGGGTGAGCGGCTCGGGCAAGTCGTCTCTCGTCTTCGGCACCATCGCGGCCGAGTCGCAGCGACTCATCAACGAGACCTACCCGACGTTCGTGCAGCAGTTCATGGGGCAGCTCTCGCGGCCCGAGGTCGATGCGCTTGAGAACCTGAGCGCCACCATCCGGGTCGACCAGGAGCGCATGGCCGCCAACTCGCGCTCGACCGTGGGAACGGCCACCGACGTGCACGCGATGCTACGTGTGCTCTTCAGCCGCCTCGGGCAGCCCCACGTCGGCTCGTCGCAGGCGTTCTCGTTCAACGTCCCCTCCGTCTCGGGCGCCGGCGCGATCACGATCGCCACCGGGGCGCGAAAGGGTCAGAAGGAGCGCCGCTCGTTCGAGATCACCGGCGGCATGTGCCCGGAGTGCGAGGGTCTCGGCCAGGTGAGCGACATCGATCTCTCCCAGCTCCTCGACGAGAGCAAGTCGCTCAACGCCGGCGCGATCACGGTGCCGGGCTACACCGCCGACGGCTGGATGGTGCGGGTCTTCAGCGAGTCGGGCTTCTTCCCCGGAGACAAACCCGTGGCCCGGTTCACCGACCAAGAACGCCATGACCTGCTCTACAAGGAGCAGACGAAGGTCCGCATCGCGAACACGAACATGACCTACGAGGGACTCGTTCCCAAGGTCACCAAGAGCATGCTGCAGAAAGACCGCGACGCTCTGCAGCCGCACGTCCGGGCGTTCGTCGATCGCGCCGTCACGTTCGTCGCCTGCCCGGCGTGCGGGGGAACACGGCTGAACGACGGGGCCCGGTCGTCGCGTATCGGTGAGGTGAACATCGCGGATGCCGCGGCCATGCAGATCACCGATCTCGCGGCCTGGGTGCGCACGATCGACGATCCCTCCGTCGCCCCTCTCGTCCAGGGTTTGCGCGACACCCTGGACGCTTTCGTCCGCATCGGGCTCGGCTATCTCTCCCTCGACCGCGGCAGCGGCACTCTCTCCGGCGGGGAGGCGCAGCGGACGAAGATGATCCGCCACCTCGGATCCAGCCTCAGCGACATCACCTATGTGTTCGACGAGCCCACGGCCGGCCTTCACCCGCACGACATCCAGCGGATGAACGAGACGCTGTTGCAACTCCGCGACAAGGGAAACACCGTTCTCGTCGTCGAGCACAAACCGGAGGTCATCGACATCGCCGATCACGTCGTCGATCTCGGCCCCCGCGCGGGCCGCGAGGGCGGCACCGTGCAGTACGAGGGTGACGTGTCCGGCCTGCGCTCGTCCGAGACCCTCACGGGGCGCTTCCTCGATCACCGCGCCCACCTCAAGACCAGTGTGCGAGCGGCGATCGGGTCGCTGCCGATCCGCGGCGCCACACGGCACAATCTGCACGACGTCGACGTCGATGTCCCGCTCGGGGTCCTCACCGTCGTCACCGGCGTCGCCGGGTCGGGCAAGTCGTCATTGATCCACGGCTCCCTCCCCGCATTCGATGACGTCGTGGTCGTCGATCAGACGGCGATCAAGGGCTCACGCCGCAGCAGCCCCGCCACCTACACCGGCATCCTCGATGCCGTCCGCGCCGCGTTCGCGAAGGCGAACGGCGTCAAGCCCGCCCTCTTCAGCGCGAACTCCGAGGGGGCATGCGCCGCCTGCAAGGGGCTCGGGGTCATCGTCACCCAGCTCGGCTTCCAGTCCACCGTCGAGACGGAGTGCGAGTTGTGCGGGGGTAGTGGCTTCTCGGACGAGGTGCTGGAGTACACGCTCCACGGCAAGAACATCGCCGAGGTCCTCGCGATGTCGGTGTCGGAGGCGGCCGTGTTCCTCACCACCGGCCCTGCCGTCGCTGTTCTGGCGCGCCTCGTCGACGTCGGTCTCGGGTACGTCACGCTGGGGCAGGCTCTGAACACGCTGTCCGGAGGCGAGCGCCAGCGCCTCAAGCTGGCGATTTCGATGGCCGCCTCCGGGGCCGTCTACGTCCTCGACGAGCCGACCACGGGTCTGCATCTCGCCGACGTCGACAACCTTCTCGGGCTGCTCGACCGACTCGTGGATGCCGGCAACACGGTCGTCGTGATCGAGCACCACCAGGCGGTCATGGCGCACGCCGACTGGATCATCGACCTCGGTCCGGGCGCGGGTCACGACGGCGGACGCGTCGTGTTCGAGGGCACGCCCGCCGACCTCGTCGCCGCCCGCTCCACGCTCACCGGCGAGCACCTCGCCCGTTACGTCGGGGAGTGAACGGCGCGGCGGAAGAGGAGACCGACACGCAGCCGTCGCGACCGGCGTTTCGCCGTGTTGTGCAAGACGCCCCCGGCGCCCCCGGCGTCAGCCGTGCGTGCTGAGCGTCGCGTCGTGCAGATGGCGCTCGCCGTGCGACAGCACCTTCACGATCACGCCGCGCCGACGCAGGTCCGCGATCGCCCGCGTCTCGTCGTCGCGCGTGAGCCCGAGGGAGCGGGCGCTCGTCACGACGAGCACGTCGCCGCGCGTGAGCGTCCCGAAGAAGCGGTCGAGGCGAGCGGCCCACCCTTCGAGGGTCTCCGGGGCCGGATGACGGAACCCCTCGATGGGGACGCCGAATCTCGTGAGGTCATCGCGCTGCTGGACGACGCTCGGCATCCCGGGGCGGGAAACGACCAGGCCCACGAGACGGGAGCCGGCCGGGCGGGCGCGCCACCAGTCGCGGTCGCTCTGCAGCTCGGTGAAGCACTTCGGGCACTCGGCCGCGGTGTGCGCGACGGGCACGGGGCTGGTCCCGGCGGCATCCGCGGATGACGGCATCGTCGGGATCGGATCGCTCATGGAAACCTCCGCGTCCATTCTGCCGCACGCGGCCCCGATCCGTTCGCGATGAGGCGAACAGGACCGGGAACCCGGCGTGCATGCCGACGGAGAGACCGCGGCGCGGTGCTCAGTGCGCGGAGTACCCTCCGTCGACGAGGTGATAGCTGCCCGAGATGAACGACGCGGCGTCGCTCAGCAGGAACAGAGTCAGTGCGGCGACCTCGGCATCGGTGCCGAGGCGTCCGGCGGCGTGCTCCCCCTCGAGGTGCGTCAGGGCCTCGGGCGTGAGGCTCGAGCGCACCAGCGGCGTGTCGATGAAGCCCGGGCCGACCGCATTCGTCCGGACGCCCTGCGCGGTGTATTCGAGAGCGGCGACCTTGGTCAATCCGACCAGGGCGTGCTTGCTCGCGACGTAGGCCGCGTTCTGTGCGATGCCCACCGATCCGAGAACGGATGCCATGTTGACCACGGCCCCACCACCGGACGCGACGATCGCAGGCAGCTGGAACCGCAGACCGTAGAAGACGCCGTCGAGGTCGACGGCTCGCACACGATCCCAGGCGTCGATGTCGTAGTCGCCGATGTTCTGCGGTGCAGCGCCGATGCCGGCGTTGTTCACGGCGAGGTGCAGGGCGCCGTAGGTCGCCTTCGCGAACTCCACCGCCGCCTCGGAATCCTGCCACCTCGCGGTGTTCTGGGCGAACGCCTCGGCGGTGCCGCCGGCGTCCCGGATCTGTGCCACGACGGTGTCCGCGGCATCCTTGTTGATATCGGTGACGACCACCGACGCGCCCTCGGCGGCCAATTCGCGCGCGATCTCGGCGCCGATACCGCTTCCCGCGCCCGTGACCAGTGCGACCTTCTGGGTGAACCTGCTCATGATGGGATTCCTTTCCGCACGCGGTCCGCGCGGATCTCACCCGGACTTCATGCGCATGAATGAAAGCCACGAGGTCGGGAAGAGTATTCCCTCATTCGTTCTCGCCATCGTCGAGTCGCAACTCCAGGCTGAGCTGGTCGGCGTCGAGCTCGGCCAGCGCGTGGCGCAGTGCGGCGGTGCTGTACCGTCCGTCGCGCCCGACCCTGGCGAGCCGTCGTCTCATGGCTTCGATCGACGCCAGACGCAGCTCGAGCAGATCGCGCATGCGACCCGACGCGTCCTCGTCGGGTGGCTCCGTGATCCGCGCGCCGACGCGTTCGATGACGTCGTCGGGGAAGGCTTCCCCATCCCGTCGTCGGAGTGTGCCCGCCTGCAGTGCCGCGACCGAGGCCTCCCGCAGTTCCGTGTCGAGCGCGCGTTGTTCTTCCCTCGTCGGTCCCTCGCCGCCGTCGCCGGAGAGGCCGACGGCGCGGACGACGGCCGGGAGGGTCAGGCCCTGGACGACCAGGCTGAACAGCGCGACCAGGAACGCGACGAAGATCAGGAGCGAACGGTCCTCGACCCCTTCGCGGGGCAGCGTCTGCGCCGCGGCGAGCGTGACGACGCCGCGCATGCCCGCCCATACGATGATCGTGCCGTGTCGCCAGGCGAGGGGACTGTCGCGGTAGTAATCGAGGTCGGCCATCGTGCGCGAGATGCGGCCGCGCATCCAGCTGATGCGGCGAGCTGCGCGTGCGGGATCGTCGGCGCGTCGGCTCAGACTGTCGGGGTCGTTTCGGAACGCCTCCTCGAATCGGTCGAGGCGGTCGCGCGCCTCGTCGACGCGGCCTTGATGGCGTGCCATGTTCCGCCCGCGCCGCCCCTGGAGCCAGATGAGCCCGGAGACGTAGAGCGCGCGCACGACGAGGGCGATGCCGAGGGCCGACAGGGCCAGCCAGGTGCCGTGCCAGAGACCCTCGTTCTCGCCCAGGTTGCTCTGGACGATGTCCTTCAGCTCGAGACCGAAGACCAGGAAGACTCCGCCCTCCAGGATGAGCTCGATCGTGCGCCAGTTCAGGCGGTCGCTCATCCGCTGCTCCGGCGTGAACCGGCGGGTCGCGCCCTGGCCGGTCACGATCCCCGCCACGACCGCCGCCACCAGGCCCGAGCCGCCGAGATGTTCGGTGGGCAGGTACGCGATGAACGGCACCGTGAAACTGAGGGCCGTGTTCGCGGCCGAGTTGGTGACGCGTTCGCGCACGCGGAGGTTGACCCACCCGATCGCCGCGCCGATGAGGAGGGCCAGGATGACGCCCCACGCGAAGTTGCCGACTGCATCTCCGAAGGCGAATCCGGATGCCACGGCCGCCACCGCGGTGCGCAACAGCACCAGCGCGGTGGCGTCGTTCAGCAGGCTCTCGCCCTCCAGCATCGTCACGACGCGCGGTGCGATGCCCAGTCGTTTCGCGATCGAGGTCGCCACGGCATCCGTGGGGCTCAGGATCGCCCCCAGGGCGATGCCGAGAGCGAGACCGAGGCCCGGGATGACCGCCCAGAAGAACAGACCGAGCACCACGGAACTCAGCACGACCAGCACCACCGACAGCCCCGCGATCGGCACGAAGTCGCGGCGGAACTCGATGGCGGGAAGCTGCACGGCCGCCGAGTACAGCAGGGGCGGGAGCACCCCGACCAGGATGACCTCCGGGTCGAGCGCGAACGGCGGGAAGAACGGCAGGAGGCTCACGCCGAGGCCGAGGGCCATGAGGACGAGGGGTCCTGCCACGTTGAACTTCGGGGCGATCACCGTCACGAGGGCCACGACCACCACCCCGGCCACGACGAGGATGAGGGGATCGATCACCGTTCGAGGCTAGCCCCGGGTGTCAAGACGCGCTGACGAGAGACGTCGGAGTCGGCCGGGAATGTCAGGCGGAGCCCGCGTGCGCCGCGAGCTTGGCGAAGAAGTCCTCCAGAAGGTAGCGCGTGTCGACCTGTTCGCACACGCGGACGTGCCCGCCGGCTCTCGCGTCGGGTTCGGCCATGAGCGCGTCCGCCGTGAAGCGCGGGCGCGGGCGGCGTCGCCAGACAGCGCCGAACGGGTTGAGGGCGACGGCGATGGCGGGAGAATCCCCGAGCGAGCGGAAGTCGGCGGCGAAGCCGGGTTTGACCGCGTTGTACTCGAGGACGGTCTGGGCCAGGTACGCCCCGATCTCCCCGTGCGGGCGCACGCGACGGTCCAGTTCGGCCTGACCGACCCCGACGTGTGTGTAGACCGGCATCGGGATCTGCCAGAGGTCGATCTCGGAGGCGAAGACGACGTTGGCCGAGACGATGTCGTTGTTGAGGTTGTACTCGGGCCCGTAGACGGCCTCGATCCCGTCGTAGGGCGGGCCACCGATCCAGATCACCGTGACGTCGCGACGCGCGAAGTCCGGGTCGATGAGCAGCGCTGAGGCGACGTCGGTGAGCGGTCCGAGCACGCACACGGTGAGCGGGCCGTCGAGGCTCGCGGCGATGAGGAGATCGGATGCCGCCGACGGCAGGGCCGTCGTCTCGTCCTCCAGCGCACTGTCGGCGCCGTCTCGCACCACGACCCCTGATCGGTCGAGGAGGTCGAGGAGTCGGTCGACCTCGACCCGGCTCTTCTCCCGCGAGCCGGGCGACCCGAAGTGCGCCGGTGCGATCCCGACGACGTCGAGCACGGGGGAGAGGAGGGCGTGGACGATCGCGAATTGGTCGTCGGCTTCGTTGGCGGCGTCGGTGCTGATCACCACGCGTCGTTGCGTCTGCGACATGGAGCTCCTTTTTTCATGCCCTTTATTAACAGCTTGTAATTAGTGTCGCACAGTTGCTAACGTCGGTCCGGCCCAGCACGGGAGCTCAAGGAGGATGCCATGACGGGGACGCCCCGATGACCGTGACGACGGCGCCCCCGGCGGCGCGACGCACGACGACACCCCCCGCCCCGAAGCGCTCGCGCCGCCGCGGCATCGGCGTCCGCGCGCCGTGGTGGTTCCTGCTTCCGGCTCTCGCCGTCTACGCGCTGATCGTCGTGTGGCCGAGCCTGACCGGTGCCTTCTTCTCGGTCACCGATTGGAACGGTGTCTCCCCGGACTGGTCGTTCGTCGGCTTCGACAACTTCGTCTCGGTGATCGAGGGACGCCGGGGACTCACCGCTCTGACCAACACCCTCGTGCTCGCCTTCGTCGTGACGATCGTGCAGAACCTCGTCGGTCTGGCGCTCGCGCTCGGTCTGAACTCCCTCGTCAAGACGCGCGGCATCCTGAAGGTGATCTTCTTCGCCCCGGTCGTCCTCACCCCGCTCGTGGCCGGGTACATCTGGAGCTACCTGCTCGCGCCGTCGGGAGCGTTGAACGAGTTCCTCGGCGCCGTGGGTCTGTCCGCCCTGCAGCGCGACTGGCTGGGCGACCCGCAGACCGCCCTGCTCGCGGTCAGCGCCGAGATCGTCTGGCAGTTCTCGGGCTACTCGATGGTCATCTTCCTCGCGGGTCTGCAAGCCATTCCCGAAGAGGTGATGGAGGCGGCCACCATCGACGGGGCGGGACCATGGCGTCGCTTCGTCAGCGTGGTGCTGCCCCTGCTGAACGGCGCGGTCGTGATCAACGTCATGCTCTCCCTCATCGGCGGTCTGAAGCAGTTCGACCAGGTCGTCGCCATGACCGGCGGCGGCCCCGGCATCGCCACGGAGACCCTCTCGACGACGATCTACAAGAGCGCCTTCACCTCGGGCGACTACCCCGGATCGATCGCGCTCGCGGTCCTCATGACGCTGCTCATCGCCGTTCTCGCGGGAGTGCAGTACCGCCTGACCCTTCGGAAGGCGGACGCGTGAACCGCTACACCTGGCGCACCGGCGTGCGCGAAGCCGTGCTGATCGCGGTGGCCCTGATCTACCTCATCCCCATCGCGGCGCTCGTCAACGTCGCCTTCCGGCCCGCTGCATCGAGGGCCGGAGCGCTGACGCCGTCATGGCCGCCCACGTTCGACAACTTCAGTCAGGCATGGACGCAGGGTGCCCTCGGCCCCGCGCTGGTCAACAGCGTGATCGTCTCGGCGGTGAGCGTGCTCGGGGTGACCGTCATCTCGGCATTCGCCGCCTACCCGCTGGCCCGCGTGGGCCGCCGCTGGTCACGGTTCGCGTTCTACGGGTTCTTGGGCGGCCTGTTGCTCCCGGGCCAGCTGGCTCTCCTGCCGCTGTACACGACGATGCGCGATCTGGGGCTGCTCGGCGGGCTCCCGGCGCTGATCCTCATCAACATCGGCGGCCAGCTGCCGTTCTCGATCTTCCTGTACACGACGTTCCTGCGCGAGATGCCCCGCGACTATGAGGAGGCGGCGCTGCTCGACGGCTGCGGTCCCGTGCGGGCCTTCGTGACGGTGGTGTTCCCGATGCTGCGCGCCGTGACGGGCACCGTCGTGATCCTCAACTCGGTGTCGGTGTGGAACGAGTTCTTCAACCCGCTGCTCTACCTCTCGGGCAGCGGCAACACCACCGCCCCCGTGGCGATCTACAACTTCGTCGGCCAGTACGTCGCGCAGTGGCCCCTCGTGTTCGCGGGCCTGGTCATCACCACGATCCCCGTGCTGGTGCTCTACTTCGCGCTGCAGAAGTACATCATCAAAGGCTTCGCGGGCGGACTCAAGGGTTGAGCCGACGCGCAGATCCGAGGCCGCCGGCCTCGGCGCATCAAGGAGATGACATGAAAACACACCGCAGTGCTCTCGCCGTCGCCGCCCTCGTGGGCGCCACCGCTCTCGTGCTGAGCGGCTGCTCCACCGCCGTGGGCGGGGGTGCCGAAGACGAGAACGTGCTCACCTTCGCGTCGGGAAGCGAGGAGACGACGCAGCAACTCATCGACGGCTTCGAGGCGGCCAACCCCGGTGTCTCCGTCAAGGCGGAGTTCATCGAGTCGGATGCCTCGTACATCCAGCAACTGCGCACGCGCCTGTCCGGGGGCACAGCGCCCGACGTGTTCAAGGTATGGGCGGGAGGCGGCGGCACCATGGCGACGTGGAAGGTCGCCACCGACGGTCTGGTCGCCGAGCTCGACGACCAGCCGTGGGCCGCCGACGTCCCCGACAACGTGCGGTACGTCAGCAGCCTCGACGACAAGCTCTACGCCCTCCCCTCGAACCTCGGCGCGATCGGCGCGCTGTACAACGACCAGGCGCTCGCCGCGGTCGGAGCCACGGTTCCGCAGACGTGGACGCAAGTGCTCGATCTGTGCAAGACCGCCGCGGCGAACGGCAAGGTCGCGTACGCCCTCGGCAACAAGGACGCGTGGACGACGCAGCTCATCCCCTACGCCCTCACCGCGACTCTCGTCTACGGACCCGACCCCGGCTTCTCCGAGGACCAGGCGAACGGCTCGGCCACGTTCGCGGCGTCGAAGTGGAGCGACGCGCTCGACAAGACGAAGCAGATGATGGATGCCGGGTGTTTCAACGCCGGCCCCAACGGCACCAGCTACGACGCGCAGATGACCCTGCTCGGTCAGGGCGACGCCCTCGGTGCGGTCCAAGTGAGCCAGGCGATCTCGGCGGCTGAGCAGTATGCCGCCGACGGCGCGACCTTCTCGATGGCCCCGTTGCCGGCCACCGACGAGGCCGGGGCGCAGTACTACCCGACCGGTGTGGGAGTGTCGTTCGCGATCAACGCAAAGGCGAAGAACCCCGCGCTGGCGCAGAAGTTCCTCGCCTACGTGGCATCGCCCGCAGGTCAGAAGCTCTGGGCCGAGGTGTCGGGAAGCATGCCCGCCCTCCCCTCGGAGGAGCGCGAGCTGAGCCCGGTGCTCGAGGCGGTCGAGACTGCGCGCGACGCCGGCCTGACCACGCAGTACTACCCCGACCAGGTCTGGCCCACGACCGCGGTGCAGGACGGGCTGCTCGTCGACATGCAGCGGTTCTACAACGGTGAGATCACCGGTGCGACGGTGCTGGAGAACATGGACTCCGCCTACGCGGCATCCTGATCCGACGGCGAAGGGCGGTGTGGCGGACGAACCGCCGCACCGCCCTTCGCCGTCGGGCGTCAGCGAGCCCGGGCCGTGGACGCCCGCACGATGAGCTCGGGCGAGGGAGCCGTCGTCACCGGGTGAGGGTCGTGGCCGAGCTCCTGCAGGATCGCCGTCGCCGCGCGCTCTCCGAGGGCAGTGACGTCGCGGGCCATCGCGCTGAGGGCGGGGACCGTCGAGCGGCAGAGCACCGAGTCGTCCCAGGCCAGGAGTGAGAGGTCGCCCGGGACGTCGACGCCGCGGGAGGTGAGGGCGGTCGCCGCGGCAGCGGCCATGACGTCGTTGTCGAACACGATGGCCGTCGGCGGAGCGGGAGAGGCGAGCAGCCGGTCCACCGCCGCGACGCCCCCCGCGCCGCTGAAGTCGGCGACCTCGAGGGACGCGTCGATGCCCAGCCGCGCCGTCGCCGCCTCGAACGCGTCGGTTCGGCGGCGCGTGTGGGCGAGGACATCGGGGCCCGAGACTCGTCCCACCCGCGTGTGGCCGAGGTCGCGCAGATACTGCACAGCCGTCTGCATGGGCGCCTCATCGTCGACCCAGACGACCGCGTGGTCGGGGGCGTCGTTGGGGTGGGCGAGGGCGACATTGGCGAACCCGAGCCGATCGACGAGCTCGAGTCGGGGGTCGTGCTGCTCGACGATGTCGACCAGCACGACCCCCGCGACCCGTCCCGACTCCGCCCAGCGCTGATACGCGTCGAGTTCCTCGTCGAGGTCGGGGACGACCTGCAGCACGAAGGGCCGCCGATGCTCGGTCAGGACCTCTTCGAGCCCGCCCATGAAGTCGTTGTAGAACGCCTCGACGCCGAGCTGACGCACGGGGCGCCGCAGCACGAGACCGATGGAGCGACGCAGCGCGGAGGGGGGTGCGGGCACGACCATCATCGTCGCCAGTATCGCCTATCTCGCGAGGGCACGTGCGATCAGGTCGTTCGCCGTGCGCAGGACACCGGTACGCGTGAACGCCGACGGGTCGATCCCTGCGGGAGCGCTGACCCGGAACACGTGCTGCTCGCCCGCGGTCAGGGTGACCATTCCCGAATCCACGCGAGCGGTCGGGTCGACCAGATCCACGAGGAGAGTGGCATCCTTCACCAGCGTCCGTGCGGTCGCCGTGACCTCGTACCCGTCCGCGACGGCGCGCGCGTCGACCGATACGGCGTCCTCGAGGGCGAGGGCGGTGTCGTCCGCGAAGTAGTACAGACCCCGTTCGCCGGTGGGCGCCTGGGCGATGAGGACCTCGCGCGACGTGTCGACCGGCACCCCCAGGGTGGGCGCGATGGGGGCGCTCCAGGCGGAGCGCGCGGCGACGTGGACGTCGAGGAGGACGGATGCCAGAACGGTGCCGTCCAGACGTTCGCGGCGCAGGCTCACCTGGCCGGTGATCTCGTCGTCGCTGTCGTTGTGCAGGACCACGCGGAGCCCGTCGCCCTCGAGCGCGGGCTGCACCGTGAGCAGCCGGGGCGCCGAGACGCGGCGCAGCTCGTACCAGAGAGGCTTGCGGTGACGGTGACCGTCGACGGCCGCCCACGACACCACCGGCCAGCAGTCGTTCAGCTGCCAGACGATCCACCCGCGGTTCAGGGGGAACAGGGAACGGAACCATTCGATCCCGAACGAGACCGCGCGGGCCTGGTTCAGCTGCATCGTCCAGTGCCAGTCCGCGTAGTCGGTGGGAGCGGGCAGGTGGGCGCCGAGACCGCGCTCGAGCTTGTCGTTGCCCTCGTTCGCCTTCTGGTGCGCGAGCATCTCGCGGCCGAAGGGGCTTCGGGGCTCGTCGCGCACGACGCTCTCGAGCGTCGAGAAGGCCGGCGGCCCCTGGAAGCCGAACTCCGACACGAACCGCGGACGGTAGGCGCGGTACCCGTCGTAGTCGCGCGTGTTCCACACGTCCCAGATGTGCATCGTGCCGTGCGCGTCGTCGTTGGGGTGAACGTAGGGGCTGAACGAGAACGGGCTGCCGTCCGAGTAGAACGTCGTGGGAGCCAGCTCCGCCACGATGCGCGGGAAGAGGTCGCGGTAGTACCCCTCGCCCCAGGTCCGCCCGTTCAGGCGTGAGCGCCAGTTCCAGTCGACGTAGCCCCAGATGTTCTCGTTGCCGCCGTTCCAGATCACGAGGCTCGGGTGACCGGTGAGGCGCGTGACGGCCTCGCGCGCCTCCGCCTCGAACTCGTCCCACAGTTCGGCGTCCTCGGAGTACGCGGCGCAGGCCAGCAGGAAGTCCTGCCAGACGAGGACGCCCTCCCGGTCGCAGATGTCGTAGAAGTCGTCGCTCTCGTAGAGGCCGCCGCCCCAGACCCGCAGGAGGTTCAGCCCCGCGTCCGTGGCGTCCGCGATCGACGCCGCGAGGCTCTCGGGGGTGATGCGGGTGACGAAGACGTCGTCGGGGATCCAGTCGGCGCCGTGCACGTACACGTCGCGTCCGTTGATCCGCACGGAGAAGGGGCTGCCGTCGACGTCGGGCGCGATGTCGACCTCGACGTGGCGGAAGCCGATCGCGCGCGACCACCGCGTCGATTCGTCGGCGCCGTCGCCGACCCGGACCTCCAGGTCGTACAGGTGCGCCTCGCCGTACCCGCGGGGCCACCACGGCTCGGCATCCGGAACGTCGAGGTCGATGACGACCGGCTGGCCGGGGCGCGCCGCGACCGTGGTCGACGAGCCTGCGACGCTCACCTCGACGGTGGTGGAGTCGTCGCTGTCGCCCTGCCACTCGAGGTCGACGTGGGCGGTGAGATGAGGGATGCCATCGACAATGTCGACCACGGGGCGGACCGCGGCGATGCGGACGCCCGTCCACTCCTGCAGGCCCAGGGGGCGCCAGATGCCCGCGGTCGCGAAGTCGGGACCCCAATCCCAGCCGAAGTTGCACGCGCTCTTGCGGATGGCGTTGAACGGATGGGCGTACGAGTGGGGGCGCTCGCCGAGGACGCCCTCCCGCTCACGGGCGTAGCGAACGGGGGAGCGGAAGTCGACCTCGACGGTGTTCTCCCCCTCACGCAGCACGGCCGCGAGGTCGGCGCGGTAGGTGCGGTGCTGGTTCGCCGTCTCGAGGACGACCTCGCCGTTCACGCGCACCGTGGCCACGGTGTCCAGGCCCTGGGCGACGAGGTCGACCCGGGCGTCGTCGCGCGTCGGGGTCCACGAGAAGGTCGTGCGGTAGCGCCAATCCGACTCGCCGATCCACGCCAGCTCCGCCTCCTGCGCCCCGGGGAACGGGTCCGCCATGAGCCCCGCCGTGAGCAGATCGGTGTGCACCACGCCGGGCACGGTCGCGGGGATGCCCTCGTCGAGCGCCGCGTACGCGTCTGGGCGATCACCCCGAGCGAGGGTCAGGGTCCAGCCTGCGTCGAGGGGGTGGTGCATCAGCGTCGGTGTCCTTCCGGGAGAGGCCGTCGTCGTGGCCCACCCGTCGAAGACGGGGCGGCGGTAGAATCGAGTCGGCGGGGGCGTTATTCAACCTACTAAATTAAGCTTGTGAGGGAAAGTATGCCGGGAGAGACGACCGGCGTCTCCACACCCTCGCTGGTGCTGGACGTCATCCGCACGCGCGGGCCGATCAGCCGCATCGAGCTCGCCTCGGCCACGGGTCTCACCCCCGCGACGATGACGAACGCCGTGCGCCACCTCATCGACCAGCGGCTCGTCATGTCGGTGGGTCATAGCGAGTCCACGGGTGGCAAGCGTCGCGAGCTCCTCGACGTCAATCCGACGACGCGCTTCGGTCTGGGCGTGCAACTGGGGCCCGAGTCGGTCCAGGTCGTCGTGGCCAACCTCTGGGGAGCCGTCGCGGGCCGCATCGGCGTCGCCGGGGCGGCGGGCGCCGCGCCGGAGGAGATCGTCGCGTCGGTGGCGTCGGCCGTCGAGGAGCTGCTCGCAGCGACCTCGCTCGGTGACGGGCTCATCGAGGGGCTGTGCGTCGCGGTGCCCGGCCCGCACGACGACAGCGGGGCGATCGTCGACACCCCGAGCCTCGCCGCGCTGGAGGGCTTCGCTCTCCGCTCCGCCTTGGAGGCGGCGACGGGCGTCGATGTCCGCCTCGAGAACGCGGCCCTCCTGTCGGCCGCGGGCGAAGTGTGGACCGGCGCCGCCGCGGACTCGCGCGCCCTCGCCGTCATCCATCTCGATGGAGAGATCGGTGCGGGCATCGTCGTCGACGGGCGCCTCCTCCGCGGCTCCCGCGGGCGCGCGGGCGACATCCGGCACGTGCCGATCGACCCCGCGGGGCCCGTGTGTCGCTGCGGACAGCGCGGCTGCCTCGCCGTCACGGGGACGCCGGAAGCGATCGCGGCGCGGTACCGCGACGAGACGGGCACCGCCTTGACCGCCGGGCGCATCGCCGCGCGGGTCGCCACGGATCCGCGTGCCGCCCGAGTGGTCGACGATGCGGTCGCCGCCTTCGGCCGAGGGGTCGTCGCGCTCGCCGATGCTCTCGACCTCGACCGTCTCGTCCTCTCCGGGCGCGGCTACGGCCGCCTGCTCGACCGCTACGTCGACGGGGTGCGCGATCACGCCCGTGCCCTCGGCCGCACGCACCTGACCGTGGCGGTGTCGGCCAACCAGCGCGACGCGGGGGCGGTCGCCGCCGCCGGCGCCGTGCTGCGCGACCACATCGACGCCCGCTGACCCTGGTCCGCGCCGCCCCACCTCCGCGCCGGTGCACCGCAGCCGCGCCGCGCCGCGCCTCCGCACCTCCGCCGCACCTCCGCACCGCGCCTGCCGACGTCGAGTGTCCGAGAACCGCCGCTATCGAGCGCGTCTCCTGGATACTCGACGAACGGGCCCCGCGGGGCAGGTCGTGCGGGCTCAGCCCTCCCCGCGCAGCTCGGCACGCAGGGCCTCGGCGACCGCGCCCATGCCGGCGACGACCTCGGCGAAGCTCGTCGACAGCGGCGACAGACCGATGCGGAGGCCTCCGGGATCCCGATAGTCGGGCAGCACATCGTTCGCCCACAGCCGCGCGGTGACCGCCCGCATCGCGGGGTGCGAGAGGGTGACGTGCCCGCCCCGCTCGGCCGCGGCGCGCGGTGACGCGACGCGCACATCGAGGGGAGCCAGGATGCCATCACTCACGCGCAGGGCGAACTCGGTGAGAGCGATCGACTTCGCCCGGACGGCAGCGATCCCCGCCGTCTCGAGGAGGTCGAGGGTGTCTTGCATCGCGATCATCCCGAGGATGGGCGGTGTCCCCGAGAGGAAGCGTCGCATGCCCTCGGCAGGGCGATACGTCGGTCCCATCGAGAACACGTCCGCCGCGCCCATCCACCCCTGCACGGGCTGAGTCAGCGTCGCGTGCCGCGCGGCGACGTACGCGAAGGCCGGCGACCCGGGGCCGCCGTTGAGGTATTTGTAGGTGCATCCGACGGCGAGGTCGGCACCCCAGGCGTCGAGCTCGACCGGCACCGACCCGGCGGAGTGGCAGAGGTCCCACAGCACGAGCGCCCCGGCATCCTGTGCGATGCGGGTCAGCACCGGCCCGTCCGCCAGGAACCCCGAGCGATACGACACGTGGCTGAGCAGGACGACCGCGGTCCGTGGCCCGACGGCGGAGCGCAGGAGGTCGGCGTCGACGCCGCGGGTGGTGTCGACCTCTACCCACACGACCCGTGCGCCGCGCTCCGCGGCTATGCCCTCGACGAGGTAGCGATCGGTGGGGAAGTCATCGCGCCCGACGACGATCTCCGTGCGCGCAGGATCCGTGGCCATTCGGGTATCGAGGGCGGCGCGCAGGAGCTTGTAGAGCAGCACCGTGGTCGAGTCGCCGATCACCGTCTGCCCCGCCGCCGCACCCAGGGTCAGCGCGCCGATGCGGTCGCCGATGGCGAAGGGCAGCTGCATCCACTTCTCGTCCCAGCCGCGGATGAGGCGTCCGCCCCACTCCTCCGTGACGAAGCGCACGAGACGCTCGGCCGTCGCGCGGGGCGGACGCCCCAGGGAGTTGCCGTCGAAGTAGATCAGCGGCGACTCGGCGTCGACGAAGGCATCGCGATGATGCGCCAGCGTGTCCGCGGCGTCGAGGGCAGCGGCTTCGGACGCGAAGGCGGCCGTCGGGTCGATCGACACAGGTGTTCTCCTCACCGCGCAGCCCGCGGTCGAGAGGGGCCTCTCTCGAGGGCACCCTCTCGGCGTCAGATCAGCGACAGCTCGCGGAGCTTGGCCTCGACGTCGGCGTTGCTGGGCTCGACGTGGTGGCTCGAGTCGGGGTAGACCACGACGGGGATGCTCGTGCGGCCCGAGATCTCCTTCGCCACATCAGCGGCGGCGGGGTCGGCCACGAGGTCGACGTACTCGTACGCAATACCGAGGTCGTCGAGCTGCTTCTTCGTGCGGATGCAGTCGCGGCACCAGTCGGCGCCGAACATGCGGATGGAGGCGTCAGAGGACATGACTCCAGGGTACGCCGCCCGGCGGTACCCCCGGCGTTCGGGGCTCAGGCGGCGAGTTCGTCCTCGAGAGGCTCCCGCATCGCCGACACCGCCGCGGCCGGGGCCTTCTTGGGCGCGTAGACGACGAGCGCGTGGAACACGAAGCGGATGACGAAGGCGGCGATCAGCGTCAGAGCCGCGGCGAGCACGCTCTGGATGTGCGCCTGGCTGACGAGTACCCAGATGACCGGGATGCGCACGATCGCCTCGATGCCGTTGAACGTGAACGACTTGATGAACCGGTGGCGCATGAGCCCGGACTCTTGACGCATGTCGGCGAAGACCAGGTACTCCAGCGCGAGGAAGTTCGCGACGATCGTCAGCACGCTCGCGATGACCGCGGCGACGAGGTACTGCACGCCGACCGCCTGCAGCGCCCACATGATCGCGAGGTTGGCCAGCGCGCCGAGGCCGCCGACGACGGCGAACGCCGACATGCGCCCGAAGCGGAGCATGGTGAGCTGCGTCAGGAAGCGCATCCCCTGGCTGAACGACGCCTTGCTCTCGCCCGCGAAGCGGGGGGCGAAATCGAAGGGGACCTCGGCGACGCGCATCTGCTTGCGCGCCAGGATCTCGAGGAGGATCTTGAAGCCGCGGGGGCGCAGCTCGTCGACGTCGAGCGACCGGCGGTCGATGAGGAAGAAGCCCGTCATCGGGTCGGAGCAGTTGTGCAGCTTCTTCGGGAACATCGCCTTGGTCAGCATCGTCGATGCCCGCGACACCATCGTGCGAACCGCGTTGGCGAGACCGTCCGAGGTGCCGCCGTCGACGTAGCGCGACGCGACGACCACGTCGGCGTCGCCGACCTCGGCGCGCGCGAGCAGGTCGGCGATGACCTCGGGCGGGTGTTGCAGGTCACCGTCCATGACGACGCAGAAATCGGATGCCGCGGCGCGGATGCCCTCGACCACCGCTCCGCCGAGGCCGCCCAGCGGCTCGTCGCGGTGGATGAGGCGGACCGGGACCGGCGCGTTCGCGGCGACCGAGCGGATCACGTCGGGGGTGTCGTCGGTGGAATCGTCGACGAAGATGATCTCGATGGCACGACCGGGAAGCGCTGCCGCCGTACGTCGAACGAGTTCGGCGACGTTCGGACCTTCGTTGAAGGTCGGAACGATGACGGAAAGGATCATGGGCGCTCGCGTTTCGAAAGTGAAGCCAGAAGTACACAGCGTAGACCGGCCGACGCGTGCTCAACTTGGTATTGTGGATCAGTTACCTGGGAGGAAGCAGGTGTTCATCTCGCTTCCCGAGTGGTGAAGCCCGCTCCGTGACAGGCCCCGGTCGTGTGACGACGGCCCGCGCTCAGCCGATCTCGGCTTTGAGGTCGTCGACCGTCATTCCGTAGTTCATCCGGATGACGGGCAGAGCGAGCTTGTCGGTGCCGATGCGCACGTACCCCGGCTCGATGGTGCGCCCCAGCTCGAAGCCCGCCCTGCGTACGCCCTCTTTCGTGGTGTCGTTGTAGTGGCCGAACGGGTAGGCGACGACCTCTTTGGCGCCGAGGATCTGCGCCGACTGCTCGAGGTCGGCGGCGATGGTGTCGGCGTCGTCGTTGACCATGCGGCCCTTGCCGTTGTCTCCCGCGCGGTGCATGTCGTGCGTGTGCGAGCGCTGGAGGACGAAGCGGTTGGGGGTCGGCTCGGTCCGCGCCGAGGTGATCACGAACGACGTCGTCAGCAGGTTGCGCTTGTCGACGATCGGGGCGGCGAGCTCGAGCCACGTGCTGTCGGCGTCGTCGTCGGTGATGATCACCGAGTGCTTCGGCAGGAACACCTTCCCGTCGATGAACGCGCTCAGCTCGTCCCACGTGGGCAGGTAGAAGCCGCCCTCCTGGATGTACGCCATCTGCGCGTCGAAGTCGCCGATGTAGGCGTAGTTCAGCCGCAGCCAGTTGTCTTCACCCTCCGGCTTGGTCGTGAACTGGTGGTACATCAGGATCGGGATGCCGGCATCCTCCGCCGCGTTCGCGTCGGGGGTGGTCCATCCGGCGTAGAGCGTCTTCTCCTGAGCCGTGCACGAGACGAGATCCGCCCCGTTCACGCGGGCCGGAAGTGCCATCGCCGTGGCGTCCGCGGCCGTCTCGTACCACCCGGCGAAGACGCGGCCCTCCGCCTGGGGGATCGGGAGCGCGGCGTAGAGCACGTCCTGCGTCTGCAACTGGGGATCGAGGGCGATCCCGTCGCCCGCGAAGGTCACCGCGCAGGCCTTCGGGTCGGTGGTCGACGCCAGCAGTGTCTCGGCCGGGGTCTTCGGCGTCGGCGTGGGCGTCGGTGTGTCTTCGACGGTCGGGGCCGACGTGCCGTCCGCCGTGGGGGCGGAGGAGCCGCGGGTGAGCGCGAACGCGGTCACACCCCCGGCGATGAGCACGATCGCCAGCGTCGCGACGAGGGTGCGGCGAAGACGCACGCGCCGGGAGGCGCGACGTCGGTGTTGGGCGCGGGTCGTGCTCATGATCCCCCCGGGTCAAGTGCGATCGGCAGCGATCATCGTGATCCTAGCCGGACGATTCGCGCATTCTCTGGCCGCTACGCGGTGCGGTCACGAAGCGACGCGCGATGATGGAGGGATGATTCGCATCGGCATCGTCGGCACCAGCAGCATCTCCGAACGTTTCGCCGAGGCGGTCGGCGTCGTGGAGGGCGTCGAGGTGAGTCGCGTGGCGTCGCGCGACGAGGGGCGTGCGCGCGCCTTCGCCGACACGATCGGGGCCGCGGGCACCGCGATCGGCCTCGATGAGCTGCTCGCCGCCGACGACGTCGACGCCGTCTACCTGGCCAGCCCCAACTCGGCGCACGCCGCCCAAGCACAGGCGGCCGTGGATGCCGGCATCCCGGTGCTCGTCGAGAAACCGGCGACGCTGACGGCTCCGCAGTGGGAGGAGCTCGTGGCGCGAGCAGGCGCGCGCGGCGTGGTGGTGCTCGAGGCGATGCGCTCCGCGTACGACCCCGGTGTGGCCGCGGTCGCCGAGCTGCTGCCCCGCCTCGGCCGTGTGCGACGCGTCTCGCTGCGCTACGAGAAGAGATCCGCGCGGTACGACCATGTATTGGCGGGGGAGCAGACGAACATCTTCGACCCCGCGATGGGCGGCAGCGCGCTGCGCGACCTGGGCGTCTACCCGCTGCACGCTCTCATCCAGCTCTTCGGGGTGCCCCGAGCGGTCCAGGGGGTGCGTATCGGGATCGCGTCCGGAACCGATGGCTTGGGGAGCGCCCTGGCCGCGTACGACGGGTTCGTCGCCGACATCGCCTGGTCGAAGATCACCGACAGCTCGCTGCCGAGCGAGATCCAGGGCGAGGACGCGACGGTACGGATCGACGCGATCGACGCTCCCCGCCTGCTCGAGCTGACGCCGCACGGCGCAGACGCAGAGACTTTCCACGTCGAGGCTCCGGCGAACGTCATGGTCGGCGAGGTCGTGCGTCTGCGCGACGCGATCCTCGGCGCCGACATCTCCGCCGATCACGATCGCACCACCGCCACCCTGCGTATCGTCGACGCCCTGCTCGCCGAGCCATTGCGCTGACCCCGACTCCTTCGCCCCCTCGTTCACCCGTTGTTCCCTCGATCGCGGTAGGACGGATCGATGCGCAGATCCGGCACGCCGTGGGAGGTCTTCCGCGCGTTCCTGCGACTCGGTCTGACCTCGTTCGGCGGCCCGATCGCCCACCTCGGGTACTTCCGCGACGACCTCGTGGTCCGACGGAAGTGGATGGACGATCGCGCGTACGCCGACCTGGTGGCCCTATGCCAGTTCCTGCCGGGCCCCGCGTCGAGCCAGGTCGGCTTCGCGATGGGGCTGCAGCGCGCGGGCTTCGTCGGCGCGATCGCGGCCTTCCTCGCGTTCACCCTTCCCTCGGCGGTGCTCCTGGTCGCCTTCGCGGGCGGGGCGATGGTGTTCGCAGGCCCGATCGGCGCCGGGATCCTCGAGGGGCTCACGATCGTCGCCGTCGCGATCGTGGCGCAGGCGGTGCGGGGCATGGCCCGCACGCTGACCCCCGACGCACCACGGGCCGGGATCGCGCTCGCCGCGGCGGCGCTCGCCCTCCTCGCACCCGGCGCGCTCGGTCAGCTCGGCGCCCTCGCCGTGGGTGTCGCCGCGGGACTCGTCCTCCTGCGGGGTGTGGCAGAGGGCCCCTCCTCACCGCTGCCCTCATTCGGCGTGCCCCGCGCGGTGGCGATCGGATGCCTCGCCCTCGCGGTCGCTGGCCTGGCCGGTCTTCCGGTCCTCGCCGTCGTGAGCGGCTCGGGCGGCGTCGCACTCGCCGACGCGTTCTTCCGCTCGGGTGCGCTCGTCTTCGGCGGCGGGCACGTCGTGCTCCCGCTGCTGCAGGCCGAGATCGTGCAGACGGGATGGGTCTCACCCGAGGCCTTCCTCGCCGGGTACGGGGCGGCGCAGGCGGTCCCCGGACCCCTGTTCACGTTCGCGGCCTATCTCGGAGCGGTGTCGTCGGTGGGACCCGGAGGCATCGGGGGAGCCGTCATCGCCCTCGTGGCGATCTTCCTCCCCGGGTTCCTCGTGCTGGTCGGGGTACTTCCGTTCTGGGATGCCGTGCGCGAGAGGCCCCTCGTGCGCGCGGCGATGCGCGGGGCGAACGCCGCCGTCGTGGGCATCCTGGGAGCTGCCCTCTATACGCCGGTGTTCACGACGGCGGTGACCGGTCCCGCCTCTTTCCTCCTTGCGCTGCTCGGGTTCGTGCTGCTCACGCGGTTCCGTGTGCCGGCGTGGGCCGTCGTTCTAGTGGGTGCCGTCGGCGGGGTGGGGATCGGTCTCCTCGATTGAGGGGAGATTCTCGGTCCCACCATTCGTGACACCGCGTCCCAACGGTGCCAGGATGGGCGCACGCCGCCCGGTTTCGAAGGAGAAGTCCGTGTTCCAGAGCCCGTACCCCCGAATCGACGTCCCCGACGTGAGCATCTACGACGACCTCTTCGGCTCGCTCGAGGCCGCCGATCTCGACCGCATCGCGCTCATCAACTCGGCGACGGGAGCGGAGACCACCTATGGCGCGCTGCGCGCTCAGGTCGACGCGTTCGCGGGCGCCCTCGCCGCACGCGGCGTCGACACCGAGACCGTGGTGGCCCTGCTCTGCCCCAACGTGCCGGCGTTCGCGACGGTGTTCCACGGCATCCTGCGTCTGGGGGCGGTGGTCACGACGATCAACTCGCTCTACACGGCGCACGAGATCGAGAACCAGCTTCGGGATGCCGAGGCCACCTGGCTCGTGACCGTCTCGCCGCTGCTCGGGCCCGCGGCCGAGGCCGCCCGCGCGGTCGGCATCCCCGACGAGCGCATCATCGTCCTCGACGGAGCCGAGGGGCACCTCGACCTCCGGACGCTGCTGTCGGAGGGGCAGACTCCGCCGGAGGTCACCTTCGACCCGTCGACGCACGTGGCGGTGCTGCCGTACTCGTCAGGCACGACCGGCAATCCCAAGGGCGTCATGCTCACGCACCGGAACCTCGTCGCGAACGTGCACCAGTGCCGTGAGGTCATCGAACTCCACCGCGACGACCGGGTGCTCGCCGTGCTGCCGTTCTTCCACATCTACGGCATGACCGTGCTGCTGAACCTTGCCCTCCGGCAGCGCGCGACCCTCGTCACGATGCCGCGGTTCGACCTCGCCGAGTTCCTGCGCAGCGTCCAGGATCACCGGTGCACGTTCCTCTTCATCGCGCCGCCGATCGCCGTGGCGCTGGCGAAGCATCCGATGGTCGACGAGTTCGACACGTCGACGGTCCGTACGGTGTTCTCGGGGGCCGCGCCGCTCGACGGGGAGACCGCCGAGGCGGCCGCTCGTCGCCTCGACGCCCGCATCCTGCAGGGCTACGGCATGAGCGAGTTGAGCCCCGTCTCGCACGCCGTTCCCGCAGACCGCACCGACATGCCCGCCAGTTCGGTCGGCGTGCTCCTGCCGAACGTCGACGCGAAGCTCGTCGACCCCGAGACCGGCGCGGAGATCGAGGCGCACGGCGACGACGGACTCACCGTCCCGGGCGAGATCTGGGTCCGCGGTCCGAACGTGATGCTCGGCTACCTGGGCCGACCCGATGCGACCGAGGAGACCCTGGACGCCGACGGCTTCCTGCATACCGGCGACATCGGCGTGCACCACGAGAGCGGGTACTTCTCGATCGTCGACCGGCTGAAGGAGCTCATCAAGTACAAGGGCTACCAGATCGCCCCCGCCGAGCTGGAGGCGCTTCTGCTGTCGCATCCGAGGATCATGGATGCCGCCGTCATCGGCGTCGATGACGACGACAAGCAGGAGATCCCCAAGGCGTTCGTGGTGGCGGCGCCGGGCTCGGGACTGACCGCCGACGACGTGATGGCGTTCGTCGCCGCCGAGGTCGCGCCGCACAAGAAGGTGCGTCGCGTGGAGTTCATCGACGCGATCCCGAAGTCGACCTCGGGCAAGATCCTGCGGAAAGACCTGCGCGCCCGCGAGCGCGCGTGACGCTGCGCCGGTGAGGGGGACATCGAGCAGCGTTCCGAAGGCGCCGTGCCGTATCTTCGGCCTCGGGCACGCCAATGCTCGGGTGAGAGGGGACCTCCATGGCCTGGTTCGCGAAACGCACGCCGAAACCGCACGGCAACGACCGCATCGCGTGGATGACGGCGACGGCACAGCGTCTGTTCGCGGAGCGGGGCATCGAGACGACGATCTCGCACGGAGACACCGACCTCGACGTCACGCTGATCGCCATCGACGGCCAGCGCTACTTTCTGCGCAACCTTCTGGCCGCCACCCGCGATGCGTCGCCCCGGGAGGCCGAGCAGATGGCGCGGGCGCACGTCGAGTCGCTCGCGGCCGACGCGACAGGACACGACGTTTCACGCCTGAGCGCCGAGGAGGTGCGGCAGAGAATCCGCACGCGCCTCCTCTCGAACCGCGATCTCCGCCCCGATGAGCCGCGTTTCGACTACGCCCGTCCGTTCGCCGACGGACTCGTCGTCGCCCTCTGCATCGATCTGCCGCACACGGTGCAGACCCTGGGTGACTCAGCCGTTGCCGACCTCGCTCTCGACATCGATGAGCTCTATGAGCAGGGGCAACGGAACACCGATCTCGAGCCGATCGACGAGCACGACACTCTGCCGGGGGGAGTGCAGATCTTCGCGGGCGCGTCCCTGTTCATCGCCTCCAAAGCCGTCCACCTCCCGGCCGTCATCGCCGCGCCGCCTCAGGGCATCGTCTTCGCCGTCCCCCACCGGAACATGTTGTTGGCTGTTCCTCTGACGGATGCCGACGCGATCACCGGGGTGCAGCACCTCGTCGGCATCACCGAGCGTGTTCTGGGTGACGCGGTGCCCGGCGGGCCCGTGTCATCCGATCTGTTCTTCGCGCGGGATGGTCGGGTCAGCCGGATCACGGAGACGGATGCCGCGGGCACCCCGCACATCGTCGTGGAAGGCGACTTCCACCAGGCGCTCGAGGAACTGGTTGCGCGCGACGACGGAGCCCTGAGCTGACGACGGCGGTCGCCGCAACAGCATTGCGGCGACCGCCGGGTCGTGGTCGAGCGAACGGCTTCTCCCGCCCGCTTCGTGGTTACGGCGCGAGCAGGGCACCCGTCTGGACGGCGGATTCCTCCGCGCGCTTCTCCTCGTCGTCGCGGCCGCGACGCTCGTCGGCGGCCTCCTGCAGTGCGGACTTCGCCCGCAGCGGCGGCGTGCGGAAGAACAGCGAGAGCACGAAGGCGAGGAGCACGACGGACATCGCGACCCAGTACACGCTCACGGCCGACGAGTTGAACCCGACGAGGAACGGCTTGGTCAGGCGCGCGTCCGCTCCGACCAGGAACGAGGTGTCGTCGAGGGTGGAGTCACCGATCGAGGTGTTCTCGTCTCCGGCGGAGAACTGCTCCTGGAGGTTCGTGGCGACCGTGTCGACGAAAGCGGCGCGCTGAGACGCGTCGGAGAAGTCGAGCGAGACGGTCCCGTCCGCCGCGATACGCGCGACCGGGATCTGCTGCTGGATCTGCGTCGTCGCGGCGGCGATCGCCTGCGTGACGGCCGCCTGGGTCGCCTGCGCCTGCGCTGCCGCCGGGATCGCGCCCGCCGCGACCTGGGCCGCGACCGCTTGGGTCGCGGCATCCGTCGCCTGCTGCACGCCCTGCTGCACCTGCTGGGTCACGGCGTCGGTGGTGCGCGTGACGATCGGGGTGTAGATCGACGACATGATCTTCTCGTTCGCCGGAGCCGACGCCACGGTGGGGTCGAAGGCCGCGTCGAGCGCGTCGGTCAGGGTGGTGCGGTCGCTGAACGAGCCGATGATGTTCGTCGGCATGAGCGTGAACAGCAGCGACAGCAGCACCGCCGTGCCCAGGGTTCCACCGATCTGGCGGAAGAACGTCGAGCCGCTGGTGGCCACGCCCATGTCGCGCAGGCCCACGGAGTTCTGGCTCGCGATGGTGAGCGTCTGCATCAGCTGGCCGAGACCCAGGCCGATCACGAGCATCGCGATCGCGACGTGCCAGTACGGGCTGTCGTACTTCAAGAACGTCAGCAGGAAGAAGCCGACCGACATCAGCAACGTGCCGAGAATCGGGAACATGCGGTACCGGCCGGTGCGCGCGATGATCTGCCCGCTGCCGATCGACGCGATCATGAGGCCGAGGATCATCGGCAGCATCTCGAGCCCGCTCTGCGTGGGGGAAGAACCCAGCACGAGCTGCAGGTACAGCGGGAGCGTCAGCATCGCGCCGAACATGCCGAAGCCGACCAGCACACCGATGACGGTCGCCATCGAGAAGGTCGGCGAACGGAACAGCTTCAGCGGGATGAGCGCGTCGTCCTTCATGTAGGTCTCGGCGATGACGAAGGCCAGGATGCCGAGAGCCCCGACGATGTAGCAAGCGAGGGCGATCGGCGAGCCCCAGCCCCATTCGCGGCCCTGCTCGGCGACCAGGAGCAGGGGGACCAGCGCGACGATGACCGTGGTCGCGCCCCACCAGTCGATGCGCACCGAGTGGCGCGGCTGCTTCGGAATGTGGAGGAAGCGCCACACGATCGCGAGCGCCACGATGCCGATCGGCACGTTGATGAGGAACACCCAGCGCCAGCCGGTGATGAAGAGGATCTCGCTGGCACCGGCGAAGACGCCGCCGACGAGCGGTCCGATGACGCTGGAGATGCCGAAGACCGCGAGGAAGTACCCCTGGTACTTCGCGCGTTCCCGCGGCGCGAGGATGTCGCCCATGATCGCGAGCGGCATCGACATGAGACCCCCGGCACCGAGGCCCTGGATCGCGCGGAACGCGGCCAGCTCGACCATCGAGGTCGAGAAGCTCGCGAGGATCGAGCCGATGATGAAGATGAGGATCGCGATGAGGAAGAGCGGGCGCCGACCGAAGATGTCGGAGAGCTTGCCGTAGATGGGCGTCGAGATCGTCGAGACGATCAGGTACGCCGTGGTGACCCACGCCTGCAGGCTGAGGCCCTGCAGGTCGTCGCCGATGGTGCGGATCGAGGTGCCGACGACCGTCTGGTCGAGGGCGGACAGGAACATGCCGGCCATGAGGCCGAAGATGACGAACATGATCATGCGGTGCGTCATGACCGTGTCGGTCGCCCCCGTTCGGGGAGCGTGCGCGCGGCGGCTGCGGGTGATGTCTGACATCGGGGCCTCTTCGTGAGAAGGCCTGGCGGACGGCTAACGGCTCGGTCGGGCGCCAGGTGTTTGCTAAAAGTCAACAAAGTGTAGCGCTGTCTGAGCGGGTACGTGACCAGGTCTCCTGTTCGGAGGCTCGCGAGAACAGGGGATCGCGTCGAAACAGGGCGAATCTCGGACCCGGCGGCCTGTTCACGGCGAATGCCCTGTTCTCAGCGCGCCTTCGCGGCGAGAGACCCGCTGCGGATGACTGGCTGATTCTGTGGGGAAGAAGTGCTGCCTGAATGCGGGCAAGGCGGCGGCCCTGGACTGTTCCCGGGCCGCCGTGGCCGGTTGTTCACCACAAGGGGAGAACGTCTACTTCGCGCGGGGAGATCTCGTTGTGCCGTAGTACACCGAACTCCATAGGAGGAAGCCGGCGAAGAGCACCCAGCCCACCCAGGCCGGGATCATCTGAGCGACAGCGAGCGCCATGCATGCAAACCCCAGAAGCGTGAGTGCGACGAGTCCGAAGCGGAAGATCCTTTTCGTCATGGTCCGAATCCTGTTCGTATCTGCGTTCAGCCTGCCGACTCAGGGGCAGTGAACTGTGCCTCGGGGTTCGATGAAGGGGTTCCACGAGGGAAGGAACGCTGGGGGAATCAGGTATGCCACCGCTCCGACACAGTTGCCCTGGCCATAGGCGACGGCGGCCGTCCCGCCTGTGATGCCGGCTCCCGCGGCGCAAGCCACACCGGCCCACGGGCCCCCAAGCGCCGTGCAGCCCGCAGTGAACGCCGTGATTCCGGAGGGTGCCCCGTTCGCGAGGTCACGGGTTTCGCTTCTGTTGAGGTAGACCGAGCACCAGCCGACGCCGCATTCCGTCGTCGGGTCGGCCGTCACGGGGAATGCGGCTCCTTCGAGTTCGACCTTCTGAGTAATGATGTTGCGCGAGACGGTGTAGGAGGTCTCGAGGCTCTGCCCGTTGGCATCCTTCGCCCAGGGGGCGCTGATCTTGTTCATCCAGGTGTCGTCGGCAGCCGAGACGGTGACTGATCCGTCATCGTTCAAGGTCAGCCGTGTCGACGCATCACCGACGGTGAAGTCGTATGCATCGGGAGCGGTGCTGTCCTTGATGACGACGAAGCTCGCGTTGGCGCCGACGCTCGACAGTCCCGTCACGAATCCGTACGAGGTCGAGTCCTGCACCGTTGCACCCACCCGATCCACGTACCGAGCGGTGGCGTCCGTCACCGGATTGATCTCGACGCGCTCAGGCGACGGCTCGCCCGGTTCGACCGTCGTGCGCCGAAGGGGGGTGGGCTGCTGGGCCTCTTGCGTGACGTGCGGAAAAGCTCCTGCCTGGCCGAGGAGGCCCTGCGATTCGACGACGCTGAGCGTGTCTACGGACTCGCCCCCGGCGAAGGCCGGCGCAGACGGGAGTGTCACGGCTAGCAGCACCGCGGCAACACCGGCTGTCATTCGCGGGTGACCTCGCAGCGGGGCGCGGGTTGAGACTTTCGTTGTCATTGAGTGCTCCAATCGGGGGAATGGAAGCGTGGCCTGGTCACCGCGCCACTTCGACCCTGTCCCCGCCCTGAGCCAGCCTGCAGTTGCGCCCCAGCTCGCGCGGGCGGGTGAGTCTTGTCGCGCCATGTCGGTATCTGCGGAGTCTTCGTCGTCATAGACGGAAGAGGATTGTCGAGCCCGACCTCGCCCTGGCCGACGTATCCCGTCGAATGCCGAGGGCCAGCCCGCAGAATCGGATCGAGGTAGAAGCGACCGTGAAGGTCGGTGCGGCGTCGCGCGAGCGATTGTGCGCACCGTCGTTTCGGCTGGCAGGAGTGCCGTGCGATTTCGCCCGCACCGTCGCCCGGAAGATTTGTTGGGGAGCGTTGCGCGCTGCCACGAGGACGGGGGTGCCGCGGCACCCGGGCGATCGGAGTCGAAGCGGCTCGTTCCCTCGCATGTCCTGTTCTCGCCGCACCGGGACGCCTGCGAAGGGCGGCAGGCGCCCAGGTCGCGCTGGTCCCCGTTCTCCGTGCCTCGCTGAAGAGGTCGGCCTCTTCGGCCGCGGCGACTTGCTGTCCGCGTCAGCGAACCAATGGGACCTAGGAAGACCCCGGCGGGTTCAGGCGCCGTCGACGTAAGAGGCTGCCAGTGCTCTGCTTCGGATGGCGGTGAGCAGGTCTGTCATCACTGCTCGGATGAAAGCCCTACCCGCCGAAGGGTCGACCCGGTCCCCGTGAGAGGTAGAACGGGCGTTCCTGCAGAAAGTGCTTGACGGCTGAATATAGCAGTAAGCACACAGTGCATAATGGTGAGATGCAGTCCTTTGATGGCCAGATGCGCCGGATTCACGACCACCTCTACGCCAGTGCCAACATCAGGCTCCCGGAGGACTTGCAGGCCGAAGTCGCGAAGGTCATCCAGACTCTCACGTGGCTGGCGGTCATTGAGGATGCCCCAGCCCACGATCCAAAAACACTTGGTCTTGCCCTCGGTGGTGATCAGAATGCCGCTGCCCTGATCGCGAACGAGCTGCGTCAGGCATTCACCGCATACAACGGCGCGATGCGACGTTACCCGCGCCAGGATGGCGCATTGAAACTTGACAATCTCAGCTTGGCGTTCATCGCTGCGTCGCTGGCGTCGATCGATATGAGCGACGCGGCTCGCGACTGGCTCGGCGACGCCCTCGAGGTCTTCCGCTCCACGGCCGCGAAGCGGTTGGGCGGTCAGTTCTTCACCGACCAGCGGGTAACTACTCTCGCAATGGACCTTCTCCAATTTGATCCGATAGAGGACGACCTCGTCGACATCTGCGCCGGCACGGGAGGATTCCTGATCGCTGGGGCACGCCGCGCCCAGCTGCGCGGTGCGACGGAAGCCCCGAGGCTGATTGGCGTCGAGATCGATTCGAGTCTTGCTCACCTGGCCAACAGCACGATCCAGCACATGGCCAATTTCCCGGCGGATGCAGTCTTCAACGCTGATTCCTTCCGTCCTCCCTCCCAGTGGCCCCTCAGTCTCCGCAAGGCGCTTGTCCCCGGGACGCACAGGAAGCTCGCGACAAACCCGCCCTTCGGGCAGAAAATCACGATCAAGGACTCGTCCATCCTCGAGCGCTACGAGCTGGGGCATGTCTGGTCGAAGGGCTCAGAGAACTGGACGAAGAGTAGTCGCACGAGTCCGACTCCGCCGGACATCTTGTTCCTTGAGCGGAACGTTGACCTGGCCATTCCTGGCGAGGGGCGGCTCGCAATCGTTCTTCCTTACCAAATTCTGTCAGGGCCGAAACTCGGATATGTCCGGGAGTGGATTCTCCGTAACAACCGCGTCGTGGCCGTCGTCGATCTTCCCGACGACACTTTCCAACCGTGGACGGGTACCAAGACTGCACTGCTGGTGCTGGAACGGCGAGAGACCCCCCTGCCCTCTTGGGCTCAAGAGGACTACCCGGTATTTATGGCGGTGTCTCGGCAAATCGGCCACGATCGGAGAGGAAATCCGATCCTTGGAGAGGACGGTCGGGTCGTGTGTGATCTACCGGACGTTGCTGAGGCGTTCGAAGTATTCATCGACGGTGGAGATCCCTCGACTGAGTACTCCGAAGCGTTCTCCGTCTCATCATCGCGAATAGATTGGGCGTCAGATCTGCGTCTGAACGCGGCCTATTACGAGCCGACGAGTTCGGAAACGATTCGGCTCGTCCAGGAGGTGGGCGAGGACGCTGACGTTGAGATCGCGACGATTGGATCAGTTTCTAAGCGCATCTTCTTCCCCGGCAGATTCAAACGTAACTACGTGGCGGAATCCGACACTTCGGTGCCCTTCTTGGGCGGGACTAACGTAACTCAGCTCTTGCCAACGAATCGAAAGTTCGTCTCGTCCACTGATCCGAGGATCGAGGAGTTGCGGGTGGAAGCCGGCTGGATTCTCGTCACGCGAAGCGGATCAACAGGGATCGTGTCTAGCGTTCCGGCGGCGTGGAACGGGTACGCCATGTCTGAACACGTCATCCGCATCGAGGTCGACGAGGAGAAGATCCCCGCCGCATACGTCGAGGCCTACCTGCGAAGCGAAATGGGCCAAGGCCTGCTAGCCCAGGGCATTTTTGGCAGCGTGATCGATGAGATCACTCCGGAACATATTGCCGCACTGCCGTTACCGGTGCCGAAGAATAAGCAAACCTTGATTGAGATTGCGTCGATCCAGGCGGCTGCGAATGAGCACAGAAACGCATCGATCCTAAGCTTCTGGAACGCTCGTTCGACTTTCGAGGAACGCGTTGGACGGCAGTTCATCGGCCTGAGGAAAGATGCCGATCTCAGCCTGTCGGCTGATGATGTCGTCAATAAGGGCCAGAAACTCGTCGAACTTTAGGTCGTTCTGCAGGGTGTTCGACCGCTCCAGCATCAGGAATGTGTTCTCGGGCTCGTGACGACCCCCGCGGGCCAATGGCACGAAGTGACCGGATGTTACCATTCTCGGCACTTTCAGGAAGGCTGAGAAGCTGAACTCCCGACGCATGATGGGGTCTAAGTAGGCGCCCGGTGCGATTTCGTGGTTGAGAAGCCAGTGGAAGGCAGAGCGGAACGGCAGATGGTCAACACTCGGCGCCTCCGCGAACGAGAGAGATTGCAGAAAGTACTTGATCTCCACCAGCTGTGCGTCCCGTTTTGTCGCGAAGTACTTATGGTCAGAAGGAAGGGACCATCGGTTAGCGCGATTTCCGTCAGCTGCGTTCTGCGGTCGGCCGGGCCCGATAGATGAGAAGACGGCAGTCGGAGCGGACCGACGCCCTGAGTCTCGGAATTTTCGAACGATTGTTTCAGCCTTGGCCTTCGGGTAGCCAGCCGCGGCCATCACGCCGCGAAAAAGCCGTGGCATACGTTCCATCACTGCATCGACGTCGAGGTCGCTCATCGAAGGGCCAAGAGCCCCAAGCCCGCTTACTTCGTCCAGCAGGCTGGCGAGTGGATCAGGAATTGAGGAAGTCAACGCGGGCTCGCATTCATGGACGAATTATAGCGAGTGGTGCGTCTGATATTTAGATGGCCGAACGCCTCGCGCGGCGCTGAGGAGTGCATACGAACGGGCATGGCGAATACGCGTAAAGCCCTCACCCGGCCACGTGAAGCTCGAGAAGCTGACCTCGGGTGAGATTGAGGCTGCGGTGGCGGTCTGGTCAGGCAGCGCGTCAACGAAAACCGACGCTCTCGCTGTTCTCAGTCGACTTCTCGACGGAGCGGTACGGTCTCGCGTGGTCGCTATGAACCCAGCGCGTCTCGTTCGCAGGCCTCGCGGCGATGCTTCGAGAAGCCTCCGCTCGCGCGCCCTGACCGCGGCGGAGGTTCCCTTTCTGCTCGATGCGATCAAGAGCGGGAGTTATCGCCGCTACATCGCTGGCCCCGTCTACACCGGGATGCGTGCCAATGAGGCGACCGCCCTTCGGGTCGAGGATGTGGACCTGGCTAGGAGGACCATTCACGTCCGCCGCTCGTTCACTGTCGGGAACGACGGGAAGATGCTCGCGGTGACGCCCAAGAGCCACAAAGAACGGGCTGTGCCGATTCCCGCCGCACTCGTGCTTCATCTTCAAGCCGCCCGTGCGGGTAAGGCTCGAGAAGATCTGGTGTTGACCGGACCTCGAGGTGGCCGGCTCAACGCTTCCAACGTGCGTAGAGCGATCGATTGGAGCGAGCTGAGAACTCGACTGAACCGGGCTGGCCTTCGCATTCATGACCTGCGCCACACTCTTGCAACCTTGCTGTTCGATGCGGGTGCTGCAGCGAATGATGTGCAGGCCATCCTCGGGCACTCGAGCATGCAGATGACCGAGCGATACAGTCACGCGCGTTCCGACGTTGCCCAGCGTGCGGCAGCTGCTATTGACTCCTTGTTTGAATGAGATCGCAAGGATCTACTCGGCTCGGAAGGAGACCCAGTGATGATCCACTATGACGAGGTAACGACAGCAAGACATCTTCGGCCGCCAACTTCAGGCCCATCACACGTGCGAGCCAGCGGTTATGCCGTGGAGATCGACCAGCGCTGGTTCTGGTTCCCCGCCATCGAAACCGCATACGTCTTCGCACGTGCCGGTCGAATGGCTCTCGGGGTCACTGTCATGAACATCGTGGAGGCATCCACTGAGACGAAGTTTGATCACGCGCTTGGTCGAGATGTCTCCGTGCTGACGCTCTTGGAGGGCGGAGGCGTTAGCGCCGACTCAGTAGAGGACCAGAACCTGGTGCGTCGCTTCGTTGAAGGAATCGACTCGAACAGCTCCTACTGGCCGGAGAAGCCATGACTGAAGCGAGCGGCGCGTCGTCGGCACCGCACAACAGGGTGTCTCCCTACGCTGCTGCGCAGCCGTACGCGGACGGGCAGCTGTCGAGAGATGTGTTGGTTGAGGTGGTCAGTTCGTGGACGTACGCATCTCATGAGGCACGAACGAGTGGCCTCCATGACGACCTGCTCAACTTCGTCCCGGTTCGTTCGACGAGGTGCAGGCGGCGTACGTCGAGGGACTCATAGATGCGCCGATCTACGAAGCCGCTCTGGGGGCGCTCCGGGCGCAGGTTCTGGCCGCTCCTCAAACGTCCCGGCCCATTCCCGGCCCCGCCTGTGCCGACGAGTGACGCAAGAAGGCAAAGAAAAAGGCCCCTTCCCAGTAGAAGCCTGAGAAAGGGCCAGTGGCTCCGACGGGCGTCGATCCCGTGACCTCACGATTTTCAGTCGTGCGCTCTACCAACTGAGCTACAGAGCCTCGCGGCACCATGGATGCCGCGACCGAAACGAAAGGCCCTCCGAAAAGGGCCCGTCGCTCAGAGCGACCCTGACGGGACTTGAACCCGCGACCTCCGCCGTGACAGGGCGGCACGCTAACCAACTGCGCTACAGGGCCATGCGTATTTAGTTGTTCTCCCGGAAAGTGACCCCAACGGGATTCGAACCCGTGCTACCGCCGTGAAAGGGCGGCGTCCTAGGCCGCTAAACGATGGGGCCGGATGAGCCTGGAACCTTGCGATTCCATCCTCGCTTGCCGACGACCGAGCCTACTTCACAATCTGCGAGATTGCGAATCGAGGGCGTGGCGTCCGTGCCGGAGGCGGTTCGAGGGCGGAAGATGGGCCGCGACAGCGGGAACTCGCCCTGTTGCTCCTGTGACTCGTGTTGCTACTGTGTTCCGAGTTGCGAACCGGTGAGATGAGGTATTCCCGTGACGCTCGAGCGCCCCGAAGATCCCGATGACTGCGGTTGCGCGCCCTCACCCGGTGAGCGGCGCCGCCTGTGGCCGTCCCTCGACCGTCGGAGCGCGCTGAAGCTGGGTGCTCTCGGTGCCGTAGCGGTCGGCGCGTTCGGAGCGACCGTGCCGTCGTTCGGGTCTCCCGCGTACGCCGCGGACTACCCCTCGTGGGACGACGTCGAAGCAGCCCGGGCAAACGAGGCTGCCAAGGCCGCCGAGATCACACGCATCCAGGGCCTCATCCAGCAGCTCCAGTCCGAGGTCGCGCGCACGCAGGCCGAGGTGGTCGCCCGCTCCGACGAGTACTACGCCGCGCAGCAGGCCTACTTCGACGCGGACTACCGCGCCCAGCAGATCCAGGCGCAGGCCGACGCCGAGGCGCAGAAAGCGACCGACGCTGCGACCAAGGCCGGCAAGGTCGCCGCGCAGTTGTACCGCTCCGGTGGAGACGACACGTCGCTCGACCTGTTCTTCTCCGGCTCCGCCGCGACCGCCGACGACCTGCTCGCCAAGCTCGGCACGATGGACAAGCTCGTCGACCGCAACCGGTCGGTGTACGCGGCTGCCGTCACGGCGCGCGACAATGCGAAGAACCTGAGCAACCAGGCCAACGACGCCCGCGCCGAGCGCGACCGCCTGCAGAAGATCGCTCAAGAGAAGATGGTCGCCGCGCAGCAGGCTGCGGATGCCGCTCAGGCGGCCCTCGCCGCGCAGCAGACGAACCAGGCGACCCTCGAGGCGCAGCTCGCCGCCCTTCAGGACACCACGGCCAAGACCGTCGCCGACTACCAGGCCGGTGTCGAAGCCGAGCGCAAGGCCCGCGAAGAGCGCGAGCGCAAGGCCCGTGAAGAGGCCGAGGCCCGTGATCGCGCGGAGCGCGAGCGCCGCGAGCAGGAGCAGCGCGACCGCGAGGCCAACAACAACAGCGGCGGTGGCGGCGGCGGCGATGACAGCGGCGGCGGCGGGGGCGGCGGCGACAACGGAGGCGGCGGGGGAGGCCCCGGCGGCTGGTCGCGCCCCTCGTGGGCCGGCACGACCTCGGGCTACGGCCCGCGCTCGAGCCAGTGCAACGGCAGCTATTGCGCCAGCTCGTGGCACCTCGGTCTCGACTTCGGCGCCGGATGCTGGTCGCCGATCTACGCGGCGTTCGACGGCCGCGTGAGCTACGCCGGATACAACGGCGGCTACGGCAACTACATCCGCATCGAGCACCCCGACGGCTCGGCGACGGGGTACGCCCACATCGTCAACGGCGGTATCTACGTCTCGAACGGCCAGTGGGTCAACTCGGGCCAGCAGATCGCGGCCGCCGGCCAGACCGGAAACTCCTTCGGCTGCCACCTCCACTTCGAGGTCTACCCGCCGTGGGGCGGGACGACCGACCCGGCGCCCTGGCTGCGCTGGCGCGGCATCGACGTCTGATCTCGGCTCGGACACGAAAGAACCCCCGGTCTCGGACCGGGGGTTCTTTCGTGTGTCCTGACGGCGTCAGAGCGTGTTGGGAGCCTCGCCCGAACCCTGCGTCTTGGTCTGCGCATCGTGCTCGTCGAAGCGCGTGAACGCCTCGCCCACGAGGCGCTCGGCTTCGGCGGCATCCGCCCACTCGTCGACCTTGACCCACTTGTTGGGCTCGAGGTCCTTGTAGTGCTCGAAGAAGTGCGTGATCTCCTTCTTGGTCCACTCGTCGATGTCGCCGACGTCCTGGATGTGGTCCCAGCGCGGGTCCTTCGCGAGCACGGCTACGACCTTGTCGTCGCCGCCGGCTTCGTCGCTCATCTTGAGCACGCCGACGGGGCGCACCTTGGCCAGGATGCCGGGGTGCAGCTCGCGGTCGAGCAGCACGAGCACGTCGAGCGGGTCGCCGTCTTCGCCGAGGGTGTTCTCGAAGAAGCCGTAGTTGGCGGGGTAACCGAACACCGTGTAGAGGATGCGGTCGAGGTAGACGCGGCCGGTGCCGTGGTCGACCTCGTACTTCACGCGGCTGCCGCGGGGGATCTCGATGACGGCGTCGTACGCGCCCATACTCGTGCTCCTTAGATCTGTGGATTTCCGCGCCCAGCCTAGTCGGGAGCGCCTCCAGCCCCACACGGTGCCCCGCTAGCGTGGACATATGCAACAGCGCCCGGGTCTCGATCCGTCCGTCGCCGAGATCCGCCGGGCGGTGCGCCGTGCCCTCACCGGCGTCGAGGGCACGGTCGTCGTCGCGTTGTCGGGCGGCCCGGATTCCCTTGCGCTCGCGGCCGCGACCGCCTTCGAAGCGCCGCGCGCCGGCATCCGGGCCCAGGCCGTCGTGATCGACCACGCCCTTCAGGGCGGATCGGATGCCGTGGCCGCCGCCGCTGCCGAGAAGGCGCGCGCTCTCGGGCTCGACGCGCGGGTCGTCACGGTCGAGGTCGGCTCCGACGATGGGCCCGAGGCCGCCGCACGCGATGCGCGGTACGCCGGCCTCGCGCAGGCGGCGGCGGAGGCGGGCGCCGACGCCGTGCTGCTCGGTCACACTCTCGATGACCAGGCCGAGACCGTGCTTCTGGGCCTCGCCCGAGGAGCCGGCGCGATGAGCCTCGCGGGCATGGCGCCGGAGCGGCGGGATGCCACCGGTCTCACGTGGCTGCGCCCGCTCCTGGCCGTGCGGCGGCGGACGACGGTCGCGGCCTGCGCGGCCGAGGGGCTCGAGCCGTGGACCGACCCGCACAACGCCGACCCGGCGTACACGCGCGTGCGCGTGCGCGAGAGAGTGCTGCCGGTGCTCGAGGCCGAGCTCGGGCCCGGGGTCGCGGAGGCGCTCGCGCGCACGGCGGAGCAGCTGCGTGAAGACGCCGCGGCTTTCCAGGACATGATCGACGAGACGATCGAAGACATCGTCGAGCACGCCGAGGCCGGCATCTCCGTGTCGGTCGCCGCCCTCGCTGCGAACCCCGCCGCGCTGCGCAACCGCATCGTCCGCTACGTCGTGGAGAGCGAGTTCGGCGTCTCGCTCACGCGCACCCAGACCCTCGAAGTCGCGCGGCTCGCGACCGACTGGCGAGGCCAAGGCCCCATCGATCTGCCCGGATGCCTCGCGCGCCGCGTCGGTGGACGGATCGAGGTCGTCGCGCGGGCGGCATCCTGAATCGTCCGACGTAGACTTCTCGAATGCGCGCGGCCGACATTTCCGACGACATCAGCGAAGTCCTCCTCACCGAGGAGCAGATCCACGAGAAGCTCGCCGAATTGGCGCAGCAGGTCGTCGTCGACTACGAGGGCGAAGACGTCGTCCTGGTGGGCGTGCTCAAAGGCGCGGTCATGGTCATGGCCGATTTCGCGCGGCACCTGCCCCGGCACATCACCATGGACTGGATGGCCGTGTCGTCATACGGGGCGAGCACGCGTTCGAGCGGTGTCGTGCAGATCCGCAAAGACCTCGACACCGACATCACCGGCAAGCACGTGCTGATCGTCGAGGACATCATCGACTCGGGGCTGACCCTGAGCTGGCTGCTCGAGAACTTCGCCTCCCGCGGTGCGGAGTCCGTCGAGGTCCTGGCACTCCTGCGCAAGCCGGATGCCATGAAGGTGCAGGTCGACTGCCGGTACGTGGGCTTCGACATCCCCAACGACTTCGTCATCGGGTACGGCCTCGACTACTCCGAGAAGTACCGCAACCTGCGCGACGTCGCCGTGCTGGCACCTCACGTCTACTCCTGACGACGCCGCGGATCGCGACGCGGGGGCGTGGCATCCGGATTCCCGCGTACGCCCACGACGAACGCACAGTCTTGGCATAGCGAGCGCGCGTTACCCTGATCCCACCGCTTTTCTCCGGAGCGGATCACGAAAGGGCTGGGCTCGCCCACCATGGATTTCAAGAAGATCACGCGCAACCCGATCATCTACGTTCTGCTGGTCGGTCTGCTTCTGGTCATCGGTTTCTCGCTCATCTCGAACCTGAGCGGCGCTCGTCAGATCTCCACCAAGGAGGGTCTCGACCTGCTCAAGGGCGGAACCGTCTCGCAGGTCGTGACCAACGACCCCGATCAGCGCGTCGATCTCACGCTCTCGCAACCCTTCGAGGGCGCGAACGACGTGCAGTTCTACTACAGCCAGGCCCGCGCGAACGAGGTCGCGAGTGCGATCGACTCCGCTGCTCCCGCCGACGGCTTCAACGACGTCGTCCCCAAGCCCAGCTGGTTCGACGGCTTCCTCGGGCTCATGCTCCCGCTCGTGCTGCTCGGTCTGCTCTTCTGGTGGCTGCTCTCCAGCGCCCAGGGCGGCGGCAGCAAGGTCATGCAGTTCGGCAAGTCCCGAGCGAAGCTCGTGACGAAGGAGACGCCGACCGTCACCTTCCAAGACGTCGCGGGCTCTGACGAGGCGATCGAGGAGCTCGACGAGATCAAGGAGTTCTTGAAGGACCCGAAGAAGTTCGAAGAGGTCGGCGCGCGCATTCCGAAGGGCGTGCTGCTGTACGGCCCTCCCGGAACCGGTAAGACCCTGCTCGCCCGCGCCGTCGCCGGTGAGGCCGGAGTGCCCTTCTACTCGATCTCGGGCTCGGACTTCGTCGAGATGTTCGTCGGTGTCGGTGCCAGCCGCGTCCGCGACCTCTTCAATCAGGCCAAGGAGAGCTCCCCGGCCATCATCTTCATCGACGAGATCGACGCCGTCGGCCGTCACCGCGGCGCCGGCATGGGCGGCGGTCACGACGAGCGCGAGCAGACGCTGAACCAGATGCTGGTGGAGATGGACGGCTTCGACCCGAAGGTCAACGTCATCGTCATCGCGGCGACCAACCGCCCCGACATCCTCGACCCCGCCCTGCTGCGCCCGGGCCGCTTCGACCGTCAGATCGGTGTCGACGCCCCCGACCTCAAGGGCCGTCAGCGCATCCTCGAGGTGCACGGCCGCGGCAAGCCGCTGTCGGACTCGGTCGACCTCGAGGTCGTCGCGCGCAAGACGCCCGGCTTCACCGGCGCCGACCTCGCGAACGTCCTCAACGAGGCGGCGCTGCTGACCGCGCGATCCAACGCGCAGCTCATCGACAACCGTGCGCTCGACGAGGCCATCGACCGTGTCATCGCCGGTCCCCAGCGCCGCACCCGCGTGATGAAGGACAAGGAGAAGCTCATCACCGCGTACCACGAGGGTGGTCACGCCCTCGCGGCGGCGGCGATGAACCACACCGACCCCGTCACGAAGGTCACGATCCTCCCCCGCGGCAAGGCGCTGGGCTACACGATGGTGCTGCCGCTCGACGACAAGTACTCCGTCACCCGCAACGAGCTGCAGGACCAGCTGACCTACGCCATGGGCGGCCGCGTCGCCGAGGAGATCGTGTTCCACGACCCCACCACCGGCGCGTCGAACGACATCGAGAAGGCGACGAGCATCGCCCGCAAGATGGTCACCGAGTACGGCATGACCAACGATGTCGGCCCGGTCAAGCTCGGCTCCTCGTCGGGCGAGGTCTTCATGGGCCGCGACATGGGACACGGCCGGGACTTCTCCGAGCGCATCGCCGAGCGCGTCGACGCCCAGGTGCGCGCGCTCATCGAGCAGGCGCACAACGAGGCCTACGAGGTCATCAACGCCAACCGCGACGTGCTCGACCGCCTCGCTCTCGAACTCCTCGAGAAGGAGACGCTCGACCACCTCGAGCTCGCCGAGATCTTCAAAGACGTCAAGCGCCTCCCGCCGCGTCCGCAGTGGCTGTCGTCCGGCGACCGCCCGGTCTCGACGCTGCCCCCCGTCGATGTGCCCCGTCGTCCCGCCCCGGCCGGAGTCGCCGCCTCCGTCGAGTCCGAGTCCCAGACCGCGACGCAGGCGCAGCGCCGCCCGAGCGGACAGACGCGACCGGCCACGGCGTAAGGCCCCGTGGCCGTCGACCGGGAGCGCGTCGCCGCGCTCGTACGCGAGTTGCTGGAGGCGATCGGGGAAGACCCCGATCGCCCCGGCCTCCGGCAGACGCCGACCCGCGTGGCCGACTCGTGGAGCGAGTTCTTCGGCGGAGTGGGCCAGGATGCCGGCGCCCCCCTGCAGCACACCATCTCGGTGAGCCGCGGCCCGGCACCCGACACCCTGCCGTCCGGAGCCGTGATGCTGCGTGACATCGCCTTCCGATCGATGTGCGAGCACCACCTCCTGCCCTTCCGCGGGCGTGCGCACGTCGCGTATCTGCCGGGCGAGGAAGTCGTGGGCCTCGGCGCTCTGCCGCGCGTGATCGACATCCTCGCCGCCCGCCCCCAGGTGCAGGAACGCCTCGGCGAGCAGATCGCCGACACCGTGGCATCCGCCCTCGACGCCCGTGGTGTGCTCGTCGTCCTCGACGCCGCCCACGAGTGCGTGACCATGCGCGGCGGGCGCCAACCCGATGCATCGACCGTGACCATCGCCGCGCGCGGTGCGTACACCGAGCCCGTCGCCCGCGCCGAGCTCGTCGCCCTGATCGGGGCGCGGGCGTGACCCTGCTCATGGCGATCGTGAACGTGACCCCGGACTCGTTCAGCGACGGGGGACGGTACCTCGATCCCGACGTCGCCATCGCCCACGCCCGGACCCTTCGCGCGCAGGGGGCCGACATCCTCGACATCGGGGGAGAGTCCACGCGGCCCGGTGCAGAGCGGGTCGCGCCGCGCGTCGAGCAGGAACGCGTGCTCCCGGTCATCGAGGCGCTGGCATCCGAGGGGGTCGCCGTCAGCGTCGACACGATGAACGCGTCGACCGCCCGGGCCGCCGTCGACGCCGGCGCGCGCATCGTCAACGACGTGTCCGGAGGACTCGCCGACCCCGAGATGCTGGCCGCCGTCGCCGGAACCGACGCCGAGATCGCCCTCGGGCACTGGCGCGGGCCGTCTGCCGAGATGTACGCCCGCGCCGACTACGCCGATGTGTCTCGGGAAGTGGCCGACGAACTCGCCGCGCGCGTGGCAGCGGCTCACACCGCGGGCATCGCCGTCGACCGGATCATCGTCGATCCGGGCATCGGCTTCGGTAAGCGCGGCACGCAGAACTGGCAGGTGCTGCACGCGATCCCCGATTTCGTCGCGCTCGGCGCCCGCGTGCTCATCGGCACGAGCCGCAAGCGCTTCCTCGCCGACGTGCTCGGCGAGGACGCCGACCTCGCCCGCCGCGACCTCGCCACCGCCGTGACGAGTGCTCTCGCGGCACGCTCGGGCGCATGGGCCGTGCGCGTGCATGATGTTCCGACGACCCGCGACGCGCTCGCCGTCGCCCGCGCCTGGGAGGCCTGATGGATGCCGTTGACGAGATCACCCTCACGGGGGTGCGCGCCTTCGGGTATCACGGGGTGTACGCCGACGAGAAGCGTGACGGGCAGGAGTTCGTCGTCGACGTGACCCTGCGGCTGCCGTTGCGCATCGCCGCTGTCACGGACGACGTGAGCGACACCGTGCACTACGGAGAGCTCGCCGAACGCATCGTCGAGATCGTCGAGGGCGAGCCGGCCGACCTGCTCGAGACGGTCGCCCAACGTATCGCCGACGACGTCCTCGCCGACCCGCGGATCGAGGCGGTCGTGGTCACCGTGCACAAGCCCGGCGCTCCGATCACCGTGCCCTTCGGCGACGTCGCCGTGACGATCCGTCGGCAGCGCTCATGAGCGTGCGATTGGCGCACGGCATCGGCGACGGACCTCGCGACACCGAGGTGCCGGCCGTCGTGGCCCTCGGCGCGAATCTGGGGGATCGTGCGGAGACGCTCACGGCCGCGGTCGCCGCCCTGCGCGCGCTGCCGCTCACCACCGACGTGCATGTCTCGGACCCCCTCGAGACGGTCGCGGTGACGCTCCACGGCGAGGACGCCGACGCCCCGCGCTATCTTAACGCGATCGCGTTGATGAAGACGCGACTCGCGCCGACGACCCTGCTGCGTGAACTGCACCGCATCGAGGCCGATCACGGACGCGTGCGCCGTGAGCGATGGGGCGATCGCACGCTCGATCTCGACCTCATCGCTTACGCCGACGAGCGCATCGACGACGAGCATCTGACCGTGCCGCACCCGCGGGCGCACGAGCGGGAGTTCGTGCTCGCGCCGTGGCTCGAGATCGATCCGGATGCCGAGATCCCCGGTCGCGGCCGTGTCGATGCCCTTCTGGCGCAGTTGCGCGGAGGTGGCCGATGAAGCGGACGGGCGCGGGGATCCTCATCATCGCGGCGGTCATCGGGGCCGTCTGCGGATTCATCCTCGACACCGGTCTCGCGGCGATGGGCCGGGCGACGTTCACTCCCGCGGCGAGCCTGCCCACGATCCTCGTCTTGCTCGGTGTGGTGATCGTCGTTCTCGCGGTGCCCATCGCCCGCGCCACCCGGGGCCGCGCGGCCCGGCGGATCGACCCGTTCCGGGCCCTGCGCATCGCCATGCTGGCAAAGGCGTCGTCGCTCGTCGGTGCCGCCGCAACGGGCTTCGGCCTCGGCTTGCTGTCGTTCCTCCTCACCCGCCCGGTGACTCCCTCGGTAGGCTCGATGGGATCGATCATCGCGACGGTCGCGTGCGGAGTCGTCCTCGTCGTCGCGGGTCTCGTGGCCGAGCAGCTCTGCACCATCCGGAAGGACGACGATGACGAACACCCCGGACTCCCCGGAGCGGACGCCGCTCCCCGCTGAGCCGGAAGCGGGTGAGCGTGTCGACGGAGCCACCTCCGTGCCGCCTCGCGAGGAGTCGCCGGTCGAGGAGCCTGCGCGGGGGGTTGTTGTTCCTGATGCGGAGGTGCATGGCGGCGATGCTTTCCAGGCGCCGGCTCGCGGCGAGGACGCTCGCGAGGCCGAGATGCGCGGCGACGATGGGCAGCGGGAGTCGTCGCCGGAGGTGCTCGACGTCGACACGTACAGCAGGATCCTCGAACCCCGCGCGGCGGGTCGCCTCCCGCTCGGCGACGGGACGTGGCATCAACTGGCTCGCGCCTATGTCGGGGTGCAGCTGATCTCGCAGGGGGCCGTCTTCGTGATCGTCCTCGCGATCGCCATCGTCCTGCAGTCCGTCCTCCACGTGCCGTGGCCCTGGATCCCGGCCGGAATCCTGCTCGTGATCACCGGAGTGGGACTGCTCATCACTCCGCGCCAGGCGCGGTCGTTCGGCTACCAGCTCCGGCGCGACGACCTCGTCTTCCGCCGCGGCATCCTCTGGCAGCGTGTGGTCGCCGTGCCGTACGGACGCATGCAGCTCGTCGACATCACGCACGGCCCCCTCGACCGCGGCTTCGGTATCGCGCAGCTCAAGCTCGTCACCGCGGCGGCGTCGACCGGGGTCACGATCCCCGGCCTCACGCAGGCCGCCGCCGAGCAGCTGCGCGACACCCTGATCGCCGTCGCCGAGACCCGCCGGACGGGACTGTGACCGATCCCACGCCGCCGCCCGCGGTGCCGCCCGCAGTGCCGCCGGGTCGCGTCGCCACCCGCTCGCCGATGAGCGACGGCGAGTGGCATCGCCTGCACCCGCTGACGCCGCTCCTTCGCGGAGGGCTGTTCCTGCTCGTCCTGATCGGCGTGATCGTCGCGAATCTCCGTGAGCGGCTGTTCGAGATCTTCCTACCGATATTCACCGACCTGCCTCCCGGAGTCGTGCCGCCGGACCCGGTCGACTTCCTCTTCGCGAACAACCTCCTGCTCATCGCAGCCGGTGCTGCCGTGGTCGTCCTCCTGATCTTGCTCGGAGCCTTCCGCCTGTCGTGGAGGTTCCACACGCTGCGCATCGGCGACGACGTGGAAGTGCGGTCGGGGGTTCTCTTCCGGACCCATCGACGCGCTCCCCTCGACCGCGTGCAGGGGGTCAACCTGACCCGGCCGATGCTCGCCCGCCTGCTCGGGCTGGCGCAACTCGAGGTGGTGGGGGCGGGACTGGATGCCAACGTCAAGCTCGAGTACCTCTCCGCGAAGGACGCGGACGCCCTCCGCAGCGACATTCTGAGGCTGGCCTCCGGGCGTCGTCTCGCCGAGGCGGGGCCGCGCGCGGCAGCCGCGGGCTCCTTCGTTCGCGCGACGGCGGACGCCGTGGGGGCGGGAGTGCAGGGGCTGGTCGATGGCGAGGATTTCTCCGACGCCGAGCCGGAGAGCATCGTCCGCATCCCGCTGGGTCGGCTGGTGGCCTCACGTGTCCTCAGCGGGTCGACGCTGTGGCTGCTCGGCCTGGTGGCGGCGATCGTGGTCGCCGCGTCGATCTCGACGGTCTGGCTGCTGTTCACCGTGGTTCCCACGTTCCTGGCGTACGGGGCGTACTACGTGCGCTCGGTGGCGCGGGGCCTGCGCTACTCGATCGCGCCGACGCCCGACGGCGTCCGCCTGACGTTCGGGCTCTTCACGACGATCAGCGAGGTGGTGCCGCCGGGGCGCGTACACGCGATCGAGGTGCGCCAGCCACTGATGTGGCGCCCCTTCGGCTGGTGGGCCGTGTCGGTAAACCGTCTGTCGGGCCGATCGGCGACCGACTCCAGCACCGATCAGTTCGCGGCCGTGTTGCCGGTGGGCACGCGCGACGACGTGGAGAGGGTGCTTCGCATCCTCGCACCCGCCCTCCCCTCCGACGAGTGGAGCTTCGTGTTCCGCGACGGCATCCTGGGTCCGGTCGAGGGCGACCCCTATGTCACGACGCCGCGTCGCGCTCGGGTGCTCCGGCCCCTGTCGTGGCGGCGCAACGGCGCGCTGCTGACCGCGGACGCGCTGTTCCTGCGCCGGGGATGGCTCTGGCGCTCTCTCTCGGTGCTTCCGCTGGCGCGACTGCAGTCGATCGGGCTGCACCAGGGCCCTCTGGCCCGCGCGACCCGCACCGCGCGACTAGCGGCGCACGTGATCGCGGGGACGGTGCAGACCTCGGTGGGAGTCCTCGATCGGGACGACGCCCTGGCGCTGATGGAGAACACCGCGCGAGCGACCGTCGAGGCCGCGGCGCAGGACAGGACACACAGGTGGGCGGGATGAGCGGAACACGTGACGGGCGCCTCGGCGTCGGAATCATCGGCGCGGGACGCGTCGGTCCCGTGATCGGCGCGGCTCTGGCAGGCGCCGGGCACGCGCTGACGGGGATCACGTCCGGATCGGACGACGACCGCGTCGAGGCCATCCTTCCGGGGCTGCCGGTACTCTCTCCCGAGGAAGTCGTCCGGCGAAGCGAGCTCGTCGTCGTCGCCGTTCCCCACGACCAGTTGCCGGGGCTCGTGGCCGGCCTCGCCGACCTCGGGGCGTGGCAGCCGGGACAGCTCGTGCTGCACACCGACCCGGCGTACGGAGCGGGAGTTCTCGCGCCCGCCGTCGCGCGAGGAGCGATTCCGCTGGCCATCCATCCGGCGATCACGTTCACCGGAGCGTCTTCCCTCGACCTGCACCAGCTCGCCCAGGGGTACGCGGCGGTCACCGCACCCGCACCCGTCCTCCCGATCGCCCAGGCGCTCGCCGTCGAACTCGGGTGCGAACCGGTGGTCGTCGCGGAAGCCGACCGCGGCGTGTATGCCGAGGCCATCGCGACGGCGACGGAGTTCTCACGCTCGATCGTGCAGCAGTCCGCGGCGCTGTTGTCGAAGGTCGGAGTCCAGAACACCGGTGCGTATCTCTCCGCGCTCGTGCGATCCAGCGTCGACCAGGCGCTCGCCGCCGGCGCGGGGAGCGGCGGGGACGGGCTGAGCGCGAACGATACGATCAACGGATGATCCGCACCATCGACGATCTGCGCTCTCGCCTGGCGAGTGTCCGCAGCGCCGAACCCTCCGAACGTGCGGCCCGTGTCGCTCTCGTCTCCACACTCGGTGCCCTGCACGAGGGACACACCGACCTCATCCGCGAGGCACGCCGGAACGCCGACGTCGTCGTCGTGTCGACCTTCGTCAATCCGCTGCGTTTCCGCACCGCCGAGGAGACCGCGGCCTACCCGCGGTCGCCGGAGGCGGATGCCGATCTGCTCGCCGACCTGGGAGTCGACATCGTCTTGGCTCCGACGGCCGCGGAGTTCCTGCCCGCGGGAACCGCGACGACGCGTGTGGCCGCGGGCGACCTCGGATTCCGATACGAGGGGCGCACCCGCCCGTTCTACTTCGACGGCGTGCTGACCGTCGAGGCGAAGCTCTTCCACCTCGTTCGCCCGGACGTGGCGGTCTATGGCGAACGTGACCTGCAGCGCGTGTTCCTCGTCCAGCGCATGATCCGTGATCTCGATTTCTCGATCGACGCGATCACGGTGCCCACCGTGCGCGCCGACGACGGCCTGCCGATCTCGAGCCGAGTGGCGCTCCTCGACGATGCCGACCGCCGTGCCGCGGCGAAGCTTCCGCAGGCGCTCGAGGCCGCGGCATCCAACGCCGATCTCGGTGTCGACGCCTGCATCGCGGCGGCCCAGTCGTCGCTCATGGGGGAGCAGCGCATCGCTCTGGAGTACCTCACCGTCGTCGACCCGGCGACCTTCCTCCCGGTGGAGGAGGGCCACCGCGGCCGCGCACTGGCCTTGATCGCGGCCACCGTCGGTGGACACCGCTTCATCGACAACGCGGAGATCTCGCTGCGCTGAGGGACGCCGGTCACGGCCCCGCGGAACTCGGGGGCGGGAACGACACGTCTTCTCGTGTCCCGCACGCGGACGGTGTGGCGCGCGCGCGATCGTCCCCGCCCCGAAGCCGGCACGAGGGCGGTGTCGCGCTCGGGCCGCGGGCCACGGGCACCGCGCGCCCGCCGAATAGACTGGGACAGACCCCGAGGAGCCTTCACGATGACCGACGCGCCCGCGAACGACGCCGCCGAGCCCACCGAAGACGACGTCTTCGAGCAGAAGGCCGTTCGCCTCGGCAAGCGCGAACGGCTCCTGGCCGAACGCACCGATGCCGCAGGCGGACCGTATCCCGTGGTCGTGCCCGTGACCGACACGATCCCCGCGCTGCGCGAGCGTTTCGGCGACCTGGAGGCCGGAGCGGAGACCGGTGTGACCGCGGGCGTCGCCGGCCGTGTGGTGTTCAGCCGCAACACGGGCAAGCTCTGCTTCGCGTCGCTGCAGGCGGGCGACGGCAGCCGCATCCAGGCGATGGTGTCGCTCGCCGCGGTCGGCGAAGAGTCCCTGCAGGCGTGGAAGGAACTCGTCGACCTGGGCGACCACGTGTTCGTCTCGGGTGAGGTCATCTCGAGCCGCCGCGGTGAGCTGTCGATCATGGTCTCGCAGTGGCGGATCGCCGCGAAGGCTGTGCTGCCGCTGCCCAACCTGCACAGCGAGCTCAGCGAAGAGAGCCGCGTGCGCAGCCGCTTCCTCGATCTCATCGTGCGCGACCGTGCCCGTGAGACGGTGCTCGCGCGCGCCAAGGTGAACGCGAGCCTTCGAGCCACCTTCACCGAGCGCGACTTCGTCGAGGTCGAGACGCCCATGCTGCAGGTGCAGCACGGCGGCGCCAGCGCCCGCCCGTTCGTGACCCACTCCAACGCCTTCGACGCCGAGCTGTTCCTGCGCATCGCGCCCGAGCTGTACCTCAAGCGTGCGGTGGTCGGCGGCATCGACCGTGTGTACGAGATCAACCGCAACTTCCGCAACGAGGGCGCCGACTCGACGCACAGCCCCGAGTTCGCGATGCTCGAGGCCTACCAGGCCTACACCGACTACAACGGCATCGCCGATCTGACGCAGACGCTCATCCAGAACGCCGCGGTGGCGGTCGCTGGGTCGACCACCGTGACCTGGGCCGACGGCACCGAGTACGACCTCGGGGGCGACTGGGATCGCGTCTCGATGTACGACTCGCTGTCGGAGACCTCGGGTCGGTCGATCACCCCGCAGACCTCGCTCGAGGAGCTCCGCGCGCTCGGCGCGGAGGCCGGAGTGGAGGCCCCGGCCCATGAGACCCATGGCAAGTGGGTCGAGGAGCTGTGGGAGCACTTCGTCAAGGGTGGCCTCACGCGTCCGACCTTCGTCATGGACTTCCCCGTCGACACCAGCCCGCTGGTGCGCGAGCACCGCTCGATCCCCGGCGTCGTGGAGAAGTGGGACCTCTACGTGCGTGGCTTCGAGCTGGCGACGGGCTACTCCGAGCTCGTCGACCCCGTCATCCAGCGTGAGCGCTTCGTCGAACAGGCGACGCTCGCTGCTCGCGGCGACGTCGAGGCGATGTCGATCGACGAGGAGTTCTTGCGCGCCCTCGAGCACGGCATGCCTCCCACCGGTGGAATGGGCATGGGTATCGACCGCCTGCTCATGGCGATCACCGGCCTCGGCATCCGTGAGACCATCCTCTTCCCCCTCGTGAAGTAGCACCGCGCTCCTCAGTGCGGCTTCCGCTCGAACAGCCACTCGGGAAGCCGCCCGTGGCCGGCGAGCGTGAGGACGATGCCCGCGAGTCCGTGCTCGGGCTCGATCGCCAGGGCGGTCTCGGCGTAGAACGCTGCGTGGCTCGAGCGGCCGGACGCCCACGCGAGCCACGCGCACGCGGCGAGAGCGCCCGGACGATGGTCGCGCGGTACGGTCGCGGCGACCTGGCGGCAGCGATCCAGCGCCAGGAGGAGGCGGTCGGGATCCGGGCGAGCCCCCTCTCCCCGCATGGGGCGGGCAACGTCTTCGGGATACCCCTGGCCATCGGGAAAGTGCGTCTGCGCGTGGAACGCGGCGTCCCCGGCCGCGATGTCGCCGACCCACTGCATGAGGGCGACATCGCGGAGCAGCGGCCGGTCGAGCGCGAAAGCGAGAGCCGCGAGCCGCCGTCGTCCGTGGGGGCCGGTCAACGGCTCCAGTGCCGCCTCGAAGAGGGCGGGTGGGTCGATGAGGTCGTCGAGGAGGGCCTCGGCGGTGCGCCGTCGCGCCACGCTCAGGCCGTCCTGTTCCGAGGGGACGCCCAGAAGGCGATCGGCGTCTTCGAGCGCGCGTCCGACGCGTTCTTTGTCGGCGAGGCTGACGGCGGGCAGTGCCGCTGCGGCGAGGTGATCGTGCTCGGGGGAGGCGTCGGGCAGATCCGGCCCCGCGGCGGTGATCTCGTCGCGCAGGTGCGCGCCCCCGACCGCGGCATCGAGGTAGCTCGCCCACCCGTCGGCGCCCACGACGAGGGCGTCGATCACGTGCAGTCCACAGATGTGCGCGCGAGAGAGGATCGCGTCGGCCAGGGCCCGATGGGGCAGGGCGTCGTCGTCTCGCACGGCGTCGTCGGTGTAGAGGACCGCGGTCACGGCATCCGTCATCGGCACCTTGCAGGCCATGCCGATCAGGGTGGACGCGATGCTGTCGAGGTCGGGGTTGTCGTCAGAGGGGAGGTCGACCCGCAGCGCGGCGAGCGAGCGGGAGTTCGCGAAAGGGATCAGGACGAGACTGCGTCTCGGGGCGCATTCGAGCAGACGCGGTACGAGGGCCAGGAGGGCGAGGGGAGAAGAGACGCGGATGGTCGTGGACATGGCGACGAGCGTCGCGGAATCGTCCCGCGGGCAGGGGCCGGGGAGAGCGAAATGGGGAGAGATCGAACATCTTCCCCGCTGTGCAGCAGGAGTGCCCTGGCCGTGCGCGGCGGCAGGGCGGGTATCCTCGAGGGATGGAGAGTTCCTGGCTGCCGGTGCTGTGGGCGATTCTGCCGACCATCGTCGTGTCAGTGACGTTCTTCCTCATCCTGCGCGGTGCGATCCGCATGGACCGCACGGAGCGCAAGGCGTACGCGCGCATCGAGGCGCAGGAGCGCGCGAAGCGCGGTCTTCCTCCCACGACCGGTGACAGCGCCGTCGGCTGACCGCGTTCCCGTCGCGTGTCGGGGGTAGTCACTACGCTGAGGGGACAACCCGCCCAGGAGGATACGTGATCGACGCCACGTTCGAAGCGAGCTGGCTCGTCATCGCACTCTTCGTCATCGACCTTGTCGTGCGCGTCGCGGCGATCATCATCGTCCCGCGCAACCGCCGCCCCACCGCGGCGATGGCGTGGCTGCTCGCGATCTACTTCATCCCCTTCGTGGGCGTGTTCCTGTTCCTGCTCATCGGCAACCCGCGTCTGCCGCGCAAACGCCGTCGCAAGCAGGCCGCGATCAACGAGTACATCCACGACACGAGCGCATCGCTCGAGTTCGGCACGCTGCGACCCAACGCCCCGCACTGGTTCCGCGCCCTCGTGCAGCTCAACCGCAATCTGGGTGCCATGCCGATCGCGGGAGACAACGCGGCGACGCTCATCGCCGACTACCAGCAGAGCCTGGACGCCATGGCCGACGCGATCCGTCGGGCCACGCGCTACGTGCACGTCGAGTTCTACATCCTCCAGTCCGACGACTCGACCGACAACTTCTTCCGCGCGCTCGAAGAGGCCGCCGAGCGCGGCGTGGTCGTCCGCGTTCTGCTGGACCACTGGGCCAACCGGGGCAAGCCGTTCTACCGACGGACCCTGCGGCGCCTCGACGCGATGGGGGCGCACTGGCACCTCATGCTGCCGGTCCAGCCGCTGCGCGGCCGGTGGCAGCGCCCCGATCTGCGCAACCACCGCAAGCTCCTCGTGATCGACGGAGACGTCGCCTACATGGGGTCGCAGAACGTCACCGACTCGTCCTACAACCTCCGCAAGAACATCCGCCGGGGGCTGCACTGGGTGGACCTCATGGTGCGGGTCGAGGGACCGGTCGTGGCGAGCATCAACGCCGTGTTCCTCTCCGACTGGTACAGCGAGACCGACGAGACCCTCGCTGATGAGATCGACCTCTTCAGCGTCACGACCGGGCCGGGCGATCTCGACTGCCAGATCGTGCCCTCGGGGCCTGGGTTCGACTTCCAGAACAACCTCAAGCTGTTCTTGGGCCTGCTCTTCGCGGCCCGCGAGCGCATCATCATCGTCAGCCCCTACTTCGTCCCCGACGAGGCGCTGCTGCTCGCGATCACGACCGCGTGCCAGCGCGGGGTGCACGTGGAGCTGTTCGTCTCCGAGGAGGGCGATCAGGCGATGGTGTACCACGCGCAGCGCAGCTACTACGAGGCGCTCCTGCGCGCGGGTGTCGTGATCTGGATGTATCGCAAACCGTTCATCCTGCACAGCAAGAGCGTCACGATCGACGACGAGGTCGCCGTGATCGGCTCGAGCAACATGGACATGCGCTCGTTCGGTCTGAACCTCGAGGTGTCGATGCTGGTTCGCGGCGAAGAGTTCGTCCGCGACATGCGCGCCGTCGAAGACGTTTACCGCACGCTCAGCCGTGAACTGACGATCGAGGAGTGGCGCCGGCAGCCCCTGCGCTCGACGATCCTCGACAACCTGGCCCGCCTGACGTCGGCGCTGCAGTAGCCCGATTCCGGTATTCGCCGGTGGCATCCAGGATTCTCGGTCACGATAGGGCGACGACAACTCGCCGCCCCGGAGGTCTCATGTCTCGTCGTCTCTCGCTCCTCGGGCTCCTCGGAGCCGGTCTCATCGTCATCGGTGCCGCCACCGGATGCGCAACCGGCGCGTCGTCCGCCCCGACCTCGTCGGCACCGACGGTGGATCCGGATGCCACGACGCCCGCCGCGTCCGAGGTCGAGGCCGCCTGGCTCAACGGCGGCCGCTCGATCGCTCTCGTCACGCTCGGGAGCTCGTCGTGCGCGCCCCGCATCACGGACGAGCCGACCCTCGCCGAGGGCGTTCTCACCGTCACGCTGGTCGACCCTGCCGGCGTGACCTGCACGAGAGACATGGCTCCCCGCGCGACGTACGTGCCCCTGCCGGCCGGCACGGATTCGACGCAGCCCCTGGAGATCTCCGTGACCGGTGCGGTGACGGGAACGGGGACGCTGTCCGCTCTCGCAACCGCCGAGCCGCCCGCCGATTTCACGTCCAGTGCCGGGTGGGTGAACGACTCTCTCGTCGCGATCTTGACCTTCGGGAGCTCGAGTTGCGTCCCCGTCGTCGAGACGGTCTCCGCGCAGGCCGGCGCCATCGCGGTCGGCTTCGCGACACCGCCCGCCGACCAGGTGTGCACCCTCGACATCGCGCCGCAGGTGAGCCTCGCGGACGTCACCGGTATCGGCGGACCCGAGGTGACGAGCCTCGTCCTGTCGGGCGGCGGCGTCACGGCCGAGGGACCGGTGCCGGTTCTCGGGACCCGCTGATCTTCTCCGGCGGTCAGCGCTCGATGACGAGCAGGTCGCCGACTTCGCAGTCCAGGGCCCTGCAGATCGCCGAGAGGGTCGAGTAGCGGATCGCCCGTGCGCGATCGTTCTTCAGCACCGAGAGGTTCACCACCGAGACGCCGACGATCTCGCTCAGGCGGGTGAGCGTCATCCCCCGCGACTCGAGGAGTTCGTCCAGTCGGCAGTGGATGCCGGTGGGGCCGTCTTCCGCGGCGGGACTCATACGAGACCCTCCGTGTCGCGCTGCAGGCGCGTGCCGTAGGTGAACACGACCGACAGGGCGAGCACTCCCACTCCGACCAACGTCCATGCCGGGTCGAACGAGAATCCGATGACGAAGACGTCGCCCGCGAAGGGGTTGAGCTCGTCGGCCGCCATCATGCGCCCGAGACCTCCGAGCCCCGCGGACAGCATGCCGCCCAGAAGCAGGGCGCACCCCGCGACCTGCGTGGCGAGGATGAGCGCGCGATGGAAGGGGCGTCGCCACATCAGCAGGAGGAAGAAGAGAACCACAGCGCTGACGGTGAGAAGGGTCGTGAGAGCGCCGAAGGCGGCACCGAGGACGAGGAGGAGGCGCGTCTGCGAGCTGAGTCCGGAGGCGACCACGCGCGCCGATTCGTAGTTCGCGGAGACGATCGTCGCGCCTTCGGCCGAAGGGGATCGGGGCACCTGTGCGTCGGTGAGCAGGCTGATCGCTCCCTCGCCCCCGGCGAGGTCGACGGCCGCGCGGATCGCGGGGAGCGCCAAGGCGAAGCCCATCACCAGTCCGGCGGCGACGAACAGCAGCACGGTGCCGCGCTCCATGCGGGCGGAGACCCAGGACGGACTCGTCATCACACGAGTCCTTCCGTGTCGCGCTGGAGGCGGTCTCCCACGGCGAACACCGTGCCCGCGAGTCCCGCGACGAAGGCGATGCCGATGAGGGACGGCACATCGATCAGCTGGACGGCGCCGCGGTCGAACGTGCGCTCCGAGAGCCACGCGACCGCGCCGTTCGCGACCATGTTGTGGAAGAACGGCACACCGGCGACGCCCACGAGTGTGACGATGCCCGCCGCGGAGACCAGGGCGGTGTTGCGGCGGCTGAAGATGCGTCCGCGCAGGATGTCCGCCGTCAGGAGGAGCAGAAGGGCCACCACGGTGACGACGACGGCGGCGAACAGGCCTTCCGCGATGAAGAGGGCCCAGAGCGACGCCGGCGGCAGGGCGGGTGCGGTGATGACGCCTTCCGTGAGCTCGACGGCGACGGGGGTGCCGTTCGGGCCGATCGGCGCCTGCGCGACCGTGTCGAGGAACGGCGCGCGGACGCGGACGTTCTGGTTGGGCGAGGCCGCCGCGATGTTCGCGATGCTGCGGACGACCGCCCAGATCGCGATCGCGACGCCGGCCACGGCGAAGAACCAGAACGACGTCGTGTCGCCACGGGAGAGGACCCGGGAGGTCGGGCGGGGGGAGGTCATGACGGCTCCTTATCGATGATCGTTGTTATCGGTTGTCGATACGGTAACGACTATCGATAGGTTCCGCAAGAGTGACCGCACCGGCGGTATGCCCACGGCGAACACGGGTCCGTGGCATCCGGCCGCTGGTTACTCTCGATGTACGGCGCGCGGAGGCGTGCCTGTCAGCCCATTTCTGGAGGGACTGAGAGATGTTCGAGAGATTCACCGACCGTGCCCGTCGTGTGGTCGTCCTCGCCCAAGAAGAGGCGAAGATGCTCAACCACAACTACATCGGGACGGAGCACATCCTGCTCGGCCTGATCCACGAGGGCGAGGGTGTCGCTGCCAAGGCGCTCGAGTCGCTCGGCATCTCGCTCGACGCCGTGCGAGAGCAGGTGCAGGACATCATCGGCCAGGGGCAGCAGCAGCCGACCGGCCACATCCCCTTCACGCCCCGGGCGAAGAAGGTCCTCGAGCTGTCGCTGCGCGAAGCCCTGCAGCTCGGTCACAACTACATCGGCACCGAGCACATCCTGCTCGGCCTGATCCGCGAGGGCGAGGGCGTCGCCGCACAGGTGCTCGTCAAGCTCGGCGCCGACCTCAACAAGGTGCGCCAGCAGGTCATCCAGCTGCTCTCGGGCTACCAGGGCAAGGAGCCCGCGGGTGTCGCCACCGGCGCCGGCGAGCAGCAGTCCTCGGGCGCGCAGGGCGGCTCGGCCGTGCTCGACCAGTTCGGTCGCAACCTCACACAGGCCGCGCGCGACAACAAGCTCGACCCCGTCATCGGGCGCGAGAAAGAGATCGAGCGCGTCATGCAGATCCTGTCGCGCCGCTCCAAGAACAACCCCGTCCTCATCGGTGAGCCCGGCGTCGGAAAGACGGCGGTCGTCGAGGGTCTCGCCCAGGCCATCGTCAAGGGTGATGTGCCCGAGACGCTGAAGGACAAGCAGGTCTACTCGCTCGACCTCGGCTCGCTCATCGCCGGTTCCCGGTACCGCGGTGACTTCGAGGAGCGCCTGAAGAAGGTCACCAAGGAGATCCGCACGCGCGGCGACATCATTGTCTTCATCGACGAGATCCACACCCTCGTGGGTGCCGGTGCCGCCGAGGGCGCGATCGACGCCGCGTCGATCCTGAAGCCCCTCCTCGCCCGCGGTGAGCTCCAGACCATCGGCGCCACCACGCTGGATGAGTACCGTAAGCACTTCGAGAAGGATGCCGCGCTCGAGCGCCGCTTCCAGCCGATCCAGGTGGCCGAGCCGAGCCTGCCCCACGCGATCAACATCCTGAAGGGCCTGCGCGACCGCTACGAGGCCCACCACAAGGTGCAGATCACCGACGGCGCGATCGTGGCCGCGGCGAACCTCGCCGACCGCTACATCAGCGACCGGTTCCTGCCCGACAAGGCCATCGACCTGATCGACGAGGCCGGCGCGCGCCTCCGCCTGTCGATCCTGTCGTCGCCGCCGGAGCTGCGCGAGTTCGACGAGAAGATCGCCAAGGTCCGCGAGCAGAAGGAGCAGGCCTCCGAGGAGCAGGACTTCGAGAAGGCCGCGTCGCTCCGCGACGAGGAGAAGTCCCTCCTCGCCGAGCGTCTGCGCCTCGAGAAGCAGTGGCGCTCGGGTGATGTCGCCTCCCACGCGGTGGTCGACGAGGGTCTGATCGCCGAGGTGCTCGCCCAGGCGACCGGCATCCCGGTGTTCAAGCTCACCGAGGAGGAGTCCAGCCGCCTCATGTTCATGGAGAAGGCCCTGCACCAGCGGGTCATCGGCCAGGAAGAGGCGATCGCGGCTCTGTCGCGCACGATCCGTCGTCAGCGCGCGGGCCTCAAAGACCCCAAGCGTCCCTCGGGCTCGTTCATCTTCGCCGGCCCCACGGGCGTCGGAAAGACCGAGCTGGCCAAGGCGCTCGCCGAGTTCCTCTTCGACGACGAGGGCGCGCTGATCTCGCTCGACATGTCGGAGTTCGGTGAGAAGCACACCGTCTCGCGTCTGTTCGGTGCCCCTCCCGGATTCGTCGGATTCGAAGAGGGTGGCCAGCTCACCGAGAAGGTGCGCCGCAAGCCGTTCTCGGTCGTGCTCTTCGACGAGATCGAGAAGGCCCACCCCGACATCTTCAACTCGCTGCTGCAGATCCTCGAAGAAGGTCGCCTGACCGACGGTCAGGGCCGCGTCATCGACTTCAAGAACACGGTGATCATCATGACGACGAACCTCGGTTCGTCGGCGATCGCCGGTGGACCCGTGGGCTTCCAGGTCGAGGGCAGCGCACAGACGTCGTACGAGCGGATGAAGGGCAAGGTCGACGAAGAGCTCAAGCGCCACTTCAAGCCCGAGTTCCTCAACCGCGTCGACGACGTCATCGTCTTCCCGCAGCTGAACAAGGACGAACTCCGTCAGATCGTCGGCCTGTTCGTCAAGCGCCTCGCCGACCGTCTGCTCGACCGTGACATGACGGTGGAGCTTTCGGACGACGCGAAGGACAAGCTGATCGAGATCGGGTTCGACCCGACACTCGGTGCGCGTCCCCTGCGCCGTGCCATGCAGCGTGAGGTCGAGGACCGCCTCAGCGAGAAGATCCTGCATGGGGAGCTCGAGTCGGGCGACCACGTGAAGGTCGGCGTCGAGAACGGGCAGTTCACCTTCGACACCGCCCCGCGCGGTGAGAAGGTCGCGATCGGTGTCGGAACGGCCGGCGAGATCGCCGCGACCCCCGACACGCTCGCCGGTAACTGACGCTTCCACACACGAGGGCCCGGATGCCATGGCATCCGGGCCCTCGTCGTACGCTGGGACGGTGACCTCCTCCGCGCCGTTCGTCGTCCGCCCCGCCGGAACCGCCGACGTCCGACGCATCCATGACCTGCTCGAGCCGTTCGTGCAGAAGCGCATCCTGCTCGGCAAGGACCTGGTCGTGCTCTACGGCTCGGTGCAGCAGTTCGTCGTGGCGGAAGCCGACGGCGTCGTCATCGGCTGCGGAGCCCTGCACGTGATGTGGGAGGACCTCGGCGAGATCCGCACGCTCATCGTGCACGACGACTGGCTGCACCACGGTGTCGGCCGTGCGATCGTGGAGACGCTCGAGCAGCGCGCGCGAGAGCTCGGTGTGTCTCGCCTGTTCTGCCTCACCTTCGAGGTCGATTTCTTCACCCGACGTGGCTTCGCCGAGATCGGCGAGCAGGTCGTCGACCCCGATGTCTACTCGCAGCTCGTCCGCAGCCCCGACGAGGGTGTCGCCGAGTTCCTCGATCTCGCGCACGTGAAGCCCAACACCCTGGGCAACACGCGAATGCTCAAACACCTGTGAGTGCGCACATCCGCGCGCGCCTCTGAGCGCGCCGTGAGGTGAGGGCACAGCGTCGCCGCATACCCTGGAACGATGACCGATGCCCCCCGAAGGCGGAGGCAGTCCCCGGCGGTCTACCGTCGTCGCCGTCTTGCCGCCGCGCTCCTCGCGCTGCTCGTGATCGGCCTCGTCGTGTGGCTCGTCGCGGCTCCGCCCTGGCGCACCGCGCCCTCCTCCGACACCGCGCCCGCGCCCGTCACCTCTGCGTCGGCGCCGTCGAGCGCACCGTCGGACGCGGCGCCCACCGAGGCCGCCGCCTCGCCGGAGCCGAGTCCGACCCCGAGCGAGGCGAGCGGCCCGACCGAGTGCACTCCCGCCGACATCACCGTCGAAGCCCTCTCGGACAAAGCCGAATATGGGCAGGGCGAGAACCCGCAACTGTCGATCCGGCTCACGAACAGCGGCGCCACCCCCTGCACCATGAACGTGGGAACCAGTGCCCAGTCGTTCACCGTGACGAGCGGTTCCGACGTGTGGTGGCGCTCGACGGACTGCCAGTCCGAGCCGAGCGACATGGAGGTCACCCTCGCCGCGGGGCAGACCGTGACCAGCTCCGCGCCCCTGACGTGGGATCGGACGCGTTCCTCCGTCGGTTCGTGCGACAGTGAGCGTCCCTTCGCCCCCGGCGGCGGTGCGACGTACCACCTCAGCGTCTCGATCGGCGGCATCCCGTCCACGGGGACGGCGTCGTTCATCCTCCAGTGACCCGCTGATACGAACACGGGGAGAGGGGCGGATGCCATGGCATCCGCCCCTCTCCCCGTCTCTCAGGAGCGGGTGTCGCCGAAGACCTCACCCTCCATGGCGTCGTACCCCTCCTTCTGCGGGTCGCCGTGCAGGCCGCCGGAAAGGGCGTACTCCTCCTCGGGGGAGAGCACGAGGCGGTGGCGGCCGTAGACGGCGAAGGCGATGAAGATGACCGCGTAGACGACGATGATGGCCACGATCGCCAGCAGGTACGCGGAGTTCAGCAGCAGACCGAAGAACACCACGGCGGCGATGATCGCCGCGGAGTAGGCGCCGAACAGACCCCACGGGCTCTTGTAGGGGCGGACGGCGTTCGGGAACTTCTTGCGGAGCACGATGAAGGCGACCATCTGCAGGAAGTACGCCAGCACAGCACCCCAGACGGCGATGTTCAGCACGATGGCACCCGCGGGGCTGGCGTCTCCGCCAGCAGCCTGGACGATGACCAACGAGAGGAAGCCGAGCACCGCGCCGAAGACCAGCGCGACCCACGGCGTCTTGCGGGCGCCCGTGAGCGAGAGCCACCGCGGGTAGTAGCCGGCGCGCGAGAGCGAGTACATGTTGCGGCCGTAGGCGAACATGATGCCCATCAGGGATGCCAGAAGGCCGATGAGCGCGAGCAGCGACAGCAGAGCTGCCGCCTGATCGCCGACGATGGCGCGGAACCCGTCGAGGAGCGGTTCGACCGAGGTGCCGGTCGCATCCGCGCCGAGGACGCCGGTGTTCAGGAAGAGCACGATCAGACCCGTGACGATGAGCGTGCCGCGGGCCCAGAGACCGGCCCGCGGGATGTCGCGCGCGGGATCGTGCGACTCTTCGGCCGCGAGCGGCAGCTCTTCGATACCCAGGAAGAACCACATCGCGAAGGGGAGGGCGAGCAGGATCGAGCCGACGCCGAAGGGCAGGAACTCCGACTGGCCCGGGTCGGGCGTCTGGTTCCAGAGGGACCCCCAATCGAAAGCCCCACTGGCCAGCGCCATGATGCCGAAGACCACGATGATGCCGATCGAGATGATCGACACGACGATGGCGAAACCGAACGAGATGTTGGCCCCCGCCGCGTTGAGCGCGATGAACAGGGCGTAGAGGATGATCCACCACACGAACGACGGCAGGCTCACGCCGGTGAGAAGTTCGAGGGCGGAGTCGGCGTACTGGCCCGAGAAGTAGACGACAACGGCGGTGGTGGCGACGTACTCGATCGTCTCGGCGAGGCCCGTGGCCAGGCCGCCCCACGGGCCCATCGCCGAGCGGGCGAACGAGTACGCGCCGCCCGTGTGCGGCATCGCGGCGGCCATCTCGCCGATCGAGAAGGTGAGGCCGTAGTACATGATCACGAGGATCACGAAGGCGATGAGCATGCCGCCGAACCCGGCGAAGCCGATGCCGAAGTTCCACCCGGAGAAGTCGCCCGAGATGACCGCGGCGACCGCGAGACCCCACAGGCCCCAGACGCCGGCCGAGCGTTTCAACGTGCGTTTCTCGAAGTACGTGGAATCCGTCGCGGTATAGGTGGCGCCGGCGACCTTTTTGCGGGAACTGCTCGAGGTGGACATGGGACCTCCAGAGGAATGAGGGCAGGCGGACGGGCTCGCCTTGCGGGAAATCATGGCCTTCTATTGGTCGACCTGTCTACCTTTGGCGTGTAAGTTCCTCGTTACGGCTTCCGCACGGGAAGGCGACGAGCGAGCGAGAGGGAGACCATGGCGGGCAATCTCACCACCGCAGAACTGGATGCCGCGATCGACAGCGGCGAGATCGACACGGTCGTCGTCGCGTTCCCCGACGCGCAGGGGCGCCTCGTCGGCAAGCGCGTCGCCGCACGGTTCTGGCGCGACGAGGTGCTGCCGCACGGCGCCGAGGCCTGCAACTACCTGCTCTCGGTCGACGTCGACCTCAACACCGTCGACGGCTACGCGATGTCGAGCTGGGACACGGGGTACGGCGACATGCTGCTCGTCCCCGACCTCGAGACGCTCCGACGCATCCCGTGGCAGCCGGGCACGGCGCTCGTCGTGGCCGACCTCGCATGGGAAGACCGCGCGCATGTCGCGCAGTCGCCGCGTGGCATCCTGAACGCGCAGCGTGCGCGCCTCGCCGAACGGGGTCTGACCGCCTACGCGGGGACCGAGCTGGAGTTCATCGTCTTCGACGACTCGTTCCGAGAAGCCTGGGCCAAGGGCTATACGGGGCTCCACGCCTCGACCGATTACAACGTCGACTACAACCTGCTGGCCACGACACGGCTCGAGCCGCTGCTGCGCGACATCCGCCTCGGCATGGACGGGGCGGGCATGTACTGCGAGGGGGTCAAGGGGGAGTGCAATCTCGGCCAGCAGGAGATCGCGTTCCGTTACGCCGAAGCTCTCGAGACGGCCGACAACCACACGATCTACAAGAACGGCGCGAAAGAGATCGCCGACCGGCACGGCAAGTCGCTGACCTTCATGGCGAAGTTCAACGAGCGCGAGGGCAACAGCTGCCACATCCATCTCTCGGTTCGGGGCGACGACGGCGCCGCCGTCATGGCGGGCGACGGCGAGCACGGCTTCAGCCCGCTGATGGAGCACTGGATCGCCGGCATCCTGGCGACCCTCCGCGAGTTCACGCTGCTGTACGCCCCGACGATCAACTCCTACAAGCGTTTCGCCCTCGGCTCCTTCGCACCGACCGGCATCGCCTGGGGCGTCGACAACCGCACGTGCGCTTTGCGCGTGGTCGGTCGCGGCTCCTCCCTCCGGGTCGAGAACCGCGTTCCCGGGGGAGACGTGAACCCCTACCTCGCGATCTCCGCGATCATCGCGGGCGGTCTCCACGGCATCGAGAACGAACTCGAGCTGCCGGCGCCGCTCACGGGCAACGCCTACACCTCGGGCGTCGACACCCTGCCGACGACCCTGCGCGAGGCGGCGCGGCTCTTCTCCGAGTCGACGATCGCCCGCGCCGCCTTCGGCGACGACGTCGTCGAGCACTACCTCAACCAGGCGCGCATCGAGGTCGAGGCCTTCGACGCCGCCGTGACCGATTGGGAGCGGGTGCGTGGTTTCGAGCGCCTCTGATCCGACCCGAACCCCTGTTCTGGGGCTCACCACGTACCTCGAGCGCGCGAAGCAGGGGGTGTGGGATGTCCGAGCGTCGTTCCTGCCGCAGCAGTACTTCGACTCCGTCACCGCCTCGGGTGCCACGGCCGTGCTGCTGCCTCCGCAGCCGCGTCCGGAGCAGGCCGCCGCGGCCGTGCTCGACGGCCTCGACGGACTCATCCTGACGGGCGGCCTCGACGTGCAGCCCGAGCTCTATGGGGCCGAGCGGCACCCGCTCACCGACCCTGCTCGCGCCGACCGCGACGCGTGGGAACTCGCCCTTCTCGCCGGGGCGCGGGAGCGCGGCATCCCGGTCTTCGGCATCTGCCGAGGCCTGCAGCTGATCAACGTCGCCCTCGGCGGCACTCTGCACCAGCACCTGCCCGAGGCCCTCGGCACCGAGCGCTACCGAATCGGCGGGGGCGTCTTCGCCGAGAACGTGGTGGAGGTGGATGCCGGAACCCGGCTCGCCGGTCTCGTCGGGGCCGGTCCTCTCACCGTGCACAGCTACCACCATCAGGGCGTCGACCGGGTGGGTGAGGGCCTGACCGTCACCGCCCGCACCGACGACGGACTCGTCCAGGCCGTCGAAACCGACGGCGACGACTATCTCGTCGCCGTGCAGTGGCATCCCGAGGAGAACGCCGAGGACCGACGCCTCTTCCTCGGGCTGGTCGCCGCCGCGGCGCGCTACCGGGCGGCGCGTTCCTCCGAGCAGCAGGGAGTTCCCGCATGAGCACCTTCACCGTCATCGACCCCTCCACCGGGTCGCCCATCACCACGCTGGAGCGTGCCGAGATCGATCAGGTGGATGCCGTCGTCGCCGACGCCGTGCGCGCGCAGCGCTCCTGGGCAGCGCTCGCCCCCGTCGCCCGGGCCGACGCCCTGCGCGCCTTCGCGCGGGTCGTCGAGGGGCACGTCGAGGAGCTCGCCCAGCTCGAGGTGAAGAACTCGGGCCACCCGATCGGCTCGGCACGGTGGGAGGCGCAGCACGTCGCCCAGGTGCTGAATTACTACGCGGGTGCTCCGGAACGCCTGATCGGCTCGCAGATCCCCGTTGCCGGCGGTCTCGATGTGACCTATCACGAGCCGTACGGCGTGGTCGGCATCATCGTGCCGTGGAACTTCCCCATGACGATCGCCGCGTGGGGCTTCGCCCCCGCGCTCGCCGCGGGTAACGCCGTCGTGCTCAAGCCCGCGGAACTCACCCCGCTGACGGCGATCCGTCTCGGCGAGCTCGCCCTCGAGGCGGGCTTGCCCGAAGGGCTGTTCCGCGTGGTCGTGGGGTCGGGCTCGGTCGTGGGGCAACGCTTCGTGTCACACCCCGACGTGCACAAGGTCGTCTTCACCGGATCCACCGAGGTGGGTACCGAGGTCGCCGCGGGCTGCGCGCGGATGCTCAAGCCCGTGACCCTCGAACTCGGCGGCAAGAGCGCGAACATCGTCTTCGCCGACGCCGACCTCGAGAAGGCCGCCGCCGGGGTGCCCGGCTCGGTGTTCGACAACGCGGGGCAGGACTGCTGCGCCCGCAGCCGCCTCCTCGTGCAGCGGAGCGTCTTCGACCGGTTCCTCGAGTTGCTCGAACCCGCCGTGGCCGCGTGGAGAGTCGGCGACCCGACGAGCGAGGACACCCAGATGGGGCCGCTGATCTCGGCATCCCACCGCTCCACCGTGCGGGGCTTCCTCGATGGTGTCGACGTGGCGTTCCGCGGTTCGGCGCCCGAGGGCGACGGCTTCTGGTTCGCGCCCGCCGTCGTGATCGCGCAGCCGGGCGACCGCATCGCGCGCGACGAGGTGTTCGGCCCCGTGCTCGCAGTGATGCCGTTCGACGACGAAGCGGATGCCATTCGCCTGGCCAACGACACCGCATACGGTCTCGCGGGCTCGATCTGGACGGAGAATTTGGGGCGTGGCATCCGGGTCTCCCGCGGGGTGCGCAGCGGCGTGCTGTCAGTGAACTCGCACTCGTCGGTGCGGTACGCCACCCCGTTCGGCGGCATGAAGGCCTCCGGTCTCGGTCGAGAACTGGGCCCGGATGCCGCCGAGCACTTCACCGAGGTGAAGAACGTGTTCTACGCCACCGAGTGACCCCCGCCCTGACCCCGACCCGCACACGTAGAAGGAACCACAGCTCATGACCATCGACCTCACCCAGCGTCTGCGTGACCGCGTCGCCATCGTCACCGGAGGCGCCAGCGGCATCGGTCTCGCCACCGCCCGCCGCTTCGCCGCCGAGGGGGCCCGCGTGGTGATCGCAGATCTCGACGAGACCACCGGAGCGGCCGCGGCGGCCTCCGTCGACGGTGTCTTCCGGCAGGTGAACGTCGCCGACGAGGCATCCGTCGACGCCCTCTTCGACGGCGTCGCCGCCGACCTCGGCAGCGTCGACATCGCCTTCAACAACGCCGGGATCTCGCCCGCCGACGACGACTCGATCGAGACGACCGAACTGCCCGCGTGGGACAAGGTGCAGGACGTCAACCTCAAGAGCGTCTACCTCTGCTCGCGCGCAGCGTTGCGGCACATGGTTCCCGCAGGCAGGGGCTCGATCATCAACACGGCCTCGTTCGTCGCGCTGCTGGGCTCGGCCACCTCGCAGATCTCGTACACCGCATCGAAGGGCGGCGTGCTCGCGATGACCCGCGAGCTCGGCGTGCAGTTCGCGCGGCAGGGCATCCGCGTCAACGCCCTCTGCCCGGGACCGGTGAACACCCCGCTCCTTCAGGAACTGTTCGCCAAAGACCCCGAGCGCGCGCAGCGCCGTCTCGTGCACGTGCCGATGGGACGGTTCGCGGAGCCGGAGGAGATGGCTGCGGCCGTGGCCTTCCTGGCATCCGACGACGCATCGTTCATCACCGCGACGGCCTTCGTCGTCGACGGCGGGATCACGAACGCGTACGTCACTCCGCTGTGAGCCGGCGACGTTCGTGCCGCGGCCTTCGCTGTTGCGCGACCCTGCGGCGGCGGGCCGTGACAGGCTGAGATGGTGACCGACGCGCCTCTCGACGACCTGCGCCGGGCCGTGTACCGGCCCGTGCGCAGCGGGAACGCGCTCGAAGACACCACGGCGCGGATCGTGCAGACAGTGCGTCTCGGCCTCGTCGCCCCGGGGGAGTCGCTGCCGGCGGAGCGCGAGCTCGCCGCGCTCTACGGCGTGAGCCGCGACACGGTGCGCGAGGCGATCCGCGAGCTCGCTGACGCGGGCTGGCTCGAGACACGGCGCGGGCGTTACGGCGGGACGTTCGTGGTCGACCCCGTTCCGCGGGCCGTCGCTCCCGCGGCGGTCGACGCCGTCGAACTCGACGACGTCGTCGCGCTGCGCGGTGTCCTCGAGCCCGGAGCCGCGTGGGCGGCGGCGGGCCGGTCGCTGTCGGCGGACGAACGCGACGTGCTCTGGGCCCGGCACGAGGCGGCGGCGCGGGCGGATGGAGCGGACTACCGCCGCCTCGACACGCTGCTGCACCTCACGATCGCGGAGGTCGCCGGCATCCCCTCTCTCGTGCCCCTCGTGGCGGAGAACCGCGCGCGCATCAATGCCTGGCTCGACACCTTTCCGCTGCTGCCGCGCAACATCGACCACTCCACGTCGCAGCACGCCGCGATCGTGTCGGCGATCCTCGCCGGGAGACCGGATGCCGCCCACGCGGCGATGCGCGACCACCTCGCCGGGTCGGAGGCGCTGCTGCGAGGCTTCCTCGCGTAGCTGAGGCTGAGGCTGAGGCTGAGGCTTGGGCTTGGGCTTGGGCTTGGGCTTGGGCTTGGGCTTGGGCTTGGGCTTGGGCTGGGGCTGGGGCTGGGGCTGGGGCTGGGGCTGGGGCTGGAGCTGGGGCTGGGACTTGGGCTGGGGCTGGGGCTTGGGCTTGGGTTGCGGTTTGGGTGTGGCTGCGGCTGCGAGGGGAGGAGAAGCAGCGAAGGGAGGACGCACGCGTGGGTTCGGGTCCTCCGCTGGGCAGTTCTCCTCCGGTGGGCGTCGGTGCGGGGCCGCGGATAGGCTCGGAGGATGGCCGCGGGCAAGAAACGCAAGGGGAAGAAGGTCGCCGTGGAGTTCAAGAACACCGCCCTGACCGACGCGCTGCAGACGCAGGACATGGCAGCGATCGCGTTCGCCCTGCGCCACGGACCCACCGTCGTTCCGCTCATGCGCGCCGGCGACGCCGACAACCCGCTCGACATGGGCGAGGTCTGGACCTACCGCGACCCGAACACGGGCCAGCTCGCGCTGCTGCTCTTCAGCGACGCGGCGCACAAGCCGGAGACCCTCCCGCCGCACGTCGCGCTGCAGTCCCCGCAGTGGTTGCGGACGTTCCTGGGGATGCATGAGGAAGAACTGACGGCGGTGTTCATCGACATCGCGGGGCCTCATCCGATTCAAGCCAGTCCGGCCGACCTCATCGCGGCGCTCGACGCCTGAGCGCCGGCCCGGAAGGTTTGCCGGTTCGGTGTCCAGAACACCCGGAACGCGCGAGAAATCGTCCGGGTGTTGTGGACACTCAACGGGGCGACGGGTCCGCGAGCGGCATTCCGCGCCGGCGCGGCGATGGCGGCGCCGGCGCGGCGATGGCGAGGTGGGGCGGGTGGGGCGCGCAGCGGCGGGGAGGAGACGCCCCTGCGTGTGCCGCGCTCCGGAGGTGCCGCTCTCCGGAGGTGTCGGGCAGAACACGGTCGCGCTGGGGGGCGTTCTGCGGGACGCTTCGCGGGACTCCGGAGCGCGGGACGCGGCCCGGTGATTCGGCGAGGGGGTGGGTCCGGCTTGGGGTGCACGCTGTCCCGCGCGTGGTCGCGGCTCCGGAGGGCGGGACGCGGCGATAGCTCGCGGGTGAATCACCGAAGTCGCGCGGGTGAGGCGAGAATGCGAGACTCGGGGGCATGGAGTACGTGATCACCGCGGCCGTGTGCGCCGCCGGACTCGTCATCCCCGTGGTGCTCGGCATGACGTCGCCGCACCGTCGCCGGCGGTCAGCTCCTCCCGGCCGCTGAACACCGGACGCGCCACGACACCCTGACGCTCCCTCGAAAATCGCGGCCCCGCCCGCCCGTCGTCCCCTCAGGGCGGAGGTCTCGTCGGAGTCTCGGCCCCGTCGTCGCTGATCCCGGCGGTCGTCTCGGCCCGGCCGAACCAGCGGTCAAGCCGGCTGTTCGGGCGTTCTCAGAATCCCGGTTCGCTGTCGTCGCGCGGCATGCCTCGCACCTGCAGCTCGTTCAGGGCCTGGGCGAGTTTGCGCGATGAGGCGTCGAGGACCGTGTGATACCCGAGGCGCTTGGCCTCGGACGCCCGCTGCGCGGCCTGGGTGACGTTGCGGATCTCTCCGGTCAACGTCAATTCGCCGATCGCCGCCAGCCGCTTCGACACCTTGCGGTTCTTCACGGCGTTGGCGACCGCGATCGCGATCGCCAGGTCGGCGGCGGGCTCGACGAGGCGGACGCCGCCGACGGTCGAGACGTACACGTCGCGATCGGACAGCGTCAGCCCCATGCGGCTCTCGAGGACCGCGAGCACCATGGCGACGCGCGACGAATCGACGCCGTTGACGATTCGACGCGGATTTGGTGCGGTCTGCCGCACGGCAAGAGCCTGGATCTCGACCGGCAGCGCGCGCCGACCCTCCATCGCGATCGTCACGCAGGTGCCCGGTTCGGGCTCGCCGTGTCCGAGGAACAGGGCACTCGGGTCGGCGACCTCGGCGATGCCGGTGCCGGTCATGTCGAAGCAGCCGACCTCGTCGGTCGGCCCGAAGCGGTTCTTGAGCGCGCGCACGAAGCGCAGCGACGTCTGCCGGTCGCCCTCGAAGTGGCAGACGACGTCGACGAGGTGCTCGAGGATGCGGGGGCCGGCGATCGAGCCGTCTTTCGTCACGTGACCGACGAGGATGATCGGCAGCCCGCGTTCTTTCGCAACGCGGATGAGGGCGGATGCCACCTCTCGCACCTGCGCGGGCTGACCCGCCGCCCCGTCGCTGTGGGCGGAGGAGATCGTCTGCACCGAGTCGACGATGAGCAGCCCCGGCTCGACCTGGTCGACGTGGCCGAGGATGGTCGCCAAGTCGGTCTCGGAGGCGAGGAACAGCTCGTCGTGAAGCGCGCCCGTGCGCTCCGCGCGCAAGCGCACCTGCGCGGCGGATTCTTCGCCGCTCGCGTAGAGCACGCGGCGACCGGCGTGCGCGCTCTTGGCCGCGACCTCGAGGAGCAGCGTCGACTTGCCGACGCCCGGTTCGCCGCTCAGGAGGAGAGCGGCCCCCGGGACGATTCCCCCGCCGAGCACGCGGTCGAACTCGCCCACGCCGCTCGTGCGGCGCGGGGCGTCTTGCGTGTCGATCTCGGTGATGCGCCGGGCCGCTCGGGCGGCCCCCGGTGCCACCGGCACGATCGAGCGGACGATTCCCGTCTGCTCCGCCGCCTCGACGACGGTGCCCCACGACTGGCATTCTCCGCAACGGCCGACCCACTTCAGCGTCGTCCACCCGCATTCGGTGCAGCGATACGGAGCGGGGGCTGCAGCGGGACGTCGGGATGCCATGCGCCCAGGCTACGCGGGGCCTCCGACATCGGAGGCGCGGGGGTGTGGCATCCGGAATCCGGGGTCAGGGGAGAGCGACGCCGTACTTCTGCGCGGTGTCGTCGAACAACGCGACGAGGCGGGGCCAGCGGTCCTCGTCTCCGAATCGCTCCCGCGCGGCCGTGAACTGGGCAGCGGCCTCCGAAGCGCGCCCGGTCGCGCAGAACCAGGCGAAGAGATCGTCGTCGAGGACGTACCCGCCGTCGATGAGGGTGCGCGCCAGCGACTCCTCGTCGGTGATCGTGTCGAGGTGCGCCACGACCTGCTCGATGGCCGCGGGGAGAGCCGCGCTCAGGTCGTCGGCATCCCGTTCCACGTCGACGCGGTCGCTCGGCCAGTCGCTGATCTCCTCGAAACGCGCCGAATACTGCGCGTTCGCGCGGGTCTGATCGTCGGGAACCGTGCGCCCGATCGCGCGGTCGAAGGCTGCGACGTAGGCCGAGGCGTTGACGTAGAAGCGCACGCTGCCCGCGGTGTTCCCGTGGCTGCGCTGGACGTCGACCTCGTGCACGACGCCGTCGCCGACGCGGGTCCACACGTATCTCTTCTTGCGGAATCCGTGGGGCTTGAGCACCCCGCCGATCGTGGTCACCGCCTCGGCGAAGCGTTCTTCGATGTCGCTCATGACCGGGATGCTATCGGCCCGGGGCCTCGGGCCGGTGGCATCCCGGGCTCATCCGCTGCGGACGGGGCTCAGCCGCGCAGGGAATCCGCGACCGTCGTCAGCGCGTCGGCCGAGCGTCGCAGGAGCGTCAGCTCGTCGTCGGAGAACGGCGTGCCGGCCAGGGGGACAGCGCCCTTCGCGCTCACGATCGAAGGGACCGAGAGGGCCATGCCGCTGATGCCGTGGAAGTCCTCGAGCACCGTGCTCACCGGCAGGATCGCGCGCTCATCGCGCAGGATCGCCTCGACGATCCGGGCGCTGGACAACCCGATCGCGTAGTTGGTGGCGCCCTTGCCCTGGATCACCTTGTAGGCCGCATCGCGGACGTCGACGGCGATGGCATCCAGTTCGTCCTTCGTGAAACGCCCGCCGTCGGGGAGCTCGAACTCGGTGATCGGGACCGAGCCGATCGTCGCGGTGGACCACAACGGGAACTCGGTGTCGCCGTGCTCGCCGACGATCCACGCGTGCACGCTCGAGGTGGCGACGCCGGCGCGCTGAGCGAGCTTCCAGCGCAGGCGAGAGGTGTCGAGGACGGTGCCGGAGGCGAAGATCCGGCGCGTCGGCAGTCCGGTCGCCTCCTGCGCGAGAACGGTGAGGACATCGCAGGGGTTGGTGACGATGACGTAGACGGCGTTCGGTGCGACCTCGAGCAGCTTGGGCATCATGTCGCGGATGATGCGCGCGTTCGTCGCGGCCAGCTCCGTGCGGGTCTGGCCCGGGTTCTGCTTCGCCCCGGCGGTGATCACGACGACGTGCGAGCCCTCGGCGACCGCGACATCGCTGCCGCCGACGATGTCGCTCGACCCGGTGAACTGGGTGCCGTGCGCGAGGTCGAGCACCTCGGCCTCGACCTTGGCCTCGGCGATGTCGTAGAGGGCGACGTGCCGCGCCGACCCCCGGATGAGAGCGGCGTACGCGACACTCGCCCCCACGCTTCCCGCGCCCACGACCGTCAGCTTGGAGTTCTCGATCACGCTCATGCCTCGATCCTGGCAGCGGTGTGGGACCGGTGCCAGAGCGGTCGTTCGACGGTGGATGAACGGATGCCGCGGGGGCGGGGTTCGGGGCGGGATGAGGCGGGACTCGGCGGGCCCGGGGGTCGGGAGCGGCCGGCGGCCGGGGCCTGGGGGCGGGCCAAACTCCTGAGTTTTGGTGCGGATGGACTCCGGTGGGGTGTCAAAGCGCTGTCGGGCGCGATTCCTCAGGAGTTTCGCCCGCGTCACGACGGTGCGGGGCCCGGATTAGCGGCATCCGGTCATCTGTCGTAAGCTGGTCGGCGGTGACGTGTCCGAGCGGCCGAAGGTGCAACACTCGAAATGTTGTGTAGGTTCACCCCTACCGTGGGTTCAAATCCCACCGTCACCGCCATTCTTTCCCGATCAGCCCCGCTTTCGAGCGGGGCTGATCTGCGTCATGGTGCAGCGGGTTCCGCGGCTGACGTCACCTGTCGTCGCTCGACTCGCGCATGAGCGAGCTCCGATACTGACGCCGGAACGATCCGCGGATGCCGAGGGCGCCCTGCCGTCGCGGGTGTCGTCTCCGCATTCGCGGACCGTGCTTGAGTCGCAGGTATTCCCATGATGCCGCCGCGCGCTGGAGCGAGACCAGGCACCCGGCGAGCGCGACCCCGATGAGCAGCGGCATAGCACCGGTCACCGCGGCGACGTCGACGACGTCGCTGCCGAGAAGCGCGTTCGGTCGGAACGCTGCCCGTGCACGGCCGAAACCGTCTGTTCCCCCGTTCAGATAGACGTGCTCCTTGACGATCAGATCGTCGTCACTGACCCACGTCCCGTAGGGGCGGCAGCCGCCGCGGGGGCGCTTTTCACAGCCCGTTTGCGTGAAGGTGCCCCAGATCTGCGGCTGTCCGAGGTCGATCAGACTGGCGATCAGGAGCGCTGTCAGGGCAACGGCGAGTGCACTCAGGGCGATCGAGATCGCGATCCGGCCGGCACGAGACCCCCAGGCGCTCCACCGTCCGGAGTTGACGCTCGCGCTCCTCGCGGCGGCGGCCCGTCGCGACGCCCTCCCGGGGCTGGCGCCGGTGTGCTGCTCGCTTCGGCTGCAGGTGTATCCCTGCGGATCGGGGCCTTCGTCATGCGGGCAGGGTCGCCGCACTGAGACCGTTCGCGGTCAGCGACGGTTCGACACCCGAGGCGAGCCGCGGGCGCTCAGAGCCCGTCGATGAACTCTCGCACCGCTGCCGCGGCATCCGGAGCCGCCCGGTACGTGTGCTCCGCCGAGGGGAAGAGTCTCTCGCGCACCTCCCGGGCGTACGCCTCGACGCCCTCGACCATCGCGTCGCCGAGCGCCGCGTAGCGCTTCACGAAGACCGGGGCCCGGCCCTCGGTGATTCCGAGCAGATCGTGTTGCACGAGCACCTGTCCGTCGGCGGCGCCGGCTCCGATGCCGATCACGGGGATGCGGAGGGCCCGGCGGATCTCGTCGACCACGTCTGCGGGAACGGCCTCGATCACGAGCGCGAACGCGCCGGCATCCTGCACAGCGAGAGCGTCGCGCGCGACACGGACAGCGTCGTCGGTCGTGCGCCCCTGGGCGCGCAGGCCGCCGAGCGCTGTCGCGGTCTGCGGCGTGAGCCCGACGTGCCCGACGACCGGGATACCCGCTTCCACGATGGCCCGCACGCGAGAGAGTCGCGCCGGGTTCGCGCCTTCGATCTTGACCGCGTCGGCGCCGGCCTCGTGAACGAAGCGAATCGACGTCGCGACCGCCTGCTCGTCGCTCAACTCGGTCGACCCGAACGGCACGTCGCACAGCAGCAGCGGAGTCTGTACCGCCCGGCGTGCCGCCTTCGAGAGCATGAGCATCTCATCGAGCGTCACGGAGGTCGTGTCGGGGTGGCCGAGCACCACCTGCGCCCCCGAGTCTCCGACCAGCACGATGTCGACCCCGGCGCGCTCAGCCACCCGGCCCGAGGCGAAGTCGTAGGCCGTCACCATCACGATCGGCGTCGCGGCTTCCGCGAGCTCCCGGAGTCGGCGGAGGGTCACTTTGGGGCGCGTCATGGGAGGCTCCTCGTCAACGGGATGAGGTCATCGACGCCGAGAACCACGTTGTCGATCAGCCGGACCGCTCCCACCCGCACGGCGAGGGCGAGCAGCGCCGGGCGCACGACCTTTGCGATCGGTTCGAGGCTGTGGGCGTCGACGATCGCGACGTACTCGGGATCCAGCTCCGCCGCCACGAGCTCGTCGCGCACGACGTCCGCGAGGCGGTGGGGATCGCGGATGCCGGAGGCGAAGGCATCCTGAGCCGCTCGAAGCGACCGTGGGATGACGGCTGCGACAGCCCTCTCCTCGGGCGAGAGGCGCGTGTTGCGACTAGAGCGCGCGAGACCGTCGTCGTCGCGCGAGGTCGGGCGGGTGACGATCTCGACGGGGATGCCGAGGTCGCCCACCATGCGGCGCACGACGACGACCTGCTGCGCGTCTTTGGCGCCGAAGTACGCGCGGTCGGGCTGTACGGCGAGGAGCAGTTTGGCGACGACCGTGGCGACACCGTCGAAGTGGGAGCGGCCGCGGACCGCGCCCTCGAGCGTGTCCGTGATCGCTCCGCCGACGGAGACCGTCGTCGCGAAGCCCGCCGGATACATCTCGGCGGGGGAGGGCGCGAAGACGAGGTCGGTGCCGGCCTGGTCAGCCAGGGTGACATCGGCGTGCTCCGTGCGCGGGTACGCGTCGAGGTCCGCAGCCTCGCCGAACTGGGTCGGGTTCACGAAGATCGACAGCACGACCGTGGCGTTCTCAGACCGCGCGGCGCGAAGCAGCGAGAGGTGCCCCTCGTGGAGGGCGCCCATCGTCGGGACGAAGCCGACGCTCTTTGCTCGGCGCGGGGCGAGTGCCGCGCGCAACTCCTCGACGGTGCGCACGATACGGATGGTCACGGGACGGCCTCGATTCCGGCTCGTTGGGTGGCGGCGAGATCGCGCGTCGCGTCGACGAGTGCGTCGAAGAGCGCCAGGCGATCGGGCAGGCGCTCGGCGACGGCGTCGCGCTGGCGCGCGATCGTGGCCGTGTCGCCGCGGGAGACCGGGCCGGTGAGAGCGGCGGCCGCTCCGCGTTCGGCCCAATTGTCGATGGCGGCGCGGACGAGGGGGACGAGCGCTTCTCGCTCGATCCCCGCTGTCGCCGCGAGATGCTCGGCCATTCCCTCGAGCGTCACGAGGAAGTTCGCCGCGACGGAGGCGGCCGCGTGATACGCCGCACGGTCTTCGTCGTGGACCTCGACGCCCGTCATCCCCAGCACCTCGGCGAGGGTCGACGCGACCGCGAAAGCGGCAGGGGTCGTCCCGGCGAGCGCGGCGGTGACCCCCGCGAACGATGCTCCCGCGCCAGTGACCGTCATCAGGGGGTGGATGCTGAACGCCTCGTGCGGCCGCAGGACCGTCAGGTCGAGCGCGCCCGACAGGTGGCCCACGATGCGGCCGGGGGCGATCGCGCGCGCGGCGTCGGCGATCGCGGCGTCCGGTACCGCGAGGAGGACGACTCCGGCATCCGTGCCCGACTCGCCCCGGCCCGCGGGACCGATGACCGGTACGTCAGCGGCCTCGAGCGCGGCGACGAGCGCCCGGCCCATGCGACCGTCACCGACGACGAGGACGGGCCCGGACAGTGGCGGGGCGGAGGGAGGGGGAGGCGAGGTCATGTTCCTGTGGCGATGGCCTCACGGGCGGCTTCGCCGCCTTCCACCGTACCCGCTCGTGCTCACGGCAGGACGCGTGCTCGGGGGCGACCTCGTCAGCGGGCCGTCGACAGACCCTGCACGAGCCGCGCGGGTTCGACGTGGCGGCCGGGCGCGTACTCCTCGCCCGCGATGACGTCGGCGAGGTAGTTCGCCGCGCGGTCGCCGAGGGCGCTCAGGCGCAGGTCGATCGTGGTGAGGCTGTTGTCGTCTTGACCGGTCAAGCCGGCGAGGTCGTCCATGCCGGTGATCGCGACATCGACGGGCACGCGGATGCCGGCCTCGGCCAGGACCCCGGCGACGGCCGTGGCCATGGTGTCGTTGCCGCAGCAGACGGCGTCGAACTCGCGACCGGAGGCGATGAGGCGCTGCGCGGCCTCGCGGCCCCAGGCCTGCGACCAATCGCCGCGGAACACGAGCGCGGGGTCGAGTGCGAGACCGGCCTCGGAGAGGGCGTCGGCGAGGCCGGCGGACCGATCTCGCGCCGAGCGGTCTTCTTCGGAGGCGATCACGTGCGCGATGCGGCGGCATCCGATCGACACGAGGTGCTCTCCCGCGAGACGGCCCGCGCCGTAGCCGTCGTGGAGGAACGACGCGTCTTCCGCGTCGTCGGAGTGCCCGTAGGCGTAGACCACGGGAACGGCGAAGCCCGCGCTGATGGAGTGGATGTCGGAGCTCGACCCGTCGCCGATGACGAGGAGACCGTCGATGTTGCGGGCGCGCAGCTTGCGCGCGGTCGCCGCGAAGAGCGCCCGGTCGAGGTGGGCGTCGGACACCAGCACCGAGAGATCACGCGCGCCGAAGGCGGTGGTCGCGCCGGTCAATACCGGCATCGTGAACGCACCCGGGGCGTTGACGGTGAGGACGCCGATCGTGGCGCTGCGCCCCTGCGCGAGGAACTGGCCCAGGGCGTTCGGCTGGTAGTCGAGGCGCTTGGCGACCGAGAGGATGCGCTCGCGCGTGGCATCCGAGACCTTGCCCTGCCCGCGCAGCACTTTCGATGCCGTGGGGACGGACACTCCAGCCAGCGCCGCCACGTCGCGGAGGGAGATCGCGTCTTTCGCCATTGCGGATCGAGTTTAGGGGGTCGGGGCGTCGACGCCGCGGACCCCGAGGAGCAGGCGTGAACGCACGGTCTCGCGGGGCGCGACCTCGATCGAACCGAGGGCGTCTCCGGGGTGCGCGTACGGATCGGACGAGGGCTCGAGGCCGACGGCATCCACCGCTGCCCACCAGGGGAAGCCGACGGATCCTCGCCGCTCGCGCCAGACGAACAGGCGCGGGAACAGGTGCGGATCCCACGCGAGGTCGACGCGGAGGTCGCGGCTCGTGATGCGCAGGGAGCCGGCATCGCCCGCGATGTCGTCGAATCCGGCCGACGGGGCAGGGGCCACGGTGATGTCGCGCTCGCCGGTGCGCACCGTGCCCGGGTCGTCGAACAAGGCGCCCGCGAAGGCGGGGTGCTCGGCCCATCCGATGCGCACGGCGCCGGCGGAGGTGTTGCGCACGACGGTGTCGAGGTGGAGCTCGCCGTCGACGAGGGTGACGGAGCGCTCGATCTCGAGCGGCACCGTGCGCAGGAGGACCCGCGCCCGACAGGACGTCTTGTCGTGTTCGAGGGTCCAGGTGCGCCATGCCGCCTCGCCGTGGAAGGGCTGGCGGGGAGCGACGTCGGTCGGGGGGTCGCCGGCGCGGGGGAGGAGGACGTGCCATCCACCGGGGTACCGCCGGTGCCACTGCGCACTGGAGTCGGGCAGGGCGAACCCGTCGCGCGGCTCGTCGCCCCACGGCGTCGTCGCCAGGATTTCGGTCCCGGTGGGCACGTGCGTCAGCGAGGCGATGCGCGCACCCTCGGCGTCGATCTCGGCGCGAAGGATGCCGCTGTCGATGACGACGCGCGTGTCGCTCATCCCGTCACCTCATCGAGCCGTTCGCGCGTCGGGAAGCCGGTGTGGTCGCCCGGGTCGGCGACGACCTGCGCGGCGCACCATGCGCCGCGACGCAGCGCCCCGTCGATCGGCGAGCCCTCGAGGACCGCCGTGATCCATCCTGCGGCGAAGGCGTCGCCGGCACCCACGGGATGGTGGGGCGGAGGGATCTCGACGGCGTCGGTGCGGCGCAGCCCCTCGGCGTCCGCCGCGAGGGCTCCGTGTCGCCCGAGCTTCACGACGACGGTGCGCGGCCCGCGCGAAAGCAGGGCGGCGGCCGCGGCCGCGGCGTCATCGAGACCCGTGAGCACGCGCGCCTCGTCTTCGTTGCACAGCAGTGTGTCGACGTGGTCGATGACGTCGTCGACGGTGTCGCGGAGCCCGGCGTCGTCGATCAGCTGGGTCCGGTGGTTGGTGTCGAGCGAGACCGGGATGCCACGCCCCGCGGCATCGCGGATGGCACGCTCGAACATCTCCCGTGGTCCCTCGCCGAGCGATGGCGTGATGCACGAGGCGTGGAGCCAGTCGACATCGTCGAGGTCGACGCCGTCGACATCCGACGCCGTCAGTCCCGCCGCCGCGGAACCCGCGCGATAGTGCTCACTGCGCACGACGTCGTCGCTGAGCCGTTCCTTCACGATCAGCCCCGTCTTGCCCCCGGGCACCGCGCGCACGGCGGCCTGGTCGATGCCTTCGGCCGCCAGCGTCTCGCGCACGAGCCGGGCGAACGCGTCGTCGCCGAGGCGCGACATCCACGTCGCCCGGTGCCCGAGGCGGGATACCCCGACGGCGGTGTTCAGCTCGGCTCCCGCGACGGCGATGGCGGACGGCCTCCCCGCGTCGACGGAGAACGTCGCGAGGGCTTCCCCGAACGTGAGGACGTGCGCCATCAGTCCGCGTCCGGAGAGCCCGCGTCCGGCGCGAGGCCCCGAACGACGTAGAGGGCGTCGCCGGGGAACTCCGGCTGCTCCAGCCGGACGCCGCCGTCGACCTCGGTCCAGCGGGCGGCATCCGGTCGGCGTGCGGCGAGGTCGTACACGCGCACGTCGAGCTCGGCGGTGGCGCGACCACGCAGCGTCAACGCGAAGGCGGACGGTGCGTACACGGCGACGACGCCCTCGGGGGTTCGTCCCGCGACCGCGCCCGAGGGCTCGGCGGCGAGGAGTTCGGCATCCCCGTCGAGACCCCACAGTCGCTCGCTCTCGACGACACGGCGCAGGAACGACACGTCGTCGGCGCCCGGGAAGGCCGCGGCGACCGAGAACGGGAAGGGGTGGCCGTGCACGTCGCCCGCGGCGAAGCCCTCACCACGGCGATGCCACGACCACACGCCGTGCGCGCCGTACCCGAGTCCGGCGGCGGCTCCCGCGACGACGCCGGTCCAACTCGCCCGGCGCACGTCGGCGGCGGAATGCCGCTCACGACCGGCGAAGCGACCGAGCCCCTCGTAGCAGGGCTCGAGGTTGATGACGGGACGGGCGACGTCCATCGCGCGGTAGTACCGGGTGAGCTCGGCGGGGAGGGTGTCCCAGGCGTCGTTGTGTCCGGATTGCAGGCCGTGGAAGTCGAGCAGTCCACCGTCTGCGATCGCGGCGGGCATGCGCGCGGTCGGGGTGTCGTGCCAGGTGATGAGTTGCCCCGGCGCCAGCTCCCGAACCTGCGCGGCGACGGCGCTGTAGCGCTCGAGCGCGGTGTCGTCGTTGAGGTCGTCGTCGCCGGAGACGATCCAGATCGGGTCGAACCGGGCGAAACGGGCGACGACGTCCGCGACGTACGACGCCGTCTGCTCGGCATCCATCACGTGATCCGGGGTGAGTCCCGCGCCCCATGTGCCGGGCACGAAGTTGTTCCACAGCAGCACGAGCATCGGGGTGAAACCGTGCGCCCGCGCCGTCGTCAGAACCCGTTCGGCGTCGTCCCAGTAGGCGGGGTCGCCCGCGGCGAAGTCGATGCGGCCGTCGCGGATCGCGTACGGCGATCGCGTGCCGCTGGAGCGGTCGTGTTCGATGGGCAGGACGCTGAACAGCAGGGCGTTGAAGCCCTGGCGACGCCGACGCTCGAGGTGATCGAGCCATTCGTCGGGGCTGGCTCCGCCGAACGCGGCCCACACGGTGTCGGCGAGCAGGAAGGTCGGTTCTCCGCCGCGCAGCAACCAGCGTCGCGACGGGGCCAGGGTCCAGGACATACGTGTTCTCTCCTCGAGAGGGGCGGGGGTGGTCACGGGGCGATCAGGGCTCCATCGGGGGCGCGCACCTTCGCCGCCCACGCGTCGTGGCCCGACAGGCCCGCCGGGAAGCGGGCGGCGGCCCGCTCGTCGACCTCGATGCCCCACCCGGGTGCGTCGTTGGGGGTGAGCCACCCGTCGACGATGTCGATCATCCCGGGGAAGACCTCGTGCGTCGCCTCGTTGTAGACGTGGCCCTCCTGGATGCCGAACGCCGGCGAGGTGACATCGACCGCGACCGCGGCCGCCACCGCGAACGGGGAGGCGTCGCCGGGAGAGTGCCACGCGGTGCGCACGCCCTCGATGTCGGCCAGGACCGCGAGGCGGCGCGCCGCGCTCACCCCACCGACGTCGGAGAGGTGTGCCCGCAGGTAGTCGACCTGGTGTTCGCGCACGAGACGGGCGGCGTCGGTGAACGACGTGGCGAGCTCGCCCACGGCGATCGGCACGGGGGAGGCTCGGCGCACCTCGCCCAGTCGGTGCCAGTGTTCGGGGGCGAGCACGTCTTCGACGAAGAACGGCCGGTACGGCTCGAGGCTCCGCGTGAGGGTGATGGCCTGGCTCGGACTCAGTCGCGAGTGCACGTCGTGCAGCAGTTCGACGCCGTCGCCGAGCTCCTCGCGGACGTGGGCGAACAGCCGAGGCGTCGCGACGAGGTAGTCCTCGACGCGCCACCCGGCGGGGTGCTTCGCCCAGGAGAACTCGCCCGGCAGCGGAGGGGCTCCGTAGTGCCCGGTGCCCTGCTGCCCGACCTGGATGCGGACGTGACGCTGGCCGGCGGCGATGAGTTCGCGTGCGTGGGAGGTCGTCGCCTCGGCGTCGGCGCCTTCGGCGTGCAGATACGTGTCCGCCGCGGCGCGGACCCGTCCGCCGAACATCTCGTAGACCGGCATCCCGGCCCTTTTGCCCGCGATGTCCCACAGCGCCATGTCCAGACCCGAGAGGGCGTTGTTGCCCACCGGTCCTTCGCGCCAGTACCCGGTGAAGCGGACCAGCCGCGTGAGGTCGTCGATGTCGCCGGGGTAGCGGCCCACGACGAGCGGGCGCACGTGCTCGAGGAACGCGACGACGGCCTGCCAGCGCTGGGTGAAGGTCGCGCAGCCGTAGCCGTACAGTCCCGCCTGGTCGGTGTCGACGCGCACGACGACCAGGGGGATGCCTTCGGGGGCGGTGACGATCGCGCGGACATCGGTGATGCGCACGTCTTCACGCGGCAGCCAGGGTTGCGCGAAAGCGGGGTCGGTCGGGGAGAGGGTCATCGTTCGCTCCTGAGCAGGGACGCGCGTTCGGTGGCGGTGCCGTCGTGGATGGATTCGCTCGGCTCGAACCCGAGCAGGTCGCGGGCGACGCTCGTGTCGACGAGCGCGTCGCGACCCGAGATCGGGCGGGAGAGCACCGTGCCGGGCGCATATCGCGCCACGAGTTCGGCCGAGGGGAGGGGGAGCAGCGTGTCAGCGGCGCTCAGGGGCACGACGGGCGCCCCGGTGACGTCGGCATCGATCGCACGCTGCACCGCCCGGGTGGCGTCGTGCATCGTGAGGTACGCCCAGCCCTCGCGCGCCAGTCGCGCGGGGTCGCCCTCGACGTCGTGCGCCGCGTCGCGAAGCACGTCGGGCCACTTCACCAGGGGGAAGCGCAAGGCCACCACGTCGAGCCCGTACCGGCGGTGGGCGTACGCCGCGGTCCGCTCGTCGACGAGCTTCGAGAGCGAGTAGGCGTCGGCGATGTCGGGCGGGGTGTGCACATCGAGAGGGAACGCGGGCGGGAACGCACCGTGCGGGTTGTTGGGGTAGCCGATGGCGTTGATGCTGCTCGCGATGACCGCGCGGCGGACACCGCGCTCCCCGGCGATGGTGAGCACGGTGAACGTGGCGGCGGTGTTCACGCGGAACACGTCGATCGGGGTGCCGAGGCTCGGGTGCGGGATCGCGGCGAAGTGGGCGACGGCGTCGACATCGTCCATCGCGTGGGCCACCACGTCCGGGGAGGCCGCGTCGCCCTCGATGAGGCGGTCGGCGGGGTGCTCCGACGAGAACGACAGCGACAGGGCGGTGACCGCGTGCCCGGCGGCGACGAGGCTGTCGCTGACCGCGCGACCGATCTCACCGTCGGCGCCGGTGACGAGGATGCGGCTCATCCCTTCACCCCGCCCGCCATGCTCGCGCCGCGCAGGAACTGGCGCTGGAAGATGAGGAACAGCGCGACCGGGATGATGAGCGACAGGAACAACGCCGCCATCTGCACGCTCAGTTCCGTCTGCTCGGCGAGCCGGGGCAGCGCGACCGACACCGGCTGGTTGTCGGGGGTCGGAAGGACGAGCAGGGGCCAGAGGTAGTCCTTCCAGGAGGCGACCACGGTCAGCAGACCGACGACGCCGAGGATCGGTCGCGCCAGCGGGAGGACGATGCTCCAGAGGATGCGGAGGGGGCCGGCGCCGTCGATGCGGGCCGCCTCGTACAGGTCGGCGGGGATCGCCTCGAGGAAGCGCGAGATGATCAGCACGTTGAACGCCGTGGCGCCGGCGGGCAGCCACACGGCCCACCACGTGTCGATGAGCGAGAAGCCGAGGATCGGGAGCTCGCGCACCGTGAGGTACAGCGGTACGAGCGAGACGATGCCGGGGATGAAGAGGGTGGCGAGGATCGCGCCGGAGAGCAGCTTGCCCCAGCGCGGGCGCAGCACCGTGATGACGAAGGCCGCGGTCGTCGAGACGAGCAGGGTGGTCACGACCGAGCCGGCCGCGAGGATCGCGGTGTTCGTGAGGTAGTGGCCGATTCGACCGCGTTCCCACGCGATGCCGAGGTTCTCCCACTGCACCACGCCGCTGGAGAAGAACGAGAACGGTCCGCGGATGAGGTCTTGTGTCGGCGAGACCGCGGCGAGGGCGAGCCAGAGGATCGGCCCGAGACCGGCGATGATCAGCGCCGCGAGCACGAGGACGTGACCGACGGTCAGACTGACGCGCACCGAGGGGCGGGAACGGTCGGCGTCGGAGATGTTCGTGCGCGAGAGGGGCTCGGGGGCCTCGACGGGGCGACGGCGGCCGAGGGTCAGCAGGCTCATGAGCGGCTCCAACTGCGCGTGAGGCGGAAGTAGGCGAGCGAGAACAGGCCGAGGACGAGGGCGAGCAGCACGCTCAGGGCGGTCGCGGCGCCGTAGTCGACCCGCGTGAAGGCGTAGTCGTAGATGGTCATGAGCAACGTCTTGGTCGCGCCCTGCGGTCCGCCGCCGGTGAAGAGGAACGGCTCGGTGAAGACCTGCATCGTGCCGATGATCTGCAGGAGCAGCATCGTGCCGATGATGCCGCGCATCTGCGGGAGCGCGACGTGCCAGACGCGGCGCCAGATGCCCGCGCCGTCGAGTTCGGCGGCCTCGTACAGCTCGCCGGGGATGCTGGTGAGGGCCGCGATGTAGATGATGACGGCGGTGCCCGCGCCCGCCCACGTCGTTTCGAGGACGATCGAGGGCATCGCGCTCGCCGGGGAGTTCAGCCACGGCAGGGGTCCGATGCCGACCCAGCCGAGCACGGTGTTGAACAGGCCGTCGGCGTCGGGGGCGTAGAAGAACTTCCACAGCAGGATGGCGACCACCGGCGGCACCATCACGGGGAGGTAGGCCAGGGCGCTGAAGTACCAGGCGCGTGAGCGCATCTCGGAGATGAACACCGCGAGGGCGAGCGGCACCGGGAAGCCGAAGACGATCGCGAGCACCGTGTAGAGGACGGTGTTCGCGGTGGCCTGGGGGAGCCCGGGATCGCTCAGGACGTACGCGAAGTTGTCCCACCCGACGAAGTCGCTCTGCCCGGTGAGCACCACGCGCTGCACGCTCATCACGAGCGAGCTGAGGATCGGTCCCCACGAGAAGTAGGCGTAGACGAGGATCGCGGGGGCGGCGATGAGCAGGGCCGTCAGCCCGGGACGCCAGGAACGCCGGCGGCGCGGGATGCGCGAGGGGGAGGCGGCGGCGGTGCGCGCGGCGGTGCGCGGTCGCTCGTCGAGATCGGTCATGGCTGTCTCCGGGGGAGGGAGGGGCGGGCCGTCGGGCGGCCCGCCCCGAGGGGTGGTCAGCGACCCAGGCGCGACTGCACGTCGGTCTGAGCGGTGCTGAGCAGGGACGGGATGTCGGCGTTCTGATCGGTCAGCACGCTCTGGACGACGGTGTCGAGCGCGCCGTAGACCTCTTGCGCGTTGTTCACCGGCTCGGCGACGACGGGGATGGATGCCGAGGCCTCGAGGTACGGGGTGAAGTTGGCGCTCGGGACGTTGATGTACTGCGCGATCCAGTCGAAGTACGAGGCGTACTGGTCGCTGTTGACGACGGCGAGACCGGGCAGGCCCGTCACGGATCCGGCCTCGTTCGACGCCTTCGCATCCTCGACGGCGGTGGTCTCATCGAGGAAGCGCTGCAGGTAGAAGAACTTCACCCACTTCACCGCGGCCGTCTTCTGCTCCGCGCTCGCCTTCGGGTCGACGATCTGCACCGTGCCGCCGCCGAGGGTGCCCTCGGCGCCCTTGAGCTGCGGCATCCCGCCGATACCGAAGTTCTCGGCCGGCAGCTTCAGGTTCTGGACGATGTTGTAGTACGAATCGCTCGCGCCGATGATCATGCCGATCTTGCCGGCGGCGAAGTCCTGACCCTGGGTCGGGATGTCGTAGAGCGTGTTCTCGGGCATCGTGCCGTCTTTCCACCGCATGTCGCTGAGCAGCTGCAGCGCCTGGGTGGAGGGCTTGTCGTCGAAGGTGGCCTTCGAGCCGTCTTCGTTCTCGACGGTTCCGCCGAACGAATAGGTCATGCCGGAGAACTGCCACCCGCCGGTGTTGGCGGTGGTGAGCACGGAGAAGCCCGCAGCGCCCGTCGCATCGTGGATCTTCTTCGCCGCGGCGCGCACCTGGTCCCACGTGGTGGGCGGGGAGTCGGGGTCGAGCCCCGCTTGCGTGAACAGGGCGCGGTTGTAGACGAGGCCGAACGAGTACGCGTTGGTCGGGATGGCGAACGCGCGTCCGTCGCTGTTCTCGGCGAGCTTGAGCACCGTGGGGTTGAGGCTGTCGAGCAGGCCCTCGGCCTGGAGGGCGTCGGTGAGGTCTGCCGCCTGACCGCGCTTGATGAGGCCGGCCGGCTCGGTGAGCGGCACGCTCATGACGGTCGGCAGGCTGCCGCCGGCGGCGAGGGCCTGGAAGGTCGAGGCGTCGTAGCCGGTCTCGACCGGCTCGAGGTCGATGTCGGGGTTGGCCTGTTCGAAGGCCTCGACGCGCTTGTCGAAATAGGCGCGGTCCTCGGGGCGGTCGGCACTGGGCCGGTCGCCGATCTGGATCGAGACCTTGCCGTCGGCGGTTCCCGTGGAGGGGGAACTGCAGCCCGCGAGGGCTGCGGCTGACAGGCCGCCGAGTGCGATCACGGCGACGACGGAACGGACACGTTTCGTCATTGAAACTCCTTGGCGAAGAGCGGAAGCAAGAGGGAAATCGCTTGCCCTGAGATGTCTAGCACTTCTCGGCCCGGCCGTCAAAGACAGATTCGCCGACTTTGTTTCTCGGTGATTCCCGTGTTGACAGATCGGCGAGCGTCTCTCAAACTACTCGGGGCAAGCGCTTGCCCGAATCCGAATCCGCTCGACGAGGAGAAATTCGTGTCCTTCCCCCTCAGCTCGTGGTCCCGGCGCGTATGCGTCGCGGCCACGGTTCCGGCCGTGCTGCTGAGCACGGCGCTCATCGCCCCGGTGACCGCGGCCACCGCGGCCACGTCCACCGCGGCCACGTCCACCGCGGCCACGTCCACCGCGGCCACGTCCACCGTCACGCTCACCCCGGTGACCACCGGCAATCTCTTCTCCGCCGGCGAGACGCCGCGGATCGCCTACGCCACCGACGCGGCACAGCTGTCGTGGCAGGTGTCGGACCAGACCGGGGCCGTCGTGGCGGACGGGAGCGAAGCCGCCGACGGCATCCTGGATCTGCCGACCACGGCGCTCGGGTGGTATCGCCTCGTCGTCTCGGTCGACGACGGTGCCGCGCGAGCCGAGACGAGCTTCGCCGTGCTCGCGGATCGGGATGCCGCCGACTCGGCCACCGGTCGCTTCGGCGCCGCCACGCACTACGGACAGTCCTGGAGCACCGACTCGATGCCCACGCTGGCGACGGGCGGGTTCGCGCAACTGCGCGACGAGGTCTACTGGAGCGAGGTCGAGACCCAGAAGGGCGTCTACGACTGGGAGCGGCCCCGCGCAGAATTCCTCGACGCGGCCCGCGATGCGGGCGTGCGTCCCCTGCTCCTCGCCGGCTACGGCAATCCGCTGTACGACGAGGGCAACGGGCCGGTCAGCGACGAGGCGGTGTCGGCCTACTCCGCCTACGCCGCGGCGATGGCGACCGAGTTCGGCGACCAGGCGTCGGGTATCGAGGTCTGGAACGAGTGGGACCTGGGCCTCGGGGGCAATACGAACACCTCGCCCGAGGACTACGTGAACCTCCTGGCCGCCGCGGCCCCCGCTGTCAAGGCCGTCGCCCCCGACCTCCCGGTCATCGGCCCCGCGGTGGCGAACCTCAACACCGACTGGCTCGAGCAGACGTTCCGCCTCGGCGCCTTGGACGACATCGACGGTCTCGTGTTGCACCCGTACAGCTACCCGGTGTCGGCGGACGCTCTCGATGAGACGCTCACCCGCATCGACGCGTTGGTACGCGAGTACAACGGCGGCGTGAGCAAGCCCCTGTGGATCACCGAGCACGGGTGGCCCACCGGTACCAACGCCCGTGCGGTGTCGGAGCGGGAGCAGGCGTCGAACATCGCCCGGTCCGCCGTCATCGCCGCCGCGCACGACGCCGCCCGCTACTACGTCTACGACCTCGTCTCCGACGGGACCGATCCCGCCGAGACCGAGCAGAACTTCGGTCTGCTGCGCGCCGCCGACGACTCCCGCGGGGCCTACACGCCCAAGCCGTCGTTCGCGGCGTACTCGGTCGCCGCCGCGCACCTGGCGGGAGCCACTCCCGCGGGGCGCGACGACACGGTCGCGGGCGTCCGACAGTTCGTCTTCGACACCGCGGAAGGGCCGCTGCGCGTGCTCTGGTCGGACTCGCCGCAGACGCTCCGGCTGAGCGCCGATGCGGCCCTCGAGGTGACCGACGCGTACGGCCGGTCCGACACCCTGGATGCCGCGGGTGGCGACGTGTTCGTCTCGGTCGACGACGATCCCCTCTACGTGCGCGGACCCGTCACCGCGGTCAGCTCCTCCGGGACCGACCTCCGACTCGACGCGGGAGTCGTCGGCGCCGACGTCACGGGCCAGTGGAGCGTGTCCGGTCGCTCGGACGCGGCGGCCGCGCAGTGGCGCCTGACCCTGCCCGATGGGCGCGCCTTCACCCAGACGACGGCCGGCACGGAGACGGTCACGGCCGCGATCACCGCCCCCGCGCCGCAGCAGACCGGAGCCTACGAGAGCGTGGCGCGTCTGTTCGACGGCGACCGCGCCGCCGGCGTGCTGCGCGCCGCCACCGAGATCAGCGAACCGGTCACGCTCACGGGGACCCAGGCGATCTCGGCCGAGGGCGACGACGTATTGCGGCTGCGGCTGACGAACGCCTCGACCCGCGACCTCCCTCTGTCGGGGCTGTCGTACACGCTGGCCGGGGCCACGGCCCCCGTCGACGTCCCCTCGACCCTGCCCGCGTCGGACGCCGTGAGCGTCGACGTCCCTCTCGGCGACCTCACCGCTCGTCAGACGTTCTCGGCCGATGCGATCGTGGACGGGGCGACGGTGCGAACCGAGGGCGCGGTGGCCCCGCTGTCGGTCACCGACGCATACGCCGCAGCGAACCGACGCATCGCGGTGGACGGGACGCTCGACGACCTGGCAGACCTTCCCTCGACCGTGTTCGCATCCGAGGGCACGACGACACCGCCGACCGCCGAGGATCAGTCGGCGCGTGCGTGGCTCACGTGGGACGACGACGCGCTCTATCTCTCCGCCGACGTCGTCGACGACGTGCACGATCAGCCCGCGACGGGAGCCAACATCTGGCAGGGCGACTCGGTGCAGTTCACCGTCGCCGGCGGAGCACCGGGAGCGGCCGAGGTCTGGCACGAGTTCGGCGTCGCGCTCACCTCGGAGGGGCCGCAGCTGTACCGCTGGCTCTCGGTGGGGCAGGGAGCCGGCACCGTGCCGGGCACCACGGTCGCGGTCTCGCGCGACGAGTCGACGCGCCACACCGTCTACGAGATCTCGGTGCCGTGGAGCGCCCTCGCGGGCGTCGACCGCGACGCGGCTCTGCTGTCGAGCGCGATCATCGTGAACGAGGCCGACGGCGAAGGCCGCGACGGATACCTCGCCTGGGGCGGCGGGATCGCCGCCGAGAAGGACTCCGCGCAGTTCCGCGCCGTCCGGCTCCTCGCCGCGGTCGACCCGGGCGACGGCGGGGGCACCCCGGGCGAGCCGACCCCCGGCCCGAGCGCCGAGCCGACCCCCGGCCCGAGCACCGAGCCGACCGCCGGGCCGACCCCCGGCCTCGACGGCGGATCGACTCCGGATGCCGGTGCCCCGGGCACGGGCTCGTCTCCGAGCTCGCTCGCGAGCACGGGTACGCCCGAGGTCCTCGGCATCCTGTTCTCCGGTCTCGGAATCCTCGTGGTGGGCGCCGGAGTGCTGCTGTTGCGTCGCCGCCCCGAGCGCCGCTGACCCGACCGGGTGCCGTCCTCACGGGGGCGGCACCCGGTCTTCGAAAGGACGTCATGAGCGCCCCCTCCCGTGTCGCGGGCCTGCGCGTCGGCCGCCGCCGCGACATCTCCGTCGCCTCCGAACCCCGCCCCCCGGTGTCGTGGCTGGTCGACGCCCCCGCGGGGTGGACGGCGACCCGCGCCCAGCTGCGCCTCGATGGGGGCGATGCGACCGAGGTGCGCCCCGACGGAGTGCTCGTCCCCTGGCCTTTCGCCGATCTCTCCGCCGGTGCGTGGCACGATCTGTCCGTCCGCGTGGCCGGTTCGGACGGCGAATGGATGCCATGGACCTCCTCGCTGCGCGTCGAAGCGGTGTTCTTCCCGGGGGCGTGGACCGCGCCGTTGCTCGGCATCGCCGACCCCGCGGTCGAGGCCGCTCCGTTCGCCCTCCGTCGCGAGGTCGAGGTCCCTTCCACGGTGGTTTCGGCTCGTCTCTGGGCGACCGCCCACGGGGTGTTCGACGCCGCCCTCGACGGCATCCCGGTCGATGACACCGTGCTCTCGCCCGGCTGGACGTCCTATCAGCACCGCCTGCCCCTCGCGACGGCCGAGGTGACCTCGCTCCTGCGGCCCGGGACGACGCAGGTGCTGTCGCTACGCGTCGCGGGCGGCTGGTTCACCGAGCGGTACGGCTTCGGGGCGACGGCCGCGCGCTTCTACGGTGACCAGGCGGCGGCGGGGGCCGTGCTGCGGTTGACGCACCACGACGGGCGTATCGACGAGATCGGCCCCGACGAGCGCTGGCGGCTCAGCCCGCGCACCGCGATCGTCGCGAGCGGTCTCTACGCCGGCGAGCACGTCGACTTCCGGCAAGAACAGCGCGGATGGCGGATGCCGGGATTCGACGACGCGTCGTGGGAGATGCCGGCGCGCACGGCGCCGCTGAGCATGCCGACGGTGCTCGACGTCGAGCCGGTGCGGCGGGTGCGCACGATCCGACGGATCCGGGAGACGCCGGCATCCCGTCCGGGTGTGGTGCTGCTCGACGTCGGCGAGAACATCGTCGGGCGGGTGCGCCTGGTCGCCGACGGTCCCGCCGGAACCGTCGTCACCGTCCGGCACGCCGAACTGCTCGAGGACGGCGAGCTCTGCGTGCGCCCCTTGCGCGCCGCTGCAGCGATCGACGAGTTCGTCCTCGACGGTGCGGGGGAGCGCACCTGCGAGGCCGCCTTCACGTTCCACGGATTCCGCTACGTCGAGATCTCCGGAGGCCGGATCGACCCCGCCGACGTCGAGGTCGACGTGCTCCGCAGCGATCTGCGACGCACCGGGTGGTTCTCCTGCTCCGACGAGCGGGTGAACCGTCTGCACGAGAACATCGTCCGCAGCTTCGAGGGCAACGCGCTCGCTCTGCCGACCGACTGCCCGCAGCGTGACGAACGCCTCGGGTGGACCGGCGATGCGCAGGTGTTCGCGCCCACCGCCGCGGTGCTCTTCGACACCGACGCGTTCTTCACCACCTGGCTCCGTGATCTCCGCGCCGAGCAGGCCGACCGCGGGGGACGCGTGCCCACGGTCGTCCCCGACACCCTCCGAGGTCTCGGTGACGTGATGGCCGCTGGATGGGGCGACGCCGTGACGGTCATCCCGGATGTGCTCGCCCGTCGTTCGGGCGACGCGGCGCTCGTGGCGGAGATGCTGCCCGCGATGCGCGCGTGGGTCGACGCCGTCGCGGCCGTCGCCGGACCGGAGCGTCTCTGGGAGACGGGCTTCCAGTACGGCGACTGGCTCGACCCGACCTCGATCCGTCCCGACAAGGCGAAGGCGGATGCCGGGCTCGTGGCGACGGCGTACTTCTTCCGTTCCGCCGATCTCGTCGCGCGCGCGAGCGAGACCGCCGAGGCCGCGCCGTACGCCGCGCTCGCCCGTGAGATCCGCGATGCCTTCCGCGCCGCCTACCTCACCCCCGCCGGGCGGCTGGCCTCCGATGCTCCGACCGCTTATGCCCTTGCCCTCGCCTTCGGTCTGGTGCCCGACGCCCTGCGCGCGGCGGCGGCCGACCGTCTGGCCTTCCTCCTGCGCGCCGGGGGGTATCGTATGGCGACGGGCTTTCTCGGAACCCCGGTCGTTCTGGATGCGCTCCTCGACCACGGCCACGAGGCTGCGGCCGAGAGCCTGCTCCTGCAGACCATGTGTCCGTCCTGGCTGTACCCGCTGTCACAGGATGCGACGACGATGTGGGAGAGATGGGATGCCGTCCGGCCCGACGGCACGCTGCACCCCTCCGGCATGACCTCGCTGAATCATTACGCCCTCGGCTCGGTGGGCGACGTGCTGCATCGGCGGGTCGCGGGGTTGTCGCTCGAGGGCGCCCGGCTTCACATTCGCCCGTGGTTCGTCGAGGCGCTGACCTGGGCGGAGGCCGCGCACGACACCGTCTTCGGGCGTGCTCGCGTGCGGTGGCAGCGGGTCGGGGAAGCGCTCGCCGTGGCGCTGACGGTTCCGCCCGGCACGACCGCGCGGGTCGACCTGGGGGATCGCGCTCCGTTCGAGGTGGCATCCGGTGACCACCGCTGGATGGTCGATGCGCCACTCGCGCCGGTGCGCCGCACGGTGGACGTCGACAGCGATCTCGCGGTCATCGCCGACACCCCCGGCGCGTGCGCCGCGGTCTCGCGCGCGATCGCCGCCCACTCCCTCGAGATGCAGGTCGAGTTCGACGCGTACGTCAGGTGGGTGCCGGGTCGGCGTCTCCGCGAAGAGCTCGCCGCGGTGGCGGCACCGGCTGCCGTGGTCGACGATGTCACGCGGGCGCTCAGCGCCGCCTCGTCGAGAGCGCTCGGTTAGGGTCGGCCTGTCGCGATGATCGCGACAAGGGGAGGGGTTCTCATGAACGAGCCGGCGGCCTGGTACGCACAAGGCGACGGACTTCGCTGGTGGGACGGTGCCCGGTGGACGGGGATGCGTGTCGAAGACGGAAAGCCGGGGGTGGACTGGATCACCGCCGACAACGCGGTGCCGCTGTTCGTCTCGAGTGCCTTGTTCTTCGTCGCGGGGGCCGTGCACCTCTTCCTCGTGGCGTTCAGCCCGGGTTACCTGCTGAGCGGTGCCCTGTTCGTCGCGCTCGCCCTGTTCTGGCTGTTCGGCGCGATGCACGTGCGACGCATCGCGAAGCTGCCCGCACCCGCGGGCGAAGCGGTCGTCATCGACTCCGTGCGCCCGCTGCCGGGCGAGCAGGAAGGACCGGGCGCGGGGTGGTTCCCCGTCTCGTCGACGGTGGGGCGCTGGTGGACGGGCACCCGCTGGTCGCAGTACACCTGGACGCGATCCGGCATCCGTCCGACCTTCCACGGAGCGCGCTCGATCCGCATCTTGCTGTGGATGGAGGGCACCTTCATCGCCGTGGGCGCCCTCGCTCTCATCGTCGGGATCGCGATCGTCAACGCGGCCACCGACCCGACCGCGACCGGAACCGGGGTCGTGGTGATCGTCGCGGGATCCGTCTCGCTGGTGATCGGACTGCTCTTCCTGGCGATGTCGCCGATCTCGAAGCGTCCCCTGGTGGTCCCCTCGTCACCGCCCGCGCCGGTCTCGACGCCGCCCTCCGCCTGAGAGGAGGGTGCGGGCACCTCGTGGCACCGTCGGCGCGGGTCGTCGGCGGGCCGTCGCCTGTCGTCAGCCGCGAGGTCCGGCGGCGAGCAGCAGTTCTCGGTGGAGCTTTTCCAGGTCTTTGCGGCCCTGACCCCAGTCGATGACCGTGAACGAGACGGCCGGGACCCACGCCGACGTGACGTGCACGCTGTCGTCCCCGGCCGACGTGAATCCGAGGGTCAGAACTCCTCCCCACGCCCGCCAGCTCACACGAGTCAACAAGGTCGCGCCATCGGCCGACGCGTTGATCAGACGAAAGCGGCCACCGCGTTCGGCAACGGTTCGTACGGCGTCGACGACGTGTTCGGCAGACCCGGGGAGATCGAACGTCGCTGCGCTCCGCGTTCCCACCCGTGTCACCTGCAGTTCGGATTTGTTCATACCCACCCCTTGCTTCCTGCCGACGATAGCGACTGAAGAGCCGTCCCGCGGCGATTGGTGCGGCTTCGGCATCGGCATCGGCATGCGTGCGCGGATGCAATCCCTGCCGTCGCGGTATCCGGTGCTGGCACGATTCCAGAATGGATGCCACTCCCACCGACGCCGCGATCTCGCCGGCGGTCGAACCGGACGCGCGCCGTGCGGTCGCTCTGGTCGTCGCCGTCGCGGCCACCGTCGCCTTCGTCGCCCTGCGCCTCGCCGTGGCGCTGAACGGCCACACCGCCCTCGACGTCGACGTGTGGTGGGATGACGCGATGGCGGCGATCGCCACCCCCGTCGGTGTGATCGTCGCCTGGGTCCCGGCGATCGTCGGCGGAACGATCGGCATGATCGTGATCGGGGTGGCGACGACGATCGTCTTCGCCGTGCGGCGACGCCCGTGGGACGCTCTGACCGTGGGAGGATCCATCGCCCTCGTCGTCGCGATCGGCGCGCCGATGGCGGCGATCATCGCGCGTCAGCGACCGACCGACTCGCTCGCCGAAACGATGGCGACGTCGTTCCCCTCGGGGCACACGGCGGTGGCGACGACCATCGCGGTCGTGCTGGGTCTCATCCTGCGTCGGCGGTGGGTGTGGATCGCGGGCGTGGTGTGGGTGCTGCTGATGATGTGGAGCCGGACCTACCTGCACGCCCACTGGCTGTCGGACGTCGTCGCCGGGGCGCTCGAGGGCCTCGCGGTCTCGACGTTCGTGTGGGCGCTCATCCAAGTGCTCCGCGAGCGCCGAGCGCAACGCCTCGCCGCGAGAGACGCGTGAAGGCTACGGTTCCCCGATGACGACTCCTTCGGCCGCCGCGGACAAGGCGCAGGACTCCACCGCTTTCGAGGTCGCCGCTCGCGCGGGTTACGTGGTGCTGGGCCTCCTGCACCTGCTCATCGGCGCCATCGCGGTCTCGCTCGCCACCGGCGCGGGAGGGGGCAGCGCCGACCAGAGCGGCGCCCTCCAGCAGGTGGCGCAGGCCCCGGCGGGCATCGTGCTGCTGTGGGTGATCGTGATCGGGCTGGCGGCGCTGGCGGTCTGGCAGATCGCCGAGGCGATCGTCGAGCAGGACCCGGATGCCAAGAAGCGCTGGGCGCATCGTGCGAAGTACGTCGGCACCGCGGTCGCGTACGCGGCGATCGCCGTCACCGCACTGACCCTCGCGCTCGGCGGCAGCTCGAGCTCGTCGCAGTCGTCGCAGACGATGTCGGCACAGCTGCTGTCGAACCCGGCCGGTGTCGTGCTGCTCGTCGTCATCGGCCTCGGCGTCGCGGCGGTGGGTGTCGCCTTCGTGGTGCGCGGGTTCACGAAGGCCTTCGAGAAGCACATGTCGCTTCCCGGTGGAGCGGCGGGGCGCGGCATCCGGACCTTCGGGGTGGTCGGCTACATCGCGAAGGGCGTGGCCGTCGGGGTGGCCGGCATCCTGTTCGTGGTCGCCGCGCTGACCCACGATCCCTCGGCTGCGGGGGGACTCGACTCCGCGCTGCGCTCGCTCGCGGGGCTGCCGTTCGGGCAGGTCGTGCTCTGGCTCGTGGCTGCAGGCCTCATCGTCTACGGCCTCTTCTGCTTCGCTCGCGCGCGCTACGCCCACATGTGAGGCGTCGGCGCCCTCAGGTCCGGGGCCGCGCTCCGGCGATCAACAGCGTCAGGCCGAGTTCGAACGCGCGCGTGGCGACCGGATCGGCGGGGTCGTGGTGCTCGAGCGTGGCGAACGCCGCGGCGAAGCGGGGAACGGTCTCCTCCTGACCGGTGGGGTCGAACATCACGCTCGGTCCCGACATGTCGAGCACGCTGCCGATGATGAACGACTCGAACGCCGTCAACAACGGCAGGACATCGTCGCTCGTCCAGCCGACGCGTTCGGCGGCGCGCGCGAAGTCCTCGTACTGCGACATCAGCCGGGGCACGGACGACCGGTGCGACATCAGCAGCGGAATGGTCTGGGGATGCCGGCGGAAGGCCTCGCGGTACGAACGCGCCCACAGCGCAAGTCCCTCTTCCCATTCGCGCTCGCGCAGGGGCGTGGAATCGATCCGTGCCGACACGAGCGCGCGAACGTCTTCGATGAGCGCGGCGAGATTCGGAACGTGGTTGTACAGCGACGTCGGGTGCACCCCGAGGCGCTCGGCCACGCGACGGATGCTCGCGCCCTCGCTGCCGTCGCGATCGATGAGCGCCAGGGCAGCGCGCGCGATCGATTCGCGAGAGAGCTTGGGGCGTGGCGGCCGGGGCACGAGGGGGCCTTTCGGTCGGGTCCGACCACGTTACGCGATGCGCGCGGCGCAGATTCAGGACGTTCTCCTCGCGATCCTAAAACCTACGCTGTATGTTTCTCAGCACACCGTCCGTTCTCCCGCCGCCCCGCGCCTCAGGAAGCCCCACATGACCTTGTTCGACTACTTCGCCCACGGCGAGCTGCCGACTCCGACCCTGCCGACCGACGAGGCCTGCGCGTTGATGCGCGATGTCTACGGCGTCGACGTCGATCTCCGCTCCCTCGGCAGCCAGCAGGACCAGAACTTCCTCGTCACACGCGCCGGCGACGCCGACCCCCTCGGGGTGCTGAAGATCAGCAACCCGGTGTTCAGCGAGTCCGAGATCGAGATGCAGGATGCCGCGGCCGCCGCCGTCGCACGTGCCGAGCCGTCGCTGCGGATCCCCGAGATCGTGGACGGCCCCCGCGGGGCGATGTCGGGGTGGTGGGAAACGTCTCAGGGACGCGTGCACGCCCGCGTCATCTCGTTCGTCGGAGGGAAGACGCTGACCGGCTCGGCATACCTGTCGCCGCGCGTGGTCGAGCGACTCGGTGAGCTGTCGGCCGCGGTCAGCGTCGCCCTCGCGGGCGAGACGCACCCCGCGTCGGGGCGCGTACTGCAGTGGGATCTGCGCCACGCCGAGCGTGTGATCGCCGAGATCGCCGAGACCGAGCCGGATGCGCAGGTCCGCGCTTTCGCGGAGGAGACCGCCGAGCGTGCGCTCGCCGCCCTCGCGCCGGTCGCCGCGGCGCTGCCCCGTCAGCTGGGGCACTTCGACGTGACCGACGACAACGTGCTCCGCCCGCTCGGCGTCCAGACCGTGCCCGACGCCGTGATCGACTTCGGCGACGTCGTCGACTCCTGGGCGGTGGGCGAGATCGCCGTGACCGTCTCGTCGGTGCTGCACCACGCCGGAGCGTCGTACCGCACGACGCTTCCCGCGATCGTGGCGTTCGATCGTCGCCGCCCGCTCTCCGACGACGAGATCACCGCGCTCTGGCCTCTCGTGGTGCTGCGCGGGGTGGTGCTGGTGTTGAGCGGTCGCCAGCAGGTACGCCTCGACGACGCGAACGACTATGCCAGCGGTGCGCTCGATCGGGAGTTCGCGATCCTCCGACGGGCCGCGTCGGTGCCGATCCCGGTGGCGACCGCACGCATCCGTCATGCGCTCGGCCGTCCCGCCGCGGCCGCGCCGGAGTGGTCCGGTGCCGCGCTGCTTCCCGCGCCCGAGCGGGCGGTGATCCTGGATGCCGGGACGCTGTCGCCCCGCGCCGACGAGGGCGCATGGCTTGACGCCGACGCCGTCGAGCGCGCGGCACAGCGGCTGCTGGACGACGGCGCGGACGCGGTCGTCCTCCCGGCGCTGCGGCCGGTCCTCCTCGGCGCCCCCGCGCGCACCCCCGGCGTGCCTGCCACCGTGCCGACGGCCGCGGCGGTCTGGTTCGCCGAGCCGTCGTCGCTGGATGCCCCCGCAGGACTGATCGTCCGCCGCGACGGCGAGTCCGTGAGCGGAGTGGTCCCCGCGCGCGAACGCGTCGATGTCCTCCTCACGACGCTCGAGCCGGCTGAGGTACCCGCCGCCATCGCGGCCGACGACCTCCCGGGCTGGCGGGCCGTCGTCGGCGACGCCACGAAAGCCCTCGGCGTGAACGCGCCGCTCGACCGCGAGGACGACCTCCTGGACCGTCGGGAGGCCGTCGTCGCCGAGGTGCAGGAGCATTACTACGCGCGTCCGCCGCGCATCGAGCGCGGCTGGCGCGAGTACCTCGCCGACATCGACGGTCGCGTCTACCTCGACATGGTCAACAACGTCGCCTCGGTGGGGCACGCGCACCCGCGCATCGCCGCCGCCGTGGCGCGGCAGACACGCCTGCTCAACACGAACTCGCGCTTCCACTACGCCGCGATCACGCGGTACGCCGAGCGTCTGGCATTCACTCTCCCGGACGAGCTCGACACGGTCTTCTTCGTCAACTCCGGGTCGGAGGCGGTCGACCTCGCGATCCGCCTCGCCCTGGCTGCCACCGAGCGTCGTGACCTCGTCGCCATGGCCGAGGCGTACCACGGGTGGACGTACGCGAGCGATGCGGTCTCGACGTCGATCGCCGACAACCCGAACGCGCTTGCGACGCGCCCTGACTGGGTGCACACCGTCGACGCCGCCAACTCCTATCGCGGTCGGCATCGGGGAGCGGATGCCGTGGCCTACGCGCCCGAGGCGTCGGCGCGGCTGCGCGCGCTCGCCGCCGAGGGCCACCTGCCCGCGGCGTTCCTGAGCGAGACCTTCTACGGCAACGCCGGTGGCGTCGCCCTGCCGGACGGCTACCTCCGTGAGGTGTACGCCACCGTGCGCGAACTGGGCGGACTCGCGGTCGCCGACGAAGTGCAAGTCGGCTTCGGTCGTCTCGGTTCGTGGTTCTGGGGCTTTCAGCAGCAGGGAGTGGTTCCCGACGTCGTCGCGGTCGCCAAATCCATCGGGGCGGGCTTCCCTCTCGGCGCGGTCGTCACGCGCCGCGAGATCGCCGACCGCTATCGCACGCAGGGATACTTCTTCTCCTCCACCGGCGGGTCACCGCTGTCGTCGGTGGTCGGCCTGACCGTGCTCGACATCATCGACGACGAGCACCTGCAGGAGAACGCCCGCATCGTCGGCGCACACCTCAGAGCGCGTCTCGAGGCGCTGGGGGAGCGGCATCCGATCATCGGCACCGTGCACGGCGCGGGCCTCTATCTCGGCCTGGAGTTCGTGCGCGATCGCGAAGAGGTCACCCCCGCGACGGAGGAGACCGCGGCGATCTGCGACCGACTCCTCGAGCTCGGCGTCATCATGCAACCCACCGGCGATCATCAGAACGTCCTGAAGATCAAGCCGCCCCTGTGCCTCACTCAGGAGTCGGCCGACTACTTCGTCGACATGCTCGATCGGGTCCTGTCCACCGGTTACTGACGCGCGCGATCGCATCACCAGAACAGGGGATGCCACCGGAACAGGCCCGGGTGTGCGGATCCGCCCTGTTCTCGGCGTACGCCCTGTTGTGGTGGCGTGACGGGACTCGGGCGGCGCGAGCGCACGCGGACGGACGCCTCGAGAAGTCGACCCCCTTGGCGGGCGCGATCTCGTCGCCGGGATCGGCCCTCGTCAGGGGGTGATGACCGTCACGCCGGCTTCGGCGAGCGCGGCCGCCAACTCGGGGGAAGGGGGCGCGTCGGTGATGAGGTAGTCGGCTTTCTCGAGCGGGGCGACCTGGGCGAAGAGGCGGCGGTCGAGTTTGGTCGAGTCGGCGAGGATCGCCGTGCGGTCGGCACGCTGGATCATCTCGCTCATCATCGTCGCGTCGCCGAGATTGCTGGTCGAGAAGCCCGAGGCATCCACCGCTCCGACGGCGATGAGGGCGTAGTCGCATCGGATGTCGACCTCGGGGGTATGCGAGTTCATCGCCAGCGTCACCGGACCCGTCGTCGCCTGTGTGATCGTGCGCACCGCGCCGCCGAAGATGTAGAGGTCGCGGAAGACGGTGGGCGAGATCTCCGCCGGGATGCGGAGGTTGTTCGTCGCGATCGTGAGGTTGCGGTGGTTGCGCAGCGCACGTGCCACGGCAAGGGTCGTCGTCCCCGCGTTGAGCATCAGCACGGACCCGTCTTCGATCAGGTCTGCGGCCAGGGTGGCGATCCGCTCCTTCTCCGCGATCTGCATCTGCAGGCGGACGTCGAGGCCACGATCGCGACCGGGCACCGACATCGCACTCACCGCTCCGCCATGCGTACGCACGACGATGCCCTCCCGATCGAGCTGATCGAGATCACGCCGCACGGTGTCGATCGAGACGCCGAAATGCGACGCGAGATCGACGACCGTGACCTGTCCGGATTCGGCGACGTAAGCCGCCAGCTCGGCCTTGCGCCCCGCCGGGAGTCGGCGCTTGCTCGGGGCAGTGAGTCCGTCCATGCGGTCATCTCTAGCACAGTGCGCCCTCTCGGGTCCGCTCGATTCACGAGAAAACGGCAAAGAACCGCAGCAAAGACGCTCCTTTCGCCGCTTCAGATGCAGATGAGTGCCGAATTCATCACGAATTTGCATCGAACGCTTGACCGACCTCTGCAACTGCGCGCATACTCATGCTGAAAGCAGCAAGAACGCGCAGAACAGCGCGAAATACAGCAGATCTCAATGAGGAGAAACGATGGACAACAGCGGGCACCGGCGTCGGAACGCCATCAAGCTCGTCGGTGTCGCAGCAGCGGCCACGACCCTCCTGGCGATGGCGGGGTGCTCGTCGAACAGCGCGGGAACCTCCGCCGACGGAGACGTCACGATCGAGTTCGCCCAGTGGTGGGAGCCCGAACTGGGCGACGGCCAGTTCCGCGGACTGATGGACCAGTTCGAGCAGGAGAACCCCGGCATCACCGTCGATCTGGTCAGCGGTCCCTACGCCTCGACCAAGGAGCAGCTGTTCGCCGGCGCCGCGTCCGGCACCATGCCCGACGTCGTCGGCCTCGACGGGGCCTGGGTCAGCGACTTCGTCAAGCAGGGTGTCATCGCCGATCTGTCCGAGCTCATGAGCTCGTCGGGGTACGACGACAGCCAACTCGCCAGCCAGATCCAGGTCGACGGCAGCACGTACATGATCCCGGTCGTCAACTTCGTGTACCCGATGTTCACGAATGACGCGCTCCTCGCTCAGGCGGGTGTCAGCGCGCCCCCGTCGACGCGCACCGAGTTCGCGGACGCCGCCAAGAAGATCAAGGCCCTCGGCACCGATGCCTCGGGCTGGGTGCTGCCGCTCTCCCTCGAGGCTCCGAACGGCGTGCAGAACGACGTCATGTCGTGGGTGTGGGCCTCCGGCGGCTCGATGTTGAAGGACGGCCAGCCCGACCTGACGAACGACGACGTCGCCTCGGCGACCGACTACATCCAGCAGCTCTGGGACGACGGGGTCATCGCCCCCGGATCCTTCACGATGAAGGAGCAGGACAAGGTCGAGGAGTTCACCAACGGCCGCGTCGGCATGATGATCGACTCGCTCGCGCACATCAACCTCATCCGCGAGTCCAACCCCGACCTGAAATTCTCGATCTCTGCGATCCCCGCCCAGGACGGCTTCTCGGGCGAGCGTGGCATCCCCTACGCCTCGTGGGGCATCGGCGTCGCCGAGAACTCGGAACACAAGGACACCGCGTTCAAGCTCGTCCAGTTCCTGATGGGGAAAGACGTCAACAGCGAGCTGTAGACCATGGCGAAGGCCTTCCCGGGAAACACCGAGTCGGTGCCGACCTTCGTCGAGGACGACGCGCTGTTCACGACCGCGTTCGACATCTACAAGGCCGGCTACCCCGCCAACGAGTTCACCGGTCTCCCCGTCGCCGAGGAGCTCATGCGCCAGTTCGGCACGCAGTTCCAGTCCGCCCTCGACGGACAGCAGTCGATGAGCGACGCGCTGAAGAAGACGCAGGACGAATGGACGTCGGAGTTCTGATCCGACCCCGATCCGGGATGCCGCACCGCCCCCACCCGCGGTGCGGCATCCCGCTCAGCGAAAGCCGCACACCATGACCATGCGCACCCTCACTCCCCCCGACACCGAGGTGATCGTCACCGGGCGACCGGCCTCCCGACGCACTCGGCAGCTCCGCAAGGCCGGCGAGGCCTACGTTTTCCTCTCCCCGACGCTGATCCTGCTCTTCGTCCTGATGATCGTGCCGATCGTGATGGTGATCGGGTACTCGTTCCAGGACAACGTCATCCTGAACAAGAGCCCCGAGATCGTCGGCGTCGACAACTACGTCGCGATCCTCACCGACCCGGGCTTCTGGAAGGCGACGGGCAACACCCTCTTCTTCACGGTCACGAGTGTCGCCGCCCACCTCGTGCTCGGCCTGTCGTTCGCGATGCTGCTGAACAGCCGACTCATCGGCGCCGTGCCGCGCGCGATCTTCCGCGGCCTCTACGTGCTGCCGTGGCTGTTCACCGTCGCCGTCATCGCGGTGCTGTGGCGCATGCTCCTCGCCCCCAACGGCATCGTGAACTTCCTCTTGAACACGAACATCGAGTGGCTCGCGTCGCCGCAGCTGGCCCTGGGCACCGTCACCTTCATCAACATCTGGGCCGGCTACCCCTTCTTCATGGTCAGCCTGCTCGCCGGGCTCCAGGGCATCCCGAGCGATCTCTACGAGGCGGCGACCGTCGACGGCGCCAGCCCCGTGCAGCGCTTCTGGAACGTCACCATCCCACAGCTGCGTCCGATCATCGTCAGCCTCGTGCTGCTCGACCTGATCTGGACCTCGCAGCAGTTCGCGCTCATCTGGCTGACCACCGGCGGCGGTCCGATCGACGTCACCGAGATGCTCAGCACCTTCACCTACAAGCTCGCGTTCGCGACCTACGACTTCTCGATGGCATCCACCTCGGCGGTGCTGGTGCTGGCGATGTCGATGATCATCGCGGTGCTCTACGTCCGCCATCAGAAGGCGAGGGACTGACATGGCCCTGACCACTCCCGCCCGCCCGCGTGTCACCCGTACCGTCACGCGTCGCCGCCTCGCCCAGGCCGGCGTGCTCATCGGCCTCCTGATCGGCGCGGTCTTCGCCGCCGGCCCCGTGCTGTGGATGCTGTCGAGCTCGTTCAAGTCGAACACGCAGATCTTCGAGCTGCCGCCGCGCCTGATCACCGACACCTTCTCGTTCGACGCGTACGTCGCGATCTTCACCAACCCCGAGACGGTGCGCTTCTTCATCAACAGCTACGTCGTGGCGGGTGCGGTGACCATCCTCACGCTGCTCATCGCCATCCAGGCGGCGTACGCGTTCAGCCGCTTCGAGTTCCGCGGCAAGCGCGTCGTCAACGTCATCATCGTCAGCGTCCAGGCGGTACCGCCGATCACGCTGCTGATCCCGTACTTCGGACTCATGGTCGGGCTCGGGCTCTACAACACCTACCCGGGCCTGATCTTCACCTACATGGTGTTCACGCTGCCCTACGCGATCATCATGATGACCGGGTACTTCAACACCCTGCCGAAAGAGCTCGACGAGGCCGTCCGCGTCGACGGCGCCGGCTCCTTCACCGCGCTGTGGCGCGTGCTCGTGCCCATCTCCCTCCCCGGGATCGTGTCGGTGGGCATCTACACGTTCATGATCGCGTGGAACGAGTTCCTCTTCGCGCTGACGCTGACGCGCACCATCGACATGCGCACCGTGCCGATCGGCATCCAGCTGCTCATGGGCCAGCACTCCTACGAGTGGAACCAGATCATGGCGATGAGCATCCTCGGCTCGATCCCCGTGCTGGTGCTCTTCCTCTTCTTCCAGCGCTTCTTCATCAGCGGCCTGACGGCCGGCTCGGTGAAGAGCTAAGCCACCCGACCCCACCCAACAAGGAGAATCTCCGTGCTCTACACCGGCAAGTCCATCCTCGACGTGGCGAACTCCCACAGCTTCGCCATCCCGGCCTTCAACATCAGCGACTGGGCGATGTTCACCGGGATCATGGACATCAGCGAAGAGAAGTCCGCTCCGGTCATCATCGCCATCCACCCCGACGAGGTCTCGCACATCACCACCGATCTGATCCCCGCGATGCACGCCCGCGCGCACCGCTCGAGCGTGCCCGTCGCGATCCACTGGGACCACGGCGGAACGTACGAGCAGATCGTCCAGGCCATCCAGGCCGGTTTCACCTCGGTCATGATCGACGCCTCGCTCGAGCCTTTCGAGCAGAACGTCGCCCTGACCCGCAAGGTGGTCGAGGCCGCGCACGCCGTCGGCGTGCAGGTCGAGGGTGAGCTCGGCACGATCGGCGCGAACGACAGCTACGGCGAATCGGGCGCCGCGGAGATCATCTACACCAACGTCGACGACGCGGTGCGCTTCGTCGAGCAGACCGGCGTGGACAGCCTCGCGATCGCCATCGGCACTTCGCACGGGCTGTACCCCTCGGACAAGAACCCCGAGCTGCGCCACGACCTGCTCGAGCAGATCAAAGCCGCCGTCGGCATCCCGCTCGTGCTGCACGGCGGATCGAGCAACCCGGATGCCGAGCTCGCCCGCGCCGTGTCGCTCGGCATCAACAAGATCAACATCTCCAGCGACATCAAGGTGGCCTACCACGACCGTATGCGCGAGGTGCTCGGCACCGACCGGCGCCTGCGCGAGCCCAACGCGATCCAGCCCGAGCCGATCGCCGCGATGAAGGTCACCGCGGCCGAGAAGATCGACCTGTTCGGCGCCGCCGGCAAGGCCGACCTCTACTGAGCGGACGGAGACCGACGTCATGGCGGAAGACCTCGTCCTCGGGCTCGGCGGAACCGTCGACTACGAGATCCGGTGGGATGCCGAGGTGCTCTCTGCCCTGGCCGCGGAATACGGCATCCGCTTCGATGAGCTGACCACCACGACGCCGATCATCGACGAGCGCGCGCTCGTCCTCACGGTGCTCGCCTTCCTCGCCACGGGCGGGGGAGGCGAGCGCTTCGTCCTGTCGTCGGAGATCGTCGAGCGCTTCGCGGCGCACTTCGACGTCGAGATCACCCTCGGGGGAACCGGCGTGCGAGCGGGTATCGCTCTCGATCGCATCGGTGTGCCGACCGTGCAGCACCTCGTCAGCATCGATGACAACGTGCGCCGCCTGCTGCCGCGGTCGATGCGGGTCGTGTCGTCGGCGACGCACGACACGCTCGATCCGCACCTCATCGTGCAGTACCCCGAGGGCACGACCGTTCGGCTCGTCGACGCCGCGGTGACCGCTCCGGCATCCAATCGGCTCATCTTCGCCAACGACGCCCCCAACCGCGAGATGGCGATCGCCGCCGACCTGGGCGACGCCCTCGCCGGGGCATCGGCGTTCTTGGTGTCGGGGTTCAACACGATGCAGGATGCCGACCTCCTCGCGCGGCGTCTCGACGATCTCGTCGCCGCCATGGAGCGTCTGCCGGCGACGGCTCTCGTCTACTACGAGGACGCGGGCTTCTATCAGCGCGCCCTGTCGGCTCTGGTGCGGGAGCGGCTGCTCGACCGCATCGACGTGTACGGGATGAACGAGGACGAACTGCAGGAGTACCTCGGGCGCACTATCGACCTGCTCTCACCCGACGAGATCGTGCGGGCGCTGGCGGACGTCCACGCGGTGATTCCCGCGCGGGCCCTCGTCGTGCACACCACGTACTGGGCGATCGCGGTCGGCCCCGGTGCCGCTGCTCACCGCGTCGCGCTCGAGAGCGCGGTACGCACGGCCGCGACCCGCTACCGCCTCGGCGACGCGTGCACCGCCGCCGACCTCGACGACACGGCGCGGCTTCCCCGGCACGCGGGTGGGGCGGCCGTGGTCGCGGCGGCGGAGACGGAGCTCGGCGCGACAGGGGTGCCCGCTCATGTCGTCGACACCGCGCGCCCCACGACCATCGGCCTCGGCGACACGTTCGTCGGCGGCTTCCTCGCGGCGGTTCCGGCGGCGGCGCGCGTCGCGACCGCGGCACCACTCGAGCGCGCGCTCGATTCCGTGAGCCCGGCGTCGTGATGTCCTCGCCTCCGGCCGCACCCCCGAGCCTGGTGAGCGGAGGATGAGGGGGCGGCGGAGGACCGTGGGGCTCCCGGCATCCTCCCCTCGTCCCTCGTCCTCCGCCGATCACGCGGTGCCCGCGCCACGACTGCCGTCACGCGAGACCCTCAGCGCGTCGCCGTCTCCGCATCCGGATCGGCGAACGGTCCGCACGCGCCGATCACCCGGCGTAGGCTCACCGCCGCCTCCCACGCGTCGAGCGGCTCTTCGTGCGCCTCGAGGGAACGCAAGCGGTCGGTGTACCCGACGAGTGCCTGCTCGGCTTCGCGCAGTTGCGTGGTGGTGGCCTCGGGCTCGGGCGGCGTCGTCACCAGGTGCGACACGGTGTCGATGGCCCGCGCGAGCGCGCGTCGGGTGTCGTCGGGGAGATGGGCGTCCGCGTACGTGCCCGCGGTGAGGCGCGACAGCGCCGCGGACAGTTCGCGCGTGGCGTCGGCGGTCCCGGTCAGAGCGTCCAGACGACGGCGGTTCAGGTCGCGGGGCGCCTGCAGGCGTCGACCACGGGGGTTGTAGCGCCGGCTCTCGTCGGCGAGCTCGACCTCGTCGCGGACCTCGGCGAGAGTGCGCATCAGCCCCGCTGCCGCCGCGTCGGCCGCCTCGGGGTCGAAGTCGTGGCCGGCGAGGGAGTCCGCGATGCGATGCAGGGCCGCGCCGAGGTCGTCGCGCAGCTGGGAGAGCCGGTCGTCTGCACGCTCGACTCGCAGGGGAGGGACGACGATGAGGTTCACCACGACCCCGACCAGTACCCCGAACGCCATGGTGAACAGGTACGACGACGAGTATCCGTCGGGGTCGGCGCCGCCGAGCAGGAGGACGAACAGGCCCGCGATCGCCACCCAGTCGCGCCCGACGCCGAGCGCACGCACACCGGCGAGCAGCACCCCGATGAGGATGACGACGGCGACCGCGACGATCCGCGGAACACCCGACCCGACCACCGCGAGACTGCCGAGACCGAGAGCGATGCCGAGAGCGAGCCCGACGACGGCCTGCACCCCGCTCGACGCGGAGCGCGCGACCGTGGGGTACATGCTGACCAACACGCCGAGCGGCGCGTAGTACGAGTACTCGCTCTGCGCGAACGGCACGAACGGTGCGAGGTACCAGGCGAGGGCGGCCGCGGCCGCGGTCTTGGCCGCGAGCAGCAGGCGGTCGGCCGTGACGGCGTCGCGCCACCACCGCCGCGGGTCCAGCGAGGGGGGAAGCCTCATGAGCGGGTCAGGCGGGGGTGGATCGACACGTTTCCATGGTCGGCGCCGATCCGGATTCGGTCGCGGGGGTTGCCGAGCGGATCTGTGCGCGGTACCTCACCCGCGGCGGTACGCCTCCCAGAGCACGCGCGTGTGGCGGGCCTTGGCGCGCTCGACGCCCGTCTCGTCCTGACGCAGGGCGCTGATCCATTCCGCCGCGCGATTCGCCACCGCCCCGATCACCATGCGCAGATCCGCGTGGCGCGCCGGGGGGACGGCGGCCTCGGACGCCGTCATCCGACCCTTCGCGGCGAGCTCGTCGCGCACGTGGCGCAGGGTGAGGCGGGCGACGCCGACCGCGTGGCTGTTGACGACGCAGTGTGCGGCGCCCTCGATCTCCCATCTCCGCGCCGCTCGCGCGCGGGCGACCAGCCGCGAATGCAGGCGGCGGGGTGAGGGCCTGTCGAACTCGCCGCGGATGAGCAGGAGCGATGCATGACCCTCGCCGATGCGATCCGAGATGCGGTAGCGCAGCATGTGCGGCAGAGCCTCGAAGAAGTAGAGGAACCCGCACAGCAGGTACGCCGACACGGCGAGCAGGGCGATGTGCACGGACTCGCGCACCGTCGACTGCACGAACCGCACGCCCTGGACGACGGCGCCGGCCTCGGCCTCGTCGACGACAGGACTCACCAGGACCGCGTGCGACAGGTCGGGGCGGCGCGCGAGCACCTCGGTCACCACCTGCGTCCCCATGGAGTGTCCGATGAGGACCGGGTCCTCGAGACCGTAGTGCTCGAGCACGCCCATGACCTGCTCGGCGAAGAACGCGGCCGTCGGCTGTTCTCCGGATGCCGGGACCCCGCCGAACCCCGGGAGATCGAGCGCATAGACCTCGCCCTCGGCCGCCAGCAGAGGGGCGAGGAACTCGAAGTAGGTCGAGGCCACCCCGATCCCCGCGATCAGGACGAACGCGCGCGAAGAATCGGCTTCCGTCGACACCCGCGTCACCCGCGTGCGGGCAGCTCCGCGCCGGTACGTCTCGACGTGGACGTCGGCGGGCGGCGGGTCTTTCGTCATCGATCCAGGATGCCGTACCCGGCTGGGGGCTCTGTCAATCCCGGGGCGGGTGTCGGATACCCCGCCTAGCCTCGGGCGCATGAGCGATTCCTCCCGTGAAGAAGAAACCCTGGGTGCCGTCCGCGAGGGCGAGAACCCTGCCGAGAAAGACCCGTCGGACTGGGTCACCGGCGACGAGCCGATGACAGCCCCGCAGCGCAGCTACCTCGACACGCTCGCCCGTGAGGCGGGGGAGGAGATCCCCGCCGACCTCACCAAGGCCGAGGCGTCCGAGCAGATCGACCGCCTGCAGTCCGAGACCGGTCGTTCCTCGAGCTGACGTCTCCGCGTCCCGTTCGGGCTGAGCGATCAGTGCGAACGGGACGCCGCGTCGTCGACGCTGATGCCGTCGACGTGCTGCTTCTCGACGCGTGCGATCTCGTCGAGGAAGTCGGCCACGACCCGGCGTTCGGCGGCGCCGAGCCGGGAAGCGGCCTCGGCGACGGAGGCCCGACGCACCGACAGGATGCGGCGCGCGGACGACTCGGGATCGATGGTGGCCCGGACGACGATCGAGCGGCGATCGCCCGGGTACGGCTCACGTTCGACCCAGCCCGCCTCCGTGAGGCGGTCGATGAGGGCGGTGGTCGCGGCCGAGGAGATCCCCAGCATCTCGGCGAGCATGCGGGGGGTCACGGGGTCGTCGTCTTCGCTGCGCTCGAGGAGGAACCGCAGCACCTTCGCGTCGTTGGGACCGATGCCGAGGGAGTGCAGAGCCGCCCGCTCGGAGATCGCGCTCGAGTCGGTGAGGTCGCTGAGGGCCTTCACCACGTCGTCAGCGGTGGCTGTACGCCTCATGTCACCTCCCGGCAGATCCTCGACGAGCTAGTCTCTTCGTTCCCTATCAAGTAGACAGCCGATGTAATCTCCCATGTTACCCGTCTGCGATGCGCAGCGGCAGGGGCCTGAGCGGTGAGCCTGTCATAGGATGCCGAAGTGGAAACCGGATCGCCGTCGTCGCGCTACTGGTACGGCGCGACCGAGGAGGACCGGCGGCGTCGCGCCGTCGAGGTCCTCCAGGCGTTCCGCGTGTACCGCGCCGCCGAGGTCGCCATGCGCCGACGGACGCGCGAGGCGATGTCGATGGGCGAGAACGACCTCCTCGTCCTGCGCTATCTGCTCCGCGCCGCGGGGCAGGACCGTCACGTCTCACCGTCCGAGCTGACGCGGTATCTGGGCGTCTCGACGGCGTCCACGACAGCGATCATCGATCGCCTCGAGAAGTCGGGACACGTCACGCGCGTGCCCCACCCCACCGACCGCCGGAGCATCCGCATCGTGGCGACCGCCGCGAGCGACGAAGAGGTGCGCGCGACCCTCGGCACGATGCACCGCCGCATGATGGCGGCCGTGGCCGACATGACGCCCGAGGAGTGTGACGTCGTCATCGCCTGTCTGGGGCGCCTGCAGGACGCGGTCGATCAGGTCGACCCGCACGCCTCCTCCGACGAAGACGAGCAGGCCGACGCGGGAGCGACGGTCTAGGCCCCGCCGCTCACGGCTTCGAACCGTCGACCCCGGGCTCGGGGACGATCAGCAGACCCCCCGACGAGTTCGCCGAGTTCGCCAGCTCTTCCACCCATGCGCGGCTCAGCAGCGCCGGCTCCGGCTCGTCGAAGACGAAGCGCAGGGGGATGGAGGGGTGGAGCCAGACCGTACTGCGTCCGACCTCTTCGCCGGGACCGTGCGTCCACGACAGCGTGAAGCTCTCTCCGCGGCGGAGTTTGGTGGCGATGACGACCTTGACGTGCGCCAGCGTGCGGTCTTCCATGTCGATCGGCGTCGCGACGTCGCCGTAGTAGAGGGTTCCCACACGGAAACGGTAGTGGGGTCGATCGGGCTTCGTCCCGGGGGTTGCCTCCGACCCCGCAGCCGTGGCACGCGGCGAGCGGGGAAGCTGTGTTCCTCGGATAGGCTCAACCCCATGGGCAGATTCATCTACGACACCGTGGCCAATGCCGTCGATATCGATGACCGCACGCTGGCTCACCTGCGCATCGTCGTGATGAACAAGTTGCGTCGCTCGGAATCGTTCATGTTCGACGTCGAGGTCGGCGACGGCAGCGGGCGCCGCAGCTTCTGGATGCACCCGTCGGTGCCGATCCAGTTCCACTTCTACGGCAGTCGTCAGCCGCGGATCAATCGTGTGTGGGTCGAAGACCTCATGCTCGCGGCCTCAGGCCCGAACGGCCTCGCGATCACGCCGGAGCCCTCCGAAGACAGCCTCCCCGAAGAGGGCTGAGAGTCAGCGGGCGGTCGTATCGCTCGACGCGTCGTGCGTGGGAGTGACGTCTTCCGCGACGAGCATGATCCCGCCGGACGAGTTCGCGGACTCCGAAAGGCGCTCGATCCATTCCCGGCTGAGTCTCGCGGGCTCGGCGCTCTCGAAGACGAAACGCAACGGGATCGCGGGGTGCAGCCACAGCGTGCTGCGGCCTCGGGGCTCGTCGTCGGGATGCCTCCACGACAGGGTGAAGCTCTCACCCCGGCGGAGTTTGGTGGAAATGACGACCTTCAGGTGCGCGAGGGCGCGGTCCTCGATGTGAACGGTCGTCCCGCTGCCGTAAAAGATCGTCCCCATGACTCCAGACTAACCGGGCGGCTCCGCGGGCGATACGACGCGTGTCCCAGAGTGTCAAGCCACCCGTGACGCCCACCGGCTCCTGCCACCGTAGACGTACCCCCACGGAAGGAGTGAGCCGTGAACGACCGTCATCCCCCGTTTCCGATCGAACCGTCCGACGACTCCGCGGATCTGCCGAGCGTGTTCGACGGACTGGTGGGCATCGACGTCGTGGACGGTGAACTCGTCCCGCGTGAGACGAAGCCGCGCGGGGAGTGAGCCTCACAGCGGCTTCGTAGACGCGCTCGCTACCGTCGACCCCATGGCCGACCCGCTGGACGAACAGCAGATCACGGTGTCGAGTTCGGCATTGCGAGCCATGCGTGACGAGTTCCAGCGCTTCCTGATGGAGTACCGCTTCGGTCTCGCCGAGGTCGACACGAAGATCGCGATCCTGCGCGAAGAGTTTCAGGAGATGCACGATTACAACCCGATCGAGCACGTCTCCAGCCGCGTCAAGACCCCCGACAGCCTCGTCGACAAGGTTCGCCGCAAAGGCATCGACACCGACTTCGACTCGATCCGCGCCGCCATCACCGACATCGCGGGCATCCGGGTGACGTGCAGCTTCATCGACGACGCGTACCGCCTGTCCGATCTGCTCACCCAGCAGGATGACATCACCGTGCGCGACGTGAAGGACTACATCGCGACGCCCAAGGCCAACGGCTACAAGAGCCTCCACGTCATCGTCGAGGTTCCCGTCTTCCTGTCGACGGGGCGGGTGCAGGTACCGGTCGAGGTGCAGTTCCGCACGATCGCCATGGACTTCTGGGCGAGCCTCGAGCACAAGATCTACTACAAGTACGACCGCCTCGTGCCGGCGGAGCTGCTCGATCAGTTGAAGGACGCCGCCGACACCGCGGCCGAGCTGGACACGCGCATGGAGCGCCTCCACCGCGAGATCCGCGGCTCGCGCCCCGGCGTCGTCGCCATCTGAGGCTCGATCGCCGATCATGGGCGTGCGGAGGCCGACGCGGGACCGGCCCTGAGCGGGACGGTGACGCTCCGACCGACGTCCCGTTCCCTTCCCGGGCGGGCCTTCGACACGCGAGGACGACCCGTGCGCTCACCCCACCTCATCATCGACACCGACACCGCGGCCGACGACTGCGTCGCTCTGCTGATCGGCCTCCTCGACCCGGAGGCGACGCTGGAGGCCATCACCATGGTGGCGGGCAACATCGGCTTCGATCAGCAGGTGCGCAACGCGTTCCTGACGCTGAACGTCGCGGGCAGGCTCGGTCAGGTCCCCGTCCACCTCGGCGCCACGCGACCGATGATGCGCGAGTGGGTCTCCGCCGAGGAGGTCCACGGCGACGGCGCCGGCGGGTTGACGATGGACGTCGCCGACTGCGAGCCGTCGCCCGAGCACGCCGTCGACGCGCTCCTCCGCCTCACGGCGGCGCACCCCGGCGAGGTCGACGTCGTCGCGATCGGCCCCCTCACCAACATCGCGCTCGCCGTGCTCACCGATCCCTCGTTCGCGACCCGCGTGCGGTCCCTGGTGATCATGGGCGGATCCAACAACGCGCGCGGCAACATCACGGCCGCCGCGGAGTACAACTTCTACGTCGACCCCGAGGCCGCGCGCATCGTGTTCGGGGCGGGATTCGACATCACCGTCGTCCCGTGGGCGCCGCTCACCGTGCGCGATGCGGTGTTCGACCGCGAGACGTACGCGCGGATCGCGGAGATCGACACGCCCCTCGCACGCTTCTTCCACCGGGTCAACCAGGCCACCCTGGATTTCGACGAGTCGGTGGGCCTGCCGGGAGCCACCCACCCGGATTCGCTGTCGGCGGCCGTCCTCCTGCACCCCGAGCTCGTCCTCGCGTCGGCTCGCTACAACGTGCAGATCGAGACGGCTTCCGAGCTCACCCGGGGGTACTCGGCCATGTCGTGGGGCGTCCATGGTCTCGACGCCAACGCCACGGTGATCGAGAGCGTCGACGCCGCCGCGTTCGAGCGCTACCTGCTCGGCCTGCTGGCGATCGACACCACCGTGGACCGCGACGTCCAGGGCGGGGTGTAGGCCCTGTCGTTCGAGTCCGTTCACGAATCGTGTGATCGGGACAGGAACAGACGTCAGCGACATCGCCTCGCCGGGGTGACGCGCGAGGGACGGGTCCCGCGGCGTCCTCCTCGCGCCACAATGGATCCATGAGCGCCGACGATGCCCGCCTCGACGAGGTCGCCGCCGAGCTCTACCGGCATCCGCCCGCGACCTTCACGGCGCAGCGGAACGCGCGCGCCGGAGAGGCCGGGGGAGACCTCGGCCGGCGCATCGCGCGGCTGCGCAAGCACACCGCCGCCGCGTGGGCCGTCAACCTCCTCCTCCACGACGGGCAGCTCGGCGAGGCGCTCGAGCTCTCGGCCGCGCTGCGCGAGGCCCAGGAGGATCTGGATGCCGAGGAGCTCACACGCCTCGGCAAGCAGCGGCGTCAGGTGGTGGCAGCCTTGGCGCGGCGCGCCGGCGACCTCGCGGCATCCGCCGGGACCCCGTTGAGCGCCGCGATGTCGGATGCCGTGGAGAAGACGGTGAACGCCGCCGTCGTCGATGCTGCCGCGGCCGCCGCCGTGCTGACCGGTCGGTTGGTCTCGCCGATCGACCTCGCCGACCTCGACGGTGACGCGCTGGGCTCCGCGGTGGCGGGCAGCCTGCCGGAGGCCGTGCCGTCAGCGGCCCCGCGAGACGATCTCGCCGCCCGCCGGGCGCGCAAGGCCGCCGAGCGCGCGGTGCGCGAAGCGGAACGGGCCCGGCTCGAGGCCGAGCGTGAGGCCGGGGCCGCCGAGAAGCGTCTGGCGACGGCGCGTGAGCGCGCGGACCGGGCGCACGAGCGGGTGGAAGGTCTGCGCGCCGAGCTCGCCCGGGCCGAGGCCGAGGCGGGAGAGGCCGATCGCGCCGTCGAGGAGCGCGAGCGTGAGAAGCAGGATGCCGTCGCCGCCACCAGATCCGCACAGCGCACCGTCGACCGCGCCGAGGCCGCCCGCACGGAGGGAACCACCGCATGAGCGCCGAGACGCCGACCGCCCTCTTCGCCGCAGCCCGCGCACGTCTCGCGGAGGCGCCGCGCGAAAGACTGGGCGAGCTGCAGGAGGGGCGCCGGATGCTCGGCATCCCGCGCGCCCCCCGCATCGTGGCACGGGGGACCGCGTGGCACCTCGGGGTGCTGCTGCTCACCGACGACGCCGTGTTGTCGACGGGCGACATCGTGCGCTCGCGCGCCGAGGTGCGGCGGGGGTTCGCTGCCGAATCGCAGCGCCGTCGGGCGGAGCTCGCCGCCGCGGCCGCGCGGGGAGGTGTTCCCGAGGGGGAGACGGTGCACATCGAGTGGCATCCGATCGACCTGTCCGCGCTCGACGAGCGCAGCGCCCCGGTCGCCGTCCGCGGGGGAGAGGCGGTGGTCCGCTGGAGCGCGGCCGGAGGGTACATGTCGTTGGCGCGCTACCTCGATGAGCGCGTCGAGCTTCTGCAGCACCCGCCCGAGCGCGCTTAGTCGGAGCCGCGTCGGGTGTCAACAGCGATGACCCCGCCCCGTTCGTGAAACAACGCTGGTCTATCGTGAGCGACGTGCAGCAGCTATGGCCAGGATCCAGCTATCCCCTCGGGGCCACCTACGACGGTAACGGGACGAATTTCGCCCTGTTCAGCGAGGGGGCGGAGAGGGTGGAACTCTGCCTCTTCGATGAGGACGGAACGGAGACGCGTTTCGAGCTGATCGACGTCGACGCGTTCGTCTGGCACGCCTATCTGCCCAACATCCTCCCCGGCCAGCGCTACGGCTACCGCGTGTACGGCGAGTACGCGCCCGCCGAAGGCAAGCGGTTCAACCCGAGCAAGCTGCTGCTCGACCCCTACGCCAAGGCCGTCGAAGGCCAGATCGACTGGGGTCAGCCCGTCTTCAGCTATGAGTTCGGCGACCCCGACTCGTTCAATGACGAGGACTCCGCCGCGCACATGATGAAGGGCGTGGTCGTGAACCCGTTCTTCGATTGGTCGGGCGATCGACAGCCCAAGACGCCGTACGCCGAGACCTTCATCTACGAGGCGCATGTGCGGGGCCTCACGCAGCTGCACCCCGACGTGCCGGAGGAACTGCGCGGCACCTATGCCGGCATCGCCCATCCGGCCGTCATCGACCACCTGCGCAAGCTCGGGGTCACCGCGATCGAGCTCATGCCGGTCCACCAGTTCGTCAACGACTCGACGCTGGAAGAGAAGGGGCTGTCGAACTACTGGGGTTACAACACGATCGCCTTCCTCGCCCCGCAGAACACCTACTCCTCCACCGGCGACCACGGTCAGCAGGTGCAGGAGTTCAAGGCGATGGTCAAGGCGCTGCACGCGGCCGGCATCGAGGTGATCCTCGACGTGGTCTACAACCACACCGCCGAGGGCAACCACATGGGCCCGACGTTGTCGATGCGCGGCATCGACAACGAGGCGTACTACCGCCTCGAGGACACCGACAAGCGGTACTACACCGACTACACCGGCACCGGCAACAGCATGAACGTGGGCAACCCCCACACGCTGCAGCTGATCATGGACTCGCTGCGGTACTGGGTGCTCGAGATGCACGTCGACGGTTTCCGCTTCGACCTCGCCTCGACCCTCGCCCGCGAGTTCTACGAGGTCGACCGCCTGGCGGCCTTCTTCGAGCTCGTGCAGCAGGACCCGATCGTCTCGCAGGTCAAGCTCATCGCGGAGCCGTGGGACGTCGGTCCGGGCGGCTACCAGGTCGGCAACTTCCCGCCGCAGTGGACCGAGTGGAACGGCAAGTACCGCGACACCGTCCGTGACTTCTGGCGCGGGGAGCCGCAGGCACTCGGTGAGTTCGCCTCGCGTCTGACCGGCTCGGCCGACCTCTACGAGCACTCGGGGCGTTTCCCCGTGGCATCCATCAACTTCGTCACCGCCCACGACGGCTTCACGCTCCGCGACCTCGTGTCGTACAACGAGAAGCACAACGAGGCGAACGGCGAAGACAACAACGACGGCGAATCGCACAACCGCTCGAGCAACATGGGCGTCGAAGGCCCCACCGACGACCCCGACGTGCTCAAGCGCCGTGCGCAGCAGCAGCGCAACTTCATCGCGACGCTGCTGCTGAGCCAGGGCGTGCCCATGCTGTTGCACGGTGACGAGCTCGGCCGCACCCAGGGCGGCAACAACAACGGGTACGCGCAGGACAACGAGATCACCTGGGTGGACTGGTCGAGCGTCGACCACCCGCTCATCGAGTTCACCGCGGCCCTCGCCCGTCTGCGCAAGCAGCACCCCACCTTCCGCCGCAGCCGCTTCTTCGACGGGCGCCCGGTGAAGATGGAGGAAGGGGCGCCGATCCCCGACGTCGTCTGGCTCCGCCCCGACGGCTCGCTCATGCAGCCCGACGACTGGGACAACGGCTTCGGTCTCGCGGTGGGTGTCTTCCTCAACGGACAGGGCATCCGCGAACGCGATCGCCGCGGTGAGGCGATCAGCGACGACCACTTCCTCGTGCTCTTCAACGCGGGCGACGACAAGGTCGACTTCGTCCTCCCCGCTTTCGAGTACGCCCCCGAGTGGGACGTGTACGTCGACACCGCGGGGGAGCGCGCGAACACCGAGCCGTTGAGCCCGGGAGATACGCTGCCGCTCGAGCCGAAGTCGCTCATCGTGCTGCGCGAGCACCACCTGCCCGAGCCCGAGGTCGACCACTCGGTCGCCGCCTCCCTCACCGCGCAGATCCAGGTGGTCGGAGTCGACGACCTGCCCGGCCAGGCGCCCAAGCCGGAGCTCTGACCGAGATGCGGCATCCGCTTTCGACCTACCGCCTGCAGATCCGCGAAACGTTCACCCTCGACGACGCCGCCGAGGTCACGGGATACCTCCGTGACCTCGGGGTCTCGTGGGCGTACCTCTCGCCGATCCTCGAGGCCACACCCGGCTCCGACCACGGCTACGACGTCGTCGATGTCTCGCGCGTCGACCCCGCACGCGGCGGGGCCGCCGGTCTCGACCGGTTCGTCGCCGCGGCACGCGCCGCGGAGCTCGGCATCCTGATCGACATCGTCCCGAACCACATGGGCGTCTCGGAGCCGCGCGCGAACGCGTGGTGGTGGGACGTGCTGCGCCAGGGGCGCGCTTCCGGGCACGCCACGGCGTTCGACATCGACTGGGAGTTCGGCGGCGGCAAGGTGCGCGTTCCGGTGCTCGGTGCGGATCTCGCCGACGTGCTCGACGAGATCTCGTACGATCCCACCCCGGCCGAAGACGCGCCGGACGGGCTGATCCGGTACTACGACCACGCGTTCCCCGTCGCCCCGGGTACGGGGACCTCCGACATCCGCGCGTTGCTCGACGCCCAGAACTTCGAGCTGCGCTTCTGGCAAGACGAGGCGGCCGATCTCAACTACCGCCGCTTCTTCGCCGTGACGACCCTCGCGGGCGTGCGCGTCGAGTTGCCCGAGGTGTTCGACGCCACGCACGCCGAGATCCTGCGCTGGGTGCGTGAAGGTCTCGCGGACGGCCTGCGCGTGGATCACCCCGACGGGCTCGTCGACCCCGGCGCATACCTCGACCGGCTCGCCGTCGCGCTCGAGGAGGCGGGCGAGGGCGAGGTGGGGTATGTGCTGGTGGAGAAGATCCTCGAGCACGGCGAAGCCTTGCCGTCGTGGTGGAAGACCGCGGGGACGACCGGGTACGACGCGCTCGCCGAGATCGATCGCGTGCTCACCGACCCCGCCGGGGAGGCGGCGCTCGACGGACTCGACGCGCGGCTGCGCGCCGAGGGCGACCTCCCGACGCTGACCGGGTGGCACGACCTCATCCACGACACCAAGCGCAAGATCGCCGACTCGATCCAGGTGTCGGAGATCCGACGCATCGTGCGCGGGCTTCCCGTCGCCCTGCGCGACGAGTTCGAGACAGAGGTGCTGCAGGACGCGCTCGCCGAGGTCCTCGCGTGCTTCCCCGTGTACCGCTCCTACCTGCCCGCCGGTCGCGCACACCTCGACGCCGCGGCGGGCGAAGCGGAGGTGCGTCGTCCGGAACTGGGCGATGTGATCGAGAAGCTCGTGCCGGCCCTGGCCGACACCGACCTCGAGATCGCGTGGCGGTTCCAGCAGACCACCGGCCCGGTCATGGCCAAGGGTGTGGAGGACACCGCGTTCTACCGCTACACGCGCTTGGGCTCGCTCACCGAGGTGGGCGGTGACCCGGGGCAGTTCTCGCTCGACGTGACGGGGTTCCACACGGCGCAGGCTCTTCGGCACGCGTCGTGGCCGACCGCCATGACGACACTGTCGACGCACGACACGAAGCGGGGCGAGGACACGCGCGCCCGCATCGCGGTGCTGGCCGAGATCCCGGAACGCTGGGAAGACGTGCTGACCGAGCTGCGCGGCATCGCCTCCACCGGCCACGGACCCTTCGATGCGCTCCTGTGGCAGGCCATCGTCGGGGCCTGGCCCGCGTCGGCGTCCACTCGGCACGGCTTGTCGGAGTACCGCGAGCGCCTGCATGCCTACGCCGAGAAAGCGGCGCGTGAGGCGAGCGAGGTCACCGGCTGGTGGGTTCAGGACGAGGCGTTCGAGGAACGCATGCACGCCGTCGTCGACGCGGCCACGGGACCCGCTGCGGAGCGCGTGCGCGCCTTCGTCGACGAGATCTCGGCTGCCGGCTGGTCGAACGGGCTGTCGGCCAAGCTCCTGCAGATCCTCGGCGCCGGGGTTCCCGACGTGTACCAGGGCTCGGAGCTGTGGGAGCAGTCGCTCGTCGACCCCGACAACCGACGCGCCGTCGACTTCGCCGAGCGGGCTCGCCTCCTCGCCGAGATCGACGCCCCGGGGGCGCAGCCGCCGGTGGTGGATGCCACGGGAGCCGCCAAGCTGCTCGTGACCTCGCGCGCGCTGCGCGTGCGCGCTGATCACCCGCTCGACATCTACCGTCCGCTGGAGGCCGCGGGTGCGGCATCCGATCATGTCGTCGCCTTCGATCGCGGAGGCGTGTTCGCCGTGGCGACCCGGCTGCCGGTGAGCCTCGAGGCCGAGGGCGGGTGGCGCGACACGGTGGTGTTGCTGCCGGACACCCCCGTCATCGACGTGCTGACCGGACGCACGTTCGCCGGTGGCGCCGTGCCGCTGGCGGATCTGCTGGCCTTCTACCCGGTAGCCCTGCTGATCCTCTGACCGCCGCGCGGGGCGCCCCTGCCGAGCGCCCCCGTGCCACCGAACCTCTCTCACACGAAGGAACACCCATGAGCATCGACGTTTGGGCCCCCAAGGCGGAGCGCGTGCGGCTGCGCCGGCTCGACGACAGCGGGGATGCCGTCGTCGAAGACATCGAGATGTCGTCGACGGCCGACGGCTGGTGGACGGTACCCGTCGACCTCGCCGACGGTGAGAGGTACGGTTTCGTCCTGGGCGACGGCGACGACCTGCGACCCGACCCCCGCTCGCGACGTCAACCGGGCGGCGTGCACGAGGCGTCGGCGTGGTTCGACCCGACCGTGTACACCTGGAACGACGGCGCGTGGACGGGCAAGCAGCTCGCCGGAGGCCTCATCTACGAGGTGCACCTCGGCACCTTCACCCCCGAGGGGACACTGGATGCCGCCATCGGGCGCCTCGAGCACCTCGTCGACCTCGGCGTGACCCACGTCGAGCTGCTGCCGGTCAACGGGTTCAACGGAACCTGGAACTGGGGGTACGACGGGGTGCTCTGGTACACCGTGCACGAGGCCTACGGCGGCCCGGAGGCGTACCAGCGGTTCGTCGATGCCGCGCACGCGGCGGGGCTGGCCGTGATCCAGGACGTCGTCTACAACCACCTCGGGCCCTCGGGCAACTACCTGCCCGAGTTCGGGGAGTATCTCCGCGAGGGCAGCCGCAACACCTGGGGCGACTCGGTCAACCTCGATGAAGACGCGGTGCGCGCCTACATCGTCGAGAACGCGTTGATGTGGATGAGCGACTACCACGTCGACGGTCTCCGTCTCGATGCCGTGCACGCGCTGCTCGACCACCGCGACCCGCACCTGCTCCAGGAGATCGCCGAGCGCACCGACGCCCTGTCGGCGCACCGCGGCCTCCCGCTCACCACCATCGCCGAGAGCGACATGAACGACCCGAAGCTCATCCTCCCGCGAGAGGCCGGTGGGTACGGCCTGACGGCGCAGTGGTCGGACGACTGGCACCACACCGCGCACGTCGCCCTGACCGGTGAGACGATCGGGTACTACGAGGACTTCGAAGACCTCGACGCGTTCCGCAAGGTCAGTGAGGAAGGGTTCTTCCACAACGGCACCTATTCCACGTTCCGCGAAGAGAAGCACGGCAAGCCCATCCCGGATGACGTCCCCAACTGGCGCCTGGTGACCTTCGCACAGGATCACGACCAGATCGGCAACCGCGCCGCGGGCGATCGGCTGTCGCAGACGCTCGGCTACGACCGTCTCGCCGCAGCCGCCGTGCTGACCCTCACCGCCCCCGGCACCCCGATGCTCTTCATGGGCGAGGAGTGGGGCGCGACAACCCCGTGGCAGTTCTTCACCTCGCACCCCGAGCCCGAACTCGGCAAAGCCACCGCCGAGGGACGCATCGCCGAGTTCGCGAAGATGGGATGGGACGAGTCCACCGTCCCTGACCCGCAGGACCCCTCGACGTTCGAGAACTCGAAGCTCGACTGGGACGAGGTCGGCGAAGGTGATCACGCTCAGCTGCTCGGGCTGTACCGCGAGCTCGCGAAGCTCCGCCGGGAGCGACCCGAACTCACCGACCCGTCCCGCGAAGGTCTCTCGGCCGCGGCGCGCGAGGCGATCGGGGGCCGCATCTACGAGCTGCGTCGCGGCGACCTCGTGGTCGTCGTGAACCTCTCGGATGCCGAGGCGACGGCATCCGTCGTCCCCGGTGTTCGCGTGCTGCTCGCGACGGCCGAAGGCGTGGTGCTCGACGGGACCGACCTCGCCGTGCCGGCGGGCGCGAGCGCGATCGCGGGCCCCGCTCTCTGACGGCGGAACGCTCCGCTCCTCGCACATCATGTCCCACCCGCGGCGGGTGGGAGATCTCTTGATCCGGGTGGGCGACGATCTGCGGCGAGTGAGCGTTGCGTGCCGCGGGTCGTTTGCCTCGAGTTGTCTCTTGGTGCGCGTGAGGCCGACGATCTGCGGCGAGTGAGTGTTGCTTGCCGCGGGCCGTTTGCCTCGAGTTGTCGCTTGGTGCGCGTGAGGCCGACGATCTGCGGCGAGTGAGCGTTGCTTGCCGTGGGTCGTTTGCCTGGGGTTGTCGCTTGAAGGTCGCGCTGATAGGCGACGGCGCGGGTCCCTGCGCCGTCAGTCGACCGACGGGCGCACCAACCGCAGGCCACTGACGATCACCGGCGGCAGCAGCACGAAGGCTGCCACGATGAGCGCCATCACGCCGATGCCGGTGCTCCGCGGCTCACCGCCGAAGCGCTCGACCGCGAGCCAGCTCAGCCCCCACGCGAGTGCCAGGGCCGGGGTGACGCGCCACGAGCTGCGCCAGGCGATGGCGAGGCCGATCACGCCCACGATCACCAGCACGCCGATGCCGATGGCATCCGCCGCTTGTTCCCAGCTCGAGGGCACGACGGTGGTCAGCCACGCGGCGATGTTCGCGACGGTGGCGAGGGTCACCCAGCCGAGGTGCAGGCCCGTGACGCCGTCGATCAGCACGGAATCGACGACGCCGCCGCGCGGCGCGCGGGTGGCGACGGCGACGCGGAACGTCCAGCCGAGGGCGGCGAGCAGGAGGACGATGACGACGACGGTGAGGAAGAGGGTCCCGAAGCGCGCGGCCACGAGCCAGAGGCCGTTCAGGGTCATCGTGAGGGCGACGAGCCAGCCGAGCGCACGCTGACGCGGGTCTGTGCGGCGGCGGGGAAGAGCCTGCCAGATCGCGTACGCGATGAGGCCCAGGTAGATGACCGACCAGATCGAGAAGGCGGGGCCGGCGGGAGCGAGGTAGGAACCGTCGGTGTCGAGTGCCCCGCCCTGCTGGTCCTGGACCGCGGAGTTCCCGAACGCGCCGGCGCCGATCACGGCCGCGATGAGCATGAACGACACCGCGGAGAGGACGACGATTTGCCGGGCGAGGTCGCTTCCCCGCCGGGGAGTTGTTGCGTTCATGACGAGAAGCCTAGATAAGCTAGCGAAATTCGGTCCGCGGGCTTGACATCGGGGCATCCGGTTCGTCTGTCGTGGGGCGGGTCCGCGGGTGCCGTCCTGCGGAGTCTCCGCGCGGCAGGCCGCGCGCGGAGAGCGCTGCGGGGCGTGTCGGGCACCGACTCCGCAGGACGGCACGCCCGATGACGAGTGGCGCGGGCGATGGCCCCGCGGCGGCGCGCGCGCCGCGAGGTCAGGCGGCGACGGCGCGCGCGGCGAACGAGCGCAGCAGCAGCGTCGGCTGCTCGACCGACACCGTACGCACGTGCGCGGAGACCTGGTCGAACGCCTCCGCGTCGAAGTACCCCGCGTCGCGGTACACCTCCATGCGGGCGACGAACGCCTCGGCGGTGGGCTCGGGGTGGAACTGCGTCGCCCAGAGGCCGATCCCCGCGCGGTACGCCTGTACGGGGCAGGCGTCGTTCTCGGCGAGCAGGGTCGCTCCCGGGGGAACGCTCGCGGTGCCCTCCTTGTGCGCGGTCAGCGCCTGGAAACGCGGGCTCAGGATGCCGAACAGCTCGTCGCCGCGACCCGCCTCGGTCAGCGTGATCTCGGCGGGACCCGTGCCCTCGGGGGTGGTCAGCGTGACCTCGCCACCGAGCATGCGGGTGACGACGCCGATGCCGAAGCACGTGAACATCGCGTTCGTGCGGCCCTCGATGGCGGTCGCCGCGAGGCGCTCGAGGTCGCGCTCGAGTCGGCGCTGTTCGTCGGTCTTGTCGGTGTCGGTGACGTTGAACGGGCTCCCACCCACCACGACGGCGGCGAAACGATCGAGGTCGTCGGGGAGAGGCTTCCGCACGAGATCGTGATGGACGAGCTCGTCGTCGGCGACACCGAGACCGTCGCGGAACGACGCCCATTCGGCCGCCGCGGCATCACGCTGCGGGCGGGCGCAGACGTAGAGCAGGCGAGCGGTCACCCAGGGATTCTATGCGCGCCCCGGCTCGTGAGAGCGGGGGTCGACGCACGACGACACACCTGCACGGGGTCTCGTGAGCACCGCGACCTCGTTCACGCGCACCCGGACGCGGTCGCCCGGCTCCCGCCGCTCGTCCGCCGCGTGCTGGACGCGCACGAGGCTCCCGTCTGCCACGCGCAGTGTCGAACGGCGCACGCTGCCCAAAAACGTGCTCTGCTCGACCACGGCGTCGATGCCGGTGGCATCCGGGTCCGCGATCCGCAGGTTCTCGGGGCGCACGAACACCTCACAGGTGCCGTCGGCCGCGGGGAGGACGAGGGGGAGGGCCTGGCCCCACACCGTCACGCGCTCGCCCGACACCTCGCCCGGTACGAGGCTCGACGACCCGACGAACGCGGCGACCTCGGCAGACGCGGGGCGCAGGTACAGGTCTTCGGGGCTTCCGACCTGCAGGATGCGACCTGCGTCCATGACAGCGACCCGGTCGGAGACGGCGAGGGCCTCCTCCTGGTCGTGCGTGACGAAGACGGTCGTCGTGCCGAGGCGCAGCTGGATGCGCCGGATCTCGTCGCGCAGCTGCACGCGCACCTGCGCGTCGAGGGCCGAGAGCGGCTCGTCCAGCAGGAGGACACGGGGCTCGGTGACCAGGGCACGCGCGAGGGCGACGCGCTGCTGCTGCCCGCCGGACAACTGGTGCGAGAACCGATCGGCGAGGTGTCCGAGGCCGACCAGATCGAGGGCCTCCCCGGCGCGGCGGCGCGCCTCGGCCGTGCCCACCCCGCGTCGGCGCAGCCCGAACGCGGTGTTGTCGATCGTGCGCAGGTGCGGGAAGAGCGAGTACGACTGGAAGACCATGCCGATGTCGCGCTTGTTCGTCGCCACCCCCGACACCTCGCGGCCGCCGATGTGCACCTCGCCGGCGGTGGCGCGCTCGAGTCCCGCGAGGACGCGCAGCGCGGTGGTCTTGCCGCAGCCGGACGGCCCGAGCAGCGAGACGAACTCGCCTGGTGCGACGTCGAGGTCGACCCCGTGGAGCACGCGCGTCGTGCCGTAGTCCTTCACGACACCGCGGAACTCGACGCCGGCGCTCGGAGACGGACGAGCGTCGCTGCCGAGGGGGCTGTCGGTGAGGGTCATGACGTCTTCCTTCCGGCGCCGATGCGTCCGACGCGACCGATGACGAGCAGCAGCGCGAACGCGAAGGCGAGGGCGAGCAGGGTGAAGATGGCGGCGACGTAGCCGTCTTGCTTGTTGACGACGATCAGGGCCGTCTGCAGCGTCTGCCGGTTCAGGAGCGAGGCGATCGTGAACTCACCGAGGACGACCGCGACCGAGATGAGCGTTGCGGCGAGGAGTCCCTGGCGGAGGTTCGGGACGATCACGCGCACCAGCACGCTCGTCCAGCCGGCGCCGAGGGTGCGGGCCGCCTCCGACAGCGTCTTCACGTCGATCGCGTCGATGGAGGCCTGGATCGACCGGTAGGCGAAAGGCAGGACCAGGATGCCGTACGCGAACGCGAGCGTCCACGCACCGGTGCCGAGGGTGCGGCCGATCTGCAGGTACAGGGGCGTGAGCCCCACCACGAGCACGATGGCGGGGAGCGAGATCGGCAGGAGGGCGACGAACTCGAACACTCGGCGCAGACGCGGGAAGGCGAGGGCGACGAGCACCATCGTCGGGGTGAACAGAACGAGCACCAGCAGGACGGTGACCGCCGCGAGCGTCAGCGAGTTGCCGAGCCCCGTCCACAGCGGCCGGTACTTCGCGGCATTGGCGGGGTCGAACAGCGCCCCCCACCGGTCGAGGGACAGCCCCGAACCACCCGGGAGGGGCGTGAGGGTGAACAGCACGGTCGCGGCGAAGGGAACGGCGAAGACGAGACCGACCACGATGCCGATGACCCAGCGAGCCCACCGGGGCGGGGCGAGGGGGTTCACGACTGCCACCGGGCCGCGCGGCGCTGCACGAGCGAATACAGCCCCATCACCACGGCGACGACGACGATCATGCCGAGGGCGAGGGCTCCGGCGAGATTCTCGCGGCCCAGGACGGTCTCGCTCGTCAGCGCGGTACGGATCTGCAGGGGAACGATCTGCGACCCCTGGCTGGCGAGGGCGGCCGCGGTCGCGTACGACGAGAACGCGTTGGCGAACAAGAGCAGCAGGCTCGCGAGGAACGACGGGGCGAGCACCGGTATCCCGACGTGCCGCCAGAAGCCGGCTGGGGTGCCGCCCAGCGTCAGGTGCGCCTCGACCCACTGCGGCTTGAGCGCGGCGAGAGCGGGGAGGAACGTGATGATCATGAGCGGGATCTGGAAGATGAGGTAGGCCAGCACCACACCGGGCAGGTCGTACAGCCAGACGCCGCCGTCGTAGAGCGAGATCCCGGTGAGTTGCCGCAGCAGCACCGTGACGACGCCCTGTGCCCCGATCGCCGCGATCAGCACGAAGGCGAGCATCACTCCGCCGAACTGGGCCAGGACTCCGGATGCCGCATCCACCGCGGTGCGCACGATTCCGGTCTCCGCGAGTCCGAGCATCGCCCAGCACACCAGCGCCCCCACGACGGCGCCGATCGCGGCGGTCACGAGCGAGACCATCGCGGAGTTGCCGAACGCGGTGAGCACGAGAGGGTCGCCCAGAGCGGCGACGTTGTCAAGCGTGAGAGAACCATCGCCGTCGACGAACCCGGACCCGACCGCCAGGACCGTCGGGAGCGCGAGGAACAGCACGACATACGCGGCGAACGGGGTGAGCCCGAGCCAGGCCCAGCCCGGACGCACCGCACCCCGCGGTGCCGGAGCGGGAAGCTCCGGAACCGCGGGGGCGACCACGCGATCGAGGACGGTCACTGGACCGCCGTGGCCCACTTCTGCCCGAGCAGGGTGCCGGCCTCGGTCGACTGCGTCTCGGTCGGCACGACGGTGTCGCTCGGCGCCGTCGGCAGAGCGGCGGCGAGAGCGGTGTCGATGGTGCCCGCGGCGGTCATGGCCTCCATCCGGGCCGGACGCGCGCCGCCCTTCAGCCACAGGTTCTGCACCTCGTCGCTGTAGAGGAACTCCTGCCACAGTCGCGCGGCCGCGGGGTGCGGAGCGTCCTTGTTGATCGCCTGGTTGTAGTACCCGGCGTAGCCGACGCCCGGGAGCACGACGGTCTTCCACGTCGGCACGGCCGAGGCCTGGACGGCGTTGAGGTAGTCCCAGTCGAACACCACCGGGGTCTCGCCGCTGGCGATCGTGGCATCCGTGGGGTCGACCTTGAGGAAGTTGCCCGCGGCATTCAGCGATCCGAAGAAGTCGATGCCCGGCGTGAAGTCGTCGAGGGTGCCGTTGCTCTGCACGGTGGCCAGGCCCACGGCAGCGAAGGCGGAGCCCGCCTGGGTGGGGTCGCCGTTGATGGCGACCGCGCCCTTGTACGCCGGCTTCAGCAGGTCGTCGAGCGAGGTGGGCTCGGGGAAGCGCGCGGAGTCGTACCCGATCGACATGTATCCGCCGTAGTCACCGACGAACAGGCCCGAGGGCTCCTTGAGCGCGTCGGGGATCTTGTCGAAGGTCTGCACCTTGTAGGCGGCGAAGTGATCGGTGCTCTGCAGGGCGACGGCCAGGCCCAGGTCGAAGACGTCGGGTGCGGTGTCGAGGCCTTCGTTGGCCTTGGCGGCTTGGATCTCCTCGGCGCTGGAGACGTCGGGCGACTGCTCGTTGATCGTGATCTCGGGGTAGCGCTGGGCGAACAGGTCGAGGATCTCGCCGTAGTTGGCCCAGGTGCGCGGGAGCGCGATGACGTTCAGCTGTCCCTCGGCTTTCGCGGCGGTCTCGAGGTCGCCGAACGTTCCGATGTCGGCGAGACTCGTGGCGGTCTGGGCATCGGCGGAGGAGCCGGCGTCGGCGTCGGCGGTCGCGCCCGCGCAGCCCGCGAGAGCGAGGGCGCTGACGACGGCGAGGGCGAGGCCGGCGAGGGGCCGACCGCGGAAGATCGTGGGGGATGGCATGGGGGTTTTCCTCTCGTGCCTCTCGAGGTGAGACGGAGGAAACCTACGGACCGGCCGTGACTGTTCGGCGCGCGAGGGGTGAACCGATGTCGACCAGCGGGAGTACGAACGCGTCGGGGCGCCCGGAGAACCGGCTCAGCGCGGAGAGCGTCGTCGGTGAACGGCTGCCCGCGTCGCGGCGAGAATCCCACCCGCCGCGAGGGCTCCGGCGCCCCAGAGTGCCAGGGCCGGAGTCCAGACGCTTCCCGACTCGGCCAAGCGGGGCGGCGTCGTCGTCGCGCTCGGAGGGTCCAGGGTGAAGCTCGCCGCGAGCGGGCCGACGGGCACCGGCCACCGCGCGTTCCCGAGATACGCGGTGAGGAACGGCGCGGGGTCGCCCTCCGTCGCGACGTCGTCGGCCGGGGAGCCGAGGGGGACCGTGATCGTCCCGCCCTCGACCGTCACCGTCTCGCCGCTCGGTTTCGGGAGCCACGCGGGCGAGTCGGTCGTCCCCACCGAGACGAGAAGCGCGTGCCCGGGCTCGAGGGTCCAGTCCACGTCGCGCACGCGCATGTCCGTCGAGCCCGAGGCGTCCACGACGGTGGCTTCTTCGTCGATCAGGGTGGGCACGCCGTCCGTGCCCACATCCCACAGTCTCGCGTGCGCGACACCGGCCCCTCTCGTCCGCAGGGTGATCCGGGACTCCCCGCTCACGCGGGTCGCCGTCGTCACCGGTGCGGACAGGGTCTGCGATCCGCCGAGGCTCTGCGCGTCGCGCGGAGCGGTGCCGAAGAGGGACCCGTCGCCGTCGTCGCCCGGGTCCCGCCCCGCGGCGCCGCGACCGTCGTCGACGTACTGTCCGGGATTGAGGGATGCCGTGACGTCGCGCGTGCCGCCCGGCCAGGTCGGCTGGACCCGCCAGCGACCCGTGTTGTCCTGAACGGCCCACGACGGCTCCGAGACCGGGCCATCCCGGAGGTGGGCGTCGAAGAATGCCCGGACCTCGCCGAACCAGTCCGCCCGACCCATCTGCCGTCGTCCGGACGCGTCGACGTCGTTGCCGGCGACGTGATCCCACGGTCCCGCCCACGCGCGGACGGGACCGTCGACGGCACCCAGGAAGTCCGCCATACCGTCGGGGCGGGTGTTGGTCTCGAGCCATCCCTGAGTGAGGAACAGCGGCACGGTCGAGTCCTGGGCGAGCGCCGTGAGAGAACGCGCGCTCCAGAACGGTGCCGAGCGTTGCGCGGCGAGGGTGTCGGACAGGATGCCGCTCGCGCAGGCGGGGTGGCGTTGGTCGTACGTCGCGTTCTCGCGATAGCGCGGAGTGTCGGGGGCGATGACGACTCCGTCGACCACTCCCTCGTGGTCGATACCGTGCAGTGCGGCGATCGCGTTGTACCCCTCGACGGTCGCGCGGTTGTTCTCCGCCGGGATGCCGTTCTCGTACAGGTAGCTGTAGAGATCCCAGACGGGCTCTTGGGCGACGACGGCCGAGAGTCCCGCGGGGCGCTCACCGAGGGCGATCAGGCCGGTCGTGGCATCCATCGATTTGCCGTACATGCCCACTCGGCCCGTGGACCACCCCGCGGATGCCGCCCACTCGACGAGGGCGCCGATGTCGGCCTGGTCGCCCGCACCGCCGAAGTCGAAGCAGCCGGAGCTGCCTCCGAAGCCGCGGAGGTCGGCGAACACGACCGTGTAGCCGGCGGCGAGGACGCCGCCCTCGTCGAGGAGAGCGCGGTGGCGCAGGGTCGGGCCGGTGGCGGCACGGTTCTCATCCGATGCCGCTCCCGCGTGCGAGAAGTAGGGGCCGACCGACAGGATCACGGGCGTCCGCGCATCGGACGGAAGGCCGGCGGGGCGCAGAACGTCGGCGTGGAGCTCGACCGGGTCGCCGTCGGGGGAGGGAACGCTGGTGGGGACGTAGTGCTCGGTCCAGACCGCACCCTCGGGCACGGACGGGTTCTGCGCGTGCGTCACCCCCGCCGAGACGTCCGTCGCGGTCGCGGGTGGGGTCGTCGGATCGGCCACGGCGGCGCCTCCCGTTGCCAGAAAGGCGAGCGCTACGGCGGCAGTGGCCAGGGCGGTCGCGAGGGGTCGTGGCATCCCGTCTCTCCCTTCGTGCTCGTGCGGCGCGCGTGGTCCGCACACTATCGCGCGCACGATCCTGCGAGGGACGGAGACGGCGCAGAACGCGCCGCCTCAGCGGGAGGAGCGGGACGTGCGTCCGCGCACGATGCCCACGAATGTGTCGACGTCGGGGGTCGTGCGCTCCCGAGGCCACGCGAGCGCCACCGTCGACACCGGACCATCACGCAAGACCCGGTACTCGACGTCGCGTCGCTGGTGAGCGCGCGCCAGCGACATCGGGACGATCACCACCCCGACCCCTGCGGCGACCGTCGCGATGGCTTCGCCCGTGTCGGCGGGCGGTGCGAACGCCGGGGCGACGGTATCCGGGATCCGGGTCGCGAGCACGTCGTCGGCGGGGACGAGCACGACCTCGCCCGCCAGATCGGCGGCATCCAGCTCGTCGGCCGCCGTCAGATGGGAGTCCACCGACATCACCACGACGGGCTGCTCTTCGTAGAGGGGGATGACGTGAAGATCATCGGATGCCGCGACGGGAAGCCGCACGAGGGCGGCGTCGACCTCGTCGAGGTGTGCCCGTTGGCCGGCGACGTCGATCTCGCGAAGCTCGAGCGTCACGTGCGGCATACGCTCGCGCCAGAGACCGATCCACTTGCCCGGGGTCGCACCCGGCACCGCGCCGAGCACGAAACGGCGCGGGGATTCCGGCGGCTCGGGACGAGGAGCCGGGGCTTTCGGCTTCGCGGGACGCTTCGCCGCGGCGGGGCGCGCGCCGCCGCGGCGTCGCGCTCCGCCCCCGGAGCCGCGTCCGCGGGAACCGCTGCCGTTGGCCATGGTTCCAGGCTATCCGCGGAGTAACGTTGTGCGCATGATCGGCATCCTGGCGCTGGTGTTCGCGGGCCTCGCGGCGCTGCTGCACGTCTACATCTTCGTGCTCGAAAGCGTGCGGTGGACCCAGCCGAAGACGTGGAAGACCTTCGGGATCGCCGACCAGCAGACCGCCGACGCGACGAAGCCGATGGCCTACAACCAGGGCTTCTACAACCTGTTCCTCGCGATCGGTGCGACCGCCGGCATCGTCTTCTGGATCGTGAACGGCGTGGGCGACGTCGCCGGCCGGACGCTGCTGGTGTTCTCGTTGGGCTCGATGCTCGCCGCCGCCCTCGTGCTCGTCACGTCGGGTCGCAAGTACCTCCGGCCCGCGAGCATCCAGGGGACACTGCCCCTCATCGGACTGATCCTGGCGCTCGTGGCCTGACCCGCCCCTGCGCCGGATCGCGTGCACGGCTCGCGGCCTGTGCGCGCACCGGGACGAACGAAAACCCGCACGCTCCGGGGAGTCGTGCGGGTCATTGGAGCCAGCGGAACGGCCGGATCAGGCGGCCAGTCGCAGCCCCCGCTGATCGGTCGCGACGGCTTCACCGTCGTTGATGATCTCGTCGTCGCCGATGAGCGAGCCCACCGCGACGCGGGCGTTGTGGCCCACTTGCGTGCGAACGCCGATGTGCGCTCCCGCGCCGATGACGGCGCCGGCGCAGATGTGCGCGTGCGGTTCGATGCGCGCCTCGGGGCCGATGACGGCGTCGGACTCGATCCACGCCCCGCGTCCGACACGAACACCCGCGGCGATCTGGACGCCGGGTTCGACGTAGGCGCCGTTCTCGACCAGCGCCGACGGGTGGACCTTCGCGCCGTGCGCGACGAGTCCTCGACCATTGACGTGCTTGCGATAACGCAGCGTCTCGCCGTGGTCGTTCTCGATGTCGATGTAGTTCTTACCCACGATCCCCTCCGGTCGACTCTCGGATTCAGCCGACATGTATGACAACGGGTGAGGAATGACCTTCATTCCCTCGCATGGTTCTTCGTCGCCCGTGCCGCCATCGGTTTGCTCGACGTCGAGAGAATGAGCGGCGAGAACTCCCGACGGTGTTGCGTCCTCCTGTTCTCGCACGTCCTCCTCGAAGCGGATGCCGGGTTGACAGGACGGCAGGGAAGAGACGCTGTTCCGTGGGACAGCCCGATGCTCCCCGGACGGCTCACCCGGGTTGGCAGGTGGGACACCAGTACACGTTGCGCTCGCTCGTCGCCGTCGCGCCCAAGGTGGTCGCCCGGATGGGCGTGCCGCAGCGACGACACGGCGCCCCTTCGCGCCCGTACACCCAGAAGCGGCGGCCCGGCCGGGTGTCGCCGGTGAAGGTGCGCTCGGGGCGGGGGAGGTTCGCCCGGATCATGCGTTCGCCCAGGGCGATGGTCGCCGCGACGTCGATCTCGTTCGCGGGCGTCGTGGGGGCGATGCCGCGCACGAACAGCAGTTCGTTCGCGTAGACGTTGCCGAAGCCCGCCACGTTGCGCTGGTCGAGGAGTGCGACGTGGGCCTCGCGGGTGTCGGCGGCGACGCGGCGGACGGCCTCGGCCTCGTCCCAGTCGTCGGCGAGCAGGTCGGGACCGAGGTGGCCGATGACCGTGTGTTCGTCGGCCGTGCGCAGCACTTCCACCATCGCGAGGTCGAAGCCGACGGCATCCGCACCGGCCACCCCGACGATCGCGCGCGCCTTGAAGGCGGGGCGGCGCCAGCGCTCTCCGGGTCGATAGACGTCCCAGCGGCCCTCCATCTTCAGATGCGAATGCAGCGTGTAGCCGCCGATGCGGTGGAGCAGGTGCTTGCCGCGCGCGGCGACCTCGTGCACCGTCTCGCCGCGGAGGTCTGCGGTGGCGCTGCCGGGGACGCGGATGTCGAAACGCGTGACGACCTTGCCGGTCAGGACGGCGGTGAGCTTGGCCGCCGCGCGGTAGACGGTATCGCCCTCAGGCACGGGCGTCCTTCGGGCGGAGGTGCGGGGGCGCCGGGGCGAGGCGAACCTGCTGAGCCGCAGGTCGGCGCGCGGGAAGCGGGGAGTGGCGCGGGGTCGAGGGAGTGTGCTCAGGCACGGGCGGCCTCTCGAAGCGTGTCACCGGCGGTGAGTTTGCGCAGGGTCAGACCCTTCGGCGACTCGACGAACCCCGCGGTGCGCAACGCCCGACCGACGGCGGTGCCGTAGACGAACTCGCCGTTGACCTGCTCGATCGTCAGCGTCTCGAGTCGACGGCGTTTCGACGTCTCGGCGAGGTCGGTCGCGGCTGCCGCCAGTCGCGCGTCGTCGTCGGTGAAGGCGAGGGCGGTACGGCCCCCGCGTTCGAGGTACAGCGTCAGTTCTCCGTCGACGAGCACCACCAGACCGCCGGCCTTGCGGCCGGGGCGGTGGGTGACGCCCTCGATCGCGGGCCACCCCAGCGCCGCGCCGTAGGGATTGGCGGGGTCGGTCGCGGCGAGGGTCACGGCGCGCAGCGGAGGAGGATCGGGGACGGCGGCGAACTCGCGCAGCCGGTCGACGGTCGCGGACGCCGCGAACTGCGCGGCACCGAGCTTCTCGATCACGTACCCCCGGCGGCAGTGCCCCGCTTCCTCGAATCCGGCGAGGATGCGATAGACCTGCGCGAACCCGCCCGGAACGCCTTCGGACTGCACAGCCCCACGGGTGACGACGCCGTACCGGTCGAGCAGGAGGCTCGCCGTCGCGGTCGCGCGGGCGGCGGCATCCGCCTCTCGCTCGGGCAGGAGAGACCAGCGGCCCCCCAACGACGGCGGGCGGGGAGCCGACGTCGCGCGCGGCATCGCCGCGCCGCGGTACATGCGGGCGCGGGGAGCGCGACGGGCGACGCGATGCGACTGCCCGCCGCCGCTGAGGAGCGTGCGCACCGGAGCGAAGGTGTCGTTCGTGACGCGCCCCGCCCACGTGAGGGCCCAGAGGGCGTCGTTGACCGACTGCTCGTTCTCGGCCCCGGCCAGCTGCTTCAGCTGACCGGCGAAGTAGGCGCCGCCGCCCTCGAGCGCGGCGAGGATCCGTGCCTCCAGGGAGTCGGGGGAGGGATCGTCGGGGTCGTCCGGATCTTGCAGCGTGAAGGGCGCGGCCTCAGCGGGATGCAACGCGATCCACCCGTCGCGCCCGGGAAGCGTGCCGTGACCCGACCACACCACCTCTCCGGTCGCGGTCAGCTCGTCGAGCAGCGCCGGCCTGTAATCGCGGACGCGCGAGGGCAGGACGAGCGACTCCCACGCGCTCGCGGGGATCGGGACTCCGGCGAGTTGCTCGATCACGGCGAGCACGCCGTCGATGCCCTCGAGCGGGCGCCCGAGGTGTTGCCAGACGGGGAGGAAGCGGGCGTAGGCCGACGGAGGGACCGGCTCGACGCTCCCGCGGATGGCGGCCAAGGACCGCATACGCAGACGCCGCAGCACCTCGACGTCGCACCACTCGGTGTCGTCGCCGCGCGCTCCGCCGGATGCCTCGGGGAGGAAGAAGCCGCTCGCGAGCCGCCCCTGCGACTCGAGGCGCTGCAGGGTCAACCGTGCGACGGCGACGCCCACCCCGAGACGCTCGGCGACCGCGTCGGTCGTGAAGGGCGCGTGCGTGCGGGCGTAGCGCGCGACGAGGTCGCCGAGCGGATCGGCAAGGGGTTCGAGGAAGGCATTCGGGATGCCGACCGGCAGCGCGGCGCCGAGCGCATCGCGCAGCCGCCCGGCGTCCTCGATGCCGGCGACGCGCGCGACGCCGGCGATGGTGACGCGGATGGCACGGCGGTCATCGACGAGAGTCGCCAGGTGCTGCTCCGCTTCGACGAGAGCGTCGCCCTCGGCGTCGAGCCGGGCAGCCACCTCGCTCGCGTCGAGCGGCCCCAGGATCCGCAGGAGGTCGGCGACGCCCTCGACCCCTCGCGCTCGACGGTCGGGGTCGAGGCGCTGGGCCTCGCGCTCGAACTGCGCGATGACCTCCGGGTCGAGCAGTTCGCGCATCTCGACCTTGCCGAGCAGCTCGCTCAGCAGAGCCGGATCGACCGACAGGGCCGCCGCGCGCCGCTCGGCGAGCGGCGAGTCGCCCTCGTACATGAACGCCCCGACGTACCCGAAGAGGAGGTCGCGCGCGTACGGCGATGGTTGCGACGTCGTGATCTCGACGAGCCGGATGCGGCGCTCACCGATCTGGCGGGTCACGCGGAGGAGAGCGGGCAGGTCGTAGACGTCTTGCAGGACCTCGCGCAGCGTCTCGAGGATGATCGGGAACGCCGGGTGCCGTTTGGCGACCTCGAGGAGCTGGGCCGACCGCTGGCGCTGCTGCCACAGGGGCGACCGGCGGTTCGGATTGAGGCGCGGCAGCAGGAGCGCCCGCGCGGCGCACTCGCGGAAGCGCGAGGCGAACAGGGCGGAGCCCCCCACCTCGTCGGTGACGATCTGCTCGAGCTCGTCGGGCTCGAAGACGAAGAGGTCGGCGCCCGGCGGCTCGGCCGCGGCATCCGGAACCCGCGCGATGATCCCGTCATCGCTCGCGACGGCGGCTCCCTCGACACCGAGGCGCTCGCGGATGCGCGCGTTGACCGCGAGGGCCCAGGGGGAGTGCACCTGCATGCCGTAGGGGGAGTGCAGGATGATCCGCCAGTCGCCGACCTCGTCGCGGCTGCGCTCGACGGTCAGCGTGCGGTCGGTGGGGAGGCTCCCGGTCGCCTCGCGCTGCTCGGCGAGGTACGACAGGAGGTTGGTGATGGCGTTGTCGTCGAGCCCCGACTCGCGCAGTCGCTCCTCGGCCTTGGCCTGATCGGCGCCGGCGAGATCGCGGGAGAACTTGCCCAGCGCTTCGCCGAGTTCGGCGGGACGGCCGATGCCGTCTCCGTGCCAGAACGGCAGTTTGCCGGGCTGGCCGAAGGCGGGCAGGACGTTGACGCGATCATGCGTGATCTCGACGATGCGCCAGCTCGTGGTGCCGAGCGTGAAGACGTCGTTGACCCGGGATTCGTAGACCATCTCCTCGTCGAGTTCGCCCACGCGGGCGTTCTGCGACTCGCCCGCGACGAACACGCCGAAGAGCCCGCGGTCGGGGATGGTCCCGCCGCTGGTCACCGCGATGCGCTGCGCGCCCGGCCGCCCGGTGAGCGTGCCCGCGTCGCGATCCCAGACCAGGCGCGGGCGGAGCTCAGCGAACTCGTCGGACGGATAGCGGCCGGCCAGCAGATCGAGCGTTGCTTCGTAGGCGGAGCGAGGGAGCGAGCGGAACGGCGCACTGCGCTTGACCGTGTCGAACCACTCCTCGACGTCGATCGAGCGGAGGGCGGCCGCGGCGACCGTCTGCTGGGCGAGGATGTCGAGCGGGTTCTGCGGCACCGCGATGGCCTCGATGCGTCCGGCGAGCATGCGCTCGGTGACGACGGCGGTGTGCAGCACATCGCTGCGGTGCTTGGGGAACAGCGCCGCGCGGCTCACCTCGCCGACCTGGTGACCGGCGCGACCGACGCGTTGGAGTCCGGATGCCGCGCTCGGCGGAGCCTCGACCTGGATGACGAGGTCGACCGCGCCCATGTCGATCCCGAGCTCGAGACTGCTGGTGGCCACGACACAGCGGAGGGCTCCGGACTTCAGTTCGTCTTCGACCTGGGCGCGTTGCTCCTTCGAGACAGAACCGTGGTGCGCTTTCGCGAGGATCGCGGAGACACCGGCCGACGACCCCGCCTGCGCCATCATGGCTGCCGGGACCGTCGGCTCGGGCACGTCGATCCCTACCCGCTCGGCGTAGATCTCGTTGAGGCGACCCGTGAGGCGCTCGGCGAGGCGCCGCGAGTTGGCGAAGACGATCGTGGAGCGGCGTTCGAGGATGCGATCGACGATCGCCTCTTCGACGTGCGGCCACACCGACCCCGCCATCTCGGTGCTCTCGGGGCGCTCGGAGAACCATTCGCCGTCGGTCGCCTCATCGGGAGCGGGCGACCCCGGCGGCGGGGGAGGATTCAGCATGTCTTCGACGGGAACGACGACCGAGAGATCGAACGCCTTCGTCGCCTTCGGCGCCACGATGTCGACGGGCTGCGCTCCGCCGAGGAAGCGAGCGACCTCGTCGATCGGGCGCACGGTCGCGGAGAGCCCGATGCGTTGCGCGGGCTTGTCCAGCAGCGCGTCGAGGCGCTCGAGACTGACCGCGAGGTGGGCGCCGCGCTTGGTCGCCGCAACTGCGTGCACCTCGTCGATGATCACCGTGTGCACGCCCCGCAGCGTCTCGGCGGCCTGGCTGGTCAGCATGAGGTACAGCGACTCGGGCGTCGTGATGAGGATGTCGGGGGGATCGGTGACGAGCTTGCGGCGGTCGCTGGAGCTCGTGTCACCGGAGCGGACGCCGACACTCACTCCCGGAACTCGGATGCCGAGGCGTCGGGCCGACTGCCCGATCCCCACGAGCGGGGAGCGCAGGTTGCGCTCCACATCGACGCCGAGCGCCTTCAGGGGCGAGATGTACAGGACGCGGGTGTTCGTCGCGGGGGTCTTCGGGGTCGCCTTCTTGCCGCGGCGCGGGGTCTCGGCATCCGGAGTCTCGGGGGCCTCCTCACGGAAGATGCGGTCGATCGCGAAGAGGAAGGCCGACAGGGTCTTCCCCGAACCGGTGGGGGCGACCACGAGAGCGTTGCGTCCCGACGACACCGACTCCCACGCGCCCTTCTGTGCGGTGGTCGGGGCGGAGAACGCGCCACGGAACCAGTCCTGCGTCGCAGCACCGAATCTCTCGAGGACGTCAGCCATGCCGACATCCTCTCTCGGACCTCCGACATCGGGCCGGGGTTGACGTTCGCCCGTCGCGGAACGGCGCGTGCTCTTCCCCCTCAGGGCGGAGGCGTCTCCGATCGGCGCTGCCTACCGTGGGGACATGAACAGCGCATCGTCGTCCCCGCGGGCCGCCGTCGCGGTCGTGTCCGTCTCCGCCCTCCTGGGCCTCGCCATCGGCGCCGCCCTGTGGCTCGGTTCGCAGAATCTCCTCATGGGCGCCACGATCGGCGGCATCCTGGCCCTTCTCTTCGGTGGCTTCGCCGTGTTCTCGCTCCGCGCGGGGACGATGGCGCGCGGCGCTGCCGGCGCCGACGGGGGTGCGGCGGTCGTGGGCGGTTTCGGCTGCAGCGATGGCGGTGGGGGCGGAGACGGCGGTGGGGCCTGCTGAGCTCACGGCGAGCTCTCCGCCAGACGTCCGTCCGCCAGCTCGAGCCGCAGGTCGAGTCCCAGACGAGTGAGGAACGCCTCGTCGTGACTGACGACGAGCACCGCTCCGCGGTACGCCTGGAGCGCCGCGACGAGCTGGTCGACCGTGTCGAGATCGAGGTTGTTCGTCGGCTCGTCGAGCACGAGCAGCTGCGGGGGAGGATCGGCCAGCAGCAGGCGGGCGAGCGCGACGCGGAAGCGCTCGCCGCCCGACAGCGAGCCCACGGGCCGAGCGACCGCGTCGCCGCGCACGAGGAAGCGCGCGAGGCGATCCCGCACGAGCGGGACGGGCACACTCGGCGCCGCAGCGCACACGGTGTCGAGGACGGATGCCGCGTCGTCGAGACCGTCGAGACGTTGCGGCAGGTAGCCGACGTGCTCGACGCTCGCTCGGGCGTGGACCGCTCCCACCCGATCCGCACGATGGACGAGACCCTCGAGCAGGGTCGTCTTCCCGGTGCCGTTCCGTCCCACCAGGGCGACGCGTTCGCGGCCGGTGACGACCCACTCGTGCTCGGCGTCGCCGAGCGTCAGGATCCGCCGCCCGGCCGCGTTCTGCGGATCGGGCAGGTCGATGCGCACCACGTCGTCGTCACGCACGTGGGACGCCGCCTCGTTCAGCGCCGCGCGCGCGGCGTCCTCCTTCCCGCGCATCTCGGTGCTGAGGCGCCCCGCGCTCACCTGCGCCGCGTTCGCCCGCCCTCCCGCGATGATCTTGGGCACGCGCTTCTCGACCTGCGCCTTGTGCGCGACGCGCGATCGCGTGGCGAGTTTGTCGTACGACTCGATGCGTTGACGTCGCTCCCGGCGAAGGGTCTGCGCGGCATCCCGCTCGGCACGGAGAGCGGCCTCCTGCTCCGCGTCGCGCTGCGCCCGCCAGACGCTGTACGGGCCGCCGACGACGCTCAGGGTGTGGCCGTACAGCTCGGCCGTGGCATCCATGCGCTCCAGCAGAGCGATGTCATGGCTGACGACCACGAGGGTGCCGGGCCACGTCTGCACGAGATCACCCACCCGAGCGCGCGCCTCGTGATCGAGGTCGTTCGTCGGTTCGTCGAGCAGCGTGATGTCCGCCGCGCGGGCGCGGAGTCCGACGAGAGCGGTCAGCACCGCCTCGCCGCCGGAGAGCTCCCCGACGGTCCGGTCGAGGGCCGCGGGCGGCAGCCCCGCTTGGGCGAGAAGCGCGTGGGCACGAGCCTCGACGTCCCAGTCGTCGCCGACAGCGTCGAAGTGGCGCGCGTCCACGTCCCCTGACTCGATCGCGCGAACCGCGGCGAGGGGCTCCGCCACCCCGAGGAGCGAGGGGACGGGGCGTCGCGGATCGGCGGCGAGGCGCTGGGGCAGCATCGCCACCTCGCCGGAGGCGGTGACGAGACCGGAGGTCGGGGCGATCAGGCCCGCAGCCACGCGGAGCAGGGTCGACTTGCCGGCACCGTTGCGGCCGACCAGCCCGGTGCGCCCCCGTCCGAGGGAGCCGGAGATGCCGTCGAGGGCGACGGTTCCGTCGGGCCAGACGAGGCGGACACGGTCGAAGACGAGAGAGGGGGAGAGCGATGACATGACGGGACTCCGGGAACGCGGGATGCGCGGACACCGGACCCGTCCGCATCAGCGGAGGGCGGCCGAGAAAACGGCGGGTCGACGGGTCAGCGCGCGGACAGGGGCGCGGAAGCGTCGACGTTCTTCACCGGAGGAGACCTCGTTCTCGGGGACAGGGCTGCCTACGATAGCCGATCCGCGGCCGTCGCGAAAGCTTCTCGGTTCACGGCGCCGTCGACTTCTCGTGATGGGCGAGACGAGCGTCGAGGAACTCTCGCACGTCGTCGAGCTCGTCCTGGGAGATCGAGTGCGTGAGGCCCGGGTAGACCCGACCACTCAAGTCGCTGTGAGCGGGCAGCCATTGAGCCGTCATGTCGACGAGGTGCGCGGGGATGACGTCGTCCGCGGCGCCGCGTCCCCAGAAGACGGGCGGACGCCGCTCGGCGAGAACCGCGTCGCCGGGCAGTTCGCCCCCGGCGGCGTATCCGGCGAGGACGATGGCGAACGACACCGCGTCCGGATCGACCCGCAGCGTCTGGAGGGCGACCGCCCCGCCTTGGGAGAAGCCGAGGAGTCCCACGGGGGCGTCGCCGACGGCATCCTGAATCCAGGCCAGCACGGACCGCGCCGCGAGGGTCACGGCGCCGGGGTCGCGCCCGTCGAGCCCCTCGATGGGATACCACGAGGCCCCGGGCATCGGCCACGGCGGTACGAGCGGCGCGCGGAGGCTGGCCACCGCGAAACCGGAGGGAAGGGACGGCACGAGCCCGAAGAGGTCGTGCTCGTCGGAGCCGTAGCCGTGGAGGAGCAGGAGAACCGGGCGGTCTCCCCGCTCGTCCGCGGGCACCGACCAGCGTACGACCGAGGGATCGAGGGAGAGGGGTGCGCTCATGCGGCCATTGTGGCAAAGGCCTCCGACATCGGGCGCCGGAGGAGCCCGGGGAGGCGAAGACCTCCGCCGCCGGACGATCCTCACGGCCCGTCGGCCCGTCCATCGCGGGCAGATCGAGGTCGGCTGCGCGCCGGACACGCGGCATCCGGAGCGCACGGTTGATATACAGGGAGCATGCCTGTCCGCACACCCGATCCCGAGCCCGGCGACAACGGCGAGGAGCGCGAGCCCCTGTCCGGCCCCTTCACGGGGGCCCCGAGCGGCCCGAACACCAACCCGGGATGGCTCAGTGAGGTCGAGCTCGCCGAGGCGCGGCGGCGGCTCCCGATGCTGTACGTCGAGGCGCTGCCGGTGCGCACCGACGGGATGGGCATGGTGACCCAGGTCGGGATCCTGCTGCGGGCGACCCCTCTCGGCGAGATGACGCGCACGCTCGTGTCGGGTCGCGTCCGGTACGGCGAGACCGTCCGTGACGCGCTCTTCCGCCACATCGAGAACGACCTCGGTCCGATGGCCTTCCCTCTCCTTCCTCCGCAGCCCGCACCGTTCACGGTCGCCGAGTACTTCCCCCTTCCCGGGGTGAGCGCGTTCCACGACGATCGGCAGCACGCCGTCGCTCTCGCCTTCGTCGTGCCCGTGACCGGAACCTGCGAACCGCGACAGGACGCCCTGGAGGTGACGTGGTTGTCACCCCAGGAGGCCGCATCCGACGCGCTCGCCGCCGAGATGGAGGGTGGGCGCGGCACTCTCGTGCGCCAGGGGCTCGCGTCGGTGGGTGCGCTGCGCTGATCGTTGCCGGTGTCCGACCCCCTGTTTAGGGTCGGAGGATGCCGATCACCGCACCTGCCCCGCTGCCGCTGCCCACGGACGCCGCCGGATGGACGAGCTTCGTCACCGACCGCCCGGCCACCCGCCGCGCGCTCATCGACACGATCGACGCGCGCCTCTCCGACGCGGGTGATCTGCCCACCGCCGAGCGGCTGGAGCTGTGGAACGACGCCGACATCGCCTTCGCCGAGGCGCTGTCCGAGGCCCACCTCCTGAGCGAGTCGCATCCGGATGCCGAGATCCGCCGCCTCGCCGAGGAGCAGGTCCAGCAGTTCGAGGCCCTGCAGTCCCGTCGCCTGCTCGATCGTCAGCTGTGGAAGGCCTTCGCGGAGGCCGACGAGACCGGCCTCGGCGACGATGAGCGCCGCCTGCTCGCCCACGTCCGCCGCGACTTCCGTCGCGGCGGCGTCGACCTCGATGACGAGAAGCGTGAGCGCGTGCGTGTTCTGAGCGACCGCGACACCGAGCTCTCCCTGGCGTTCTCGCGCAACATCCGCGAGGGCAAGCGCGAGATCCGGGTGCCGGCGTCGGCGCTCGACGGTCTCCCCGCGGACTTCCTCGCGGACCATCCTGCCGACGACGATGGTCTCGTCACGCTGACGACCGAGTACACCGATCTCATGCCGGTTCGGGAATATGCGCGGGACCGCGACACTCGACGCGCCCTCGTCGCCGCGTACAACGACCTCGCGTGGCCCGAGAACGAGCCGGTCCTCGCCGAGCTGCTCGCCGTTCGAGCCGAGCGTGCCGCGCTGCTCGGCTACGGCGACTGGGCGGACTACGAGACCGAGACCCGCATGATCGGGTCCAGCGCCGCCGTCGACGCGTTCCTGACACGGGTGGCCGAAGCTGCTGCACCGGCTGCCGCAGCCGAGTACGCGCGCGTTCTCGACCGGTTGCGTCGCGACGATCCGACGGCCCAGGCCGTCACGATCGCCGACTTCTGGTACCTCCTCAGCACGCTCAAACGGGAGGAGTACGACGTCGACGCGCAGCTCGTGCGCTCGTACTTCCGATTCGACCGCGTGCTCGCCGGCGTGCTGGAGACCACCGCGCGCCTGCTCGACGTGACGTACGTGCCGGTCGACGCTCCCTCATGGCACGACGACGTGGTCACCTTCGACGTGACCCGCCGAGGCGAACGGCTCGGCCGCATCCATCTCGATCTGCACCCTCGTAACGGAAAGTACAACCACGCCGCATGCTTCGGACTCGCCCCCGGCATCGCGGGGCGGTCGCTCCCCGAGGGCGTCCTGCTGTGCAACTTCTCGCGGGGCGTGCTGGAGCACGACGAGGTGGTCACCTTCTTCCACGAGTTCGGGCACCTCATCCACGAGATCCTGGGCGGTCACCAGCGGTGGGCCCGGTTCACCGGCATCACGACCGAATGGGACTTCGTCGAGGCGCCCAGCCAGCTGCTCGAGGAGTGGGCGTGGGATGCCGGAGTGCTGGCATCCTTCGCCGTGAACGATGCGGGCGAGCCGATTCCCGCGGATCTGGTGGAGCGCATGCGCACCGCCGACGCCTTCGGGCGAGGGCTCGAGGTCACGCGGCAGCTCGGCCACGCCACCACCTCGTACCGGCTGCACGTGGACCGGCCCGCCGACCTCGCGGCCGCCGTGGACGGGTACTACCGCGGAGCGAGCCCGGTCGCCCCTCTCGACGGCTCGCACTCGTACGCCGGCTTCGGGCACCTCACCGGGTACGGCGCCTGCTACTACACCTACCAGTGGAGCCTGGTGATCGCGCGGGATCTGCTCACGGCCTTCGGCGCCGACCTCATGGACGCCGACGTCGCGCGCCGCTACCGCACCGAGATCCTCGAGCGCGGCGGCTCACGCGACGCCACCGACCTCGTGGAGGCGTTCCTCGGACGCCCGACCTCGTTCGACGCCTACCGCGACTGGCTCGCGGGGGCATGAACGACCGAGCCCGCGGCATCCGGATCAGGGATGCCGCGGGCTCGCGGTGCGCGTGCGTTCAGACCGCGGTCTCGCGGGCGATCGCCGCGAGGAACGCGTCGATGTCGTCCTCCGTGGTGTCGAACGAGCACATCCAGCGCACTTCGCGACGCAGTTCGTCCCAGTCGTAGAAGCGGAAACTCTGCCGCAGACGGTCGGCGACGCCGGGAGGAAGGATGGCGAAAACGCCGTTGGCCTGGGTGGGCTGAGTGAACTCGACGCCCCGGATCGAGCCGTCGACGAGTCCCGCTTCGACGCCGGCGCGCAGACGCTGGGCCATCGCGTTCGAGTGGCGCGCGTTGGTGAGCCACAGGTCGTTCTCGAGCAGCGCCACCAACTGTGCCGAGATGAATCGCATCTTGCTCGAGAGCTGCATGTCGAGCTTGCGCAGGTAGGTCAGGCCGGTGGATGCCTCGGGGTCGAGCACGACGATGGCCTCGCCGATCATCGCGCCGTTCTTCGTGCCGCCGAAACTCAGCACGTCCACGCCGGCGTCGCGCGTGAAGTCCCGTAGCGGCACGTCGAGGGCGGCCGCCGCGTTCGAGATGCGGGCTCCGTCCATGTGCAGGCGCATACCGTGGCCGTGCGCGTGATCGGCGAGGGCGCGGATCTCCTCGACGGAGTACAGCGTGCCCAGCTCGGTCGACTGCGTGATCGACACGACGAGGGGCTGGGCACGGTGCTCGTCTCCCCACCCCCACGCTTCCCGGTCGACGAGGTCGGGGGTGAGCTTGCCGTCGTCGGTGGGGACGGTCAGTAGTTTGATCCCCCCGACACGCTCGGGAGCGCCCCCCTCGTCGACGTTGATGTGCGCGGTGGATGCCGAGATCACGGCGCCCCATCGCGGGAGCATCGACTGCAGCCCGACGACGTTCGCGCCCGTTCCGTTGAACACCGGGAAGGCTTCGACGCCCTCGCCGAGCAGGCCGACGAACAGCTCCTGGAGGCGCGCCGTGTAGACGTCCTCGCCGTAGGCGACCTGATGCCCCTCGTTGGCCGCGGAGATCGCGGTGAGGACGTCGGGGTGGATGCCGGAATAGTTGTCGGAGGCGAAGCCGCGCACCGACGTGTCGTGGAGGGAGGTCACCGTTCCAGCCTAACTTTCGCCCCTCCTCCCCAGCGGGCGATCTCGCCGATCCGTCCCCGGAGAGGGGCACGCGGTCGTCCTCGTGTCGGAGGGGCCGACGAGAATGAGGGGATGCAGATGGACCCCGAAGCGCTCAGCATCGCCGGCGAGATGTTCTCCCCGGCGGCCATGACGCGCGCCGATCGGCTCCTCGTCTACGGCTCGGTCGAGGTCGGCGAGGCGCGGTCGATCGGCGGGGTCCTCGTGGTGTCGGCGCAGTCGTTCGGGGCGGCCGGGTACGAGCACCTCGAACTGCGGGTGCCCGCCGATCTCTCCCGCCTGTCCGGGTGGTGCTCGTGCGGGCGCGGGCCCGAGTGCGAGCACTCGTGCGCGGCGGCTCTCGTGCTCTTCGACCGCATGATCTCCTCGGGTCGGCCCCCGCGTCCCGAATGGCAACGGTCCCTCGACGAGCTCTTCCTCGCGTCACCCGTCGTCGTCGACGAGTCGCCCTACGAGCTCTGTCTGTTCTTCTCCATTCGCCGGGGTGGCGGGCACGGCCGCAGCACGGCGCTGACCCTCACCGCCCGCCCCGGCGTCCGCGGTACGCGCGGGACCTGGATCAAGGGGCGCGCGGGGTGGTCGGCCCTCGCTGCTCTGCCGGCCGACCCGACGGCGCGCGCAGCCCTCGACAGCCTCGGTCGCCTGGGGCGCTCCGGCCCCGGGGCCTACCTGGCCGACGAGTGGATGCCACTTTCCGCCGTTCCGCCGCACTCGCTCTGGATGCAGCTCGAGGCCGTGCAGGCCGCGGGGGTTCCGCTCGTCTCCGGGGCCGGCTCCCACCACCCGGTGCACATCCCCGCGGAGTCGGCGAGGGCTGCTGTCGCGCTGGACCGTCGTGGGGCGAGCCTGCACGTCCGCGGGATCGTCGAAGGAGTCGACGACGACGTCGTCGGTCTGCCCTCCTGGGTCGTCGGCGACCCCGCTGTCGCGGTGGCCTTCGTCGCCGATCGCGACGGCGACGACGAACGCATCACGCTCGCACGACTGTCGGCGCCGGCGGCGGGGCCCGTGCGCGGGCTGCTCGCGCGACCTGCCGCCCTCACGGTCGACGAGGCGGGTTCCGACACCTTCCTGCACGAGTACCTCCCGCGTCTGCAGCTCGAGGCGCCGGTGGTCTCGCCGCGGGGAACCGTCGAGGTGCCGCCTGCTCCGCGCCCGGTGCTGGAGCTGATCGTCGAGCACCTCGACGGCGCGGCGACGGTCGCGGCGAGGTGGGATCGCGAGCCGACGCGCGGGCGACGCGATGACGAGCACGAGAGCACCGTGTGGGCCGCAGTGGGCGCCATCGCCGCCGACACGCGGATCGACCTCCCTCAGCCCTTCCTCTCGGGCACGACGCCGCCGCGCCCCCTGTCTCCCGCGGCCGCGGCTCTTCTCGCGGTCGAGGTGCTGCCGCGTCTGCGGGCTCTCGACCACGTCCGTGTGCAGGTGAAAGGCGAGGCCCCGGGCTACCGGGCGGCATCCGAAGCCCCCGTCGTCGAGTTGAGCACCGCGAACGACGACGGCAGCGATTGGTTCGACCTCCACGCTCGCGTGAGCGTGGGCGCGGCCGAGGTCGACTTCACCGATCTCTACACCGCGCTCGCCCTCGGCGACCGCGTGCTGTTCCTCCGTGACGGGGAGTACGTGCGCCTGGACACGCCCGAGTTCGATCGGCTCCGCGCGGTCATCGACGAGGCGCGGGCGCTCGCCGACCGGCCCGGGGCGCACCTCACGCTCAACCGGTACAACGTGGGCCTCTGGGACG